>CAMDJP010000006.1 GCA_945900775.1 Akkermansia muciniphila | reverse complement strand
TAGTCCACGCCCACAGTCATCACGCCGCGGTCCACGAGGTATTGCGCGGCATCAGCGGGGATGTAAATGAAGTCCTCGTCGAACGTGGCGGTCTTCGCCATGCGCCAGCTCTTGGTGGAATTGCGGGTCTTGAAGAGGACGCGCTCGCCTTTCTTCAGCTTGTGCGGCTTGAGTTCCTCGATGGTGATGGCGCTCTTGTGCTTGAGCTCGATGACGCGGCAAGGGCCGACGACAGCCTCGAGCGGCATCGTCTCCATCGTGGTGCCGTTCGCGACGAAGTGGCGCGGGGCGTCCATATGCGTGCCGGTGTGCGCGGAGAGCGTGAGATGCGTGAGGTTACACGGAATCTTTTTGCCGGGCTGACCGGGGATGGGGTCGCCGAGCTTCACGTGGAGTTTCACGTGGCACTCGGGGTCGCCGGGCCAATGGACCATGCCGTCGCGCATCGTGACGGAGATATCAATCCAGGGTTTGCTCATAAGGTCGTGGGGGTGCTAGCGGTCTTGGCGGCTTGGTGGTTCAACAGGTTCACGCGAACGAAATCACGTTCTTGATGCCGATGGCCTTGCCGGTGAGTAGCTCGCGGAAGTCCTCGGGCTGGCTGCGTTTGGTGATGAGGGCGTTGATGGCGGCGGGCCAGCGCTTCTGGAACTCGCCGAGGTCGCGAATGGCGCCTTCGAAGGCGGCGCGGTCGGCGTTAACGGTGCCGACGACGGCCTGATTTTTTAGCACGATGTTCCGCATCAATTGCGAGCCAGCCACGGTGATGTTGCCCCCCGGCGCGGGAATGCCGCTGAAGATGAAGGCGCCATTCAGGCCGAGCACCTCCAGGACCGCGAAGGCGGCGTCGGACTGGCCGACGGCCTCGTAGACGAGGTCGATGTTCCCGATTTGCGCGGCTAGCTGCACGGGCGTGACTTCCTTCGCGGAGATGTATTTCGCGCCGAACGACTCTACGAGCGTGGCTTTCGGGTTCGGTTTGGCCGAGCGAGAATAGACGTAGGTGTCGAAGCCTTCTACGACGAGCTTCATCGCGCCGAGGATTCCGATGGGGCCGGCACCGAGGACGACCGCGCGCAGACCGTGGCCCTTTGGCTTGCCCGGCTCCGTGCAAGCCCACGGCAGGCGCTCCTGCACTTTGTAAGCTTGGGTGGTTCCTTTCTCGGCGATGGTGAGCGGTTCGCTGAGGACGGCGAGGTCGCGCAACGCGGCGGGAACAAAATTCAGATACTGCGCCTCTTCCACGTACTGCTCGGTCATGTAGCCGTGGACCTGGTTGATGCCGCGCTCGACAAAATCGCCGGTGGCGCAGAAATCCTGCAAGCCAGCGCGGCACGGGCGGCAGTGCGCGTGCGGGCAAGGTCGGCGGACACTGGGCACGACGAGGTCGCCGGCTTTGAGCGCGCTGACCGCACTGCCAACCTCGACCACTTGGCCGAGCGATTCGTGGCCGAGCACGAGGTAATCATCGCCGCGCGGCGGTGCGCCGTAGACAAAGGTGCAAATCTCGCGGTCGGTGCCGCAGATACCGACATCGAGCGAACGAACGCGCACCTGCGTGTCGGCGGTGAGGCTGGGCTGTGGATGGTCGACAAGGCGGACTTCGCGTTTGCTGGGGAGGGCGGCGACGGCTTTCATCGGTTGAGCATCAAAAATCGATGACCGCCCAACGCGGCGGCACAGGCGGTTATCGTATCGAGCGGGCGTTTGAAGCCAAACAAAAACGGGCGGCTCAGCCTAACCCGCGCTCCTCGAGGTCGTCCTCGTCGAGCCCGAGGTAGTGGCCCAGCTCGTGCAGGTAGGTCGTGCGAACCTCCTCGAGGAAGCGCTTCTTATCGCCGTCGGCGTAGTCCCAAATGTTGTCGAGGAAGAGCAGAATCTGGGCGGGCATCGGCGCCATCGTCGCGCCGGTAGCAGCCAACTCCTCGCCGACGAAAAGGCCAAGCAGGTCTTCATCTAGACCCTCAGCGACAAGGTCATCGTTTGGATGCGGCTCGTAGATGACCGGGAGCGCCTCGGCTCGTTCGCGCAGGCCGGCGGGCAGACCGCCTAGGATGCGGGCGACCTCGGCCTGGGCCTGGTCGAGCAGGGTGTTCCAAGGCGGCCAATCCAAGTCCATGACTCAAATCTTGTCGGAAGCGGCTGAGCGGCGGCTGGCGCGGAATTTGTTCAGCGTAGCGGGATTGTTCTCGAGGAAGGCGGCGAGGTCGGCAATCAGCTCCACGGTTTCGTGGCTGAGATGATGCTCGATGCCCTCGATGTCCTGGTGCTGCGTGGCGGGGTCGATGCCGAGCAAGGTGAAGAAATGCCCGAGCGTGGCGTGGCGCTGCTGGATGTGACGGGCGACCTCGCGGCCTTTCGCGGTGAGCAGGATGCCGCGGTACTTCTCGTACTTGAGGTAGCCGTCCTTGGCGAGCCGCTGCGCCATCGCGGTGACGGAGGCTTGGCGCACCTTGAGCGAGTGGGCGATGTCCACCGCACGGGCGTAGCCCTTCTCCTCGATTAGTTCGTGGATGCGCTCGAGGTAATCCTCGGCGCTCTGGCTTGGGCGCGCTGTCATAAGATTCTTAGCCGAGATTAAGCACGGTGGCCGGATTAAGGCAAGCGCCACGCGGACAAAATCGTTGCGCGTTCATTTTGGTTGAGCTGCTGTCGGCTCTTTACCTTGTGCCTCGGGGAACGAGAATTTACAATCAACCCTAGACGTACAACCCTTCAAGCATGAGTCAACCTTCCGACGCGGCCCCCGCCGCCACTCCCGCCAACCTGAGCGCCGACGAGATTCTCACCGCGCTCCGCACGGCTTACGACAACGGTGAAGCGGTGCCGGAACATCTGAAGAACCTTTCGGGTAAAAGTTTCCTCGGCAAAGATTTCTCTGGCCTCGAGTTGACGGAGGTGAACTTCACTGGTTGTGAGTTGAGCCGGTGCAACTTCGAGAACACGATTTGTCAGAACACGATCTTCGACAAGGCGACCCTCTTCCAGACCAAGCTCGACGGCGGCGAATTCCTCGGCTCGAGCTTCAAGGAGACGAACCTCGATGAGTGCACGGCGAAGAACGCCGGTCTCGGTCGCACAAATTTCCACAAGGCCACGCTGAAGCGCGCCAATCTGCCCGGCGCAACCTTCGTGAGCGCCGACCTCAGCTACGCCGACTTCACGCTGGCGAAGCTGCCCAAGGCCCGCATGCTCGAGGCCAATCTCTCCTATGTGCAGGCCTCGCAGGCGGATATGACCGAGGTGGACATCCGCGAGGCCAATCTCGCCTACGCCACCTTCAACAAGACCTGCCTGAAGGCTGCGCAGTTCCGCGGCGTAACCAACTACATCACCGCCTACTGGACCGGCGCTGACATCCGCGATGTGGATTTCGCCGGTGCCTACCTCGTGCGCCGCCACATTGCCGACGAGAACTATCTCGACGAGTTCCAGAAGCAGAGCAATCTGCACAAGAAGATCTACTGGGTCTGGTGATTCAGCTCCGACTGCGGCCGAAGCCTCTTCCGCTGGGCCGCGCTGCAGGCCGGCGTGGTCGCGCTTTTCGGTCTGCTTTTTATTATATGGAAGGCACCTCGGCTGGCATCAAGGCCGACAAGCCGCTGGGCGAGGCCGGCTTCGCACAGTCCGTCAGCAACGGCGTCTTTACCGTCTCGTGGAAGGACAACACCAACGGCGTGAAAATCACGGTGGACGCGAGTAACGATTCCTTCAATGACATTGCCGCGCGCGTGGCGATGAATACCGGCCAGAAGGTCAAGCTGAGCTACAACGCCGCGAAGGACGTGGTTAACCTGATTGGTGAGGCCAAGTTCGCCGAGGATGAGAAGACGCCAAGCAACTTCACCGTTGCCACACGCGCCACGCAGGACCCGACGCAGAATTCGTACTGGGAAAACACCGACCGCCACATCGGCGCCCTCTCGCCCGACTTCGCCATCCCCAGCGACCTTGCTCGCACCTGGTACACGCCGCAGTACTACTCAGTAGTGGCGGCCACCACGCTGGGCTTTGGCGATGTGCTGCCCAAGTCCACTCGCGCGCAGATTGCCACCAATTTGCTGACGATTTTCGGCTATTTCGGCCTCGGCGGCCTTATGACCATTCTCGGCAACCTGCTCGAGCGTCGCGGCGAGTAACCGCCCGCCGCAACCTTAACCAGCCCGCACCCCCAACCAAAAAAAGCCAGACGTATGCCACAGGACCCCTCAGAGCGTGTGAAGGAACTCCTCGGCAACTTCGAGCTGCCGCGATTCCGCAAAACCATCTTCGAAACGCTCAAGCGCCTCCGCGACCCTGATTCGAGCGTCAACCAGATCTGCCAGGTGATGTCCATGGACGCCGACCTGATGAGCCGTGTGATGCGCACGGTGAACTCGACCGCCTACGCCCCACGCTCGAAGATCACCTCCCTCGACCACGCCATCGCGATGATGGGCAACTCTCAGCTCGAGCGCATCGTCATGCTCATCGGCGCCCGCGGTGCCACGCCTCAGAAAACCCCGCAATACCTCCCGCTGCAGCAGTTCTGGAAGACCGCTGGCAAGCGTGCTGTCCTCGCGAAGGAAATCGCCGAGGCCACCGCGCCCGCCAAGGCCAACCTCTGCTTCACCGCCGGCTTTCTTCAGGACATTGCTGTGCCGATCATCGCCGCCAGTAAGAACGAGGATTACAACCTCATCTACAGCACCGCGGCCATGGGCGAACGCCATCTGCACGAGGTCGAAAAGGAAACTTTCGGCTGGTGCCACGCCGAGTTGCGAGCAGCCGTGTGCGCGGTATGGGATATGCCCGAGGACCTCACCGGCGCCGTTGCGGACCAGAACGTGGCCGACAGTCGCCTGTGCCCCGACCCGGTCCACTACGTCGCCTCGCTCTGCGACGCGCATCCGGACACGTGGAATGAGCAGTTCGGCAAAACCGTGATGGAGCGCCATCCCGAGTTCGGCGAGGAGCAGGTCAAGGGCATGATTACCGCCTGCGGCGGCAAGGCCGACGAGCTGGCCAAGCTCATCAGCTAGTCCGTAACGGCAGTGGTTTGAGAGCCGCTGGCGGACCGGAAAAGAAGTTGATAAAAAACCCTTGTGGAATTTTTCATGATGAGGCAACTTGCGCCCCCTGATATGGCTTTTCGGTAATCCGAGGCCTGTTTAGTCACAGCCTTTTGAATCGAATGATGCGTTGGTTCACATCTCTTTTCGCGGTGGTACTGCTCGGTATCCTGCCGCAGTTCGCCTTGGCCGCTGAGACAGCCAAGCCCACGAACGAGCGTCAGGCCCTGCGCGCCCCGCATTCGGAGGCAAAAGCGGACGCGAAGGATGCGCACGCTGCCGGAGAACATCACGGTCTCCCCCCCGCGGCACCGGTGTTCAACCTCGGTCCGCTTAAATTCACCAGTTCGACAGTTATCACTTGGCTCGTGGCGCTGGGGTTGATTGTTTTCGCCCAACTGGCGACTCGGAACATTCAGATGGTCCCGAGCGGGCTCCAAAACTTTGCCGAATGGTTGGTCGAAAGCATGTACGACTTTTTCACCGAGATTCTCGGCAAGGAACTCGTAAAAAAGACGTTCTGGTTCTTCTGCACGCTCTTCCTTTTCATCCTGTTCACCAACTGGATTGGCCTCATCCCGGGAGTCGGCTCGATTACCTACGACGGCAAACCCATTTTGCGCGGTGGCAACGCGGACTTAAACATGACGCTGGCGATGTCGCTGACGTTCTTCTTCCTGTGGACGGTCTGGTCGCTGCAGGCGCTCGGCCCCGGCGGTATCGCAAAGCATCTTTTTAGCGGCGGCGACAATGGCAAGGGCTTCATGAACCTGTTCATGATGGGCATCTTCTTCTTCGTAGGCATCATTGAGGTGATTTCCATTGCCTTCCGGCCGGTGTCGCTTAGCTTCCGTCTTTATGGCAATATCTTCGCCGGCGAGAATATCCTCGAGTCCATGATGGTGCTCATCCCTTGGCTGGGCTGGTTGCTGCCGCTGCCGTTTTACTTTTTGGAATTGCTCGTCGGGTTGGTGCAGGCGCTGGTTTTCGCGCTGCTCACATCCGTTTTCACGGCGTTGATGTGCGCCCACCATGACGAGGGTCATGGAGATGACCACGCCCACGGCGAGCAGAAACACGCACACTAAACACTTTCGGCCGCTCGACCGTGGGCAACCTGCGGGGGCGGCTGAGGAAACAACAAAGAAAAGGCAAAGTATGTTCGATCCTATGTTGGCAGCAGCAGCAGTCGATGTCGCAGCAACCGCGACCGAGGCTGTAAAGACGGGCTTGACAGGTAGTCTTCACATCGGTTTGGCGGCCCTCGGGTCCGCTATTGGCGTGGGCATCATTGGCATGAAGGCCGCTGAAGCGACCGGACGCAATCCGGGCGCAGCTGGCGCGATCCGCAACCAGGCGATCATTTTCGCCGCGTTGGCGGAAGGCGTAGTCTTCTTCGCCATCTTCCTAGCCAAGTAACATTGTGGCGCGGGGCCGCAAGGCTCCGCGCCTCTCCTTTCCGAACTGATTTATGAACTCGCTCGTCCTCCTAGCTGCCGCCGCCCCGGCGGGCAATCCCGTCGCTGAGATCGCGCGCCAGTTCGGCGTGACGTGGCAGTTGCTGATTTCGCAGATCATCCTCTTTGCCATCGTCGCGTTCGCGCTCAAGAAGTTTGCCTACGGGCCCATCCTTGAGATGCTGGAGCAGCGCCGCACGCGCATCGCGGAGAGCCTTGCCAACGCCGACCGGATCAAAACCGAACTCGCCAACGCGCAGGCCAAGGTGCAGGAAATCCTCGGTCAGGCCGGCACCCAGGCACAGAAAATCATTGAGGAATCCCGTACCGCTGCCGCCCGCGTCTCCGAAGTCGAGCGCCAGAAGGCCATCGCAGACGCCGCGAGCATCATCGCCAAAGCCAAAGAATCTAACGACGCCGAGTTGGCCCGGATGAAGGGTGAGTTGCGTCAGGAGTTCGGCCGTCTCGTGGTGGCTGCTGCCGGCCGCGCGACCGGCGACATTCTCAATGCCGACCAGAAGGGCCGCCTCGCCGACGATGCGGTTCGCCAGTTGGCTGCCTAGTTGATATTATTCTCCGCGCTAACCGATGAAAGTCAGTAAACAAGCCCGCCGCGACGGCAAGACGTTGTTCAACGCCTGCTCCGTCAACGGCATCCTCGATGAGGCGAAGCTGCGCCAAGCCGTGACGCTGGTCATCGCTCAGAAGCCGCGCGGCTACGTGACCACCCTCACTCACCTGCAACGGTTGGTGAAGCTGGACATCGCCCGCCGCACTGTGCGCGTCGAGAACGCCGTCGAGTCCACGCCCGCCCAGCGGGCGGCAATCGAGGCTGCGCTCGCCCAGAAATACGGCGCGGGCATGAACGTGACTTTTTCGGTTAACCCCGCGCTGCTCGGGGGCGTGAAGGTGAAGGCCGGCAGCGACATTTATGATGGCAGCGTGGCAGGACGCCTCGCGGCCTTGAACGACACCTTTTAATTTACTGATTTAACGAACAGCTATGAGCTCTATCCTCCAAGACATCGAAGCCCAAATCGCCGGTCTCAAAACCAAGGTCTCCCGCCAGAACGTCGGCACCGTTCGCGAAGTATCCGACGGCGTGGCCAAAGTTGAAGGACTCACCGACGCCATGCTCAACGAGATGCTCGACTTCGGCAACGGCGTCATCGGCATCGCGCTCAATCTTGAGGAAACCGAAGTCGGCGTCGTCGTGCTCGGTGATTATCTGGGCATCAAGGAAGGATCCGAGGTCAAGACCACCGGCAAGCTCCTCTCCGTGCCCGTCGGCAAGGGTCTACTCGGTCGCGTAGTGGACACCCTCGGCCGCCCTGTGGACGGTAAAGGCCCCATCACCGCCACCGCGCAGTATCCGGTCGAGAAAATCGCACCCGGCATCGTGAAGCGCAAATCCGTCAGCCAGCCACTTCAGACCGGCATCATGTCGGTGGACGCGATGATTCCGATCGGTCGCGGCCAGCGCGAACTCATCATCGGAGACCGCTCGACGGGTAAGACCACGATTGGCGTGGACACGATGATTAACCAGTCGCGCATCAATAAGCAGGGCCGCGCCTCCGGTGACGCCAGCTTCCGCCCAGTTTACAACATCTACGTCGCCGTCGGCCAAAAGCAGTCGAACATCGCGCGCGTCATCGCCGAACTCGACAAGGCTGGAGCGCTGGAAGACACCATCATCGTCGCGGCGGGTGCCGACGCACCCGCTGCCGCGCAATATCTCGCGCCGTTCTCTGGGGCGGCGATGGGCGAGTGGTTTATGGATAACGGCATGGATGCGCTCATCATTTACGATGACCTCTCCAAGCAGGCCGTTGCCTACCGCCAAGTGTCGCTCGTGCTCAAGCGTCCATCCGGCCGCGAGGCGTATCCCGGCGACGTGTTCTATCTCCACAGCCGTCTGCTCGAGCGCTCCGCGCGCGTCAACGAGAAGAACGGCAACGGCTCGCTCACGGCACTGCCGATTATCGAGACGCAGGCGGGCGACGTGTCCGCCTACATCCCGACGAACGTGATTTCAATCACGGACGGCCAGATTTATTTGGAAACCGATTTATTCTACCAAGGCATTCGTCCCGCGATTTCCGTCGGTCTGTCGGTATCGCGTGTCGGTTCCGCGGCCCAAATCAAGGCGATGAAGCAGGTCGCCGGTAAGCTCAAGCTCGAGTTGGCGCAGTATCGAGAACTCGCCGCCTTCGCGCAGTTCGGCTCCGACCTCGACGCCAAGACGCAGGCCACACTGGAACGCGGCAAGCGCATCGTCGAGTTGTTCAAGCAACTCCAGTACAATCCCATACCGGTCGAGGTGCAGGCCGCCATTCTCTGGTCCATGCAAAACAACTTTCTCGACGACGTCCCAGTGGAGAAGATTAAGGACTTCCAGAACAAGCTCACCGACTTCCTCTCCACGCGGAAGGAAGCCCTGCTCGTGAAAATTCGCACCGAGAAGGCCGTTAGCGACGCCCTCGGTGGCGAGTTGAAGGCGGCCGTGATGGAGTTCAAGCAGAGCTACCGCTGAGTCCGCGACCCACTGTCTTAGCCCACCATGCCCAGCACACGCGACATCCGCCGACGTATCAAGTCGGTTAAGAACACCGCCCAAATTACTAAGGCGATGCAGATGGTCGCGTCGGCCAAGATGCGCCGCGCGCAACAGGCCGCGCTGACGGGACGTCCTTATGCCATGCTGATGAACGAGGTGCTGGCGGCGGCAACGGCGGGCGCGGGCGAGTTCACCCATCCGCTGATGGAAAAGCGCGCTGCCGTGAAAAAACGCGCTCTCATTCTCATCACGACGGACAAAGGCTTGTGCGGTGCGCTCAACACGAACCTCCTCCGCGAGGCTATGAAGTGGGACAAGGACACGACCGTTTTCATTTGCGCCGGCAAGAAGGGCGCGCAGTGGGCAGGGCGCTTAAAGCGGGATTTAACCGCAGAGTTCAGCTACAAGGACACGCCTCGGTTCGCTGAGGCTCGGGCGATTTCCAAGTTTGCACAGGATCTGTTTCTCGAAGGAAAAGTGGACGCGGTAGACGTGCTCTACACTAATTTCATCAACACGCTCGTCCAGAAACCGGAATCGCGACAGCTCCTCCCGCTCGGCGAAATTAAGGCACTCGAGGCAGGACTTGAGGGCGAGAATCAGGGCGAGAAGCTAGGCGAGGCCACGCGCGAATATCTCTTCGAGCCGGCCGCCACCACGGTACTCGGCAACTTGCTGCCGCACTACCTGAACTATCAGGTCTTCCAGTTCTTGCAGGAGGCGAAGGCCTCCGAGCAGTCCGCCCGAATGGTTGCGATGAAGAATGCGACCGACAACGCCAAGCAAATCATCAAGGACCTGACCCTCGAATACAACAAGCTCCGCCAAGCCAACATCACGAAGGAACTTCTCGAAATCACCACCGCCCAAATGGCGATGGGCTAACCATATTTCAATCCTATGAACACCGGCAAAATCGTTCAAATCATCGGCCCCGTCCTCGACATCGAGTTCACGGGCCAGCTCCCCGCCATCTACAACGCGCTGACTGTGGAGTATGACCTCCCAGGCCAGGGCAAGACCAAGTTGACCCTCGAAGTGCAGCAGCACCTCGGCGGCAACTGGGTCCGCGCCGTCGCCATGAGCACCACCGAGGGGCTCAAGCGCGGCATGACCATCACCGACACCGGCGCGCCCATCTCGATGCCCGTCGGCAACGCCGTCATGGGCCGTGTCTTCAACGTCACCGGCGACGCCGTGGACGAGCAGGGCCCGGTGAAGGCCGACAAATACGTCTCCATCCACCGGGCCGCCCCGCCGCTCGTGGACCAGTCCACCAGCCCGCAGGTGCTCACTACCGGCATCAAGGTCATTGACCTCATCTGCCCGTTCCTCAAGGGCGGCAAGGTTGGTGCGTTCGGCGGTGCCGGCGTCGGAAAAACCGTCGTCATCATGGAGTTGATTAACAACATCGCGAAGCTGCACGGCGGCGTCTCGATGTTCGCGGGCGTCGGCGAGCGCACCCGCGAAGGCAACGATCTCTACAACGAAATGATCGAGGCCAACGTCATCAAGACCAAGAAGGACGCCAAGGGCCACGCGATGATTGGCGAGAACGGCCTGCCTGTCCTCGAGGAAGGCTCGAAGATCGGCCTCGTGTTCGGCCAGATGAACGAGCCGCCCGGCGCGCGTCTGCGCGTGGCACTCTCTGCGCTGGCCGTGACCGAATATTTCCGCGACGAGCATAATCAGGATGTGCTGCTGTTCGTGGACAACATCTTCCGCTTCTCACAGGCCGGTTCCGAAGTGTCCGCGCTCCTCGGCCGGACGCCGAGCGCCGTCGGTTACCAGCCGACGCTTGCCGCCGAGATGGGCAACCTCCAGGAACGCATCACCTCGACGAAGAAGGGTTCGATCACGAGCTTCCAAGCCGTCTATGTGCCCGCCGACGACTTGACCGACCCCGCGCCCGCCACGACTTTTGCGCACTTGGATGCGACCATTGTGCTCGAGCGTTCCATCGCCGAGCTCGGCATCTTCCCGGCCGTGGACCCGCTCGCCTCGAACTCCCGCGCCCTCACGCCCGACATCGTCGGCCAGGAACACTACGATGTCGCCCGCGGCGTCCAGAAGGTGCTCCAGCGCTACAAGGATCTCCAGGACATCATCGCGATTCTCGGCATGGACGAGTTGAGCCCCGAGGACAAGACCGCCGTGTTCCGCGCCCGCAAGATTCAGAAGTTCCTCAGCCAGCCATTCACCGTGGCGCAGGTCTTCACCGGTCGCGAAGGCAAGCAGGTGCCCGTGGCCGAGACTGTCCGCGCTTTCAAGGAAATCCTGGAAGGGAAGCACGACGCCGTCGGTGAGAATAATTTCTACCTCAAGGGCGGCATCGACGAGATCAAGGAAGACTGAGCGTTCCAACGTCCCTACCTTAAACCATGGCTTCAACCCTCAAACTCGAAATCGTCACCCCGGAGGCGAAGATTTACTCCGAGGATGTCGAGATGGTCACTCTCCCCGGCATCGAGGGCGAGATGGGCATCTACTCGATGCACATACCGCTGATGACTCAGATCGTCCACGGCGAGATCATCGCGCGCAAGGGCGGGGTGGACTACTACCTCGCGACTGGCGAGGGCTTCGTCCAGGTTACGGGTGATCGCGTCGCTATCCTCACCGACATGGCGATGAAGGCCGACGACATTGACGAAGCCAAGGCTGAGGAAGCCCGAAAGAAGGCCGAGGCCCGCCTCGCCGAGAAGCTCACCGACGAGGAGACTGCCACCGTCCAAGCCGCCCTACTCCACTCGCTCACGCAGCTCAAGGTCAAACGCCGCCACCGGCACTGACGGCCGAACGCACTTTTCAAAAGGCGCCTGCACGGCGCCTTTTTTATTTCGTCCGCAGCGATGTTACGGATTGAGTTTCTTCTCCGGAAGTCCCCCCGGCTTTTTCTCACTCGCATCGGGAACCAGGTCCCACAGGAATTTAAATGGCAGCAGCGGCAATGTCAGGGGGTTTGCGATAACCTCTAACTTGATTTTCGGATGATCGAGCGCGCCGGTAACATGAAGGTCAAATATCCGCGTCACTTTGCCAAGCAACGTACCGACGAGAGGAATCTTCCCCAGCAAAGTTTCCTTGAACAAATCGGCTTCCACCTGCATGTCTACTTTTTGATCAAAGCCCACGGTCCCCTCGTAGTGCAGGCGTACCGGTGCCGCCCGGATTTCGAGATTCTTCGTGTGGATCACGCTGTTCGTGATCGTGAAACTAGCGCTCGCCTCCTTCGCGCGGTTACGTTCGAGACTCGGCAGTATCTTATCTAGTAGCGGCAAGGAAATACCGATCACTGGGACATCCCACAACAGCCCGTCGCGTAATTGCACGTTTCCAAATCCCTGCCAGCTCCGCTCGTCTTCCGTGTTCGCTTGGGTGATGGCGAGCCGGCTGTCGAAACGCCCCGCGATTTTATTCGTGGGGCTCGACAGGTCTTTCAACAGCCCGTTCAAGTTCGCGTTTTCCGTCGTCAGATCGAACTGGAAACCGGCTCCCTTCGGTCGGCTCACATCAAGCCGCGCCTGTCCCGTGATGCGCCCGCCATAGAACGCGCCTACGACATTCGTAATCACCACCTGATTCGTCACCCAGTGCACCGTTGCGTTCAGGTCGGTCAGTCGGAACTTCTCCCACTGGAACGGACCGCCACTCAGCTCGAAGGTCAGATCGGTGCGTTCGCTGTTCCTGATCGGCAGCGAGCCGTTCACACGCGCCGTCGGCGGTTGCGCGAAGCGGTACGCCTCAATGGCTCGACGCGTATCCGGGCCGATTAAGCCGGTCACGACCAGCGGATCCATCGTGCTTCGCGCGTCGTCGATCGTAATGCGATCATTGCCCCAATCCACCGCCACACGCCGCGCCGACATCTGCTCCGAGCCGCGCGCGATGCGCACATCCGTCGCCACTAATGCGCGGTTTGTGAATGTGACCGTTGCCGCCACTTTGCTGAACGGCTCGCCCTTGAAAACGAGGTTCGTCGTTGCGATGCGTGCGCGCAGGCCGGTCGCCTCCGGTGCACGCCAGCGGCCGCGCAACTCTGCATCCAGTTCAACCGGCGCACGGAATTGAAACTGGTCGAAGACCTTCCGCGTCGCTTCATCCAGCAGCGGTCGCGCGGCGACGGGGTCCACTACGCCACGCATCTGCCACCGATGTTCGAGTGTTGCGAAGTGCTCCGTGTAATCCAATGCCATCTGACCCTCAGGTCGTACGACCGTTAAATTTGGCAGTCGTAAAACGCCATCGCGGATGAGTAGATCGGTTGTGGCCGATTCTGCGGATACCCCGCTGTAAGAGACGCGCCCCACCGTCACCGCGCTCTTCAAATCGAGTGTCGGCCATAGCTCCTTGTCCCAGCTTGGCGGGGCATTGGTCCACGCCGGCAGCTTCAGTTTCGCCTGCGCCTCAATGCGCGGCGGCTTCTCCCACGCGAACTGCGCCAGCCATTTTGCCGTATTCGTCCCGAGCAATGGCCCGAACCGGTGCGGGTCGATGTCCGACTGTAATCGTACCGTGGCCTGTCGCGAGGCGACATCCACGCGACCCGTCACCGCGAGCGATCCGCCGTACAGTGCTGCCTCGAGTGTCTCCACCGTTAGCTCCGGCGAACGCCAGCGGACCTTTGCCGAAACCTTCTGCGCCTCCAGTTTTTCCGCATGCAGGCTTCCCAACTTCACGTCCGCCTCGAGCGCGAACGGCTCAAGTTGCCGCCACGCGCCCCAGCTTGCGTCGGCTTTATGGACAAAGTTGCTCGCTGGCGGGACGATGCGTGCCGTGAACCTCACCCCCGATGTGTCGCCCCATCTTGAAATGACACGGCCAATCTCCCCGCTGAATGCCTGCGGCTCCGGCCGCATCTCGCGGATGAGCCATTCACCTTCACCACGCAATGTCGCGTCGTTTACCTTGGCCCATTCCGACTCCACAGCTTTGATGTCAGTGCTCCATTTGAGTGCAACTATGTTGGTTGTGCCTGCGGGTCTAGCGGTGGCGTTGAGCAAGAGCAACGGGGTGCGCGCATAAGGCGTCGCCACATCGCTGAGGGTCGCGATGGCGCTGGCTGACCACGGCGCGGCATTTGTGGCATCGAGGCTGAAAGCCAGCCGGCCAGCGGTGCCGAATCGTGCCTGCGGCTTCTCGATCTGTCCCGTGATTAGGACGCGCGGCTGGGCGATGTCTTTCCACAAAGCTGTCAGGTTGACCTCGGCGGCTTCGGCGTCCGGCGTTTTGGCGGCGCGCAGCTTGATCTGAACCGTACGGTTGGTGTTGCCATTCTCCGCCCCTGCCTCGGTAAAAGCGATTTCACCACCCTGCGCTCCGCCCCATTTCGTTTTTATCTCCTTCCCCGTTCCAGAGATTGTGAGCAGTGACAGATGTTGCCGATTTGTCGCCGGCTTCATCTCTCCGCTCAGTGAGAGGCTGCTCGCCTCGCCCCACTCCGCACGCACTTTTTTGAGCGCTGCGGTCCATTCAACGGCTGGCGGGTGGGCCGAATCGAAGTTGGCCGTTATTTTTACGTCGCCTTGTAAGTCGATGGCATCACCCCACCGCGTACGAGGCTCCGCAAGCGAGACTTGGCCAGCCACCAGCCAGAGGCCTGGCTGAGCGGAATCGGCTGTCGCTGCTGCGCTCACGGTCGCGCTCCCAGCGTCGCCCCACTTTGTTCGCACGTCGGCAATTTTTAGCGACGCATCCACGGTGAGCGGTGCATTTGTGACGCCCGCCCGTGTGAGCTGGATGTTCAGCAACGGATCGCGTCCGCCGCCCCACGGCGATTCGATGCGCGTCGTGCGGCCGTTGATCGTGGCATCCAATGCACCAGTAACACCGTTCGCATCAAACTTCAGTGTGACCTCCGGCGGTGTCTGAAATTTTATCTGGTCGAGACCTGCTAGTAACTCTCGTAACTGTCTCTCAATCTGCCCGCGTTCGAGCTCATTCGTTCGGCGTGGTTTCATCGAGCCGAAGTGAGAAGCGGAAGCGAGCGACCCGTTGGCATTGAAAACGAAGCCGAACGCCTGTGCCTGGAAATGATTGAGATCCCACCGGTCATCCTCGCGGAAATAAATCCCTGCGGTGATGCCGGTCGCTTCGAGTCTGCGTGGCGGCTGGTTGGTACCGGTCAGGGTCCATCGCACATCGCCACCGCGCAGGACGAGCGACTCCACTTTCAGTTGGAGGGAGAATAGCGCGGCGAGGCTCAGTCCGATGTCGGCCGACGGCACGCGAATTTCCGGCCCCGGCCGGCCGTTGTCCGCAACAAGGCGCAGTTCCTCGGCTACAATGCCGCGCACGGGATGGAGAAAGAGACGCGTGAACTCAAGATGCACGCCACGTTCGTGGAGTTCGGTCTGTAGACGAGCCTTCAGGAAATCCGGCAGACCGGCGCGGTTCAGATATAACAGCACACCGGCAAGCAGCGCGAGGCAGCCCCAAAGGGTCCAGCGCGTCCACCGCCACGCATGCCGGCCGCCCCGCCCGAATCGGCGCCAGCGACTGGGGCGTTGTTCATCTGTATTCACGGCGTGAGCGAAAGATATGGCACGACAAATTGGTCGTAGATCTGTGCTGGGAACTCAAAGACGATCAGTCCGCGCTCGGTTGGATCCGCAGAATCAGTGGCGGTGGCGTACAGGTGGCGCGCGGGCGCGCGCCGGCCGAAGCGTAGCGCAAGCGTTCGGGCCTGATTCGCGCGGACGACCTCGAGCGTGAGCGAAAGGCTATTGGTGGTGATGCCGTACTGCGATAGCGCGGCCGCGCCCTGCGCGGTCCAGTCCACCGCGCGGAGTGAGCCGAGCCGGTGAAGTGTTTCCTCGAGCGCGGCGGCGGCGACGTCGTTCAGCGGCCCGTCGGGGTCGGCCCATTTCTGAGCGGTATTTCGCGCAAGCTTTTTCGCCCGACCGTTCTGGGTGATGGCCAGGTTGACCACGTTCGTTGAATCGAACTCCCACGCGCGCCGGTCGCGCAGTTGCCACGCAGCCTGCGGCAGCTGGTTCAGTGCACCCAGTGCCGCGACGTACGCGGCGCTCTCGTCGTGGCGCCGCACAAAGACGCGGTCCACTTGCGCAGTGCCGAAGTCCACCTGCGCGAGCAGTGCGTTCGTGGCGCCGGATGCGTTGGTGATCGACTGCGACAGTGAGAAGCGAGCGGCGGCCGCAGCCAGACCGTACGGCGCGAAGTCGGTCACCACCTCCTTGGCGAGCTCAACGGCTTCGAGCTGGCCTAGCCCGCGGAGGAACTCGGTGACCAAATTCGGATCGGCCGCAGCACGGAAGGGCTCGGTGAGCAGCCAGGTGGCATTTGTCTGCAGCTGGAGCGTAAATCTCTCCGCGCCGCGGAACTCAATCCGGTCGGCACGATTAGTGGCCACGGCGTCTACGAGCCGGTGATCGCAGAAATCCCAGACCGGTTGGCGGAGAAGATCGAGCCACTGGCGCGAGACAGCGACGATGTTCGTGTGGGCGAGTCGGCGGGCGAAGACCTGCTCGGCGGCGTTGGTCGGACTTTTGCCAAACTGGACGGACACCACGTTATTAGTACCGTGACTGATTTGCAGTTCCGCTTCTGGCATCACGAGGCCGAACGGCTCGAGGCTGGCGTTCGGATCGTCCACCACGAATCGCGCAACGGGCCACTGCTGGAGTTGCTGGAGAAGGAGGTTGATCCGGTCGCTGTCCGCGCGCTTAACCGGCGGTGGAGAGGTGACGCGCCAGAGTTGATTTGTGGAGTCACGCACCGCTTCAAAGAGACGCGGGCCGGAGCGGACAGCGACCCGATTAACGGTCCGCGTTCCGAAGGCGATGAGGCGCGCATCGCGCCAATCGTCGGGGCTTCGCGGGAGAAGGCCGAGCAGCCGATCGCTCACCACATGCAGGCCGGCTTGTCCGGAAAGTTGGACATACAGACGGTTGCCGCCGTGCGCCAACGCGCCAAGCCGAAGCTCGAAGTGGCGGCTGCCTTGCTCAACGCGCAACACGGCGCGAGGCGGCTGCAGACCGAAGGCAGCGAGCTGGTCACCGACCTCCGCGGCCGGGATGAAGCGGCTGGATTCGATTCGCGCGCATTGCTCCAACAGCTCTTCGATGACTGCAGCCTGCGCTGGGTAGACGACCGGCACGGCCAGCTGCCAGAAGCCCTCGCCGCGCACGGCGCGCAAGCGGTTGGTGCCAACGGTCATCTCGATCGACGTGACGAGGCCAGGCTGTAGCTCCGCGAGCAGTGCCACGGCGGTCCCCAGTGGTGCGGGCGGCTTGGCCGGCCGCTCGAAGAGTACGACCCACACGGCTAGCAGCGCCACGATCAGCCAGAGCCAGAGGGTTTGTCTTGAGTTCTTCACGCGGTTTCGGCTCAGCGTTGGCGGCGGATCCAGACTAGAAACCCGAGGGCGAGGCTGGCGCCGGGGATGCCCGCGACCAGCACCCAGAATAGTCGGCGCATTTTGGTGTCGGTGATGGTGAAGGTGTGTTCGCGCACGGGGCGAGGGCCGATGCCGCCGAGGAACTGCGGGCGGTCGAGCAGCCAGTTGGCGGCGTGCCACGCGAACTCGCGGTTCGCCGCGGCCTCGATCATCTGGTTGTCGAGAAAGTAGGAGTCGCCAGTGACGATTATACGCGTGGCGCCGGCATTGGCCACGCCGGCGATGCCGCCCTTCTCGGCTGCGACCATTAGTGGGATTACCCCCTGCCGCTCGCGCAGCGCGGTATTCTGCTGGCCGTTGCGCACGCGGCGCATGGCGAGACCGGCCTCGCTGGTGACCGCCAACTCGGTGATCTTGGCAGCGTCGGCGTTCTGCTGGTGGCCGGCCCGACGACCAATCGATCTTGGCAGCACGAGCTGAAGCGGCAGCCGGGCGGAGCTGAGCGGACCGACGACTGGGTGCGGGTCGAATTGGTTCACGAGTATCGAGCCGGAGGCGGGCGGCGAGTTGCGCTCATCCACCACGGTATTGTCGCCAACCTCGACACCCCAGCGCGCGAGTAACGGCTCGAGCCCACTGCGCGAACTGTAGTTGAGCAGCAGGAGGAGGCGGCCGCCGTTTTGGAGGTATTGGTCGAGCTTCTCCTGCTCCACCGCTTCGATCGCCACCTGCGGTCCGGCGATGACGAGCAGCCGGCAATCGGCGGGGATCTCATTCGCTCCGCCGAGGCTCACTGGCGCGAGCCGCACACCGTTGTCCTGCAGCAGCGCGGCAAATTTGCCGTAGCCGATGTCGGAACTAGAGTTGCCATGGTCGTGCTCGCCGTGGCCGATTAGGAAGTAAGCCTGCGGCACGGCGGCGTCGGCGACGGTGACGAGTGCCGCGGTAAAAAGCCGTTCGCCGTGGAAGCCAGTCCGGCGGATTTCGCTGCCCCGGCCGACGACGAACGAGGCGAGATCGTACTGAGAAAGGTCGCTCTGGGTGACGATCTTGTTCTTGCCGTTGGCGTCGAAAATGACGAGGTCGCGCGCCTGCGGCGTGAGGCGATAGCGCGCCTTGACCAGCTCGGCTTTCGCCGGCTCGACGACGTAGTTCACCACCTCGACCTCGATGCGTGGGTTGGCGAGGCTGTATTCCTTGAGAAGCGCGGTGACGGGAGTGTAAAGCGACTCGGCGCGGTCGTAGAAGACCACCACGCGCACCGTATTCGTCAGCGACTGAAGCACTTGGCGCGTGAGCGGTGAGAGCTTGAAGTCGGCGTTTTCCGTCCACGCGACGCGCGTGTAATGGCGGGTGGCGACGTGGTTCGCGAGAACGACTAGCGCCGCTGCCGCAAGCGCAGCGAGGAGGAAGTTCAACGACTGTCCCCAGCGACGGCCAGCGGAGAAGCTTGCGGGTTGTTTGGTTTCGTCGTGCATCTATTTCCAGCGGCGGCTCTCCAGCACGCGCAGCGTGAGGAAGAGAAAAAACGCTGTGAGGCTTAGGTAAAAGAAGACGTGCCGCGTGTCCACGACGCCGCGCGAGAAGTCACGCATGTGCTCAAGCATCGACAGGTGGGTCAACAGTTGGGCCTGCCAACCCGGTTCCGGTGGACGGAGCTGCGAAAGATATCCGAGCAGGAAGAGTCCCAATCCGAGCGCGAAGGTTGTCATCGCCGCGACAATCTGACTGCGCGTGAGCGACGAGGCGAAACAGCCGAGGGCCATGTAGAAGCCACCGAGGAGGGCGATGCCGAGGAGCGTCGCCGCCACCGGACCAGCGTCCACCGGCGCCATCCCCTCCGCATAATGCCGCAACAGAAACGGGTAAGCCGCCGCCGGCAGCCAGGCGATCAGGAAGAACGCCAGCGCGCCGCAGAACTTCGCCAGTACCACTTGAACCTCGCCAATGGGCGTCGTCATCAGCGTCTCGAATGTCCCGCTCGCCCGTTCCTGCGCGTAGCTCCGCATCGTAATCAACGGTGCGACTAGCAGCAGCACCAACCAGAAGAAGCCTGTGTCGAAGAATTTCTCGGTCACCGGCATGTCGAACGGTTTGCCGTTGAGCGCGTCGAGCAAGGTCCAGAAACTCTGCCCGAGCAGGAGTTGGACGCCGGCGATCACCACGTAGCCGGTGAGCGACACGAAATGCGCCGTCAGTTCACGGCGCGTGAGCGTGAGGAACGCGTACATCAGTTCTCCTCCTCCCGGTCGCGGCTGGTGACGTGCACGAAGATGTCCTCCAGCGTGTGGCGGCTGCGCGTCAGCTCACGGAGCCGCCAGCCCCGCTCTTTCACCAGTTCATAAATCTGCGGGCGCAGGTCCATACCCGCCCGCGGTGTTAGCGCGCAGCGGTAGAACTCTCCTTCTGCCGCGCTCACATCGAATTGTTCCACCTCGGCCATCGCCTCCCAGCAATGCCGCAGATCCGGCTCCGGCGCGGCGATCTCGGCGATGATCTGCGTGCGACCTGCCATTCGCTGCTGCAGGTCGTCCGGCGTGTCGGCGGCAAGGATGCGCCCCTCGTGCAGGATGAGGATGCGGCTGCAGGTCACTTCGACCTCAGGGAGAATATGCGAGGAGATCAGCACCGTGTGCTTCCGCCCGAGATCCTTGATGAGTTGGCGCACGGTGCGAATCTGGTGCGGGTCCAGGCCGATGGTCGGCTCGTCGAGAATGATCAACTCCGGCTCGTGCACCAGTGCGTCGGCGATGCCCACGCGCTGACGGAAGCCCTTGGAAAGATGCGTGATGAGCTTATTGCTCACCTCGTCGAGGCCGAACTGGCCGAGGACGGTGTCCACGCGGTCGCGACAGCGCGCACCGGACAAACCCTTTAGCCGCGCACGGAACTTCAGATACTCACGCACGCGCATATCCTCGTGCAGCGGATTGTTCTCCGGCATGTAGCCGATGCGGCGGCGCACCTCCTCCGACTGCGTGAGTACGTCGAAGCCTCCCACACGTGCCGTGCCGGAACTGGCGGCGAGATAGCCGGAGAGAATTCGCATCGTCGTGCTCTTACCTGCGCCGTTCGGGCCGAGGAAACCGACAATCTCACCGCGGCTGACCGTAAAGGAAAGCCCTTCGACCGCGGTACGACCCGCGTAGCGCTTGGTGAGGTTCTCGACCTCGATCATGTGCTCGGCGCTCATTGCAGCGTCATCTCCACGGTCGCGAACAAGCCGTACACCGCTCGCCGACTCCGCACGCGATTGACACGGCGCGCATCGTTGACGATTGGTTTGGCGTTCTGGATTCGCATGGTGAAAGCCGCGCGGTCGCTTCGTTTTGGAGCGAAGCCCAGTCGACGGCATTGCCACGAAATGTTGCCGAACTAGCGGAGAGAATGCAACGCCTTGTGAAGGTCGAGCGGAACAATTCTTACATTTCGTGGCGGGCGCAATTCCCAAGCATTGCTCGCCGATGCCAGCGGGTCAGCGGACGAGTGGGGAAGTGTTTGGTATTCAGCTCGAAGTCCGAAGCGGCAGACCAGTACGGCTAACAGCTGGACACTGACTACTCAATACTAGTTGCGGCTCACCTCGGCTGGAGTTGACCGAGGTTGATTACTTGTTCGAGTTGCACGCGCCCGTTCACATCGAGGATTTGCAACGTCAGGCGCGGGTCGGGTCGCTCCCAGTCAATGCGCAGTCGGCCGACGTTGGCGTCGTGGAAGGTGCGAGGCAGATGACGGAAACGGTTCGGCGTGGGCGTGCCGCGCGGGTGGCGCTGGGTCATCGCGCTGGCAGTGAGGTCGAAGAGCGGGTAGCCGAGCGGGCCGTCCATGCGGGACAACTCACACCAGTGGCGGTCGCCGCTGACAAAGACAACGCCGTTGGCACGCGTGCGGCGAAGCAGTTCTAGAAACCGCTGCTTCTCGTGCGGTAGGTTCGCCCACGACTCGCAGCCCGCAAACTCTGCGATGAACTGGATACTCGACACGACCAGTCGCACCTCCGCCGGCTCGCGCAATTGTTCCTCCAACCAGCGCCATTGGGCGTCGCCGAGTATGGTGGCCTGCGGGTCGGGGTTGGGCACGTAGGGGCCGCCGCTCGGCTCCGCGCCGTGGTCGCCACGCGCGAGCGGGCTGCGGAAAAAGCGCGTGTCGAGTAGGATCACCTGCGTGCGCTGGCCGAGTGGGCCAAAGGTTTGTGCGTGATAGACGCCTTCTTGCCGGCGACGCGGCGAGTCCGCCGGCTCATCCAGCCAGTTGAAGAATTCCGCTTGTGACTCGCGACGCATTGGGTAGGACGCACCGGCGTCGTTCATGCCGTAATCGTGGTCGTCCCAAGTGGCGAGCACGGGGGCTTTGCGGCGGACGGTCTGGAAAAACGGGGTGGCCTTGAGGGCGTCGTATTTGGCGCGCATCACCACCATGTTCGTCGTGTCGGCGTAGATGTTGTCGCCGAGGAAGACGAAGAGGTCCATTGGCTGCCGGGCCGCGCGGTCAAGCATCGGGTGCTCGGTCTTGTTCAGGCAGGAGCCGAAGAGGATTTCCCGGAGCGGACGGTCGGCGGCGGAACGGGACGGGGTTTTGCAGCCGGCGAGTAGAAGGCAGAGTGGGAGAAGAAGAAGCCGCATGGGGAAGTGATTAGTAATTGGTCGAACGGCGGTGCTTGAACGGGGTCGAGAGACGCTACTAATCACCTTCCCCTCACGGCCCCGGCTTCCCCAATGGAAACGGCAAGATCAGTGAGAGCAGCCACGTTGCAATCACACCGACGATAGAGCTCACGGTGAGCAGCACAGACCAGGTCTTGAGCGTCTCGCCTTCCGTCAGGCCGCCAAGCTTGCTTACGACCCAGAAGCCGCTGTCGTTCATCCACGAGAGCGCGAAGCCACCGAAGCCGATGGCGAGGAAGATGTAAATCGGGTCGTAAGGCAAACCCGCACCGCCTGTGATGATGGGATACATCATGGCACTGGTGGCAAGCATGGCGACTGTCGCGGAGCCTTGGGCCACGCGGAGGACCACGGCGACGAGGTAAGAGAGCCAGATCATATTGAGCGCATGACCCTTGGCGGTCGCTTGAATCGCCTCGCCCACACCCGCGTTGCGCAGCATGAGGCCGAAGGCTCCGCCGGCCGCTGTGATGAGGATGATGGTACCAGAGGTCTCCAGTGGCGGGCCGATCAGCTCACATATCTTCGCGACATTGTAGCCTTTCTGTCGCGCGAGCACGAACATCGAGACCAGCGTGCCGATGAGCAGCGCGACGCTCTTATTACCGATGAACTCGACTGCCGCGAACGTGGAGTCGAAGGACTCCTTGCCGCCGAGCAGTTTCACGAAAACGTCGTTGCCCTTACCGATGACCATGAACGACGAGAGGCTGATGAGGAAGATGGGCAGGATGACCGGCGTGATGGACCAGAAGAAGGAGGGGAGCTCGGACTCTGGCTTGTCCACGATGGAGCGCAACTCAGCGAGCGTGGTTCCGGGAGTCTCGCGCATCGGAATCTCGATGCGAGCGTTGAGCCATTTGCAGACGAACCAGCCCACCGCCAGGGGAAAAAGCCCGACGAGAATGCCCGCAAGAATGGACACGCCCACGTCAATCTTCAGGTTCTCCACCATCGCTAACGGACCGGGATGCGGCACGGTCATTGAGTGCGTAATGACGCCACCACAGCACACGGCCATGACGTACAGCAAATAATCCTTACCTGTTCGCAATCGCAATGCCCGCGCCAGAGGCACCATGAGCATGAACATCGTGTCGAAGAAAATGGGAACCGAGAGGACGTAGGTGCTCAGGAGCAAGGCCACGCCGGCGTTCTTCTCCCCGAAGAACGCGATGAACCGCCGCACCACCTTGTCCGCGGCGCCGCTTTCCATCAGGCACATGCTGATAATCGTCGCCAGCCCGATGACGATGGCGATGCCCCCCGCCGTGCGCCCGAACTCGATGCTCGTCAACTCCACCGCCTGAACCCAGTGATTCTTCAGCGCCTTGCCGTCCGTACCAACCATCGGGGAATCCGGCGTTGGCACGCGGGCCTTCGCGCCGGGCAGTTTCTCCGCCATCAAGCCCACCAGAATCGCCGCGAGGATCAGCGCAAGGAACGGGTGCGCCCGCACCACAGAGATGAGCACCACGACGAACGCGATAGAAATCACCAGCACGGCCAAAGGCCAAAGGCTAACTTCACTGACAACGGCAAGGAGACCAATAGACATGTGCGGAATCGTTGAAGTCACTTCACCAGACGCGGCGCTCATTGGTCAAGGCTGCACCTCGCGTCGCCTTTTGGCGAACATAGGGGAGGAGTGCGGTGCGGAACGGCACAGCGGCGGACGGTTGGGGACTCATAGAAATCGTGTTGACGTAGGAATCGTAACCGCGCGCCTTGGCAACACGCAAGTGGCCTTTCCTCCTTTCACGTGAATAGTGACGGCGTGACGTCGCACGCAAAAGCTTGAACGACCGCGCCGCTTCTGGCGCACTAACCAGCCAATGACACCGTTCCTCGCCGAAGCTGCCATAAGCCACTGGCCGCTCGCCGTATTCGTCATCACGCTCGCCACGGTCGTCCTGCTCATTAGCGGACTCCGTATGCATGCGTTCCTCGCCTTGATCATCGCCGCTATATTGGCCGGCGTGCTCGCGCGCGAGCCGTTACCCGGGGAAATCGGCACGACGAAGTATCCGAAGAAGGAGCGAGGCCATTGGACCGCCGCAGTGGAACTCACAGTAAAAGGTTTCGGCGAGACGGCCGGCAAGATTGGTGTCGTCATCGCACTGGCCGCCATCATCGGCGTCTGTCTCGTGGAGAGCGGCGCAGCGGACAAGGTGGTGCGCCGTTTTCTCTCGCTCTTCGGAGAACGCCGCGCGGGGGACGCCATTTTTGCCGGCGGCTATTTTCTCTCCATCCCAATCTTCTTCGAGACTTATTTTATGTTACTGCTGCCGCTGGCGCAGTCGCTGCGATTACGGACGGGACGGGACTACATGCTCTACGTGCTCGCCATCTGCTGCGGCGGCACGGTGACGCACTCGCTCGTCGCGCCGCATCCGGGACCGCTCGCGGCGGCAGAGAACCTGCAACTCGACGTGGGCCTGACCATTCTCGCCGGCATTCTGGCTGGAATTATTCCGGCCTTGGTGACGTGGTTTGTCGCACGCCGTATCGCGCGAAAACTGGACGCGCCGATGCGCGAGACAGCTGGAGCCACGCGGGCGGAACTCGAAGCCATCGTGGCGCGGCCGGAGAACGAGCTGCCGCCCCTAGCGTGGTCGGTCGCGCCGGTACTCGCGCCGCTGGTGCTGATCGGTTCGGTGACGGTGTTGAAAATGCTCGGTGGCCGTGCGGAATTCCCCGAGCTGTTCCCTGTGCTGGAATTTCTCGGCGACCGCAACATTGCGCTGCTCGTCGGCGTCGTGATTGCCCTCACGCTCGTAGCGCGGCAACGACAGTTAACCCTCACACAACTCAGCGAACTGGCCGGCAAACCATTGCACCTTGCGGGAATGATTATCCTCATCGCCAGCGCGGGCGGTGCATTTGGCGCGATGATTCAGCACGCGGGTGTCGGCAAATATGTGCAAGGGCTCGCTCGCGGCGCGGGCGCGGAATTGATTTTTGTGGCGTGGGCTGTCACGGCTCTCATTCGCGTTGCACAAGGCTCGGCGACGGTCGCGATGATTACCGGCTCGGCCATCGTGTGGGCGCTGATTGATCCGTTGTCGCCCGGCCATGTCGACGTGCCGTATCATACGCTCTATTTGTTTCTCGCGGTCGGATTCGGCTCGAAGATGTTTTCGTGGATGAACGACGCCGGCTTCTGGACGGTCAGCAAAGTCAGCGGCTTCACGCAGGCGGAGACGCTGAAAAGTTGGTCCATCCTCGTCTCGGTGGCGAGCGTGAGCGGCCTCGTGCAATGCCTGCTGCTCTCGCGCTTATTGCCCTTCAAGTGAACGGCTGAAGAGGTTGTTCACTTCTTCAATACATCTTCCAGCGATCGAATCTGCAGCTTCAGATCACTTTCGAAATGAAGTGTCGATCCAGGTGCGGACGGCTTTTTTGGATCAGCTCGCTGAGGCAGATCGGCCGGATACTCGAGCGTGTATTCGATGCGGTATTCTTTTGTCTGCTTCGGTCCGAGCGCGACGGCCCAGCGCAGTAGCCCCTTGATATCGGCTTTCACTTCCGGAGTCGTCTTCACGCTGGAGACGCGGACTTCCTCCACCTCGGAGACCGGGATGCGGTCGGCGAGTTGCACGGTGGCGGGTTTGTCGGCGAGGTTCTCGACGGTGAGGACATAGGCCACTTTCATCCGCGTGCGCGTGCCGCTGCGGTAATACTCGCTGCGCTTCGGATCCACGACGCGGGAGAGCTTGATCTGATCGGCAACGCCTAGGAATACGTCGAACGACTCGCCGGGTGCGACGAAGTCGGTCTCGGTGAGACCGAGGAAGGCGCCATCAATGTAGAGCGCGACCTTGCCGGGCAGTAATGGTTGCTTGCCGGTATTGGCGAGATCGGCCGTGTGGGCGGCGTTGAGCGAAAGCTCCGGTGCAGCGACAATGTGCCGCTTGGCACCAAGCTCGGCTGCGCCGATTGGCGCGCGCACGGGCCGACCATCGGCGCGAATGGTCTGCCCGCCAACCGCAGTAAAATGCGCCGAGGTGCCGCGCTGCTGGAGGTGCTCGAAGGCGGCGCTCGCGACGAGGCTCTGTCCGAGCATCAACTTCTGGTTGTCCGCATACTCCCTCTGCTGCGCTGCGTCCGGGTTTGCGGAATTGAAGAAAAAGCCGTTCTGCGCAAACCAGTTGCGGTTCGCGTCCTGAAAAGTGTCGATGCGGTTCACCGCGCGCACAGCGGCGCGGCTGTTGCCAAGGAGAAGGCCGTGCAACTCGGGAATCTTCATCGTTTCGGTCGAACGCTGCGTGGAAAGAGCAAGCGTGACACCGGTCCAATCTTCGCCGGTGCTCTGCGTGACAGTGCCGTAGGAGGTGAGCGCGAGGTTGGTGACACCGTTGCTGGCGCGCAGTTCGTGCACGGGTTCCCATGTCGCGCCGGGCAGCATCGAGCTGAGGGTCAGTGTCGCCGCTGCCGCCGCCGCGGAATGCACGGTGACGATCACGGTACGCTGCTCGAGCTGCGAACGTTGGCGCAACTCCTCGGCACGCCGCTGACGGGCCTGCAGTTCTGGCTGCAGATTGCGACGCTTCTTCTCCAGCTCGCGTCGCGCGGCGGCGGTCTTACGCAACGACTCGGCAATGAACTCGACAGCGGCGCTGTACTCCTGCGGCTTGACTTCGCGCGCGGCGGCGTCCTTGGGAAACTTCTCGAGCGAGAACATCCGGATGGCGTCCACGTGCTTGGTTTGAGCATCGAGCACGGACTTCTCGTCATCGAGCGCAGCGACCTCGTCGGAGATCTCACGCACGGCGGCCTCGGCCTTGAGGAACTCGTCGTCGGTCGGCTTCGCAAGGAACGTGCGGCGGACCTGCACGTCGAGAATCTTGCCGGCAGAGGCGGGAGCCAGCGTCACGCGCACGGAGCCTTCATCGATCCAACCCGGTAATTTGGCAAAGGCGTAGCGCGACGTGCCCGGCGCGAGCTGTGCCGGCGCCTGGCGCACCACCTGCGCGCGGTCGGCGTAGACGGTCACTTCGGTGATGCGCGCCGCGAGCGGCTGAGCGTCGTCACTGAGTGGCTCGGCGGCAAGGCTGCGCAGCGCGAAGGCCAGCGGGACAAGCGACATCAGAATTCGGGTGTTCATAGGTTTGAAACTGTGCGCCAACGCACAGCCATTGGCAACAGTCGCGTGGCCACCTTTCATTGAACGGATTGGCGCGGACCGGCGTCCGATGCCCATGAGAAAATTGGCAATCCTGCTTGGCTTCACGTTTTTTGCCGCCGGTTGTGCGGCTCCTACCAAGCAAGCTGCCGGGCTGCCTTCAGCCGAAGCGGTACAGAAGCTTTTGGTCGCCGTTCAGGCGGTGGGCGGTCGGCTCGACCTGACCAACGGCACGCCAATCACGCTCGACCTTTACGACGGCAATAATCCGCTCAAAGGTAAAGGAGGGCTGAACGCGAAAGTGAACGACGCGTGGCTGGCGAATCTCGTCGGCCAGACGACACTCACGAATCTCGACCTCGCCAACTGTGATGTCCGTGGGTCGGGCCTCGCGCATGTCGGTCGGCTCGGTCATCTCCGCCGCCTGAACCTCACGCTCACGCCGGTCACGGACGATTCGCTTGCCGCGCTCGCTGGTCTAACGCAACTGCAGGTTTTCTCGCTCGCCTCTACGCACTGCACCGGGCGCGGATTCCGGGCGCTCGGCGCGTTGGGTGAACTTCGCAATTTGAACTTCCATTACACACCGGTGGACGACGAGGGGCTGCGCGAGATCAGCCGGCTCACGCAGCTCGAGCGGATTGAGATTGTGCACACGCAATTCACCGATGCCGGCGCCGTGCATCTCGCGAAGATTACCGGCCTGCGCCGTCTGCAACTCGGCAGCCGCAAGGCGACCGGCGCAGCTGTTGCTGCGGTAGCGAAGCTGCCGGCGCTGCGCGAGCTCGACTTGCACGACGGCCAGGCGTCGGCCGAGGGCGTGCGTCACGCCGCGGGCATTCCTTCGCTGCGCGTGCTGCGTGTTTACGGGGCAATCGGCGATGCCGGAGCCGCGCCGCTGAGTCGTTTGGTGGGATTGGAAGAGCTCGTGGTTCCAAGCTGCGGCCTCACCGATGTTTCGGTGGAAACGCTCATCACACTAAAGAATCTGCGGCGCATCACTCTCTCTGGAAACAAACTCAGCGAAGAGGCCGTGAGCCGCTTGCGAACGGCGCTGACCCGCTGCGAGATTGTTCGTTAACTCGCCACGAGAATCTCAGCGGCCGAGGAGGAACTCGATTCCCTGCGGCCAGTGCTCGCGCGGTTCGTAGTTGAGTAGGCGTTTCGCCGATTCCAGATCGAAGCGCTGTTTATGGATGAACTGGCTCGCGGCATAAACGGTGGCGAAGCGGATGTCCGCTGGAGCTTCAATGGACGCTGCGAAGAAACGACCAGCGTCGCCGGGGCTGAGATACACATCCTGCGCCCACGCTTCCGCAGCGATCTCTTCCACCTGTGCGGGTGTGCGCGGGCACCAGCCGAGCCGCGCGACGATGACGCTCAGTCCGTGCGTTTCGGCGTAACCGCGGCCAATGGATTCCATGAACATCTTGGTGGCTGCGTACCAGTATTTCGGGCTGGCCATATCCTCGGCGCGGATGGGCCACGGGCCGCGCTGTTGCTGCCACCAGTTCACCTGCCCGCTGCTGGGAAGCACCACGCGCTTCACACCGGCTGCGCGCGCGGCTTCCATGACGTGGTAGAGACCGGTGATGTTCGCTGGGAAAAGTTCCTCGAGCACGGCGCGTGGCGTCTCCACGTCGTCCGGCACGGCGGCGAGGTGGATGAGGGAATGGATGCCAGCCATCGCGCGCTGCACCGCGCTGGCGTGAGTCACATCGCCCGTGACTGCATCCTCCAGACCCGGCGTTGGCACGCGGTCGAATCCGCGCACGGCGTGACCGCGCGCCTGCAGTTCGGCAACGACGGCCTGGCCGACTCGTCCCGCGGAACCGGTCAGTAATACATTGATGCGTTGACCCACCAGCTTTTTGTAGGGCGACGACGGCGGCTTGGCCAATCTTTTCCGTGGCACGCCCTAGTATAAAAGCGTTGCGCTAATGCAGCTGTTAAAGGAGAGTACGCACCCATATTCTGGCAGATTTTCCGCAGCCTATCACTATGAAAACGCTCAGCAAACGGATTCTCGGCAGCGTGGCAATCGTTCTCTTTGCCGGCCTCATCGTCACCCTTCGCGCCAAGGATGTGCCGCCCGCGGGTGCGCCAGCAAACGCTCCCGCTGCGCGCCACGCTGATCCGCACGATGCGCCGAAGGTTTCCGCCGAGAGCGCATTGAAGCGATTGGTGGACGGCAACGAGCGTTACATCTCCGCCAAGGCTGAGCGACCCAATCAGAACTCCGACCGACGTGTGGAAGTGGCGAAAGGCCAGCACCCCTTCGCCATCGTGTTGGCGTGCGCCGATTCGCGCGTGTCGCCCGAGGTCGTGCTCGATCAGGGCTTGGGCGATCTTTTTGTCGTGCGCCTCGCCGGCAACGTGGTGAGCGACGAAGCCATCGCGAGCATCGAGTACGCAGCGGCGCACCTCGGCTCGTCGTTGGTGGTGGTGCTGGGTCACCAGAAGTGCGGCGCGGTGAAGGCCACGATGGACGTAGTGTTGAAGGGGGAGCACCCGCACGGCAACATCGCCTTCCTCGTCGACGCCATCCGACCGGCGGTGGTGCGGGCGAAAGGGTTGCCGGGCGACCTGCTCGACAATGCCATCAAGGTGAACGCGCTGCTGATGGTGGACGAAATCAAGCGGACCCCCCGGTGCGCTCGCTGAGGCGGTGAAGGAGAATAAAATTCTCGTGATCGGCGCCCGCTACGACCTCAGTACTGGCGAGGTGCAAATGTTGCCGTAAGCTCGGGGATTTGAACGAAAAAGGCAGCGCCATTCCGCGCGGCCTTTTTCTTTTGGTCCACTGTGTGTCACTGCAAGCTATCCGAGTACTTTGCAACGGTGCCAGCGGTCTGATTGACGGTGCGGGAGTTATCGTTCTGATCTTTGACGCCGGTAGCTGTGCCGCGGTAGCTCACACTGGGATTGGAAAAATACAGCGCGCGCGTGCCAGGCGCGTAAGACATCACCGTGCGGTATTGCGACTGACCTGAGCCGCTTGTCGCGGTGCCGTTGAACCGGTGGCCGACGGAGTAGTTGTAGATACCCTTGTCGCCCGTGTTGTGGTTGCAGCCGAGGTTGTGGCCGACCTCGTGGGAGAAGGTCATCATCGGAGCGGTCCAGAGCTCCACCACGCTGAAACCGTACTGAGGCATACTGCTGCTCCCCAACCACGCCACACCTACCGCGGACGAGCCATGGGCTTCGGTGAAGAGGGAAACGAGGTCGGCTTTGTGTTGCTTGCGAAGATCATGAATCTGCTTCATCGCAGGCGAGGTGCCACTCGTGACAGCGCTGAGGTCATTCATGATGGAGGTCCCGCTGTGTTGGACTTGCGTAGTGTGGACGAGCCGGAGGTTGGTGTTGATCTCACTGTTCTGGAACGCCGTGTTCGCCTGCGCCACGGCGAGGTTAATCATGTTTTGCACGTTGGTGACGCCGCCGTGATTGGCGACCGCGCCCGGCGTGTAAGCGATGAGAATGTCAATAGTCCCCCCGCCGGAGCCAGGCTTGGCGCTGGGCGCCGCGCCGCCACTTTTGGGTTTCCGGCAGCCCGTGCCGGCGGTCTTTGTGGTCTTGGTGCCGGTGCCGTTCGGATTACTGGGTGGCGTTGGCTTGCTCACGGTTGGTTTGCCAGTAAGTGTAATCGTTTTGGTTCCACTGTCGCCGTTGCCCGTTGACCGGGTCGTCGCTATGCGCAGCTGGATGCGTGTGCTCTTGATGTCTTTGGCTACCTTCGGCACAGTCTGGAACGCCATCACCGCCTTGCCATCGGGTGAATAGATGGGCTTCGAATGCGTGCGATCGCAGTCGGGCTGGAACTCGGGCAGGACCTCCATTACGGCGAGGACCTGATCCGGTAGCGGATAGAGGACGTAGAGGCGGCCGTCGGGGAAATGGATCGAGCCGGCGAGCGACCCGCCGCCAGCCACGAGGATGGCTTGGCTCTCCGGCTGGCCTTTGAGTGACCCGACGCTGGTGGTGCTGCCGTTCTGGTTCTGCGAGACCTGCTCGACCCGGAACGTGTGCGTCTCGCCTTTGAACAACGCCAAGCGGACCTCGGCCCCTTCTTGGGCGAGGCGCGTCGCGACCCGTGGCTCGACGTGGACGTAATTGAGCCGTTTCGCCGCAGCGAGCGCGCTGCCAAGCACGGCTGCCTTCGGGTTGGCATCGGTCTTGACGAAGAGCGCCGGGGCGCGGTGTGCGCGCCAGTAAACAATCGCGGCTAGCAGCAGCAGCGCCGCGAGGCCGGTGAAGAGAAATGTGAGGGTGAGGTACGGTTTCCGGTAGGTTGAGCCGGTGTTTGGCATGTTAAAATGTATAACCTTTCTTAATTTTGTAAAGGGGTCTGGATAATTTTTATTTAGCGTTTTTTAGCGGATTCGGGTGTCCCTTTGGCCGAAGGTTTCAATTGACAATCGGGGGTCTCTTGAGGCACGCTGATTCTCCGCGGCTTGGCCTGTTCGTCTATCGGCTAGGACACGGCCCTCTCAAGGCTGAAAGACGGGTTCGATTCCCGTACGGGCTACCAACCGCTAGCGCTATGACTCCTTTCCAAATCATCTTTAACCCCACCAGTGCGGCGGAGTTGTCACGGATGCCGGCGGAGCTGCAGCTCCACATCATGGGAGAATTCCGTGGAGTGCCCAGCGAGTTGATTGGCAGTGAGGCCGACCGATTTGGCACTCTAAAGCGCCGCGGCCGCACTCTGCACCGCTTCGGCATCGGCGACTACCGCATCTATTTCGAGCGGCACCCGCTCGGCATCGTCGTCCACCGCATCCTGAGTAAGAACACGCTCAAGGACTTCCTTTTCCGCTCCAGCCTCCCCACCGGCGAGGATGAGGCGCTGCAAGATAATCCGAAGTTCTGGGATTTGATCGAGCACGCTCGCGCCGTCGCCCGTCGGAACTGACCGCGAGCAACTTCACCACTCTGTAACACCTTTTACAAATGGTCCACGCCTCGTAGCACTCGATTCTCCGAGCGAGCGTGAGCATTGAAAGTAAGGGGCAATGGCTCGTTCGGCGTTCCAAACGTCCCGTCGGATGGGCAAGACAGGTTGTTTTGAACGGGAAACAGCGCGTTGTGCCCAAGAAGCCGCTGGTTTTACTGAAAAAACGTCGCAAAAATCAGGCCGAAACGGGATTCAACCTCCATCTATGGAGAGATTTAAGGCAGACCCAAACCTGTTGAGACTGGTCGAGCGTGAACGAACTGAGTCGGCTCGGTGCAGCGGGGCGTTATGAGGGGTGAGGACGGCTGCAGCCGAGATTTGCGCCTCTCCACAGGGCGAGATTAAAACCTCTTCAACGTGCCTCGCCGAGTTCGACGTTCCAGTAGGCGATGTCGAGGAAACGTTTCCAGCTGTCGTGGCAGGTCATGCCGAGGTTCACCTGCACGAAGGGTCGCCACTTGGGCCGCTTCGGCTTGCGCACGAGTCGCAAACCCGCCTCGGCCGGCGTCCGGTTGGCTTTGCGCGTGTTACAGGGGATGCAGGAGCAGACGATGTTTTCCCACGTGGTCGGGCCGCCGCGGTCGCGGGGGATAACGTGGTCGAGGTTCAGGTCGGTACGGTCGAAGACGCGGCTGCAATACTGGCAGGTGTTCTGGTCGCGCTCGAAGATATTGTGGCGGGTGAACTTGACCTCTTTCTTCGGCAGTCGGTCGAAGACCATGAGCATGATGACGCGGGGCACGCGGATTTTGAAGGAGACGCTGGAGATCGCCTCATCGTGGGGTTGCTCGTTCGAGAAATCGTGCCACTCGCCGAAGTCGAAAGTGTGGAAGACGCCGTCCTGATCGCCCAGCACCACCTCGGCGTGGCCTTGAAAGAGAAGCGTGAGCGCCCGGCGAACCGTGCAGACGTTGACGGCCTGCCAGAGCCGATTGAGTACCAGCACCTGTTGATTCAGGAATGTCGTTCTCATTACCGCTCGAACGAAGCCGAAGCTAGCAACCGCACGAGTGAGTGTCAACGGCCTCCCATGTGAACAATTCGTGGCGCAAAGCTATTGCCAGCCCTCTGCACGGTCTCTAGCTTCGGCTCATGAAACGAGGAGCCCTTTTTCTTTTGCTGCTCTGCGGCGCGCTGGTCGGTTCCACGCGAGCGGAGACCGCAGCCGAACACTTCCTGCACATCTACAAACTCATCGAGCAGGCCGATATTCTCCGCGAGGTCAACCAGCCCCATCCTGCGCTCGACCGTTATCGCGAGGCCGATGGCGCCCTGCGCCGGCTCAAGCAATCGTTCCCCGGCTGGAACGACGACCTCGTCGCCTTCCGTTTCAAGCACGTCACTGAGCAGATCGGCATCCTCGCCAAGCAGGTCGAAAATATCAGCAAGCCCGCGCCCACTTACACCGAGGTGCAGTGGCGCGCTTTGCAGGAGCAGCTCACGAGTGTCATCACGGCGCGCAACCAGCTCGAGGCGAATTATCAGGCTAAGCTCAAGGAGGCGCTCGCCGCGCGTCCGCGCTCCATCGAGCCCGGCGAGCTGGCCAAGGCTGAGCAGAAGGTTGGCGAACTGGAGGGCGAGTTGAAAAAGTACCGGCTCACTGGGGAGGAGGTGCGCAAGCAGCAGCTCGCGCAGCAGGAGACCATCCTCTTTCTCGCCCAGCAGAACGAGCAGTTCAAGCAGCGGCTCGGCGTGCTCAACGACAAGGCCGAGGTGAAGAAGTTGCAGGCCGAGAACACGGCGCTCCGCAAGCAGCTTGATGACCTCGCGAAACAGGTCGCCCGACTCCCACGCCTCACCGAAGTGGAGCGCGAGCTTGGCAAGATCAAGACCGACCTCCAGACCGAGCAGCAACGTGCCGAGACGCTGCGCAAGGAGAACAAGAAGCTCGAGGAGCTGCTCATCAAATCGCCCTGACCCTGGGGAATCCCTTCACCGATGCGTATCACCGGCGGCTCGCGGCTTGGACTCCAGATTGACGTGCCCAGCGGGCTCGACGTCCGCCCGACGCCAGACAAGGTCCGACAGGCCATCTTCAACAGCCTCGGTACGCGTGTGGAGCACGCCCGAGTGCTTGAACTATTCGCCGGTTCCGGCGCGCTCAGCCTCGAATCACTCAGTCGCGGCGCGCTCAATGCGCTTTGCATCGAGAAATCGGAAAAGCACGCCCGGTTCATCCGCGACAACGCTCGCCGCGCCAATCTCGCTCCGGGCGTTTTGGATGCGCGCGTACAGGACGCCTTCACCGCACTTGCGCAACTTGCGGCCGAGCCGCGCCAGTTCGACCTGATCCTCGCTGATCCTCCTTATGGCGAGAAGAACGTCGGGCGCCGCTCCACGTCATTTGCACAGCAGATGTTCGATGACCTCCATCTGCCCGCGCTCCTCGCGCCCGGCGGTCTCTGGGTGCTCGGCCACACGAAGCGCGACACGTTGGAGCTCACCGCTGCGTGGAACGAGACGCGCCAACTCAAGCACGGCGACACGATCATCCGCTTTCTTCAACGCGCCTCAGCGGCGGAGTAGATTCGCCGCGCGGCCAAGCGCGCCGACGGTGAAGATGAGTGGATAAAGTCGCTCGAAGTACCACAGTTTCGCGAAGTAGAAACCAATCGGCGCCGGTTCGCGCCACGCGCCGTTTTCCACGCGCTCGACCAGCCAGAGCGCGCCACGTGCCAACGCGGTTTCCACCGCATCCGATTGACGGCTTTTGGCAAGGCAACCGGCAAGCGCATCCACGGCAAGCGCGGTTTCCTCGGTGGACGAGACGATACCCGCCGCGCCGCCCCAGCCTCCATCGGCATTCTGCGCCGTGAGCAACCAACACTCGGCAGTGTCGAGGCGCACGATATTCTCGGGCGCGTCGCACGCGGTCAGTGCGTGCAGGACACGTGCGGTGCCATAGAGCGGATTGATGTCGTCCGGCGCGTCCTGATTCCCGAACCAGAGTGGAATCCATTCACCCTGCGGTCCGTGTTTAGCATCAAGATAACGCACGGCGCGTTCCATTGCTCCGTGGATGCGCGTACGCAATTTCTGCGGCAATTCGTCGCGCCACGCGGACCACGCTCGCAAGGCGTGCGCAGTGAGATCAGGACTGCTGCGGTCGAACGGCAGATGACCCCAGCCGCGACAGAAAGTCGGGATGCCGCCATCGCTGTTTTGCAAATCCAGCAACCACCGCACACCTGCCGCGGCAGCATCGCGAGTGACATCGTTGATGGCATTCAAGTTTCTCAAAGCGATCAACGCGCCCGCAGTGTCATCTGCATCCGGAACGCCGCCGGGTAAATCAGTCCACGCCCAACCGCCCGGCGCAGCATTCGTGTACGGGTGCACCGCGCGATACTGCTGGGCGAGCAGCCAATCGCGGATAGGCGAGGCATCATCCGCGGGCAGAGGCCCGTTTTCGGCGAGCGCGTTCACGGTGAGCGTGGTGACCCACGTAGCGAGGTTCGTGTCAATCGGCCAACTGCCGTCAGACTGCGCCGCAGCGGCGAGGAACCCGACTCCTTTTTGGACGACCGGATGATTCGCGTGCCCGCTGCCCGCGAGGCTCATCGTGACGAAGCTGGTGAGTGGCGTGGCCTCGAGAAAACCGCCATTCGGCGGCTGGATATTTTCGAGGACGCGCAAGGTGCGCGCCCGCGTCATCTCTCGCAGCAGCCCTGTGATGGGGTTGCGTGTGGATTTGTGAAATTGTCGCGCCTGCCCGATGGCGATGAGCGCCGGAAGCGCGTAACTGACGACCGGCAGCTTTACGGCAGCGAACCACCAGTGCGGTAATGCGGCGAGCTCATACGGCAGCGCGATGACGTGCCGCCACGCAGCGCGACCCTCGCCGAGCCGTCCGGAGAGCGCGCACATCGTGAGGATGGGCACGGAAAAGGTGCGGTCTTTGCCGTAGCGGGCGATGATGGCGCGCGCGAGTTGGTCGCGGTCCAAGGGCGCGGCGCTCAGTCCTCCGGAATGGATGGAGAGCCACGCTTCAGCATGGTGAACGATGGAACTGTGTTTCGCGTCCGCGCCCGAGACAACGCCGAACGCAGCCCAGCAGAGGGCGGTGGTGCTGATGTTGCTTTTGCTTTTGATTGTGTCGCCCCAACCGCCATCGGCGTTACGGTTCTGTGCGAGCCAGTCGAGTCCGCGCTCGATTAGTGGCTGGTGCGCGGGGGCAGCCGGCCCGGCGTTTTTGGCCACGATTGCCAGCGCGGTGATGGCGGTGGCGGTGGAGAGGGCGCTGGCGGAAAGTTCACCGACCCAGTGACCTTGGGCGTTGCGTTCGGCAAGGAGCGCGGCGCGCGCGGTGGCGAGTGCTCGGTGGAGCCGGTCTGGTTGGGGGATGCTCAGCGGCATTGCATGGTGGACCACTTGCGCGGGGCGTCACTTCCTTGGGTCGATCTCTTTCTTCGTCCGTTTCTCGGCGAAGAAGGATTGGAGCAGGGCGCGGCATTCCTCCTCGCGCACGCCGCGCGTGATTTCGCAGTGGTGATTGAGCGTGGGGAATTGCAGCAGGTTCAACGCACCACCGGCCGCGCCGCCTTTCGGATCAGGACAGCCGAAAACCACCCGCGCAAAGCGGACATGCACAATCGCGCCGGCGCACATCGGGCACGGCTCCTTCGTCACGTAGAGCGTGCAATCGTTCAGGCGCCAGTCGCCGACCGATTCCTCGGCCGCGGTGATGGCGAGCATCTCGGCGTGGGCCGTGGCGTCCTTGAGCAGTTCAACCTGATTGAAAGCGCGCGCGATGATGCGACCTTCGCGTACGACGACCGCGCCAATCGGCACCTCCTCGGCCTCGTACGCGCGCGCAGCCTGCCGGAGCGCTTCGCCCATGAAGTAGGCGTCGCTTTGCAAATCCACAATCGGCGCGTGCAATTCGTCACTCATGGGTCAGGCAGAAGGCGGTGCGATAGGAGCGGTGCCGCAAATCTCATCAATAGTCCATGTGTCATGGCCGTCCGCGTGGCAATGGCAATGTGCAGCGAAGAAGCCGCCGCGGTGCTTCCAAAAGAGCGGCCAGACGGTCTGCCGATCGGTTTGGGGCAGCGGGATGGTTTCCATCGCAGCGCGCGAAAAGAACTGGAATCGCCCTTCGTCGTCCGGTGGCGGCAAGGCCCGGAGCTTCCGCTTTACCTCGAAGAGGAACATCAGCCAGTGCGCCTGGCCTTGGTAACCGTGCTCGCTGACAATCGCGGCGAGGTGGAGGTCGGCGGGCGTCAATTCGACGCCGAGTTCTTCGTGCGCCTCGCGGCAGGCGCAGGCGTAGGGCGATTCGCCCTCAGCCGTGTGCAGCTTGCCACCGGGCGGGCTCCAGAGCCCACGATTCGGCTCGCGCGTACGCTCGAGCAGCAGCACCTCGCCAGCTTCGTTGAAGCAGTAGAGCAGCGTGGCGATTTGATGCGGCAACGGCACGGCGCGATTGAAGCAGCTTACGCGCGCGCCGACAAGCCGTTCACTTGCCCACGCAGTAGAGCTTGGCCCCGGTGCGGATGAAGAGGCTGCCCTGCGAAATGGCGACGCAAGAGCGGAGGTCTTTGTCGGTGTCGTCGCCCATCGCTGCGGTGTGGAGCAGCTTGAAGCTGTCGCCGCCCGCCGCGGCCACGAAGACCTCACCCTTGTGGTTCATCACGTAGATTTTGCCGTCGGCCGCCGTGGGAGAGGCTTCGAAGACGGCCTTGCCGCCGAGGTCGCCGCTCCAGAGCACCTTGCCGGTCTTCGGCTCGACGCAGAGCAGCTTCTTCTTGCCGCCATTGACGACGTAGAATTTTCCCTGATAGAAAAGTGGCGTCGGGACATCGCTGGTGAGGTCGAGCGTGGCGCTCTCTTTGCCGCGCGGCTCGCTGCGCCACGCGCTGTTGGCGATTTCAATCTTGCCCGAGGAACCGCCTTTGAAAGCGAAGATGGGCTCATTCTTCGGCGCGCAGGCGAGAACGACATCGTCGCCAGCCACAGGTGAAGGGACGAGGCGCCAGTGGGTGATTTTTTGCTCATTCCACGAGGCGCTGCGCCAGAGTTCCTTGCCGGTGACTGGGTCGTGGCCGCTGATGCAGTCGCCGCCGGTGACGAGCAGTTCGTTGCGGCCATTGTGCGCGAACGGCACGGGGGTGCTGAACGCCTCGCGCGATTCTACCTTTGCGTCGGATGGCCGAGCGCTCTTCCAGAGCTGCTTGCCGGTGGCGGGGTCGAGCGCAAGCAGGAAGGACTCGGCCGGTTTGTCGGTGGCGACTGCGCCGAGCGGGTTGGCGCGGTTCACCGGCGTGTCACGCTGAAGAATCTGAAGGATCAATCGGCCTTCGTGAAGGAGCGGGCTGCTGGAGAAGGTCCAGAGGAAGGCGAATTTGCCGTGGTCGGTTTGCAGATTGCGCGACCACTGCTTGGCGCCATCCACGGTGAAGCAAGCGAGGTCGCCGTTGCCGTAGAAGAACCAGACGCCCTGGCCGTCGGTGACGGGTGAGGGCGAGGCGAAGTTGCTCCGATCATCCTGCTTGAGGCCGACACCGACTTCTCTGCGCCAGAGCTCGCGCCCGGTCTTGCGGTCGAGGCAAAGCGCGACGAGCGTCCCGGCTTGCGTATCCACCGAACTGACGAAGACACGGTCGCCCCAGATTGCAGGCGTGGCAGCCGATGGACCGGGCAGGGCGATGCTCCACTTCACGCTCTCGGTCTTACTGAAATTGGCGGGAAGGCCCTTCTCGTCCGTCGCGCCATTGAAGGTCGGCCCGCGCCATTGAGGCCAGTTCTCGGCGTGGACAGCGGTGGCGAGGGTGAGTGTGAAAAGAATCGTCGAGAGGCTGTAGTTCATAACAGGCGTTAGACTAGACGGGTCATTGAAAGGGTCAATTCAAAGCTGAAGCGGGTGTTCATCTGCACGGCGATGAAAGAACAATCCTGAGAAAATCAAAAGCCGCAGGAGGTTTTGATCTCGTACACCCTTGTCAGGGAAATCCGCTGTTAGGCTACTTCGCCAGCGACTTCACGAAGGCCGCGTAGTCGGCCTGCGCCTGCGCTGTGGCCTTCGCGGCCTGCTCGGGCGAAGGGGCGGGCTTGCTGGCCGGCGCTTCTTCCGGCGCGATGATGAAACGGTAGTCTAGATCGAGCGTCTCGGCGGCCTGGAGCTTCTTCTTGAAGAAATAGCCGAAGCGGCCGTAGTCGCGCCACGAAAGCTCCTCGCTCGGGTTGCCCGGCGAATTCAACTCGATGGCCGAATACCAGCGCGAACCGATTGGAAAAAGCAGACGGCACCATTTCAGCTCGCTCTTTTGGGTCGCTTGCGCCGGGGCCTTGGCCTTGGGCTTAACAGCGCTGGCTCCGAAATCTTTGCCCTTCGTTTCGCGATTGGTGGGATCGGCTAGATAACTCGTCTCCTTTGCGCGGGTGTTGACCTCGTTGCTCGCGCGGAAATGAATGCCGGCGTGCTGAAGATCGCCGCCGAGCTCGAGGTCGCGCGCGGCCTGAAGCGTGAAGTGAGCGTCCACCTGCGTGCGTTTGCCGTCCGGCTTCGAGATGACGAGCGTCCGCGTCTCGCTGATGAGTAGGTCGCTGCCCTTGTCGTCCTTTTTGTTCGCGCGCCAATCGATCCGGGCGACGATCGTAGCCGAATCCTTGCCGCCCGTTTGTTTCACGAACTCGCTCACGACCATCTGCGGCGCGGGTTTGCTATTCAGGTGCCAGAGATCCTGCGAACCGAGGTTGGAGGTAATCTTGTTCCAGCCGATGTAGATGCCACGGTGATGCGGGAAGCCGCCGGAATCTTTGCCGTCCGCCGAGAGACCGCTGTTGGTGAGCAGCTCGCCGGCTTCTCCGTACACATGCAGGTAGGGCTTCTTCTGGCCGTCCCCATACACGAGGCGCGCGACCGGCTTGCCGTAGGCCTTCACCTCCACCGCCTTCCCCGGATGATCGGGCTTCTCCACGGCTTGCACGGTCCATTCCGCGTGCCCGGAAATGGCGAAGCTGAACAACAGGACGAGAATCGCGAGGGATTTCTGATTCATAAAAGAGAGCGGAACTCTCTCACGCCTTCGGGCGAAGGCAAGCTTGGAGAGGAGTGCCTTGATCGAAACGAAAAACCGGCGAAGCCTCGCAGCTCCGCCGGTCATGAATGCTTTTGAACGCTTGCTTACTTGAGCACCGCGGCGTGGAACTCGAACCAGTCGTCGAGGTTGTTCAGGTTGACCGCGTCCGATAGCACGGAGCCGTCATCGGACAGGCCGTTGGCACCGAGGATGCCTTTGCGGGTTTCGTCGGCGTGGATGTAGCCGGCGATGGCGACGTTCGACTTGTGGATGGTCGCCTTGTCGAGCTTGGCGCCCGGCTGCTTCTTGATCCATCCCTCGAACTGCGGGTAGGTCGGCTTGCTCTTGGAGATGAACTCCTTCACCGCGGCGGCGTTCAGGCCGAGGGCCGCGATTACCATCGAGTCGTAGCCGCCACCGATGCCGGGATAGCCATCGGCGAGCTTTCCGGCAGCCTCGAGGGAGACCTTCTGCCAGAGACGGGGGAGGTGCAGTGCACCGAGCGGGCCGGCGGTGCCGGAGCTGATCATGGGGACGTATTTGCTCATAGGGAGTGGTTGTGGATTTAAGGTTCGATTGACTAGCGGGGCGAAACTTACGGAAAAGCGGTGGAACGGGTCAACGGGAAACTGCGCAGTTGCCCAGATCTTCAGCTCTGGCTCGGTACAGAAAATTCGAATCGCCGGCGCTATTCGGAGGCTTTCCGAGACTTTAGAACTTGTGGGCCGCCGTTAAATCCCTCGTAAAGATCTCCGAACTTTTGGTTATTCGCATCCGTCCGAGTGATAGTGGTTCGCCCGCGAGCGCCTCCGTGCATGGTACCATCGGCAGAGTGCGGTTACGGTTTGTCAGAGAGTCGATCGAGGATTGAACCAAGGAGCGAAACGCTTCCCCCAACCGCCGCGCTGCGAGCCGCGCCGCGCCGCATGCTGGTTGAATTCGGGCCATCGATGATGGCGCCAAACGCAGCGCCATAGCATGCACCCTGGAGGGTGTCTCCAGCCGTCTTACAACCGGCTGAACCGAGAATGAATAGTGCGATTACGCACGGGAGGATGACGGCTTTAAATTTCTTCATGAGGCGGATTGGCTTGGGTTATTTCAATTCAGTCATGTGTTGGAAAAGCCAGGCACTATCGGTCGGCGCTGTGCCGATGTGCGCACCGTTCAGGATGGCACTGTCGCTCCATCGGCGCGACTCGACATGGCCGTCTGCAAAGGAAAACACGCCCGATTGCATATGGTAGGAAGCTGGCATATCGGTCCATTGGGCGTCAGCAGCTTTGTTGCCGGGCATTGGCGGTGTGGCGGGGACAAACAAGCAATCGTTGATGTTCGACCAATTTTCGTCGAGGAAGACGAATATCTCTGACGGAGCAGCGAACATGTCGGTCGTCGTGTATGCCCGATAGTATTGATGCGTCGCCGGAAGTGTGTGCCACCACCCACCGTTATAGTAACCGCCTACATAGCCGTTCATGGACGCCGTGCGGACCAGAAAGTCGTGCGGATCGGACGGGCACTTGAAGATTTGCGGCGTGTCGATATACGGCTTTAGAAGATAATCGGTGAAGAGTGCCGCATCGGCATTGTCCGGATTGTTGCGGTTGTAGTAGCTCATCCAACCGCCAGCCCAGCTTTGGGACGAATTCCGTACGCCGCTGGTACTCAGAACGAGTTGCTGCTGGTTGTCATCCGCATAATTCATCCAAGCCAGTTGCAGTTGTTTGTAGTTCGAGAGGCACTTCGCCATCTTGGCCCGCTCCTTGCCTCGCGCCAAAACCGGCAGCAGCAGACCGGCCAAAATGCCGATGATGCCGATGACCACGAGGAGCTCAATCAAGGTGAAGCCGCAGTGGATGGATTTCGGCCGCAATCCAGATGAAGAACGGTGAGAATTCATATCGGATGCCTTTGATAGCACTATAGCATACATCGCTGACATTTCTGACAGAAGGGCGGTTCTTTGAGAAAAAATAAAATTCTGTGAAAGGTTGCCTAATTCATAGCGAAGTATATATTAGAATCACAAAGCCATCCCAACCCACGGAGAAATGCGATGAAAAGCCTGTCCGTCGTCCTGCTGATCCTCACCCTCAGCGCCCATGCCCGCCAGTTCGTCTTCCGCGATGGTACCTTCCTCGAGGCGGACATTTATGGCCGGGAATCGTTCGGCCCCAGCCCTGACGGGATCACCCTGCATCAACGCGGGATGATCTACTTCCACCATTACCCCTCCACCAGCGAGAGCTACGCACCGCCGACGCACGTCTCGGCGTCGAATCCGAATTACCTGCCCTCCTGCGTTCCGTCGCGGATCGCCTTCGTCCACTTCTCTCGCGGGACGCTCCTAGCGCTGCGTCAGGACTACGCCCGCGTCGCCAACATCCCGCAACCACCCCCGCCGGTTCCGGCATCGCAAGGTCACTCCATCCTCTACGGTCAGGTGCCGGCCGCACCGACACTAAGCCCAACCCATCCTGCAGGTGCCAATCTTACGGATGTCCAGATGACTGCGCGCAGCATCATCACCGGTATCGACCAGGCACTGGGCGAGCAGACTCGGCGGCGACCGGATGCGTCCCCAATGGCCACGCAGCAATGGCAGTTGCTAGTTGAACTGGAGATGGACGCCCACTTCGGGCGAACTGCGGTCTGGGGCAAGCATTTCGTCCGTCCGCTGACCCCCTCTTTTCGGCGCTGACGGGTTATCCAGCGTCATTTCGCACAAATCTAACGGCGTTATCGATGCAATCGATAATAAATACGCCATCAGGCCTCGGCGCTTAGACTTTAGGCGCCAGCATGCGTACCGGAGGTATCGGCGCGGGTATCGGACGCGGGAGGGTTTACGGCGCTACTTTGGCGTTTTTGAGCCGCTGGCGAACCTGTGTGAGTTGAGGGGACTCGAGTGGAAGCAGGGCGAGGATCTGGTAGATTTTTAGCGCCTCGGACTTCTGCCCCTGGCCGAAGAGGCGGTCGGCTTCGGCGAGGAGCACTCCGGCGGGCTTGATCCAGTTAAACCTGCGTGCGGCGGCCCGCGCTCGCTCGATTTCCGCGGCATCAAATGCAAAACCGCTGGTGCCCGAGGCCATCAGGTTCGTCACATTTTGGCGGTGCGGCAGGCTCAGGGCGTGGCCAAGTTCGTGGGAGGTGACCCGCGGCAGCGGTTCATCGAGCCCGTTCTCCACCTTCCGCAGCGAGGCGGTGTCCTTCACGAAGATGGAATCCGGAAAATAAACGCCGTTCACGCCGAATTGCTTGATGTAATAGATATTGAACGCGTTGGTGATTCGGGATTTCTCCGGATAATGCCGTTTGACCCAAGCCAACTCGGTCTTCGCCACCTCTTTATCGAAGAGATTCTGCCGCACGGCCTCTTCTTTCAGGATCGATTCGACGTAGAAATGGACGCCGGCGGCGGCCCAGACCTTGTTCACCTTGACGAGGATGCGCTGGATGTCCGACTCGACCAGCGTGGTGTGCAGCGCCGGCACGTCTTTGGCGGTGAGAAGATGAATCCGAAGCGGAGCGACCAAGAATTCATCAAAGCTATAAGCCGTCTGGGCGGCGTGGGCTGGCTGGAATCCCAGCAGGACCCCGGTGAGGATGAGGAAGGCAAGGCGCACGGCAGGATTGAAGATGAAGGAGGCATTGTCGGCAATGGTTTTCCATAAAAACATCCTTTCTCTCCCCCGAAAACATGTGACGTAGAGGGTTGTCTCAAGGCCAATAAAAAGTTGCCAAAGGGGTTGAATGTAGTCATTCTCACCGAAGTCAAAGCCGAGCCAAAATAGGAACAGAATAACCAAATTTATGAAAAAGCTGAACAGGTCCGGTTGGTGCAATAGCCCTGAACACACTTGGAACCCGAGTCGCCGCGATTTCCTCTACGTCGGTGCGCTGGGCGGCCTGGGCCTGACGATGGGCGACTTCTTCCGTCTGCAGGCCTCTGAAGCTGGGCAACCGAGCAAGGAAGGCAAAGCCAAGTCGGTCATCCAGATTTATCTGCCGGGCGGCATGGCGCATCAGGAGTCGTTCGACCCGAAGTATCTGGCGCCGGTCGAATACCGCGGCCCGCTCGGCACGGTGAAGACCTCTACGGGCGAGTTCTTCTCCGAGAACATGAAGAACACCGCGAAGATTGCTGACAAGATCACGGTCGTCCGCTCGATGACCCACGGCGAGGCGGCCCACGAGCGCGGCACGCACAACATGATGACCGGCAATCGCCCGAGCCCAGCCCTCGAGTACCCGAGCATCGGCAGCGTGGTGTCCCACGAGTTCGGTCCCCGCAAAAACCTCCCAGCGTACGTCGCCATCCCGAGCGTTAGCGCCAATGGTGGCACGGGATACCTTGGTTCCGCTTTTGGCGCATTCAGCCTCGGTGCAGATCCAGGCAATGCGAGCTTCAAAGTGCGCGATCTCTCGCTGCCCGGGGGCATCGATGACAAGCGCTTCGAGACCCGCCGCAAGATGCGTGCGGCCGTGGACGCTCACTTCAGCGGCCTCGAGAAGGCTGACGTGCTCGACGGCATGGACAGTTTCTACCAGCGCGCCTACTCGATGATCAGCTCTGAGGCCGCTCGCGCCGCCTTCGACCTCGAGAAGGAAGACGCCAAGCTACGCGATGATTACGGCCGCAACACCGCGGGCCAACGTATGATCATGGCTCGCCGCCTCGTGGAGTCTGGCGTGCGTTTCGTCAGCCTCACCTTCGGTGGCTGGGACATGCACGACAACATCAAGCGGGCGATGGACAACCAGATGCCGTCGTTCGACCAAGCCTTCGCGGCGCTCATCCGCGACCTCGACCAGCGCGGATTGCTCGATAGCACCCTAGTGACTGTCACTTCTGAGTTCGGCCGCACGCCGAAAATCAACGGCACCGCCGGCCGCGACCACTGGCCGAAAGTGTTCAGCATCGTGATGGCGGGTGGCGGCGTGAAGCGTGGTTATATCCACGGCGCCTCCGACGCTACCGGTGCCGAGCCAGACAATTCGCCACTCACCGTGGACGGCTATGCCTCCACCGTGTTCGGCCTCATGGGCATTGACCCGGAGAAGCGTCTGATGTCCCCCGGGGGCCGTCCGCAGTCCATCGTCACCGACGGCACCGGACATCCCGAGAAAGACCTGCTGGCCTGATGGTCCGGGTCGAAAACGAAACCTGAATTTGCTGTCCGAAAAAATAGCATTAACGGCCGGGGCAATGTCCGAGGATATTGCCCCGCCTTTTTCTAAACTATGAAAGAGATGTCGAAACTGGTGTTCCTGCTTGCGCTCAGCACCGCGACGGCTGTCTGGGCCGTGGATCCGAAACTCACCTCGACTTCGCCGGCGGGGTTGCAGCGCGGCACCGAAGCCGTGCTCACTTTCAACGGTCTACGGCTCGATGACGCACAGGAGGTGCTTCTGTACGCGCCCGGCGTCGAGGTTCTCAAAATCGAGGAGAAGTCCGACACCGCCGTGAAGGTCCGCGTAAAGGTCGCGGCCGACTGCCCGCTGGGCGAGCAGCGCGTCCGCCTGCGCACCGCTGGCGGAGTCTCCGACCTGCGCACCTTCTATGTCGGCGCGTTTCCCATCGTGGAGAAGGCCGTAGTGAAGAAGGGCGAGCCGATTCAGAAACTCCCGCTCAACGTCACCGTCACCGGTTCCGTCGCGCAGGAGACGGTGGACGCCTACGCGGTGGACCTCAAGAAAGGCCAGCGCCTTGCAGCCGAGGTGACCGGCATGCGCCTCGGCCGCAGCTTCGCCGACCCGTACATTTCGATCAAGGACCCGAACGGCAAAGTGCTCGCCAAGTCCGATGACACGCCGCTCTTTATTCAGGATTGCTTCGCCACCATCACGGCGGCGATGGATGGCGCGTACACCGTCGAGGTGCGAGAGAGCTCCTACGGCGTTCTCAGCCTTTATCAGCTTCACGTCGGCAACTTCCCTCGTCCCACGGCGGTTTATCCAGCCGGCGGCAAATCGGGCGAGAAGCTGCAGGTGAAGTTCATCGGCGATGCTGTCGGCGAATTTACGCAGGCCGTCACGCTTCCGAACTCGTCGTCCTACCAGCAGGGTGTTTTCGCGGAGCAGAACGGGTTGATTGCGCCTTCGGCCAACTTGGTGCGCGTGGTGGATTACCCCAACGTCCTCGAGGCCGAGCCGAACAACGAGTCCACCACCGCCAATGTGACCGAGTTGGAACTGCCCGTGGCCTTCAACGGAATCATCGAGAAAAACGGTGACACCGATTGGTTCCGGTTCAAGGCCAAGAAGGGTGAAGTGTACGACGTGAATGTCTACGCTCGCCGCGTCCGTTCGCCGCTCGACTCGCTCCTCATCATTGCCAACGCCGATGGCGCCACAATCGCTACCAACGACGATTCCGGTGGCGCGGACAGCTACGTGCGCTTCACCGTGCCGGCCGATGGCGCGTATCTCGTGAAGGTCGCTGACCACCTCGGTAAAGGCGGCCCCGACCACACCTATCGCGTCGAGTTCGCGCCGGTGAAGGCCGACCTCACCCTCTACGTGCAGGACACCGCTCGTTACGACACGCAGACGCGCAAATCCATCATCGTCGCCCGCGGCAACCGTTTCGCCACGCTGATGACCGTTCGCCGGAGCAACTTCAGCGGCGACCTCGTGATGGGCAACGCCGACTTCCCCGCCGGCATCACGATGCACGCGGATCAAATTCCCGCTGGGCTCACCGTAGTGCCGATTGTCTTCGAGGCTCGCGGCGATGCGCCTGTCGCTGGCAAGCTCGCGAGCATCACCGCGCGGCTCACCACTTCCGGCAAGGACGGCCGCGAAATCTCCGGCTGCGTCTGGCAGAACTATGATCTCGTGCAGAATGGCAACGATGGCGTGTACTACGTCACCTATTCCGATAAAATCGCCGTGGCCGTCGTCGAGGAGTTGCCTTTCAAGCTGGACATCGTCGAGCCGAAAGCCGCGCTCGCGCAGAACGCCGCGATGAACCTTAAGGTCGTCGCTACGCGCAAGGCCGGCTTTGACGCGCCGATTACCGTGAAGATGCTCTTCAACCCGCCCGGCATCGGTTCGCCGTCGGAGATTATCATCCCCGCCGGTCAAGCGAGCGCCGATTACCCGCTCAACGCCGCTGCCAGTGCCCAAGTCCGCGATTGGAAGATTGCCGTGCTCGGGAGCAGCAGCGTGAGCAACGGCACCGGCTACGCTAGCTCGCAGCTCGCCAACTTTGCCGTGTCCGAGCCATTCGTGGAGGGCCGCATCGAGATGACCGCCATCGTCCGCGGTAGCGCTGGCAAGGTCGTCTGCAAGCTCGACCAGAAGACGCCCTTCGACGGCGAGGCCGAAATCCAGCTCAATGGCCTGCCCTCGGGCGCCGTCACCACGCCCAAGCTCATCACCAAAGACGCCAAAGAGGTAATCTTCGACGTGACCACGACCACGAATGCCACGCGCGGCTTGCACCGCACGCTGGTCTGCTCCGTGGCGATCAAGAAGAACAACGAGATTATCACCCAGAGCGTCGGTGCGGGTGGCATGTTCCGAATCGACGCCCCGCGTCCGCCTGCCGACCAGGCGCCGGTCAAGCCCGCCGTTCCGGCGAAGAAAACCGCGATCAGCAAGTAACCATTTTGCAGACCCAAGGACCGTTTCAGAAGATTCAGGAGAACGAGCTATGAAGTTGAACGTGACGAACTGGTTGGCCGGACTGTTGCTGGCGGTACCGCTGGCTGTGCAAGCCGCGCCGACCCTCGTGGAGGTCCGCGCGCATCCCGCGAATATCAACCTCACCGCCAAGCAGGACAAACAGTCTGTCGTCGTGCAGGCCGTCTATTCTGACGCCACCACGCAGGACGTGACGGCGAAGGCGAGCTACACTTTTGCCGATAAGAAGACGGCCGTGATGGACAAGGAGTTCATCGTGCGCCCCGCCGCCGACGGCCAGACCACGCTCACTGTTCAGTTCGACGGCAAGAGCCTCACCGTGCCGGTGAAGGTCGAGCAGTCTGCCATCGAGTGGCCGGCCAGCTTCAGCCTCGACGTGATGCCGGTCTTAAACAAGGCTGGCTGCAACACCGGCAGCTGCCACGGCGCGGCCCGTGGTAAGGACGGATTTCGCCTCTCGCTCTTCGGCTACGATCCTGACGGCGATTACCATCGTGTGACTCGTGAGAACCTCGGCCGCCGCATCAATCTCGCCTTGCCCGACGATAGTCTTATTCTCGAAAAGGCCGTCGGCCGCGTGCCGCACACCGGTGGCGAGCGTTTTACTTCCGCCAGTCCGCTTTATCAGACGATTGTGAGATGGCTGAAGGCCGGCGGGCCGAAGGACCCCTCCAGCGTCGCCAAGGTAATCGGCCTCGAGATTCATCCCACGCAGTCGGTGCTCGAGGGGGCGGGCGCCAGCCAGCGGCTCACCGTGCGCGCCATTTATTCCGACGGCACGGACCGCGACGTGACGGATATGGCCTCCTACATGAGCAGCAACGACGTGGCTGCCAAGGTCGGCCCGACGGGCATGATGACCGCGGACAAGCGCGGCGAGTCGTTCGTGCTCGCGCGCTACGAGGATTTCTCGGTCGGCTCGCAGGTGCTCGTCATTCCGAAGGACGCGAAGTTCGTGTTCCCGAAGGTGCCGGAGAACAATTACATCGACACGCTGGTCAACAATAAGCTCAAGAAGATCCGCATCACTCCCTCCGAGTTGTGCGACGACCCCACCTATCTGCGCCGTGTCACGCTCGACATTGTCGGCAAGCTACCGTCGATCGAGGAGGTGCAAGCCTTCGGCGCCGACGTCGATCCGAAGAAGCGCGAGAAGAAGGTGGATGAACTGCTCGAGCGCAAGGAGTTCACTCAGATGTGGGTCATGAAGTGGGCGGAGCTACTCCAGGTCCGCACTGACAACAACCGCTTCCAGTACAAGTCGGCGCTGCACTACTACGACTGGCTGGCCGACCAGTTCGCCCAGAACCGCCCGATGAACGAGATGGTGCAGGACCTTCTCACCTCCACCGGCGGTACCTTCTCCAACCCAGCCGGTAACTTCTACAAGGTCGAGACCGACACGTTGAAGATGACCGAGAACGTCGCCCAGATTTTCATGGGCATGCGGATTCAGTGCGCCCAGTGCCATAACCATCCCTTCGACCGCTGGACGATGAACGACTACTACAGCTTCGCCTCCTTCTTCGCACAGGTCGGCCGCAAGACCGGCGAGGACAACCGCGAGACGATCGTCTTCAACCGCGCTTCCGGCGGCGTAAGCCATCCGGTCGGCAACCGCGACATGAAGCCGAAGTACCTCGGCGGCGACCAGCCCGAGATGAAGACCGGCGAGGACCGCCGCGCATGGCTCGCCAAGTGGCTCGCCTCACCCGAGAATCCGTTCTTTGCTAAGAATCTCGCGAACATCGTCTGGGCCCACTTCCTCGGCCAAGGCATCGTAGAGCCGGTGGATGACGTGCGCATCTCCAATCCACCCTCCAACCCCGAACTGCTCGATGAGATGGGCAAGCGCTTCGCCGCTTCCGGCTACAACTTCCGCAAGCTTGTGCGCGACATCTGCACCTCGCGTACCTACCAACTCACCGCCAAATCCAATGCGACCAACAGCGAAGACACGCGCAATTTCGCCAAGGGCAATATCCGTCGCATGCGCGCCGAGGTGCTGCTCGATTGTATCAACCAAGTCACCGCTGGCCGCGAGAAGTTCCGCGGCCTGCCGCTCGGTGCCAGTGCCGTCGAGATCGTGGACGGCCGCACCAGCACCTTCTTCCTCACCACATTCGGCCGCGCCTCGCGCGACACCGTGTGTTCCTGCGAGGTGAAGATGGAGCCGAACCTCTCGCAGGCTCTCCACCTACTCAATGGCGAGACGGTGAACGCCAAGATCACCGCTGGCGGCACCGTCGCAGCTTCCCTGCGCGACAAAAAGAAACCGGAACAAATCATCGAGGAGCTCTACCTCCGCTGCCTCACGCGCAAACCGACCTCCAAGGAGCAGGCCGAGCTGATGGAATTCTTCAAGGAAGGCCGCCCGGAACTCGAAGTGCTCAACGACGTCTTCTGGTCGCTGCTGAACTCCAAAGAATTCCTCTTCAACCACTAAAAGCCATACCCTGTTGAAGTCTATGAAGATCTCTCCCTTGCTCCTCGCGTCGGCCCTCGGTGCCGTCGCCCTCACCGCGCAGGGCCAGAAAGTCACCTACGATGATCAGGTGATGCCCATCCTGCGTAACGCCTGCCTCAAGTGCCACAACCCTGACAAGGCCAAGGGCGACCTCGACATGTCCACCTTCTCGGCGCTGATCAAGGGCGGCAGCTCTGGTAGCGTTGTCGCCGGCGGCAACCCCGATTCTAGCAAGCTCTACAAGGTCATCACCCACGCCGAAGAGCCGACGATGCCACCGAATTCCGCCAAGATCTCCGCGGGCGATATCGAGACTATCCGCAAGTGGATCGCCGGGGGTTTGCTGGAGAATTCTGGCAGCAAGGCCGTTCTCCCTAACAGGCCGAAGGTCGACCTCACCCTTGCCAGCGCCTCCACCGGCCGCCCTGCGGGTCCGCCGCCGATGCCCGGCGAACTGCTCCTCGAGCCAGCCGTTCGCACCGAGCGCACCAGTGTCTCCACCGCCCTCGCCAGCAGCCCGTGGGCGCCGATTGCCGCTCTGGGCGGTCAGCGCCAGGTGTTACTCTACAACACCGATACGCTTGAACTGTCCGGCGTGTTGCCGTTTCCCGAAGGTTATCCGAGCGACCTCAAGTTCAGCCGCAACGGCAAGCTGCTCCTCTGCGGTGGCGGCCGCGGCAGCAAGGCCGGCCTCGTCGTCGTGTGGGATATCGCCTCGGGCGAACGCGTCATCACCGTCGGTGACGAGCTGGACTCCGTCCTCGCTGCTGACATTTCCGCCGACCAGAAGTGGATCGCCCTCGGCGGCCCAGGTCGTCTGGTGAAGATTTATTCCAGCAAGACCGGCGATCTCATTCATAAGATTAAGAAACACACCGAGTGGGTCACCGCGATGGAATTCAGCCCCGACAGCCGCCTGCTCGCCACCGGCGATCGCAACGGCGGGGTGCACGTCTGGGAATCCGACAGCGGTGAAGAGGCGCAGACGCTTGCCGGCCACCGCGGCGCAGTGCAGGCCATCGCGTGGCGCGGCACCAATCTCGTTTCGTCCGCCGGTGAGGATGGCGCTGTAAAGCTCTGGAACGTTGATGATGGGACGGCCGTCCGCAGCATTACCGCTCACAGCGGCGGTGCCGTCGCACTCGACATTGCGCACGATGGTCGCTTCGTTACCGCCGGCCGCGACAAGCGCGCCGTGGCGTGGAGCGCCGAAGGTTCCAATCTTCGCGCCTTCACCTTCACCAACGACATCCCCATTCGCGCGGCCTTCACGCACGACGCCGCGCGTGTCATCGGCTCGGACTGGAATGGCAACGTGTCCGTTTGGGACGCTACCAACGGTCTGCTCGTCGGAGAAATCGCGCTGAACCCGCTCATGATTGCCGACCGTCTCGCCGCTGCGCAAAAGCGCGTGCTCGAACAGGAAGCGGCTGGGGTTAAGGCCGTCGCCGCCCTAGCGGCTGCGCAGATGGACGCGGACAAGTTCAAGGCCGAGTTGGCTGCTGCGCCCACGAATTCACCCGCGGCCAAAGATCTCGCCAAGAAATCGGATGCCGTTGCGGCTGCGCTCGCGACCGCCAAAACCGCGGTGAACCCCAGGCCGCTCGAGCTTGCCGCCGCCAAGGCCTCGGTTGAGAAGCTCAAGCTCGGCCAGTTCTACACCGGTCTTTACCGCGCCCGCGAGGAACTCGTCGCCAAGAAGCGTGAGCAGGAACGTCTGTTAGCCGAGAACCTCGCTGCCCTCGCTGCCGCCAAGAACGCGAACAATGAACTGACTGCCGCCAAGAAGGTCACGACCACGACCAAAGAGGAGAAGGAGAAGCTCGCCGCGCGTGTGAAGCAGTTGAGCGACCAGATCAAGAGCGAGGAGGCCAAGGCCAAGAACGCGAAGAGCGAAGCCGAGAAGCTCGCTAAGCCGATTATCACGGAGCAGGCCAAGGTAGATAAGCTCAACGCCGAATATCAGAAGCTCAAACAGGCCGCTGCGCCCGCGCAGAAGACGGCGAAGCTCTGAGGTTGCCCGGTTTTCAATCCACCGCGCCAGGTAAGACCCGGCGCGGTTTTTGTTTTCAAGGAGAGTGCGGGGCATTTTTGGAATGGATGGCTTGCTAGTCTGCAGCGAGTGGGACAGTGTTGTTGCGGAGTCCGCGAATGATGACGACAGGTTCTTTCTTGATGGCCGTGGTGTGGATAATCGCCCTTTGGCTTGCGACGCCAGCCTTCGCCGCTGCACCGGGCGAGATTCCGCCATTCCGCAAGCCGAAGCCGGATGAGAGCGACGCGTTCTTCGCGAGCAAGCACATCCCCCACCTGAAGATCGAGATTGGCCCGAAAGAGGTCGAGCAACTCAACCGTGCAAACCGCGAGTATGTTCGTTGCACAGTGCGTGAGGATGACAAGTTCGTGTATGACTTCGTTGGCGTGCATCTGAAGGGCGCGGCGGGGAGCTTCCGCGGCCTCGGCGACAAGCCAGCGCTCAGCCTCAACTTCGACAAGTTCCGCGACAATCAGAAGTTCCACGGCCTCGACAAGCTGCACCTAAACAACTCGGTACAAGACGGCACGTTCATGCACGAATCTATTTCGCGCAGCCTGTTTCTCGACGCTGGCGTGCCGGTCGGCCGCGCGAGCCACGCCCGGGTGACGCTCAACGGCCGCGACCTCGGCCTGTACGTGCTGGTTGAAGGCTTCGACTCCACTTTTCTGAAGCGGCATTTCAAGGATCCAGCGGGAAATTTCTACGACGGCGGTTTCTGTCAGGACCTCGACGCGCAGAAGAAGGAGACTTCGAACAACAAGGTGCAGGGCCAGCCCGACCTGAAGGCGGTGTGGGCCGCCGCGCAGGAACCGGACCTGACCAAGCGTTATCAGCGCCTACAGCAAGTGTTGGACGTGGACCGCTTCTACACGTTCGTCGCGCTCGAGTTGATGATTTCTCACTGGGACGGTTACGTGCGCAACCGTAACAACTACCGGCTCTTCGTGCCGAAAGAGACGGGCAAGCTCATCTTCATGCCGTCAGGAATGGACCAGGTGCTCGGCGATCCGAACTTCGACCTGTGGGGAATGGGCGGCCACGTGGCGACGCAGTTGATGAACACGCCCGAGGGTAAAAAGGCCTATCGCGAGCGGGTGACATGGCTTTGCCAGAACGTCTTCAAGCCCGAGGTCCTGCACGCACGCGTGGACGAAATGGCCGAGAAGCTCAAACCGATAAATGCGCAGCACTACAGCGGCGTGGCGGCTGATCTGAAGCGCCGGCTTACCGCTCGCTCGCAAGTCATCGCCCGGCAGGTTGGCGTCGCGACGGTTCCGGCCGCGCCGCGCAAGCCTATCGCGTTAAACAAAGCCGAGCAGTGGGAGCAGAGAAGCGAGGGCGGTAATCCGCAGTTCACCACGCCGACATCGAACGGGAAGAAGTCTCTGCAAATCCGCGCGAATGGTGAGACTATCGCTTCTTGGCGCGCGACACTCCCACTGGAGCCGGGGCCGTGGCGTCTTGAGGCTGTGAGTCGTACGCAAGGGGTGGCCTCAGGGGACAACATGGGGGCGGGGGTCCGCATCTCCGGCGCAACACGCAACACCGGCCTGAATGGCAACACCGAGTGGAAGAAAATCGAGTTCGATTTCGATGCCAACGGTGGCGACGTGGCGATTGTCTGCGAGCTGCGCGCGAGCAAGGGCGACGTGTGGTTCGAGCTCGACTCGATGCGCGTCGTGCCGCGCTAGCGCTTCTGCCACGGCGCCGGCTGCTCGGTTTCCCAGATGGCTTCGATTTTCTGCCGCGGTCGCACGACGGCGGACTTGCGTCTCTTCACCAGCACCTCGGTGGCGAGTGCGCGGCTGTTGTAGTTCGAGGCCATCACGAAGCCGTACGCGCCTGCGCTGAGCAGCGCGAGATGGTCGCCCTCGCCCACCTTCGGCAGCGGACGGTCCTTGCAGAAGTAATCGCCCGATTCGCAGACCGGCCCGACGACATCGCTGGAGACGGTCGCGCCACCCTTTTTCTGCAGCGGCACAATCTCGTGGTACGAGTCGTAGAACGCGGGGCGGATGAGGTCGTTCATCGCGGCGTCCACGATAACGAAGTTTTTTCGGCCGGTGCGCTTCACGTACTCGACGCGTGTGACGAGGACGCCGGCATTGCCGACGATGAAACGGCCCGGCTCGATGATAATACGCAAGCCGAGCGGCTGGAGCAGCGGCACGAGTGTGGCGGCGTACTTGGCGGGCGTGAGGATTTTTTTCGCTGCGGACGCTTGCCACCATTCGGGTGCGGCGCTGGCGAGGGCCGACTGATAGATGATGCCGAGGCCACCGCCGATGCTGAAGAACTCGAGAGCGTGCCGTGCCTTCAACCGTTCGACGAGCGGTAGCATTTTGCGCACAGCCAGCTCGAACGGCTTCACTTCGGTCAGCTGCGAGCCGATGTGCATCTGCACGCCGCGGAGCCGGATGTGCTTCAGTTTGCGGGCGCGGGCGTACACGCCCTCGACCTCCTCGAAGGCGATGCCGAACTTGTTCTCGTAAGTGCCGGTGGTGATTTTCGCGTGCGTGCCGGCGTCCACGTTCGGGTTCACGCGCACGGCGATTGGGGCGGTTTTCTTGAGCCGTGCGGCGACCTTGTTGATGCGTATCAGTTCGGGTTCGCTCTCGACGTTGAAGCTGTAGATGCCTTTGCGCAGCGCGAACTCAATCTCGCGTTCGGTCTTGCCTACACCTGCGAAGACGCATTTGCGCGGGTCGCCGCCGGCGGCAATCACGCGGCGCAGTTCGCCTTCGCTTACCGTGTCGAAGCCTCCCCCGCAGTCGGCCAGCGTCCGCATCACGGCGCAGTTCGAGTTCGCCTTCATTGCGAAACAGATGAGGTGATCGAGGGGTGCGAGCGCGTCGTCGAGCTTCTGGTAATGATCTTCGAGTGTGGATTGGGAATAGACGTAGAGGGGCGTACCGTGCTGCTTCACCAGCGCGTCGAGGGCGACGCCTTCGCACTGCAGTCGGCCGTTCACATAGCGAAATTCGTGCATATAAAAATCAAACGGGATGGTTTGACGACGGAAACGTCTGACGAAGAGCGTGGGCCGCCCGAATCACGGCTCGGCTTGGATTTTCATCCGCTCCGCGTGGTACTGACCCGGAGAAATCTTATCCTTCTTGTACAGGTCGAGAAGTTCGCGCAGGCGGTCTTCTTTCGGCTTGCGAGCAACCGGTTTGGTGGCGCTCTTGGGGGCTAATCCCCGTTCAATCTCGAGTCGCGACTGCACCTCGGCCTTGATGCGCACTTCCTCGTCGGCCTTCAGCTTGGCGCGACGGCGAATGGCCTCTTGATCGGCGAGCACGCCAGCGGTGGGGCGCAGAGTGACCTGTATCTGCTCGATGGGGAGCGGGCGCTCATCGAGCAAATCCTGCTGGTAAGTCATCGGCAAGCCCTTGGCGAGGTTTGGAAGCGCGGCAATCTCGAACAGCGCTCGGCTGGGCTGATTTTCCAAATCCTGCTTGGCGCGCTTGAGGGCGTCCAGCTTTGAGGCGGGGACGGTGTTTCCTGATGCTATCGCCGCATCGGTCTCGGTTTTGCGTGCAGCGGCAAGGAGGCGTTCCTCGGCCTCCTTCATCTGGCGCTCAATCTTGGCGATGAAAAGCATCTGGGCCAGCGAGCGCTCCTTCGCCTCGGTGATGAGAATTCGGCGGGCCTCGGCTGCACCCTTTACCTCCTGCAGCGCGCGGGTTTTGGCGAGGATGCGCTTGCGCAGTTCGGCGGTCGCGGTATTGCGCAGTTCGGCGTCGGCTTTCGCCTTGCGGAGGGCTTCCTGCTTGGCGAAATAACGCAACTCGGTCTCGTGGTCGGGGGCGAGAGGAAGTTCAGTCTGGTCGGCACGAAGAGGTACGTGCTGTAACAGCACTGCGCAAAGGCAAAGGGCTGCAAGGATACGACGCCTCATCATTGGGACTGGATGGTAGAGAAAGGTCGCCGGGGAATCAACCGGATTTTTTCGGCCGCCGATTCTTCTAGTGGCCTAGGTGGCGCGCGGGCCGAGCCGTTCCCAGTTTTTCTTGAACGGGGCTAGCAGGACGGATTTGAAGATGATCCAGCGAACCTCGCCGCGTGTGGCTTTCAGGCTTACGGCTGGGTCAAGCGGGTTGCCGACATAGAGTTTTTCGATCGTCTTCATGCCAATCAGGATTGGCCAGGCGCAGGCGATTCGCAGGCGGGTCTGGTTTGTTGGGAGCGTATTCGTGTATTCCCAGCCGGCGACGAGATGGGCTTCGGCTTGAGCGAGATACTCATTATAGAGCGGACGCAGGTGGAATTCGTTGGCTGGATCAAGCAAGTCCGCTGGGGTCAGGCCGATTGCGGCAAGATTGTCGGCGGGCAGGTAACAACGGCCTTGGCGCAGGTCGTGCGGGAGGTCGCGTAGGATATTCACAAGCTGGAGGCCCTTCCCAAATCGGACAGCCTGCGCAAGAAACCGCGATTCGTCTATCGGTGCTTTAGGAAAAAGGTGCTCTCGGCAAATCTTCGTCCAGAACTCGCCGACGGAACCCGCCACCCGGTAAATGTAGTCCTCTAGCTCGCGATCGTTGCTAAGCGGAACGATCCAGTCTTCGCTCGCAGTGCCGAAGCGCTGCACGTCCAGTGCCTGTCCACTGATGATGTCCATCAGTACCTGGATAATGAGTTGCTGATCGGAGATGTCCTGGTTCGTGAGCGCAGCCAGCACCTCGTCAATCCGCGTGAGCAAAACTCGCTCCGCTTCGATGCCTTGTTGACTGATTACTTCGTCGAGGACGAGCGGGATGTCTGGGTTTTCGCGTATCTGCAGGCGCAGGGCGCGCAGGGCTTTGAACCGGTTGGGTGCGGGCACCAACTCCGTGTCGGCGATGGTGTCAGCTGCGCGCGCGAGGAGGTAAGCGATGCCGATCTGCTTGCGAACCTCGCTCGGTAGCACACGCAGAGTGAGGTAGAACGAGCGGGAGACGTCGCGCAGCAGAGCCGTGAGTAATTTCGGGGACGTCGACATTAATGGTGAAGGAGTTTCCGCCAGCGAGCCAACTGCTGACGCACCGCGGCTGTGCCAGGCGCGCCGGTCAAGCGGCGCTGCGCGAGCGCTGTCTTTAAGTTGAACACCGCGAGGGCATCGGAGCCGAACGTTTTGTCCACCGAACGAAGCTCGCCGAGCGTGAGTTGATTGAGCGGCTTCGTGAGCCGCTCGGCCATGATTACCACGGTCCCGACGATGTGGTGAGCCTTGCGGAAAGGCATTCCCTTGCGCACCAGATAATCGGCGAGGTCGGTGGCGAGCAATGCGGGGTCGGCCGCCGCGGCGGCGCAGGCGCGGGCATTCACGGTGGTGTGGCCGAGCATCGCGGCGACGAGACGCACTGTGCCGCGCACATGGTCGGCGGTGTCGAAAAGCCGCTCCTTGTCCTCCTGCAGATCCCGGTTGTAGGTCATCGGCAGGCCCTTGAGGAGCGTGAGTAACGCCATCAGGTTGCCCACCGCACGGCCGGCTTTGCCGCGCGCCAGTTCCGCGATGTCGGGATTCTTTTTCTGCGGCATCAGCGATGAGCCAGTGGTGTAAGCGTCGGCGATGCGTATGAAGTTGAACTCGCTCGTGGCCCACAAGATAACATCCTCCGCGAGCCGGGAGAGATGCACAGCGGTGAGCGCAGCCGTGGCGGAGAACTCCACGATGAAGTCCCGGTCGCTCACGGCGTCCATCGAGTTCTGTGTCACGCGCGGACGGCCCTTAGCATCGACGAAGCCAAGTTGCTGCGCGACGAACTCGCGGTCGAGCGGCAGCGTGCTGCCGGCAATCGCGCCGCTGCCGAGTGGGCAGACGTTCGTGCGTACGAAACAGTCGTGCAGGCGTTCCCAGTCGCGCTGGAACATCTCCGCGTAGGCGAGCAGGTGATGCGCGAAATAGACCGGCTGGGCGCGCTGCAGGTGCGTGTAGCCGGGGATGACGACCTCGCGGTTGCGTTCGCCCAGTTCGACGAGTGACCGCTGCAAATCGCGCAATTCGTCACAGAACGCGAGGATTTCGTCGCGCAGCCAGAGGCGCATGTCGAGCGCGACCTGGTCGTTGCGAGAGCGGCCGGTGTGAAGCTTTGCGCCAGCGGGGACGCGCCGTGTCAGCTCCGCTTCGATGTTCATGTGCACATCTTCCAGTTCGGCCTTCCACTGGAATTTGCCTGCTTCAATCTCTCGTCCGATTTGGCCAAGGCTGCGCACGATGGCATCGCATTCCTTGCGCGTGAGCACGCCAATCTTGGCGAGCATCGTAGCGTGGGCAATGGAGCCGGCGATGTCGTGGCGCCAGAGCCGCCAGTCGAAGGAGATAGACTCCGTGAACCGGGCCACATCGGCCCCTGGGCCACTCGTGAACCGGCCGCTGCGCGAGACGGGTGAAGTCGTTTTCATTCGCTCCGAAAGACGCCGCCAGTCTGCGCGTCGCGGCGTAAGAAGTCACGCCGTTTTGAGTCGAGGCGTGTCACAATGCGATGAACTCCGGTCTTAGGCCATCGGGCCCGCAGTGAAGAATGGCAACGGATCGAGGCGAGCCACCGCGTGGGCTTTTGGCGGAGCCGGGGTTCAGGAAGAGTACGCCGCCAATCGTCTCGGCGAACGGCTCGTGCGTGTGGCCGAAGATGACGACGTCCGGCCGGTCGCGCTCCAAGCGTTTACTCAGTGCGATATTCGGGCTGCGCGCTTCGACGATGTGTTGTAGGAAAAATTTGCGATTGTCTAATTCGACGAGCTCGGTGTTGCGCCACGCCGAATCGCAGTCGGTGTTGCCGCTGACGGCGGTGACTGGTGCAACGGTCTCCAGTTCGAGTAGCACACCCGGCGAGCCGATGTCGCCACCGTGCAGGATGTGGTCAACGCCTTCGAAGACGGTGAGGACTTGGGGGTCGAGCCAGCCGTGCGTGTCCGAGATGATGCCGATTTTCACTTCTCCAGATGTAGGTAGATGGCCTGGCCGGAGACTTGTGTGCGTTCGCTCAGGAAACCGCCGGCGAAGAAGGCGCTTCCGCCGTAGCCGCCCACAGCACCGCTGCCTGATTGGCCGGGGCTGCCTTGGATGATAATGGCGTTGGCGCCGATCGACGCCGCCTTGCGTTTCATCGCGCGGATAGCGCGGTCCAAGGAACCTTGGTCGTGCCCAGCGGAGGCGCCGTTGACGATGCCGATGACGTCGAACTTTCCGGCCGGCGTCGCGTGGTAGAGCTTCACGCGGTCAACGGGAATAGAGAGGCGCTTCTCGCCGGTGACTAGCACAGTACCAGTGGCGCATCCGGAGAGGAGCAACAACACGAAGGCGAGCGCAAGAGTTAGCGGGGTTATTTTCATAATCACAGTTGTATCGAGAAGCGCTGGGCGATTCATCATAGAAGAATGACGCTCGGAATCAGGCTTTGGTTTCCTCTGGCTGACCTTCGCCGGCCTTGGTTTCCTCCGCGCTTTCCTCTTTCGATTCCTCGGCCGCCTCGCTGAGTTTCATCGCACCGACGAAGAGCGCGGTGAAAAGGCCGCCGCTAGAGAGCGTGTTACGGAAGAATTCCCACGTGGGCGGATAACCGGGCAGACCGCCGGAGAGCGCCTGCAGCCAGCCGGAAAGCGTCTTCGGATAGGCTGGGTTGGCGAGCCATGAGGCGGTGTTGCTGGCGATGTAAAAAAGGATTGCGCCGAGCAGGCCGCCACCAAGCAGGGTCGTGAAGGAGGATTTCGACGTGAGCCGCCGCCCCAGCCAGATGAGCCCCGCAAAGAGGACGTAGCTGATGAGTTGCCACAGGCTGAAGAGCGTGACGGGGTGCGTGAAGTCGGTGGGGTTTTCAAGGTAGAGCGCGCGGTAATGGAGACCGAGCGCTAGGTCGGTGGCGAACAGCGTGACCAAGGGCAGCCACCACGCCATCGCGCCCGGGAAATAAACGCCGGCACAGAAGCTCAGCGCGTAGGCGGCGCTGAAGTTCGGTGGCATCAGTCCCGGCCAGCGTGTCGCGGCGAAGACGAGCATCAGCAGCACCGCAATCCAGTGATGACGTTTCAGTTTCACCGAGAGCGAGAATACGCGTGCGTTGTTCAGAGTTCCAGCGCCATCGCCAAATCGCAGCGCGGCGGGAGGCCTTCTATCGCGACCGGCTTGAATCCATAATTCCGGTAGAGCGCGAGAGCTTCGTGAAGAACAGAGGCCGTCCCGAGGAGCACACGCCGATAACCGCGCTGGCGCGCCTCGGCCAGTGCGCGTTCAAGCATCCACTTGCCAATCCCCCGTCGCCGCGCGTTTCGAGGGAGATACATCTTTCGCAGCTCGGCAGTGTCGGCGCTGTGGCGGCTCAATGCGACGGAGCCGGCGAGTTCGCCGTTCGCATCTTCAATCACAACGAACCATCCGCCGTCGCGCCAGTAGTGGCGCTCGATGTCGTCGAGATCGGCGTCGGTGCCGGTCGGATCGGGCGCGAGGCCGTATTCGCGGAGCGCGCCGAAGACGAGCGCGCGGATGGCATTCGCATCGCCATTGCAAGCAGGGCGTACGCTCCATCCGGCGGGTAGATTTAAGTTGGCGCTTTCCGTCACGACAGGCGAATGCTACTTCAACGGCGCATCGCGTGGAACGCCTGTTTGAAATCCTTTACGAAGACCCCGACCTGTTGGTCGTAAACAAGCCGGCCGACCTTGTCTGCCATCCCACCAAGGGCGACATCTACTCTAGCCTGATCAGCCGAGTGCGGTTGCACGTCGACAAGAAATTTTCGGTGCACATGGTGAACCGGCTCGATCGCGAGACGAGCGGCGTGGTGCTGGTGGCGAAACATCCCGAGGTGGCGAAGCAGCTCGCGAAGATCTGGGAACAACGCACGGTGCGGAAGACCTACTGGGCCATCGTCCACGGCCACGTGCGCGAGGATCGAGGATTGATTGATGCGCCGCTTGGCGTCGATGAGCAGAGCGAGGTCGCCATCAAAAGCTGCGTGCGCCCCGACGGTCAATCGGCGCAGACCGAGTTCGAAGTGCTACGCCGATTCACGCGCGCGGAGGGCGATTTCACTTGGCTGCGGCTCAATCTTTTCACTGGGCGCAAACATCAAATCCGTATCCATCTCCAGCACGTCGGCCACGCGATCGTCGGCGAGAAACTTTACGGCGAAGACGAGCAGTTCTACCTCGACCTCGTTCACGGCCGATTGACGGATGAGCAACGGCGGCGGCTCATTCTACCATGCGCGGCGCTGCACGCGCGTGAGTTGCATTTTCACTGGGCGGGGAAGGGCTGGCAATTCACCGCCGAACCGGAGCGCTGGTTCACCGAGTTTTTGGACAGCAGAGAAACCACTGTGCCTGCAAGTGCCGGTGGCTTAAGTTGAAGCCATGAGCGACATCCCGAAAACGATGCGGGCCGCGGTCTATCGCGGCGTGAACGACCTGCGCGTAGAGAGAGTGCCGGTGCCGCGCATCGGCGCGGGCGAGCTGTTGGTGCGTGTCGCTGCCTGCGGTGTCTGTCCTACGGACATCAAGAAAATCCACTACGGCACGGTGCCGCCGCCCCGCATCTTTGGTCACGAGACGGCTGGCATAATCGTTCAAGTCGGCGCGCGCGTGCGCGGTTTTCGAGCAGGCGAACGTGTGGCGCTGCATCATCACGTGCCGTGCCGGAAATGCCACGCCTGCCGTCACGGGGCCTTCGCGCAATGTCCGCAGTATTTGAAGACCGGCATTACGGCTGGGTTCGAACCCGCCGGCGGCGGCTATGCGGAGTTCGTGCGCGTGATGGATTTCTGTCTGCCGGGCGTCGTGAAGATTCCCATGCGGAACAGCTTTCTCGAAGGCGCAATGGTCGAGCCCGTGAACACGGTGCTCAAGGGGGTGAACAAGCTGCATCTGCTCAAGGGCGACACCGTGCTGGTGATCGGACAAGGACCGATCGGCCTGATGTTCACCCGGTTGCTCGCGCTGCGTGGTGTGAACGTGGTGGCTACCGACCTGATGCCGACGCGGCAGCGTTTGGCCAAGGAGTTCGGTGCGAGCACGGTCTTGCGCGGTGATACGAAGAATCTGCCCGAGCGCATCGCACGGCTCACGCACGGGCGCGGGCTGGATGCGGTCGTCGTCGCTGTTTCGGTGGACGCTTTGGTCACGCAGGCGCTCGCGCTCGTGCGCGGCGCGGGGCAGGTGCTTCTTTTCGCACACACCAAGCGCGGGGCGGTGCTCCCGCTCGATTTAGCGACGGTGTGCGTGGACGAGAAGGACGTAATCGGGAGCTACTCCTCGGACATCACGATTCAAGAAGAGGTGGCGCAGCTCGTCTTCTCGCGGCGGATGGACGTTCGCCGGCTCATCACGCACATCTTTCCACTCGAAGAAACGGCCGCGGGCGTGGAGTTGGCAGCGCATCCTACCATCAAATCGCTCAAAGTGATGGTGACACACGGACCACGCTGAGCCTCCTCGCTGCGGCGAGCTATAGCCTCCTCCAGATGGCGTGCGGATAATCATACGCGTGCGTATTATTTGGTTGCCAGCCAATAGCGCTTCGGGAATGATGCCCCAGTTGCTCGGTAACGTCTAATCACCGTGAACTCTGGAATCCGTTTCGAGATGAATTGGGCAGGCAAATCTCTGTGCGCTGCGTTCGCGCTGTCCCTGCTGGTTGCTTGCGGGAAACCGTCGGTGCCTACGCCCGTCGCGCCCGCGCCCGCTGCGGCTGAGTCGGCCAAGGAGCCGACGGCTGACTGGCCGATGTTCCGTGGCGGCCCGGGTCTGCATGGCGCGGCGGCGGGCGCGCTGCCGGAGAAGCCGGAGCTACTCTGGAGCTTCAAAACCAGCGGTTCGGTGAAGTCTTCGGCGGCAATTGCCGGTGGACGCGTCTTCATCGGCTCAGACGACGGTCATCTCTACGCCCTCAATCTCGCCGACGGGAAGAAGCTCTGGGACTTCAAGACCGGCGGCAGCGTGGAGTCTTCGCCACTCTTCCTCGACGGCGCGGTCTTCGCGGGTTCGACCGATTCCTTTCTCTATGCGCTCGATGCCGCCAGTGGCAAGTCGCTCTGGAAGCACGAGACGGGCGACAAGATCCTCGGCGCGCCGAACTGGGTGCGCTCGCCGAAGGGCGACGCGAACTGGGTGGTGGCGGGCAGTTACGATTTCAAGCTGCATTGCCTCGACGCGAAGACCGGCAAGACGAACTGGGTATACGAGACCGGCAACTACATCAACGGCGCGCCAGCGGTGGCGGCGGGTAAGACGGTCTTTGGCGGGTGCGACGCGCTGCTGCACGTGCTGATACTCGCGGATGGCAAGAAGCTCAAGGAGGTCGAGGCTGGCGCGTACATTGCCGGCTCGGGCGCGCTGGACAAGGACCAGTTCTTCGTCGGTCATTACGAGAACGAGTTTCTCTGCGTGGATCTCGCGGCGGGCAAGGTGCTCTGGAAATACAGCGACCGAGCCTTCCCGTACTTCTCGTCGCCGGCGCTCACGGCCGACCGCGTCGTCTTCGGCGGGCGCGACAAGCGGCTGCACTGCGTGGCGCGTGCGGACGGCAAGCCGCTCTGGACCTTCTCGACGCGCGGCAAAGTGGACAGCTCGCCGGTGATCTGTGGCGACAAGGTCGTGTTCGGTTCGGAGGATGGCCGGCTTTACATGGTCTCGCTCGCTGACGGGAAAGAATTGTGGAGCTATGAAATCGGCCAGGGCGTGAATGGCTCGCCGGCCGTGGCCGATGGCAGAGTGATTGTGGGAGCCGACGACGGTGTCGTTTACTGTTTCGGGAAGAAGGCGAACCGATGAATACGAGCACACAGGCTCCCGCGGCGCCGCCGCTGGAGAAGCAGACGACGGTAGGCAACTACTTCGTCTCGAACTACCCGCCGTTCTCGTTCTGGAAGCAGGATGGGGTGGGCGAGTTTCGCACCGCGCTCGAGCGCGCGCCGCGCGCGGACAACCCGCTCGGCATCTACGTCCACATTCCGTTCTGCCGGAAGCGCTGCCACTTCTGCTATTTTCGCGTGTACACGGACAAGGATTCGGCGGCGATCAAGGGCTACATCGAGGCGTTGATTCGGGAGTTGGACGGCTACGTCACGAAGCCATTCGTCGGCGGGCGCAAGCCGAGCTTCGTCTATTTCGGCGGCGGCACGCCGAGCTATCTCTCCGTGGACCAACTCAAGCATCTCGTCGGCGAGATGCAGCGCCGGTTGCCCTGGGACGCGATGGAGGAGGTCACGTTTGAGGCGGAGCCGGGCACGCTCACAGATCACAAGCTCAAGGCGATCCGCGAATTGGGCATCACACGGCTTTCGCTGGGCGTGGAGAATTTCGATGACCACATCCTCGAGATAAACGGCCGTGCGCATCACAGCAAGGAAATCGCCCGTGCCTACGCGTACGCCCGCGAAATCGGCTTCCCACAAATCAACATCGACCTCATCGCTGGGATGGTCGAGGAGACCGACGCGAACTGGCGCGAGTGTGTTCGCAAGACCATCGAGCTGGCGCCCGACTCGGTGACGATTTATGAGATGGAGATTCCCTACAACACGACCATCTACAAACAGATGAAGGTCGAGGGGAAACTCGTGGCGCCCGTGGCCGACTGGGACGTGAAGCGCGCGTGGGTGGACTACGCGTGGAACGAACTGGCGAAGAACGGCTACACCATCTCGAGCGCCTACACGGCGGTGAAGAACAAGGCGCGCGCCACGTTTGTGTACCGTGATCGTCTCTGGGCTGGCGCCGACCTTCTCTCCCTCGGCGTCGCGAGCTTCGGCTACATCAACGGAGTTCATTACCAGAACCACCACGATTTCGACCCGTACGTGCAGCGCGTGAACGCCGGCGAACTGCCCGTCCATCGTGCGCTCACGCCGACGGCCGAGGAGCGTTACATTCGCGAGTTCATCCTGCAGCTCAAGCTCGGCCAGGTGAGCCGCGCCTATTTCGCTCAGAAGTTTGGAACCGATCCGAGCGCGCAGTTCGCCAAGCCGCTGCAGACGCTTACGGATTGGGGCTTTCTCACAGTCGAGAACGACGCGATTCGTCTGAGCCGTGAGGGCCTTCTGCAAGTGGACAGGCTCCTGCATGAGTTCTTCCTGCCCGAGCATCGTAGTGCGCGTTACGCCTAATATGTCTGCCGAAGCGAACATCCCGCACGCCTTGATGATCCAGCCGCTGGACGAGCTTTACGCGGCGGCTGGCCAACCGTTGCCGCCGTGGCAGGTGATTAACGGCGAGGATGTGCCCGAGCCGTACAAGACGCTGCTCGTCCACCGCGACGACATGACGCCGACGCTGGAAAAATTCCACAAGGGATCGATTCATCTGCGCGTACTCGGTCGGCGGCAGAACGACAATGAGTATTCGCGCGAGGTGGTGCTGCTGCTGAACGGCGCGAACACGCCGGTCGAGTTCGGCGCGATCAAGATCTATCTCGACCGTTTCCCAGCGGCGGCGCGCACTCTGATTCTTGGCGAGTACCGACCACTCGGCACCATCCTGCGGGAGTGTGCCATCGCGCACACGAGCCGGCCGAAGGGCTTCCTGAAGCTGGCGTCCGACCGACTCATCGCCGAGGTGCTCGGAATCAGCGGTGCGCACATGCTCTACGGCCGGCGCAACACGCTTTTCGACACCGAGGAGCGGCCGCTGGCCGAGATTGTGGAGATTCTACCGCCCGTTGTTCAGGGCGTTTTACGCGAGTGAGAGAAACTTAACTGAATTTCAATTATGAAACACGATTCTTCATATGATGTAGTAATCATCGGCGGCGGGCCAGCCGGTTGCTCGTCGGCCAGCATCCTCGCTGAGCGCGGCCGCCGAGTTCTGGTACTAGAGCGTGAGAAGTTTCCGCGTTATCACGTCGGCGAATCAATGCTCCCTTTCACCTACGAGCCGCTCCGCCGGCTCGGACTGATCGATCGGATGCGCCAGTCGGCCTTCATCAAGAAGTACAGCGTCCAGTTCGTTTCGCCCAATGGCAGGGCCAGTCAGCCGTTCTACTTCTTCAACCGTTACGACCGGGAGACTGTCGCGCAGACGTGGCAGGTGTTGCGGAGCGAATTCGACGAGATGCTCATGGAGAATGCCCGTGCGAAGGGTGCCACGGTGATCGAGGAGATTTTCGTGAAAGAACTGCTGCGCGAGAATGGCCGCGTCGTCGGCGTCCGCGCGCAGGGAAAGGATGGCGTGGTCGTTGAGTTCCGCGCGCCGATGACACTCGACTGCACCGGCAAGGAGGCCTTCGCTGCGGTTCGCCAAGGCTGGCGTGTGAAGGATCCTTTCCTGAACAAGGTAGCCGTTTGGACTTATTACAAAGGCTCAAAGCGGGCCGAGGGGGTGGACGAGGGCCAGACCACCGTTGCTTTCGTACCGGACAAAGGCTGGTTCTGGCACATCCCGATGCACGACGACAGAGTGAGCGTCGGCGTCGTCGCCGATGGCAAATACCTGAGCCGCGACGGCGTGAAGACCCCGGCGAAGATATTCCAGCGCGAGGTCGAGCAGAACCTTTGGATCCAAGACTGCCTCTCGACAGGCGAGCAAGTCGGCGACTTTTACATCACCAGCGAGTACTCTTTCCACGCGCGCCACTGCGCCTCCGAAGGGCTGCTGCTGGTGGGCGATGCTTTCGCCTTCCTCGACCCTGTGTTCAGTTCCGGCCTAATGCTCGCGCTCAAGAGTGGCGTGATGGCCGCCGACGCCGTCGACGAGGCGCTCGCGGCCCGCGATTTTTCGCCCGCGCGATTCGCCAGTTACGCCGCCTCATTGCGCGTAGGCATTGAGAACATGCGCAAGCTTGTGTACGCCTTCTATCAGCCGGACTTCTCCTTCAAGGACGTCGTCGACCGCTATCCCGACGCGGCCGCCGACATCACCGATTGCCTCTCCGGCGACGTGGATAAGGACTTCACTGCGCTCTGGCAGAAGTTCCGCGAATTCGTGCCGCTGCCCGACGACCTGCCGCTCGGCGAGCCTCTCACCGTGGCCGCTGCATCGTCGTGAACATCATTCAGATCACACCTGGTGCTGGTGGGATGTACTGCGGAAATTGTTTTCGCGACAACGCCCTCGTTGCCGCGTGGCGCTCGCTCGGCCATGAGGCGATGATGATTCCGCTTTATCTGCCGATGACGCTCGACGAGGCCGATCAGAGCAGCGCGCCGATTTTCTTCGGCGGTGTGAATGTCTATCTCGACCAAGTCCTACCCATCTTCCGCAAGGCGCCGGATTGGTTGCGTCGCGGGCTCGATTCGCCTCGGTTGCTCAAGTGGGCCGGCGGCCGCGCGGCCAAGACACGCGCCGAGGATGTAGGCGAACTGACGCTCTCGATGCTGCGCGGCGAGGCGGGCAATCAATCGCGCGAACTGGACGAACTCATCGTATGGTTGAAGACTCAGCCGCGCCCCGACGTGATTTGTCTCTCGAACGCGATGCTCCTCGGGATGGAGCGCCGGTTAAAGACCGAGCTGCGTGCACCAGTCGTCTGTAATCTGCAAGGCGAGGACGCCTTCATCGACGCGATGCCGGTTGAGTCCCGTCAGGCGGTCTGGCGAGAGATGGCCGTGCGCGGCCGTGAGGTGGACTTGTTCATTGCGCCGAGCCGTTATTACGGCGAACGGATGGCCGCGCGGCTGGAGATTCCGCCGGCGAAGCTGCGCGTCGTTTTCAATGGGATTAACCTCGACGGCTACGCGTCGGCGCCGCATCCGCGGCGTCCGCCCGCGCTCGGATTCTTCGCGCGGATGTGCCGCGACAAAGGACTCGACCTACTTGTCGAGGCGTTCATTTTGCTCAAGCAGCGCAACGGTGTGCCCGACCTACAGCTGCGCATCGGCGGTGCTTGTGGCCCGGCGGACGAGCCGTTCGTCGAAGAGTTGCGCGTACGCTTGCGTGCGCGCGGCCTGCTCGGCGACGTCTCATTTCATCCCAATCTCGACCGCGCGGCGAAGACCGAGTTCCTCCGGTCGCTCACGGCACTTTCCGTTCCGGCGATGTACGGTGAAGCGTTCGGGCTTTATCTTATCGAGGCACTGGCCGCGGGCGTGCCGGTGGTGCAGCCGCGCGTGGCGGCCTTTCCTGAGATCATCGCGGTGACCGGTGGTGGTGTCTGTTTCGATCCCGCAACCCCGCAGGCTTTGGCCGATGCCGCTGAGCCGCTGCTCGCGGAACCGCTAAAGGCTCGTGCGCTCGGTGAAGCGGGGCGTAAGGTTGTACTCGAAAAATTCAGCGTGACGCACGCCGCACGTGCGCTGATCGAGGCTTTCCAAACACTGCCCAAACCCTCACCCTAATTCAGCCATGGCACACGAGTTCAAGATTGTCCGCCGCGTCGAGTTTTCCGAAACCGACATGGCAGGCATTGTCCACTACTCGAATTTCTTCCGCTACATGGAGTACGCCGAGCATGCCTTCTACCGCTCACTCGGCTTCTCGGTGGTGACCTGCACGCCGGAGATGCCGGTGGGCTGGCCGCGTGTGCACGCGGAGTGCGATTACCAGAAGCCGCTACGGTTCGAGGACGAGGTGGAGATTCACCTGCTCGTGAGCGAGAAGCGCAGCAAGGTGATGAGCTACCAGTTTCGTTTCCGCAAAGTGGGCGCGCCGCAGGAGATCGCGCGTGGCAAGCTCACGGTCGTCTGCGTCACGCGAGACGAGGACGGACAGATGAGGTCGGTGCCGATTCCCAAGAGCATCGATAGTCTAATCGAAATCGCCCCAGCCGAGAAATTGGCGTGAGCACGAGGCAAAAGATTGAATTTGCCCGCTTCCGCCCCTACACTACGCCCGCTTATGCCTGATAATTCGACCAGCACAAACTTCACCTGGCTCTACTTCGCGCTTCTCACGGTGCTTTCGTGGGGCGTGTACGGCGTGATTCTCCACAAGGGCCGCGGCTATATGCCCATGGGAGCTGAGGCGCCGCACGCGAGCCTGAAAGCGTTCCTCTTCGTCTGCATCGCGTACGCGGTGATCGGTATCGGCGCAGCGGTGCTGCTGAAGCTGCGCTGTTCGAACTGGGGTTTCACGCCCGAAGGCATCCGCTGGAGCTTCGTAGCCGGCGCGGCGGGCGCGGTTGGCGCCTTCACACTCATCCTCGCGCTCGGTGCGGCGAACCCGATTTACAAGGGCGCCTCCGCGGCGGCCGTGATGCCAATCGTCTTTGCCGGTGCGCCGGTAATCAACACCATCACCGCGATGCTCTTGCATCCGCCGGAGGGCGGATTTAAGGCGTTACCGGTGCAGTTCATCCTCGGCTGTGTGCTCGCGGTTGTCGGTGCCTTCCTGGTTGCCAAATATGCGCCTTCGAACACCGCTGGCGCTTCCAAGCCCCCCGCCGCGCAGCTAGCCCCGGCGAATCCCGCCGCCAATCCGCCGGTGAAATAATTATTCACGCACCCGCGATGGCCGCCGCTTTTCCAAACCGCGCCGCCATCGAGACCGAGCAACTTGCCAAACTTCGCGCACTGCTTGGCGCACTGCGGCCGGCAAATCCATTCCAGACACGTCGGCTCGTCGAGGCTGGCGTGACCACAGATGTGGCTTCGCTTTCTGAATTTGTTCGACGCTCTCCTTTCACGACGAAGGCCGAGCTCGTCGCTGACCAAGCCGAGCATCCGCCGTACGGTACGAACCTCACGTTTCCGCTAGCGCGCTACACCCGCTGTCATGCGACCAGCGGTACCAGCGGTGCGCCGCTCCGATGGCTTGATACGCCCGAAAGCTGGGACGCACTCCTCGACAACTGGCTCGCGGTGTACCGCGCCGCGGGCGTGACTGCGGCTGACCGCTTTTTCTTCGCCTTTTCCTTCGGGCCGTTCCTCGGATTCTGGACCGCCTTCGAGGCGGCTGCGCGGCTCGGTTCCCTCTGCCTACCCGGTGGTGGTCTCTCCAGTCGCGCGCGCCTGCGGATGATTCTGGAGAACCGCGTCACTGTGCTCTGCTGCACACCGACCTACGCAATTCGACTCGGCGAGGTCGCCGCCGAGGAGAAAATCAGTCTCGCACAAAGCCCCGTGCGCGCGATCATCGTTGCCGGCGAACCCGGTGGCAGTGTCCTCGGCGTGCGCGCGCGGATCGAGCAACTCTGGCCCGGCGCGCGCGTTTTCGATCACCACGGTATGACCGAGGTCGGTCCCGTCACCTACGAATGCCCCGCCTGCCCCGGCGTGCTGCATGTGATTGAGTCGGCCTATTTCTCGGAGGTCATCGATTTCGTCAGCGGCCTGCCCGCTGCGCCCGGCGTCTCCGGTGAACTCGTCCTCACCACGCTCACCCGCCTCGCCTCGCCGCTCCTGCGCTACCGCACTGGCGATTTCGTGAAGCCGTCTGCGAAAGGTTCTCCCTGTGCCTGTGGCTCGCACGAACTCGCTCTTGAAGGCGGCATCCTCGGACGCGTGGACGACATGATTATCGTCCGCGGTGTGAACATCTATCCCGGCGCGGTCGAGGAAATCATCTGTGCCGGGGGCGGTGTGGAGGAATACCGTGTTCATGTTCGCTACCAGCAAGCGCTCGTCGAGCTGGACGTCGAGATTGAACCCGCGAGCGGCGTCGATGGCCCTGCGCTTGCCGCTCGACTGGTCGAGCGCTTTCAGCACGCCTTCGCCCTGCGCGTTCCAGTTGCTATTGCCCCCGCCGGCACGCTGCCGCGCTTCGAGATGAAGGCTCGGCGTTGGGTGAAGGAGTGAAAGGCACCCCCTCGCCTTTTTCATTTCCCGCTCGTAGCGGCATCGTTTAGCCTTCACCCATGTCGTCACCTGAACCGCTGCTGCTGCTCGAGGGCGTCGCCAAGGAATACGGAACCGCTGCCGGTCCGCTGCGTATCCTCGAAGGGCTTTCGCTTCGTGTCGGTCGCGGCGAATCACTCGCCATCGTCGGTCCGTCGGGCTCCGGCAAGAGCACCCTGCTGCAGATCCTCGGCACGCTCGACCACGCTACCAGCGGTCGCGTGGAGCTCGCCGGCCAGAACCTCAGCGCACTCGACGACTTTCAGCTCGCCGCCGTGCGCAATCGCCAGATTGGTTTCATCTTCCAGGCGCACCATCTCCTGCCGCAATGCACGGTACTGGAAAACATACTCGTGCCCACGCTCGCCTCGGGCGGCACCGCGTCCGCCGAAGCGCAGCAGCGGGCACTGCGACTGCTCACGCGCGTTGGCCTGCAGGAGCGACTCGGTCACCGGCCGGCGCAACTTTCCGGCGGCGAACGTCAGCGTGTCGCCGTCGTGCGTGCGCTTATCAACCAACCGCAACTCCTCCTCGCCGACGAGCCGACTGGTGCTCTCGATCACGCCTCCGCCGTCAACCTCGGCCAGTTGCTAGTCGAGCTGAACCGCGAAGAAGGCGTCACGCTCATTGTCGTGACCCACTCCGCGGAACTCGCGGGAAAGATGCAGCGGATACTCCGGCTCGAGGGCGGTCGATTGATGGAAGCGAAGTAAGATGACCCGCGCCACGCTCATCCTGCGCAGTCTGCGTTTCCACGCCCGCGCGCATCTTGGCACGCTACTCGGGGCGGCGATTGGCGCCGCCATCCTCATCGGTGCGCTGCTTGTTGGCGATTCGGTGCGCGCCAGTCTGCGGGAGATGGCGCTGATGCGTCTCGGTAAAACCTATCTCGCCGCCACCACCGGCGATCGCCTTTTCCGTCCCGCACTGGCGAACGAAATTCTTCAGACGAACGAGACCTTTTCTGGTGCGGCGCTCGTGCTGCCGGCCACGGCCTCGAGCGGCGACGGCTCGGCCCGAGCTAACCGCGTGCAGGCGCTTGGTGTGGAGGACAAGTTCTGGAAATTCGCCGGGCAAATGCCCACCTTCGGTGACATCTCCGCGGACGGCGTGGTACTGAACGCTTCGCTCGCCGCCCAGCTCCGCGCAAAAGTCGGCGATACCGTCCTGCTGCGCGTCTCGCGCGTGACGCAACTTTCCCGCGATGCCCCGCTCGCCTCACAGGATAACGCCACTGCTGCGTTGCGGTTGAAGGTTCATGCGGTCGCCACAGACGCCGAGATTGGCCGATTCAGCCTTCAAGCAAATCAGGTTGCCCCGTTCAACGCATTCGTCCGCTTGGACCAACTCCAGCGCGCGGCTGGCGCGTTGAACAGTGCGAATCTGCTGCTCGTCGGTCGGGAGCCGAAGGCCGATCAGAAATCCATCGAGGTTGCTTCCAAGGAGCTGAGCAAGGCCGCCGTGGAGCAGTTGCGAACGGCTTGGAAACTCGCCGACGTTCAATTGGAGCTGCGCGTGGACGTGACTAACGGCTTCGTGGAGCTGCGTACGCCGCGCATCTTTCTCGACCCGCCCGTGATCGTCGCCGTTACGAACGCCTTCCCCGGAGCGCAGTTGCTTCAGACTTACTTCGTCAACGAACTCCGTGCCGGCAACCGCACCACGCCGTACTCGATGGTCACCGCTGCGGGCGCGCCGTTCGTGCCAGCGGAGATGCGCGCCGACGAGATTATCCTCAACCAATGGCTTGCCGACGATTTGCGCGCCGCGCCTGGCGACACCGTCGCGCTGCGCTACTTTTCTGTTGGCACCGCTCGCACGCTCGAGGAGCGGACGAACAGCTTTCGCATCCGCGCCGTGGTGCCGCTCGCGTCGCCGCACGCTGACCGCGCGTTAATGCCCGATTTTCCCGGCGTGGCCAAGGCCGAGAGCACGCGCGACTGGGACGCGAGCCTGCCGATCCAGGCTGGTCGCATCCGGCCACAGGATGACCGCTATTGGAAAGAATGGCGCGGCACGCCGAAGGCGTTCGTGACGCTCGCGGCCGGTGAGATGATGTGGAGCAACCGCTTCGGCACCCACACCGCAGTGCGCTTCCCGCTGCCGAATGGCGCAACCGGCACCAACGCGCTCGACACATTGCGCAAGGATATCGAAGTGAAGCTTCTCACTGCGCTCGACCCTGCCTCCGTTGGTTTCCGTTTCGATTCGGTGCGCGCACAGGCACTGGCCGCGAGCGCGCAGGGGCAGGACTTCGGTGGCCTCTTCATCGGCTTCAGCTTCTTTCTCATTGCCGCTGCACTGATGCTGGTATCGCTGCTTTTCCAACTCGGCGTGGAACGGCGCGCGCAGGAGGTCGGCACGTTCCTTGCCCTTGGTTTCACGCCCGCGCAGGTGCGCCGATTACTGCTTGGCGAGGGCGCGGCGCTTGCGCTACTTGGCTCGTTACTGGGGGCGGCAGGTGGCATTTGGTACGCGCGAGCGATGCTGCACGGGCTCTCAACGATGTGGAGCGAAGCGGTGGGCGGCGCGGCGTTGCGTTACCACGGCGCGCCGGGAACGCTCGCGCTTGGCATTGCGGCCAGCGTGGTGACGGCGGTGTTCACGCTCTGGCTCGCGCTACGCAAGCAGGCCGCGCAACCTGCGCGAGAACTGCTCGCGGAGGAAAATGTGGAACCGCAAGCGCTGGAGGACGGCGCGCCAAAACGGAGTCGAAGCTTGGCCATCGGTTTGATTGCACTGCTCCTCGCGCTGACGCTGACCGGCTGGGCGTTCGCCGCGGCAGACACGGCTGCCGCAGGCATCTTCTTCGGCGCGGGCGCGCTGCTGCTCATCGCTGCGCTGGCTTTCATGTCGGCGTGGCTCACGCGGTTGGCTCGCACTGACGCGGCCACGCAGCTCTCGCTGGCCAAGATGAGCGTGCGCAACACGGCGCGTCGCCGTCGCCGCAGCCTTGCCACGGCGGCGATGCTTGCGTGTGGCAGTTTCCTCATCGTTTCAATTGGCGCGTTCCGGCTCGACGAGAACGCGGGCGCAGGAAGCCGGGCGAGCGGCACGGGTGGCTTCGCGTTGCTCGGCGAATCGGCGCTGCCGGTGGTGCATGACCTCAATACGCGGGCTGGGCGGGACTTCTTCGGCATCGAGGCGAAGAATGTTGAGGAAGTCTCGTTCGTGTCGCTGCGCGTGCGCGACGGCGACGACGCGAGCTGCCTGAACTTGAACCGCGCACAGAAGCCGCGGCTCCTTGGAGTGAAGCCGGAGGCGCTCGCCGGTCGGTTCACGTTTGCCGGAAAAGTGGACGGTGTGTTGGAGAAGGCGCCTTGGGAAGCGCTCAAGCGAGGTGAGTTCTACCCGATCCACGGGCAGCCGCTTGCGGAGAACGAGGTGGCAGCCATCGGTGACGCGGCCTCGATCCAATGGGCGCTGGGCAAGAAGCTTGGTGAGACGATCGAGTTCACTGACGAGCGCGGTCGCTCCTTCAAAGTGAGGCTGTTGGCGGCGCTCGCCGGTTCGGTATTGCAGGGAAGCCTCTTAATCGACGAGGCCGAGTTCGCGCGCCGGTTCCCCAGCGAAGCCGGTTACCGAATGTTCCTCGTGGACGCGCCGTCGAACCGGGCGGCCGATGCGAGTGAGGCGCTGACGCGGGCGTTGAGCGATGTGGGGCTCGAGCTGACGCCGGCGACGCGGCGGTTGGCGGAGCTGAACGCAGTGCAGAACACGTACCTTTCCACATTTCAAGTGCTCGGTGGTCTTGGGCTGCTGCTCGGAAGCGTGGGGCTTGGCGTGGTGGTGCTGCGGAACGTGCTCGAGCGGCGCGGCGAGTTAGCATTGCTGCGGGCGGTCGGCTTCCGGACGCGCGCGCTGCGGCGACTGGTGGTGAGCGAGCACGCGGCACTGTTGCTGCTTGGGTTGGCGGCGGGCGTGGGTGCGGCGCTGGTGGCGGTGCTGCCGGCGTGGTTCAAGCCAGGCGCACAGCCTCCGCCGCTTTCGCTCTGGCTCACCCTCGGTGCGGTGCTGGCAAGTGGGTTGGTGTGGACGTGGTTGGCGGCGGTCGTGTCCTTGCGCGGGGACTTGCTTGAGGCGCTGCGGAATAATTAGACTGGAGCGCGGTTTTTGGAGACGAACTTTATGAAACAAAACTTGGGAATCTTCCTTGTGGCGCTGTCGCTGGTCGTGCAACTCAACGCGGCACCGGCGAAGCCGCTTTTCTCGGAAAACTTCGAGAAGGCGGTGCTGGACAAAGTGCCGGAGGGAATGCTGGTGCTGGACGGCGAATTCGCGGTGAAGACCGAGGGCGGGAACAGATTCCTCGAGCTGCCGGGCGCGCCGCTGGAAACCTTCGGCGTGCTGTTCGGCCCGAGCCAGTCCGCGGACGTGACGGTAAGCGCACGGATTCATGGCACCGGCAAAGGTCGGCGCTTTCCTGTTTTCGGAGTTGGACTCAACGGGGTGAGTGGCTACCGGCTGCAGGTCGCTCCGGCGAAGAAGGCGCTCGATTTGTACAAAGGCGAGGAATTGAAACTGAGCGTGCCGCTGGTCTGGGAATCAGGCAAGTGGACGCAGATACGACTTTCCGTCCGCTCGCTCAACTCCGGCGGGTTCGCCGTCGTTGGCAAGGCGTGGCAGGAAGGCGCTGCGGAGCCAGCCGTCTGGGCCATTCAGCACACCGAGGCCGAGGCGCTGCCGCCCGGCCGACCGAGCATCTGGGGCAACCCGTTTTCTGGCACAGCGATCCGCTTCGATGACCTCACGCTCGCGCCTGCGGATAAGATGGGCAATTGAGAGGGCACGAGTTTCCGCATTGACCGCTGGGGCCAGCTACGGTGAAATTGGGAGCGATGGATACGCTCGCACATCTTTTTGAGAGTAACCGAGAGTGGGCCGCGCGCGTGCGAAAGCAGAAGCCGGGTTTCTTCGAAGATCTTTCCCGCCAACAGTCCCCGCAGTACCTCTGGATTGGTTGTTCGGACAGCCGTGTACCGGCGAATGAGATCGTCGGGTTGCTGCCCGGTGAGATATTCGTTCACCGCAACATCGCCAATCTCGTCGTCCACACCGATTTCAACTGCCTCTCTGTTCTCCAATTCGCCGTGGACCTATTGAAGGTGCGGCACATCATCGTCTGCGGCCACTACGGCTGCAGCGGTGTGCGCGCGGCGCTGAATGGCGACCGGATCGGCTTCGCGGACAACTGGTTGCGACACTTGCAGGATGTGCGGCAAAAGCATGAGGCGCGGCTCGCCGCGGTGCCGGAGGCCGCGCGCGGGGACAAGCTTTGCGAGCTGAACGTGGTCGAACAGGTGAGCAACGTGTGCGACACCAGCTTCGTGCGTGAGGCGTGGGCGCGCGGGCAGCAGCTCTCCGTCCACGGATGGGTGTACGGCTTGCAGGACGGCCATCTGCACGACTTGAACTTCACCGTGGAATCGGTCGCGGAAGAGTCTGCGGGCTACGCGCAGGCGCTCGCCACGGTGTTCGGCGAGACAAAGGGCTGATTTTTGAGCAACCCTCGTTTCCTCGGGTCGGGTCGGTTGACATCGACCTATTTTGTGGTATCTACGAGGTGTCCCTGAGGGTTTTGTTGGCGACTTTTAACCAACTTGGCAGCAAACTCGACTTTGACCTAGTTGCGTGCCGATTTCGTTACAGAGCCGGTGAATGGCTTGGGCATGAGACTTGCTAGTAGCAAGGAGTCTAGTTTTATGGAAACTAGGAAAATGAATAAAATATGAACATATTCACTCCTCAGGGCCTTTTTCCTACCCGTCGTCTGCGTGAGGTTCACGCAAAGTGCTTGGCCTTCACGCTAATTGAGCTACTCGTCGTCATCGCCATCATCGGGATTTTGGCCTCCCTGCTTCTGCCGGTACTCGCGAAAGGCAAGCTCAAGGCCGCTGGCGTGAAGTGCATGAGCAACATGAAGCAGTTGCAGTTGGGATGGCATTTATATGCGGACGATAACGCAGGTAAACTGGTCCACAATCGCAATTGGGTATTGGGCGATGCGTCCCTCGCTAGCATCACGGGCGGGAAGCTGTGGCCATACATCGACGATGCCACGATCTACAAGTGTCCCGGCGATAAAAAAGACACGGGAAAAGCCCGTAGCGTATGCATGAACGGATACATGGGTTGTTGGACCGATGGTGGCGCCGCGTGGTTTCAAACTGGCTGGCCGCGACCGGGCGCGTTTGAAATTTACAAACTGATCGAAGAGGTATCGACCCCATCCGGTACCTTCGTTATGGTCGATGAGCACGAGAAAACGCTTCAAGACGGGTTCTTTCGCACGGATTGTTACACCACTTACGCGAATATCACCGTCTCGGACTTTCCCGCCACTTACCACAACGATGCCAGTGCCTTCAGCTTCGTGGACGGCCACGTTGAAATACACAAGTGGGTCAGCACTTTTTTCACTGACACACCACCACCGGGTAACTGGAAGGCGCCAGCACCCAACAACCCAGACGTCATCTGGCTGATGCAGCGCAGCACAAACCCTACTGGTGGTGTAGCATGGCCCTGAATCAGGGGTGAGTTTTTGGAAAACTAGGAGAATGAATAAAATATGAACATATTCACTCCTAACGGCCTTTCCCCTACCCGTCGTCTGCGTGAGGTTCACGCAAAGTGCGTGGCCTTCACGCTCATTGAGCTACTCGTCGTCATCGCCATCATCGGGATTTTGGCCTCCCTGCTTCTGCCGGTACTCGCGAAAGGCAAGCTCAAGGCCAAGGAAAGCGCCAGTAAGAACAACCTTGCGCAGCTCGGCTTGGGATTTCGTATGTTTATCGATGCTAACGACTACACCCTCCCAGAAGTGTCAGGCAGCAATCAGGGTGCTCCCGCCTTCATTAATCCCTCCGACCCAGCTAAATCGCTCATCCTTGACTATCTAGGTGGGAGCTTGGATTCGATGAATAGGTTGCTTCAGTGCCCCATGGATAACGACTACGCCAACCGTGGTTGGTATTCCTACAGCTTTTCGCAAAACAGCCAGTCCTCCAAAAGAATCATCGATGAAATAAAAGATCCTCAGACATTTGCCGTGATTGGGGAGGAAGCTGGTAACAAAGGGCCCGGTGAACTCAATCCTCCGTACCAAGTTAACGACCCGTTCTGGTTCAATTCCGGGGCTGGCGGCCCCGATCTGCTGACCATGCGCCACGCTCCCGCTGGTGGTAAAGATGTGAACACCCCCTCGGCGGATGTGCTGTTTGCGGATTTTCACGTCGGCAGGCTTTCTCGCGTAGAAGGGGGCATGCCCAATCCTCCCGGCGGGCAGGTGGAATTGCGCTATGTTTTTTTTAACTCCAACGTCTCCGGGACGCCCGTAAGATAAGTACCCTAGACCCCTAGGGAATCGCTGAAGTCCGAAATAAGCTTTGACGGTGAACCGCAGCAGGTATATCCTCCTCACTATGGAATCTCGCCAATACGTGACCATAGCTATTGTCGCCGCTGCTCTCCTTGGTGCGCAGACCGCTGTGGCCCAAGGCTTGGCTGGCACGATGGCAGCCATCGGTATCGGCTCCACTATGCAAGGCATCGGCGGGCTGAATTCTGGGGCGATGCGAGGCCGCGCGCAGGGCGTTGTCGCCAACAACAACAATTACCAGAACACCCTCAACGGGCTGATGACCGATCCGAATACGGCATCGGCACAGCCGTTGCCCCCGCCGCCACCCCCCACTGAACCGGCTGGGACGCAAAACGGCGGGTCTAACACGGGCAGCACGAACACCACTGGTGTCCCACGATATACGCGTCCTGTAAGTGGTTGGGGAGCGACTGGCCTTGCGCAGCTTAGTTCTAATCCTCGCAATATCATGAGCGTGTTGGGGAACTTCCGTGGAACAAACCAGCTTAGCGCAAGCCCCCGTATATCGCTCCGTGTCCGAACAATGAGCATCTCCAGCCCGACGAGGTCTGGAACGATCTCCACTCGCGGTGGAACGGTCGGTGGCACCAACCAGCTCGGTGG
>CAMDJP010000005.1 GCA_945900775.1 Akkermansia muciniphila | reverse complement strand
ACCGTCACGTGCGGCGACAGAGTCATTGAATCGGCCGAACTGGTGCTGTTCGGTAACGGCCGGTACTACGGCGGCAAATTCCCGTTCTTCCCAGCAGCGCGAATGGACGACGGCCAGCTCGACGTCTGCGTGTTCACGAAGTTCCAGCGCCGGCGCCTGCTTGTTTACGTTTGGGCATTGCTGACAGGCAAACTCGGAGAATTGGAAGGCATCCATTGTTTCCAGACCGATTCACTCACCCTGAACAGCACCGAGCGCGTGCCCGTCGAATTAGATGGCGATGCCGTTGGCCATCTGCCGGCGAAAATCGGCATCCAGCCACAAGCCTTGAGGCTCGTGGTGCCGTGAAGCGGGGGCTCGAAGAAACTGACCAAGCCCGCCGTACCAGGTGTAAGCAGGGCGAATCCTCGGAAACATAAGCAAATCGCCTATCCCTGCTCGTAGGCCCCGAAAAAATTCTCCCGCGAAATATCCGCTTACGTGGAGATGGCCCGTAGTGTGGCGCCTTTGATTTCCGGGTGATACGGCAGAAACTGGGCGGAGGACAATGTCTTTTTACCCATTCCAACAAAACCAACAAAAAGTGTTTCGAGGCAGACCTCAACCTCACGAGGTCCGCATTGGATCCCGAGCATCCCAAAAAGAACTGTCGCACTCGTAAAACAGGACTTGCCATCCGTTTGGCTGCTGACTAGGCTCCCACTCCTTTTTGGAAGAGTGGCCTTCCGAGATCGGGTGAGGAAACTCGCGCGGCGGGTCTTAAAAAGAACAGTTTATGTCAGTCAAAATACGTCTGAAACGAATCGGCACGAAGAACACGCCGGTGTACCGCGTGGTGGTGGCCAATGGTCGCAGCCCGCGTGACGGCAAGTTCATCGAGGAAATCGGCACCTACCAGCCGCTGATGAAGGGCGATAATATGAAGATCGACGTCGCCCGCGCCGACTACTGGATCAGCAAGGGTGCGCAGCCGAGCGACACGGTCGCTAGTTTTTTGCGCAAGGCCAAGCGCGCCGCGAAGTAATTCGCTGAGGCTTTATGCAGGCCTTTGTCGAATACGTGGTCAAGGGGTTGGTGGACCATCCCGAGGCCGTCACCGTGACCCCCGTCGAGAACGGCGGACAGACGGTGTATGAGCTACGGCTCGCGCCGGACGATGTCGGCAAGATCATCGGCCGCAAAGGCGCGACCATCCAGGCCATCCGCGCGCTCGTGCAGGTGGGCGGCGCCAAGCAGGGCAAGCGCGCGACCGTGGAGATTGTCGAGGACGACGCGCAGCATTGAATTTTAGCGGACGCACGAGCGGCGTCCGCCAGTGTGGGCATGAAGATTGATGTACTCACCCTGTTTCCCGAGATGTTTACGGGACCGCTCGATGAGAGCATCATCCGCCGCGCACGCGAGGCAGGCCGGTTGGTGTTGCGGATACACAATTTGCGGGATTGGACTCATGACCGGCATCGCACGGTGGACGATCGTCCATTCGGCGGCGGACCGGGAATGTTGCTGAAACCCGAACCGATCTTTGAGGCAGTGGAAAGTCTGGTGACCGACCAAACCCGTGTGGTGTTGCTCGGACCGGCGGGTCGGAAGTTCGACCAATCAATCGCGCGCGAATTGGTGCAGCACGAGAGCTTGCTCTTCATCTGCGCCAGCTACGAGGGTGTGGACGAGCGGGTGCGCGAGACGTTGGTGGACGATGAGTTGTCCATCGGCGATTACGTGCTGACCAACGGTAATTTGCCGGCGATGGTGATTATCGACACCGTCGCCCGCTTGCTCCCCGGTGTGCTGGGCGACGACGGCAGCGCGCACGACGAGTCTTTCAGCCACGGTTTGCTGGAATATCCGCACTACACGCGGCCGGCGGAGTTCCGTGAGATGAAGGTGCCCGAGGTGTTGCTCTCCGGCAACCACGCCGAGATCGAGAAATGGCGGCGCGAACAAGCGCTCGCCCGCACCGCGGAGGTGCGGCCAGATTTGTTGGAGAAGAAAGAAAACGGCGGTAAACCCGCCAAAACGAAGTGAACAATTTATGAACCAGGTACTATTGGACAAAATCGAGTCGGAACAATACCGCAAGGACAAGACGAACTTCGCGGTGGGCGATACCGTGAAGGTGCACACCAAGGTCGTCGAAGGCGACAAGGAGCGCATCCAGGTCTTCACCGGCGTTGTCATGGGCCGCCGTGGACATGGGCTGAACGCCACCTTCACCGTCCGCCGCATCAGCTACGGCGAAGGCGTCGAGCGCATTTTCCCGACCCACTCACCGCGCGTTGATAAGGTGGAAGTTGATCGCAAGGGCTCCGTCCGTCGCGCCAAGCTCACCTACCTCCGCGGCCGTCTCGGCAAGGGCGCCACCGCCGTGAAGGAGAAGGAAACGCGAGTAGCCGCCAAGAAGTAAGGCGCCGTTCACCAACTAGACCCTTTCAAAAAGCGAGGCCCAAGGGCCTCGCTTTTCTTTTGTCCGCAATGCCCGCGCTTCGACGCCGACTTGATTTTTCTTCATCTCAGCGCGAACGTCGCCCGTGCCGCGAAACGCAACCAAAGCGACCGACCGCTTCGAGTTCGAACGTGCTCTGCTCGGTAAGGGAGCCGCTACGATTGCCGGCGTGGATGAGGCTGGACGCGGCCCGCTCGCCGGCCCTGTCAGTGCAGCAGCCGTGATATTTCCCGCAGAATGGATTCGCACCGGTCTGCCACGCGAACTGGAAGGGTTGAATGACTCCAAACAACTCACTGAATCACAGCGGGAACGTTTCTTCACGGCACTTACAGAGAACCCGGCCATTCGCCACGGCATCGCGATTATCGAGGCGAGCGTCATCGATGCCATTAATATCCTACAGGCAACTCATCGCGCGATGAACGAAGCGCTCGCGCAGCTTTCCCCTGCCCCGGCACACGTATTGGTGGATGGCACGCGTGTGAAGTCGCTGTACTTTCCGCAGACGCCACTCGTGAAAGGCGATGCGCGCAGTTACTCGATTGCTGCCGCCAGCGTGCTCGCCAAGGTCACGCGCGACCGACTCATGCTGCGTTATGCCGATGATTTTCCCGGGTACGGTTTTGCTGAACACAAAGGCTACGGCACGCTGGCGCATCTCGCGGCGATCGCACGCCACGGGCCCTGTCCTATCCACCGTCGCAGCTTCGCGCCGCTCAAGCCGGTGCAGGCCGAACTCTTCTGAGCAAGATGAACCTCTGGCAACGGCTTGCAGCGGTCGTGACCGGAAAACCGAAACCGGTACATCTGCAACGCGGCGAACTCGGCGAGCGCGCAGCGAAACGCCACCTGCGTTCGCTCGGCCTCAAATTTCTCACCGCAAATTTCAAATCGCGGAGTGGCGAGATTGACCTCGTCTTTTGCGACGGTGATTGCCTCGTGTTCGTTGAAGTAAAAACACGATCGAGTGAAGGGTGGACACGCCCTGCCGCCGCTGTGAACGCCGCCAAACGCCGCCGCCTCTCGCAGACCGCGCTCGACTATCTTCGCCAACTCCGTTATCCGACGACGAAAATCCGCTTCGATATCGTCGAGGTGCTACTGGCAGACAACGCAGTCGACGAAGTCCGCCATTTGCCGAACACTTTTGTGTTATCCAAACCATATCGTTACGGCTGACCACCCTGAATCATTCCGGGTGAAAAATTCCTCACCCCTCGAAGCGGCAAAAAGGTTGACGCACGCGCAGCGGACTCGTAATCTCGCCGCCCTCTGTGTTCCAGAGTAGCTCAATGGTAGAGCACGCGGCTGTTAACCGTGTGGTTGAAGGTTCAAGTCCTTCCTCTGGAGCCATCTTTTTTCTTAGAATCACAGTTTGCTTATCCATTCTATTATGAATCTAATGAAATAAGATGACTTCGTCCGTTGTCCAAGTGGTGATTGATTGTCACAATTTTTTTGAACGTGAAAACCATACTGCCCCGTCTCCTCGTCGCGCTCTGCCTCACCGCCTCCCTCGCCCACGCCCAGTCGGGCGATAAGGCGGGTGAGAAACAAGAGTCGCGCGTGCCGAAGGAAAAAATTCCCGCCAACCCGCCGCTCGCACCCGCCGACGCGCTGAAAACCTTCAAGCTCCCACCCGGCTTCCGCATCGAAGTCGTCGCCGCGGATCCGCTCATCGAGACGCCGGTCGCAATGCAGTGGGACGCCGATGGCCGGATTTGGATTGCCGAAATGCCCAGCTACATGGCCACCCCGGATGCTGCGGGAGAGACCGATCCCATCAACCGTATTTCGGTCCTCGAGGATACCGACGGCGATGGCAAGATGGACAAGAAGACCGTCTTCCTCGACAAGCTCGTTCTGCCGCGCGCTCTCTGCCTCGCCTACGGCGGGCTTCTCGTCTGCGAAGCGACGACGCTCTGGTGGTTCCCCATCGAGCCCGGTCTGAAGCCCGGCAAACGGGTGTTGGTGGACAAGAACTACGCGCCGGCCGCCATCAAGAATCCTGAGCACACGGGTAACAGCCCCACGTGGCTCATGAACAACTGGATCATTTCCGCGAACCACACCTTCCGCTACCGGCGCGTGGACGAGGAATGGAAACGCCTTCCCACCACCTTCCGCGGTCAGTGGGGGATGACGATGGATGATTGGGGCCGGCCGTTCTACAATTCCAATTCCGACCAGCTCCGCACCGACTACGTGCCCAGCGAGTATTACTTCCGCAACCCGCTCTTCCGCTCCACCGCCGGCCTCAACCAGCAGCCGATGAAGGACCAAACGGTCTGGCCCGGGCGCGTGAATCCCGGCGTGAACCGCGGCTATCAACCAGTTACGCTCAAACCCGACGGCACGCTCAACAAATACACCGCCACCTGCGGACCGGTCATCTATCGCGGCGATAATTTCCCTGCGGAATTCTACGGCAACGCCTTCATCCCCGAGCCCGCTGGCAACATGGTTCGCCGCATGGTTCTCACGGAGAAATCTGGTGAAATCTCTGGGACGAACCCTTACAAAGAAGCGGAGTTCCTTACTTCCACGGACGAACTTTTTCGTCCCATGAACGCCTACACCGGCCCCGATGGCTGCCTCTATCTCGTAGATATGTACCACGGTGTCGTGCAACACCGCGTCTTCCTCACGAGTTACCTGCGCAAGCAGGCGGAGGACCGCGGCCTCGACAAGGTCATCCGCCGCGGCCGCATTTACCGCATTGTCCACACCGGCAAGCCCCCCGGCCCGAAGCCCCAGCTCGCTAACGCCGCTCCTGCTGACCTCGTCAATACGCTCGCGCATTCGAACGGCTGGTGGCGTGACACCGCGCAGCGGTTGCTCGTCGAGAAATCTCCTGCCTCCGTCATCGCGCCACTGAAAACGCTGGCGCTGCAGCACGCCAATCCCCTCACCCGTCTCCACGCGCTCTGGACGCTCGAAGGCATCGGTCAACTTGATGCCGCCACACTGGCAAATGTGATCGAGAAAGATACGGATACGAAGATTCGCGCCGCTGCCATCCGTCTGAGCGAACCTTCGCTCAAGACCGATAAGGAAAAACTCCTGCCCAAGCTTACGGCCCTCGCAATGTCCAAGGATTTGAACATCCAAGTGCAACTCGCTTTCACGCTCGGCGAAATCAACGATCCCTCCGCCGAAGTTGCAATGATGACGCTCCTAAAAAATGCCGGCACCAACGGCCTTATCCGCGACGCGCTCATCAGCGGCCTCTCCCTGCGCGAGGCGAACATTCTCGATCGCGTGTTCGAAAATCAGGCGTGGAAGCAGAAATTTGCTGGCGGCGACGCCTTCATTGGCGCGTTAGGAAAATCGATCTTCCAACAGGCCAAGTCCGCGAACGTGAATCGTCTGCTCGAGAAAATCGCCGATAATTCCACGCCCCAATGGCAGACGCTCGCCGTCCTTGCCAGCTTGAATGTTCCTGGCGCGGTCGTTCCCAAAGGACAACCGGCGCCGCGCGTGAAACTCGTAAAGCTTCCTGCCGCGCCGCCCGCGCTCACCGCGTTAGAAAAATCGACCGACAAGGCCATCCAGACCGCCGCCAAGAAGCTCGATCAGTTGCTCATCTGGCCCGGCAAACCCGGCGTCGTATTTCCGGTCGTTCGCCCGCTCACCGATGGCGAGCAGAAACTTTTCGTCACCGGCAAGGCCGCCTACGAAGCCACTTGCGCCGCGTGCCATCAGTTGCACGGCTACGGGCAAGACGGCATGGCCCCGCCGTTGAATGATTCCGAATGGGTCGGCGGCTCGACCGAGAAGCTTGCTCGTATTCTTCTGCATGGCATCGGTGGGCCAATCACCGTGCAGGGCCGCAAATGGGACATGGATATGCCCGGCCATGGCACCTTCGACGATGAAACCCTCGCCGCGGTGCTCACCTACATCCGTCGCGAATGGGAGCATCCCTATGACCCCGTCACACCCGACTTCGTGAAGAAGGTTCGCACCGCCACCGCTGGGCGTGAGTCAGCTTGGACTAACGAGGAGCTTTCTAAGCTGAAGTGACGCTATCGCTGTGAAGTCGGTTCGCTCTTACTTTAGAAACAGCAAAGCCGCCGGATGTCCGGCGGCTTTTGCTTTGTGAAAATTGCCGAGGAGCTGTTACAGCTCCGACTCGTCCTCAGCTTTCATCGTGGTGACGTGGGTCACACCGGTCAGTTCCTGAAGCTCAGCCATCAATTCGCTGGCGCGCGTCGGATCGCGCATCAACAGACGATAGGAAACATCCACCGCTTGATAACCTTCATGAGTGCGCTGGCTGGCGAGTTGAATGCTACGGCTATGGCGATCCAGCAAATCCCGCAACTCGCGCAACTCCTCTATCGAGCGCGACCATTGCAGGTTCAGGATTAGGTCATAACGGTGCCGACTGCCAAACGAGGTGAACCAGAGATAGATCAGCACGCAGCAGACGAGCGCGACGCCGATAACGGCGGTGGAGAATTTCTGCGTGCCACAGGCCATCCCGATGACGATGGAGACGAGTACGTAGGAGGTGTCGAGCGTGTCGCGCAGGATGTTCCGGAACCGAACGATAGCGAACACCGCCATCAACCCGAAGGCGGTAATCATGTTGTTCGCCAGCACAGCCATCACAGTGGTCACAACCATCGGCGTGACGACCAGCGAGGAGACAAACGAGCGCGAGTAGGAAAGGCCAGCGTGCGTGATCATGTACACCCAAGCCATCGTCTGGCCGAGTAGGAAGGCGAGCACCGCGCCGAGGACGAGGGCCTGCAGGTTGGAGGGACCCATCCCGTAATCGCCGCGGAAGAGAAACCATTCATTCATAGGTATGCCTTAATTGCTGAATCGAGAGTTTCCATCTTGCGTCGCCGGACCACGCTGGATTGGAAATGACCATCGCCCAACAGCGTGACGCCATCCACGTACTTCGCAGCGGAACACTGCTTGAAGCCAAACACACGCGCCATTTCGCCGAACCATCTCGGGAAACGCTCGGTGAACTTCACCTCGAGCACGACGCTCTTGCCGAAGACCGTTACGGACTTATCCATCTCCGCCACAAGCCGCGCGGCGGTCTCGACTCCGCAACGCACCTCGCGGTCCATCGTCACTCGCAGGGAATTGTTGTCGGGGTGCACCCACGCCTCGCGCAGATAGGCCACGTGCGCCTTGGGGACGGCATCGGTCTGCTTGAGCAGTTTGCTGAACCGCTGCACAGCGGCGAGCGTCTTGTTGTCGTTCGAGACGAGGTAACCAGCCGGCGGCAGATGACCGCGCAACACCCAGTCCACGGCTTCACGACGCACGCCAGCGCGCTGTTTGAGGATGGCATCGTTCTCGCGGCGCTTGATTTCGAAGAACACCGGCGCCTCGGGATCATCCTGGTAGAACCGCAGCCGAAGCTTATAACGGTTCTTATTGCCATTGACCGTCTCCCAGTAGAGTCGCATCTGTTCGGAGTCGAGATAGAGACTGTGGACGGGATAGGAATTGTGGGGGCGGCCCACGCCATAATCGTCAAGCTCGAGATACGAGCGGATAAAGTCACGAACGCGCAGGGCCGTCTCTTCGCTGATGATGTACTTCAGTTCGAAGCGCTGCGCCTGGATGTGGTGGTCTTGGGCCATCTCTGTTGACTAATTACTTTCCCAAAGTAGTTTTTAATGACGCTCGAGTGAAACAAAAATTTAACAAATCATTTTAAAATTGCTGGCGAACGTTTCGTGCTTGCACCGGCGGCGTATCCGTGAAAAAGACTGCGTGCGATGAGTCAATACGAACCGATTCCGACGCCGTCCTTGAACCGGATGCGCGACCTAGCCATCCGTTTCCTCCCGTTCATCTTCTTCGGCGTGGCGCTGATCTTCGTCCTCGTGCTCTGGAGCCAGCGTTTTGGGACAGCCATCGTAGCGGCTGAAGTCGATACCATTAAGGTCCGTCTCACCTCCCCCGGCGCCGGTATCGTGGCTCAAATGAGCGCCCGCGACCTCACCGAAGTCGCCCAAGGCCAAGTGCTCGGGCAGATTTTCCTCTCCGGTGCGAACACTCCGATCGACATCAAGGCGCCGATCAAAGGCACCGTAAGCATTGTGAACCTCCAACCGGGTGAATTCGTCCAACCCGGCCAGCACCTGCTCACTATCAACGCCCCGAAAGCGGATCGCATCATCGCCTTCCTCCGACAACCCCTCTCGGTCACGGTGGAGACCAACACACAGGTGCGGATTCGTTCCCGTTCCCTTGGCCAGAAAACCTCGCTCGCCCGCGTCACAAGAATAGGCACTGAACTCGTACCCATCCGCAAATCGCTTTTGCCGGCACACCACGACCTCGACGAACTCGGCCTGCCGATTTTCATCAGCGTTCCGGATGGCCTCACGATTCTTCCCGGTGAGATTGTGGACGCAACGTTCCTCTCGACAAAGGCCCCAGCAGAAGTCGCCCCAGTATTGCCTCCGGCTACTAACGCTCCGCCGAAGAAGTAGCCCCCCTCACTTCGTTAGCGCGACGATGTAACCCTGCATTGCGGTCGCGAGCTCCTTCTCGTTCAGCCGCGTGTAGACCTGCTGGAGGTTCGAGCACATGCGCAGCAGCATGCGGCGCGGACTGGCCGGCACCAGAAACGCCTCGTGAAATTCATAGCCGATCTGCTGCAGATACTTCACGCAGTCGACCTTCGTCAGCACCCGACCGCCACCGAATGCGTCGATGTACAACTCGCGGACTGGCGTTTGGTAGCGGCAAAGAAAATGTCCCGGCAGGCCAATGCCCGCGATAGGCAACCGCAGACGCCGCGCCACACCGAGATAGATTGTGCACATTAGAAGCGGGTTGCCTGTCCGCCGATCGAGCACGCGGTTGAGGTAACTGTTCTCTGGGTCGTAATAATTCTTCTCGTCGCCGACGAAACCGAGTCGTCCGAAGAGCAACTCATTGATTGTGGCGATAACCGCCTGCGGCTCGTCGCTTAGCGACACTTTTTCGCGCAAAGTTTCCGCGAACTCGTCAATCAACGCGCTGTAGGCTACCACGTTGATCTCGGGATATCGCGTCCGAGCAAGGAGCCAGCAGCCTTCTTCCAAGTCCAGATTTTCGCCGTGGCGCAGGCAAAAGCCGAGGAAACGACTGTCCGCCGCGCGCCGGCCGAAATGATCGAGAATCTCCGTGACACGCCCGCGCAGCCGCGGGTCGTCGCTCAAGCGATGTTCGCGCAACCATTCGCCCACCTCCGGCCCATAGGATAAAATGCGGGCGCGAATAGTCTGGTAGACGGCCCCATCCTCGTCGACCAGCAGCTTTAGCAGTGCGGCCCGTTCGCGCCCAGAGGGCAAAGGCAGCAGCGGATGGGCTACGTCGTCAATCCTCACGGAAAGAAACTCGCACGCAGGTGGGCATTATTCAACGACAAGCTTTAACAAGCCCTGCTGATGATTCGCGCCTCTTCAATTGCTGATAAAAATATTTTGCAGCGTCCGAAACGTTTGCTACTCTGAACACCGTTTGTTCGACCGATGAACACCAGTTATCCCAACATACCGACTTCGCTTTACGAGTCGAAGTTTGAACACGACGCCTGTGGTGTCGGATTCATTGCCAACATCAACGGTAAACGCGAGCACCGCATCCTCGATTATGCCATCGAGGCGCTGTGCAACCTCGCTCACCGCGGTGCGCTCGACGCCGATGCCAAGACCGGCGACGGCGCCGGTGTGCTCACCCAGATTCCGCACGCCTTCTTCCGTCGCGAAGTCGAGAAGCTTGGCGGCAAGCTGGCCAAGGACGGTGACCTCGCCGTCGGATTCATCTTCATGCCACGGGACCAGAAGGAGCAGATTGCCGCTTCGCGCCTCGCGGTTGAAGAATCCGTAAAGCAGCTCGGCATCCCGAGTTTCGGCTGGCGTGTCGTGCCGACAAACCCTCGCTGCCTCGGGGATAAGGCCCTGGCCACGATGCCCGAGATTCAGCAAATCCTGCTGGGCCGCGCCGCCGGCTGGAACGATGACGAGTTCGAGCGCCGTCTTTTCCTCGCGCGCAAAGCCGCCGAGAAGCGCGCCACCGAGCAGAAGCTCGACGACTTCTACATTCCCTCCTTCTCCTCGCGTACCATCGTTTACAAGGGCCTGTTCAATGCCCCGCAGCTCCCCAAGTTCTACACCGACCTGAAGGATTCTCTCTTCACCACCGCGCTCGCCGTCTATCACCAGCGCTACTCGACAAACACATTCCCGAACTGGCAACTCGCCCATCCGTTCCGTCGCCTCGCTCACAACGGCGAAATCAACACGCTGCTCGGCAACAAGAACTGGACCCGCGCCCGCGAACGCGAGCTGACTTCAGCGGTCTGGAAAGATCAGATCGAGCATCTCAAGCCGATTATCCAGCCTGGCGGCTCCGACTCCGCCGCGCTCGACAACGCGCTCGAGACGCTCGAACTTTCCGGTCGCAGCATCCTCCACTCCGTGATGATGCTCGCCCCCGAGGCCTGGGAGAAAATGAAGGACATGAAGCCCGAGTTAAAGGGCTTCTACCAGTACCACTCCTGTCTCAACGAACCGTGGGACGGCCCTGCCGCCGTCGTCTTCAGCGACGGCCGCTGGGTTGGTGCCACACTCGACCGCAACGGGCTGCGCCCCGCGCGTTACAAAGTTTACGAAGACGGCCTCATCGTTATGGGCAGCGAAGCTGGTGTGGTCGCGCTCGATGAGAAGAAGGTTGTTCGCAAGGGTCGCCTCGGCCCCGGCCTCATCCTCGCCATCGACACGCAGGAAGGCAAACTGCTGGACAACGACGAGATCAAGGCTCTTGTCGCCGGCCAGAAGCCCTACGGCGAGTGGTGCAAGAAGCAGGTCTTTTCGCTCACCGAGCATGCGACGCCGTTCAGCGAGAACTTCCGCCCCGTCAACCTCCTCGATCTCACTCTCCAGCAAATCACCTTCGGCTGGGATAACGAGGAGCTTCGCGACGTGCTCAAGCCAATGGCGCTCGATGGCGCCGAGCCGATTGGATCGATGGGTGACGACTCGCCGCTCGCCTGCCTCTCCAAGCGCCCGCGCCTGCTCTACGACTATTTCAAGCAGCTTTTCGCACAGGTCACCAACCCACCGATCGACTCGATCCGCGAAAAAATCGTTATGTCGCTTTCCACGAGCATCGGCCCGCGCCGCTCGTGGTTGGAGGAGACCGAACAGCACGCCAAGCTCATCCGCGTAGACAGTCCCTTCCTGCTCGATTACGAACTGGAGGCGTTGCGGAATATCGATGATCCGGTTTTCAACACCGAGACAATTTACTGCCACTTCACCGCCGAGAACGGCGCTGCAGACATGGAATCCGCACTCGGCTCCATCTGCCAACTCGCCGCCAAGGCTATCGATTCCGGCAAGAACATCCTCATCCTCAGCGACCGCAACACCTCCGCCGATAAGGTGCCCGTCCCGATGCTATTGGCCGTCGGGGCGGTCCACCATCACCTCATTCGCGAAGGCAAGCGGATGAAAGCCTCCCTCGTCTGTGAATCAGGCGAAGCCCGCACGGTCCACCAGTTCGCCGCCCTCGTCGGTTACGGTGCGAGCGCGGTGAACCCATATGTCGCAATCGATAGCATCCGCCAGTCCATCGAGAGCGGTGACTACGGCGATTTCACCCAGGAGAGGGCTATCGCCAACTTCCGCAACGCCATCGAGAACGGCGTGCTGAAAATCATGTCGAAGATGGGCATCAGCACCATCGCCAGCTACCGCGGTGCACAGACCTTCGAGGCCATCGGCGTCTCGGACGCCGTCGTGGACCGCTGCTTCTTCGGTACCACCACGCAAGCCGGTGGTGTCTCGCTCCAGCAGATTGCCGAGGACGCCCTACGCCGCCATCAAGCCGCCTACGGCGCGCCCGAGGCCGCGATGCTCGACGAAGGCGGCAACTACAAAGTCGCCAAAGGTGGTCGCGGCGAATTTCATGCCTTCAATCCGCAGGTGGTGCTCACGATGCACCGCTTCCTCAAGAACCCAAAATCTGAGGAATACAAGAAGTACATCGAGACCGTGGTCGGACGCCAACCCGTCTCTTATCGCGATTTGCTCCGATTCAAGTTCGCCGCCGTCCCAGTCCCCATCGAGGAGGTCGAGTCGATCGAGGATATCCGTCGTCGTTTCACCACAGCCGGCATGTCGCTCGGAGCACTCTCGCCCGAGGCGCACGAGTGCCTCGCCATCGCGATGAACTCCATCGGCGGCAAGAGTAATTCCGGCGAGGGCGGCGAGGATTCCGCCCGCTACACTGTCCGCCCGAATGGCGACAACGCCTGCAGCGCCATCAAGCAGGTCGCCAGCGGCCGCTTTGGCGTCACGCCCGAGTACCTCGCCAGCGCACAGGAAATCGAGATCAAGATGGCCCAAGGCGCCAAGCCCGGCGAAGGCGGTCAACTTCCCGGTCATAAGGTCAGCCCACTCATCGCGCGTCTGCGTTGCAGCGTGCCCGGCGTGCCGCTCATCTCGCCGCCGCCGCACCACGATATCTATTCCATCGAGGACCTCGCGCAGCTCATCTACGACCTCAAACAGGTCAACCCGCGCGCGAAAGTCTGCGTGAAGCTCGTCTCCTCCTCCGGCGTCGGCACCGTCGCCGCGGGCGTGGCGAAGGCCTATGCAGACGTCGTCCTCATCTCCGGCCACGATGGCGGCACCGGCGCCAGCCCTCTCTCCTCCATCAAGCACGCCGGCGCGCCCTTCGAAACCGGTGTGGCTGAGGTGCACCAGACGCTGATGCTGAACGATCTTCGTTCGCGAATTGTTTTGCGAACCGACGGCGGCATCAAAACAGGCCACGACATCGTCATTGCCGCATTGCTCGGCGCCGAAGAATTCAACTTCGGCACTGGCGCACTTATCGCTGCCGGTTGCGCGATGTTCCGCGTCTGCCACCTCAACACCTGCCCCGTCGGCGTCGCGACGCAGAAGGACGAACTGCGGCTCAAGTTCCGCGGCAAGCCCGAAAACGTCGTCGCCTTCTTCAACGGCGCAGCGCAGGAAATCCGCGAACTACTCGCCAAGCTCGGCTGCCGCAAGCTCGATGAGGTCATCGGCCGCACCGATTTGCTCGACCGGCGACCGCTCGAGGAGTTCCCCGAGGAAATCCGCGGCAAAATCGCCAGCATCGACCTGTCAAAGCTGCTTTATCAGGTCGACCCGACCGGCACTGCGACGCGCATCCACACGCGCGAGCGCAACGAGCGCTTTGGCGACAGCCCACTCGACGACAAGATAATGACCGACGCCAAGGACGCCTTGAACGGCAAGGGCACGGTCAAACTCGAGTACAAGATTAACAACGTCCTCCGCAACATCGGCACGCGCGTCTCCGGCCACATCGGCTACACCCGCGGCGACAAAGGCCTGCCGCCCGCGACGCTCGATATCACTCTGCACGGCAGTTCCGGCCAAAGCTTCGGTACGTTCCTCGCGAACGGCATCCGCCTCAAACTTTTCGGCGAGGCCAATGATTACGTCGGCAAGGGGATGAACGGCGGCGAGATCATCGTCCGCCCGCCCGATGGGATGAAGTTCGCATGGGCCGACAACCAGATTGTCGGCAACACCGTGATGTACGGCGCCACCGGTGGCAAACTCTTCGCTGCAGGCCGCGCCGGCGAGCGCTTCTGCGTCCGCAACTCCGGGGGCACCGCCGTTGTCGAGGGTGTGGGCGACCACGGTTGCGAGTACATGACTGGCGGCACCGTGGTGTTACTCGGCCAGGCCGGCCGCAACTTTGGCGCCGGTATGTCCGGCGGCTTCGCCTTCGTCTACGACCCGGAGAATACTTTCCCCGATCGCTTCAATAACGCGATGGTCGGCATCGAGCGACTCACGGACACAGAAGAGATTAAACGTCTGCAAAGCCTCATCTATGCCCACCTCGAGAATACCGAGTCGCCGCGCGCGAACGAGATCCTCAAGAACTGGAAGGACGCTGTGAATCACTTCTGGCGCGTCGTGCCGCATCCAGCCGAGGCCAAGCCCGCCGCCAAGCCGGTCCACGAACTCCAGTCCGAAAAAGCCAAACCGACCCCCGTCGGCGGCTTCTAAAGTCTCCTCCTATTCAAGCACGACAAGGTCCGACGGCCTCGGATCTTGATTTGAAGCGCAGTCGTCTCAGCGTTCTAAATCTCTCCCTTGCGGAGAAAATTGCTCGGCTATATTACGCCGCCCCCTCGCTCAACCTTTACAGAACTCCATCACTCCCCTATTATGTGAGGCTGTGATGGTAATGGCGAAAACACGCGTGCTGGTCGGGATGAGTGGCGGGGTGGATTCCTCAGCCACGGCAGCCCTTCTGAAACATCAGGGCTACGACGTCGTCGGCGTCACACTCAAACTCTGGCCGCAGGATTGCGTTTCGCGCGCGGAGGATAAGTGCTGCGGCCCGCAGGCCGTTACCGATGCCCGCGCCGTCTGCCATCAACTCGGCATCCCCTACTACCTCGTGGATGAGGCAGCGGAGTTTCAACGACAGGTGATTCAATATTTCGCCGACGAGTACAAGGCTGGGCGCACGCCGAACCCGTGCGTGATGTGCAACCAGCACCTCAAGTTCGGCACGCTCATCTCCCGTGCTGATCAGCTGGGCGCGCGCTTCATAGCCACAGGCCACTTCGCGCGCATCGAGCCAAGCATCGACGGCTCGCGCCATCTGCTCAAGAAGGGCCGTGACCCACGCAAGGATCAGAGCTACTTCCTCTTCTCCCTTCGCCAAGCGCAACTCTCCCGCGCCATGTTCCCGCTCGGCGAAAAGACCAAGGCGGACACGCGCGAGGTCGCACGACATTGCCAACTCAAGACCGCCGAGAAGGAGGAGAGTATGGAGATCTGCTTCGTGCCGGATAATGACTACGGAGGTTTTTTGAAGAAGTCCGGCCTCGCTCAGAAGCATCGTGGCGAGATTGTGGATCTTCACGGCCGAAAAATCGGCGAGCATGACGGCATCGAGTTCTATACCATTGGCCAGCGCAAAGGGCTCGGGATCTCCTCACCCAAGCCGCTCTATGTGGTGGATCTTGACGCCGCGCAGAACCGCGTGATTGTCGGCGACGAATCAGCCCTCAGTCGTGACGAATTCGACCTAGAGAACTGTAACTGGATCCCCTTTGACACGCCGCCCGAAACAATCGAGGCCACGGTCAAAATCCGCTACAACCATCCCGGCACACCAGCCACCATCACTCCCACGGCCGGCGGCGGCGCGCGTGTCAAACTCCACGAATCGCAGCGCGCCATCACTCCCGGCCAAGCGTGCGTGGTGTACCAAGACGACCTTGTCGTGGGCGGCGGCTGGATTCGCCGCTGAGATTCGCACGACAGAGCGACTCACGCAGTTGCGACTAATCTGCTCTTGCTCATCATTACCACGAGAGTGATTGTATTCGCTTAAGCAACTTCAGAAAGGTGCTCTTCGAACTCCTTCGCTGGGCCAGTTTGCCCACCCTTCGTAACCGTCATCGCCGACCTTCGATTTTATAAGGACCGGAAAATCCAATCACCAAAAGGGAGAAAGCGAGGAGTCAGATCTCCACGACAGTCAACCTGATTCCATTCGTGCTGCTATCGTTCATGCACCTGCTGCGGTTGCTGCCGGGGTGGGACCTCTCGATTCCCGGGACCGTGATCCCGATGTCGGCGAGCGTGCTGGGCGTTCTAATTCCTAGTGCCCTAGTTGGCTAGCACTGATGGTCCGGCGGGAGACACATCCCGTCACTTGCCAGACCTGACTGCCGCAAGCGGATGATACGGGCAGTCGCCCGCAGCCTTCTGACCACTTTTTAAGCCTTTCGCTGCCAGATCGCGACGAACATGCCGTTGCCGCCCGTTGCCTGCGGCCAAAACCAATGTCGGCTTTGAGGTGCCGCTGCTGGCGTGAAAGGTGACGTCATGGGGAATGGTTCGAACTCGGGAAACGCGCTTTCAAAAGCCGACGCCACTTCGTCCGTCTCCGCTGGCGTGAGGGTACAAACGGCGTAGATCATTTTTCCCCCGCGTTTCACACCCGTTGCAGCGTGCGCAAGCAACTCGCGCTGGATGCCTGCCAGTTCGCACACGTCAGAAGGTATTGTCGTCCACCGCGCGTGGGGATTCCGTTGCCATGTTCCAAGGCCGCTGCACGGGGCGTCCACGAGAATACCATCGAACTTCGCCTTCGTTGGCAGCTTCACGCCGCCATCCCAGAGTGCTGCACGATAATTGAAACATTGGGCACGCGCCGCACGCTGACGTAACCGCTTAAGCCGCCACTCGGAACGATCGCTTGCCCAAATCAACCCCTTGTTCCTCATTAGGGCGGCGAGATGTAGCGTTTTTCCGCCCTCGCCCGCGCAGGCATCCCACCACGTCTGCCCCGGCTGGGGATTACACAAGAGGCCAACCACTTGCGAGGCGATGTCCTGCAGTTCGAATTCACCCGCCTGAAATTCCGGCTCACGGAAGAGATCGGCTCGACCTTCGTACAGCAGCGCATCCGCAATAGCGTGGAGTTTGACGTGGAAAAGCTTTTGCGCCAGTTGATCTGCCTTGCCCGGGCGGGCGCGCAGCCAGATTTTCGGCTCAGCCTGCAAAAATCGGAGCCACGCCGGCGGCACTTCCAACTCCTGCGCCACCCATTCTGGCACTGCCTTCGCGAGAAGTTCGGTATCGGAAAACGATTTCGGCTTCTCCTTGAAACGGACGGCGAGATCCAGCGCTTGCGAAATTCGGTGCTCCAGCGACGCATGGTCATCAAGCCAGTTTTTCCAGCGGAAATGCGCAAAGACAGCGCGGCTCACCTCGCCGGCATCGTGCCTCGCAAGACCCTGCGCCGACCTCAGCTCCGTGCGAAGCACGCGGTCCGCCGGATGCACGCGGCTCGATTTCGCGACTACCTTTGCGGCAAGCTTGATTAGATTCAATGTCACGCCCCCATCTCAGCCGCACATACCGCTGCTGGCAATTCTTCACTTTCGATTCCGCATAATCCCCGCTAACTTTCCCAGATGCTCTCAGAGCCCGACGCCGTCGCACGCCTCTGCACCGCCTGCGGGCTTTGCTGCAGCGGCGTTCTCTTCGCCGATGTTGAGCTGGAACCCCACGATAACATCCCCCTTTTGCAGCAGCTTGGCCTGCCGCTGAAGCAGTTGAAGTCGAAAACAAAATTGCCGCAGCCGTGCGCCGCACTCGATGGGTGTCTCTGCCGCAACTATACTCAGCGTCCCAGCCGTTGCCGCACATTTGAATGCCTGCAACTCTTGAAAGTGAAAAATGGCGAGACCGCTCCCGAGAGCGCACTGACAAATATCCGTAAAGCTCGCCAATTAGCGGAACGCGCCGAACATTTTCTGGATCAACTCGGCCACAATCACCTTAAACTTTCATTGAGCCAGCGCTACCGCCGATGTATTCGTGCCGCCGAAGGGGGTGGATGGACATCCGAGCAACTCGAAACGCTCGCCGAACTTCAAATGATTGTTCACCAACTCACCGCCCTGTTACAGCGGGAGTTTTATCCGTAAAAGCAGACGGACCTAATTCACATCCGCCCGCCTGAACTGAGAGGGATTTACCTCACGCCTTGGCCACGAGTTGGCGGAGGACGAAGGGCAGAATGCCCCCGTGCTGGTAGTAATCGATCTCGATGGGCGTATCGATGCGGCAACGGACGCTCACGTTTTCCACGCTGCCATTCTTGCGAGTGATGCGGAGCACGAGGTCTTGCTGCGGCTTGATGGATTCATCGAGGCCGACGATGTCGTAGGTCTCGTTGCCGTCGAGCTTGAGCGTCTGCGCCGTGGTGCCCTCCTTGAATTGCAACGGCAACACGCCCATGCCGACGAGGTTACTGCGGTGGATACGCTCGAAACTCTGCGCGACGACGACTTTCACGCCGAGCAGCTTTGTGCCTTTCGCGGCCCAGTCGCGACTGGAGCCAGTGCCGTATTCCTGTCCGGCAATCACAATGAGCGGCGTGCCTTTCGCCTGATACGCAATGGCCGCATCGTAGATGGAAGTCTTCGCGCCGTCGGGCCCAAGCGTGTTGCCGCCTTCCTCGCCACCGAGCATCAGATTTTTGATGCGCACATTGGCGAAGGTGCCACGGGTCATGATGCGATCATTGCCACGGCGCGAGCCGTAGCTGTTGAAGTCCTCAAACGCGACGCCGTTATCGAGCAGGAACTTTCCGGCAGGCGACGCCTTTTTGATGGCACCGGCGGGCGAGATGTGATCGGTGGTGACGCTGTCGCCGAAGATGCCCAGCGCGCGCGCGCCGGTGATGGGCTGGATGCGGCCGGGCGTGAGCGCGAAGGTCGTGAAGAAGGGCGGCTCTTGAATGTACGTGGAGTTGCCATCCCACTCGTACACGGTGCCGGTCCTCGACGGGATCTCATTCCACTTGGGATTTTGCGCGGCGAAGTTTTTGTAAAGCTTGCGGAAGACTTCAGGTTTCAGCGCACTCTGCATCGCATCACGGACTTCCTGCAGCGTGGGCCAGATGTCCGCGAGATAAACAGGCTCGCCGTCCTTGCTCGTGCCTAGCGGTTCGCAGCTCAAATCAATGTCCACGCGACCCGCTAGGGCGAAGGCGACAACCAGCGGCGGCGACATGAGGAAGTTTGACTTCACGTTCTGATGTACGCGCGCCTCAAAGTTGCGGTTACCAGAGAGCACGCTCGCAGTGACCAAATCATTTTTTACCACGGCTTCTTCGATGGCCGGATCGAGCGGACCGGAATTGCCGATGCACGTCGTGCAGCCGTAGCCGACGGTGTTAAAGCGAAGTTTGTTGAGATACGGCGTGAGGCCAGTCTTCTTGAGGTAATCGGTGACCACACGCGAACCGGGCGCGAGCGACGCCTTCACAGCCGGGTTCACCTTCAGCCCTTTCTCGACGGCTTTCTTCGCGAGCAAACCAGCAGCGAGCATCACGCTGGGATTGCTGGTGTTGGTGCAACTGGTGATGGCGGCAATGACCACGGAGCCGGTGCCGACACTCGCCTTTTTCTTTGCGGCCGTCTCTACCTTCACCGACTTGCCAAAAACCTGTCGCGACTTGCCAAAGCCATTTTCGGTGACGGGCCGTTGCACGGCGTTGAAAAACTCGCGGCGCAAGTTGCTCAGCTCGATGCGATCCTGCGGACGCTTTGGGCCAGCAACACTCGGCTTCACGCTGGCGATGTCCAATTCAACAACCTGGGAGTACTCAATCTGACCGACCTGCGGCATGCCCCACAGACCTTGCGCCTTGTAATAATTCTCGTACACGCGGCAGTCCGCCTCCGAGCGGCCGGTAGCGCGGAGATAGTTCACGCACTCTTCATCCATCGGGAAGAAGCCCATCGTCGCGCCGTACTCGGGCGCCATGTTCGCGATGGTCGCGCGATCCACGACGGGCAGCGCCGCTGCGCCGGGACCAAAAAACTCGACGAACTTGCCCACGACCTTCGTCTTGCGGAGCATTTGCGTGACGGTGAGTGCGAGGTCAGTGGCGGTGACGCCTTCCTTGAGCGCACCCGTGAGATGCACGCCAACCACATCGGGCGTGAGAAAATAAACCGGCTGCCCAAGCATGCCCGCTTCCGCCTCGATGCCACCCACGCCCCAGCCGACGATGCCGAGGCCGTTGATCATCGTCGTGTGCGAGTCGGTGCCCACGAGCGTGTCCGGATAATAAATGCCGCCCTGCTCGAGCACGCCTTTGGCGAGGTACTCGAGATTCACTTGATGCACGATACCGATGCCAGGCGGGACAACCTTGAATGTGTCGAACGCCTGCATGCCCCACTTGAGAAATTGGTAGCGCTCGCGGTTGCGCGTGAATTCGAGCTCAAGATTGCGCGCCATCGAGTCAGACGCACCGGCAAAGTCCACCTGCACCGAGTGGTCCACCACGAGATCCACCGGCACGAGCGGCTCGATGATCTTCGGGTTTTTGCCCAGCTTAGCCACCGCGCTGCGCATCGACGCCAAGTCCACCAGCAGCGGCACGCCAGTGAAATCTTGCAGGACAATGCGCGCGACCACGAAAGGGATTTCCTCCGTGCGCGCGGCCGTCGGCTTCCAGTTGGCCAGCTCGCGAACCGCGGCTTCGCCCACCTTTTTGCCGTCGCAATTGCGCAGCACCGATTCCAGCACCAGCCGGATGGAGATAGGCAGCTTGGAGATGGCGCCAACGCCCGCTGCTTCGAGCGCGGGGAGCGAATGGAATTTGACCTGCTTGCCGTTGCCAAGATCGAATTTCTGCAGTGAGTTGAAGGGATTATGCGATGCGCTCATAAAATTTTGTGCCGATGAAATCTACCTCACCGGGAGCAAAAAAATGCAGTTTGGACTTCGCAAAGTCAAGCGATGGAAGAGACCGAATCCCACGCAGCCTCCCATGAAAATGAAAAAGGGCGGGAGAAAAACCCCCCGCCCTTCTGATGAATCGTGGAGTCGCCGCTTACTTCAGCTTGGCGAGCGTCTCTTTGATCGCCGCGAAATTCGGCAAGTCCTTCACGGTCGCGGTCTGCTCGGCATATTGCACCACGCCGGCTTTGTCTACGACGAACGCCGCTCGGGCGCTGGTGGATCCGAAGCCGGGAATCAATCCACCGAGGTCGTTGATGAGCACGCCGTAGTCGCTGGCCGTCTTCTTGTTCAAATCGCTGGCGAGCGTGATACCAATTTTCTCCTTCGTCGCCCACTGTTCCTGAGCAAACGGGCTGTCAACGCTGATGCCGATGACGGCGGCGTTGAGATCGTTGTACGCACTAAGTCCGGCCGTGATATCGCACAATTCAGCCGTGCAAACACCGGTGAAGGCAAGCGGAACAAAAAGAATCACCGTATTCTTCTGGCCGAAGTTGGCGCTCAGCTTGACGTCAGAAACGCCGCTGGCGTTTTTGGATTTGAGGGAGAAGTCTGGGGCTTTGGTTCCAACAGCGATAGGCATAGTCAGTTTGGTTTTAGATTGTTTACTGCGTCGCAGGAACTGGGTTTATAGGCGGACTATTGCGAGGTGTCAAACCTCCATCCATACCATTTGCTCCCTTCCGCGATTAGGGCTATTCCGATCTAAAACCGACGGTGTTGCACGGTGTCTAGCGAGAGATTTGGCAGAAATTACTCTCAGATAGTAAAAAGGATGCCCGGTATTTCACTTTACCCACGCGTCCAACTGGGATATTTTTCTACTAGTTAAGACAGGAGGCACCGCGAGGCAACGGCGTAGATTGAAACGAAATGAGAACGAACGCGAAACACTCGGCATTCACACTGATTGAGATTCTGGTTGTCATCGCCATTATCGGCATTCTAGCGGGCCTGTTGCTGCCCGCCTTGGGGAGCGCCAAATCCAAGGGCCGCACGGCGAAGTGCATCAGCAACCAACAGCAGATCGGCAAGGCCTTCATGATGTACACCGCTGACAACAGTGAACGCTACCCGGTCGTCATGGGCTCGGCTGGCAGCGGGGGTGTCCAAGGCAACTTCACCACGCCTGCCGCGGCAGCCCAGCTCTACGGTGCTTCGACGCCCACGGCCTCGAGGCCTCTGAATAAGTACGTCGGCCCGGATATTTTTCGTTGCCCTTCCGACATCGGCGGCGGGGCCTACAACGTGAAGACCTGCTACGAGGCTTTCGGCAGCAGTTACCAGCCGCAGGTGGCGGACGACATGTTCCGCGTGAAGCGGGTGCTCGGCGAGGCCACCGAAGTGCCCGGCTCGTACGAGGCGACCTCGATGAACGAGGCGGAAATCGCCCTGAACGCGGTGAACAAGATTATCCAAGGCGACTGGAACTGGCCTTATGATCGCGACGACATGTGGCACGGCAGCGGTGGCAAGCGCGGTCACGTGATGCTCTTCGGCGACGGTCACGTGGAGTTCTTCGTCTTCCCGGCGAACATGACCAACTGGCTGCTCACCCCCGCGCCGGACTCCGCCTTCACCTGGTGGTGACTGGAGTGTGCCGCAGATTCTTTTGAAGTCCCGGGCGTTGCTCGGGCCCCGCCTTTCAAAGGCTGTCATCAAGCAACGGAAATGGAAACTCTTTGGAAGACGTGTGCTGCTCACGTAGCAGACGCTCTAGCCGTGCGATAATCTCAGGATGCTGCGCGGCGACATCGCGCGACTCGGTGATGTCGTCTTTAAGGTTATACAATTCCAATCGCCCATCTGACACCGCAGCCTTCTTCTCTCTCAGATTCAGGCTCTGCCGGACACCCTTCCAGTCCCCCACGCGGATGCACTGCTGTCCGCCGTAGGCCGGAAACTCGCGGTAGAGGAATGGTCGTTCCGATTGCTTTTCACCGCGCAAAGTCGGTGCGAAACTGAACCCGTCCAACCCAGCGGGAATCGCCTCCTTCAACGCAGCCAATTCAAGCAGTGTCGGAATCCAGTCCTCGAATCCTGTCACGCGATCCGAGATGCTCGGAGCAATGCGTCCCTTCCAACGCACGATAGCCGGCACTCGGAAGCCACCTTCGTAGAGAGCGCCTTTGCGCCCGCGCAGACCCCCGTGCGAATTGAAGAATTCGCAGTCGGTGCCGCCGAGTTTATCGTAGAGCGGGCCGTTGTCTGAGGTGAAGACGAAGAGGGTCTGCTCATCGAGGCCAAACTCCTTCACCAGATCCATCAAGCGGCCAATTTCCTTGTCCATGCGCGTGATCATCGCCGCATACGCCGCGCGTGGAGCGATGTGCGGCAGGTAGCCTTTGCCCCCGGGATACGGCTCGTCTGGAAATTTACCGCGATATTCGGCGAGCGAATCCTCCGGGGCCTGCAACGCCAGATGCGGCACGGTCGTCGGCGCAAAGAGAAAGAAAGGGCGCTCCTTGTTGTCGCGCACGAACCGGCGCGCCTGTTCCCATATCAGGTCCGATGAATACTCTTTTCCCGAGTAGCGCGCGTAGTTCGTCGGATCCTTCGGGTCCGCACCCTCGGGCAGTTTTTGATGCGCGGCGAAGGGCGGATTGTTCAACGTCACCTTGCGATCATTGTCCCAAAGATAAGTCGGGTAAAAGTTGTGTGCGACGGCTTGGCAATTGAAACCGAACCAGCGCGTGAAACCTTGCTTGAGCGGCTCGCCTTCCGTACCCGGCGCTCCGAGGCCCCACTTTCCGAAACCACCGGTCGCGTAGCCGCGGTGCTGAAAAAGCTTCGCGAGCGTAACCGTGTCCGCTGGAATCGGCCACTGCCCTTCTTGCCCCGGCTTGAACTGCTTGTTGTCTCGGATAAACGCATGACCGGGATGCTTGCCAGTCATCAGCACGCAGCGTGACGGCGCACAGACCGCGTTGCCCGAGTAATGCTGAGTGAAGCGCATCCCTTCCGTGGCCATCCGGTCGAGGTGCGGCGTGCGGATGATTTTCTGGCCGTAACAGCCGAGATCGCCCCAGCCCAGATCATCGGCGATGATGAAAATAACATTCGGCCGTCGCGCCTCAGTGGCCTTCACCGAGCTGATGATGAAGATAAAAAACCCGAGCGCGACGAGAAAGAAACGTGGCAGCGACTGGAAAATCATGCCTCCGCTATCGCGCAACCTCGTGGCGAAGGCAAAACAAATATGGCCTCAGGCACCAACCGCTTTCTTGATCTCTTTCAACTGTTTCGCCTCGGGCTTCGCTGTGTAGTACTTGTCGAGCGGATAGCAGCCGCTGATGAGGCCGCTGCGTACCGCGGTGGTGCAGTCGCTGAACGTGCGGCAAATGAAACGCTTCTCCAGTTCGCCCTTCTGCGCCGCCTCGACGAGCATCGTCGGATAGCTCAAGACGACGCGGCCTAGCCCCACCATGTCCGCCCAACCTTCGCGCACGACGAACTGCGCAACGTGCGGTAGGTATTCCTGCAGATAACTGTAGCCCGACCCGACGACGATGAGCTTGTCCCCCACCCGTGCCTTCAGGCTCTTCACCGCCTGGATCTGTCCCGCCACATCGATGAGCGGGTCGTGCGCCGGCTGATAACCATCGCTCGGCGGATAGGCGGCTGGACGCTGCAAATGTGGCGTGGAGTAGGGCGAGCCGGCGGTGGTGTTCAGAATCTTCACGCCAAGCTGTGCGCAGAGCTCGACAAACTGGAACGTTTCCGTGAGGTCAATTTGCGTCGGGTCGTTCTGATTTACGCCGAAGCCGTAACGGTAAGGCAGGCAGCGGCTGAAGTCCTCAGGGATACCGGGGCCGAGCTTGCCGGGCGCGGACAACGCCGGATTAGGTCGGTGCGGCACCTTGTCGAAGCAGCTCAGGCGGACACCGAACTCGATCTTGTTCCCGCTCGCACGGATGCCCGCGATAATCTCACGGAGGATGCGAGTGCGGTTCTCGAAGCTCCCACCGAACTTGCCAGGCCGAGTATGCGCGCCGAGGAACTCATGCAGCAGATAGCCGTGGCAATGTTTGATATCCACAAAGTCGGCGCCCACATCCCAAGCGATTTTCGCCGCCTTGATGAAGTCCTGGATGAGTTGCTCGATCTCCGCGTCGGTGAACACCTGCGCGTCGCTCGTGATCTTGAACTTCGGATCAAGGATTGGATGCCGAAATGCCACGCGCGGCTCGTAGGTTGATTTGCTGTTCGGTTTGCAGAAACGCCCCGAGTGCGTGAGCTGGAAACCGATCACGAGATCGTCCGTCGTGCCGTAACGTTCTTGATGCGCCTGCTTGAGAATGCCCATCAACTCCGCGAGACCGGCTTTGTTCTGCTCGATGATGATGAGCTGGTTCGGATTCGCGCGGCCATCGGGGTGCACGGCCATCGCCTCCGCACCGCAAATCAACTTCGCGCCGCTCTCACCGAAACGCTGCCAGCGCCGCCGCATCTCCTCGCTCAAGCCGCCGGTCGTCGTGCCATCCCAGCCCTCCATCGGATGAATGGCCACACGGTTGCCGATGCGCTTGCCGTTGATGGTGACGTTCGCCACCGGCTGCGCTAGCGGCGAACTCGCACCCCCCTCGATGGCGTCCTCGCACGGCAACTCGATGCCGAGCGCGGCGCAATGTTTGCGAAAATCGTCCACCGTCTTCAGCGACGGGATGCGGGTGAGTTTGAAGGGTTCAGTCATAAAGGTCAGTTCAGAGTTGATCAACGGGCGGACGCTCCGGCCCACTTCTTTTTCCACGCGGGATAATCCTTTTCGAGCAGTTGCTGCGGCCAATTGCCATACCATTCGTAACCGTTGCGGCGTTCGCAGCCGATGTCGGCGAGATTCGGTTTTGGCACGCCGTCGCGGTCCACGAAGATGGGCCGGCTTGACTGGATGTCGTAAAACCGCGCCCAAAGCGGGGGTGCCGCAGAATCATCGACCGTGATCTTGTTCGTCCCCTTGGGTGCCTTCGGATCGGGCTGCTTCTCCTCGCGGATGCCGGTCAGTCGGGTTGACACAAACCAGGCGACCGCACCTTCCACCGCGCGCACCACTTCGGGGCTGGGACGATTCAGGCTCATCAGCAAACGCGTGAGGCCGACCGATTCCGCCCCGCTGAACGAGATAAGTTCAAACGCGCGGCCCTGGCGCGGGCGGTAATCCTTTTCATCGTGCTGCGCGCACCAGGCGGTAAGCTTGCCGTTGACCGAGATCTGGCACTTGAGGATACAGGCGATGCCTTGCTCGAACGCGGTGCGGGCCGCCTCTCGCTGGCTGGCCTCCAGAAACGCGTAGCGATCCGCGGTGTAAATCTCCCGCAGAAATTCCAGCAAGCGGACCATCGCATTGTCGTTGAAGGTGATGTGGCGATGGTATTGTCTGCCAGGCGGATAAAACTGCGGCCAACCGCCGGTGGGATACTGCGCTTTGAGGATGTAATCGAATCCCCGGACGAACGCCGCCCGGTATCGCTCGTCCTTCGTTGAGTTGAAGATGCGGTCGAGGAAACGCATTTCGTCGGTCGTCGCGCCGTTGTCAAACGTCGGCTTGAGTGCTTTGCGATCCGCGGTGAACGGCCTGTCCACGGTGTCAGTGTTCTTGGGCCATCCGCCGAGATCGGATTGATAGGAGAGAATATTCGCCGCGACCTGTTTCGCGTCGTCGCTGGCGAACCAACTATCCGGCTTCTTGAGAAACTGCGCTGCGCCGCCGCCCGCACCAAGCGCGCTCTCGGCAATGCCAATCAAACACAGCATCGTCAACGCGGATGCTACAGAAAATCGGAGGCCTGCTAAAATTGTTTCCCTCGTCAGTTTCCCATTCGCCCGACCTTCGCACGGCAACTCGATGCTGAGCGCGGCGCAGTGTTTGCGAAAATCTTCTACCGTCTTAAGTGAAGGGATACGGGTGAGTTTGAATGGTTCAGTCATATTTTTTTGTCAGTAGGTTTCACTTGGCTCGCTGCCACAGCGCGGAAAAATATTTCCCGCCTTCACTCAACGAACCGTCGGGCTTCACGAGCCAGAAACCGCGCATGAGTTTCGGGTCGTTCACGGGCGTGGGCGGTTTGCCTTCGGCGGTGAATTCATTGCAGTAATGTTCCCAGTGCGCCGCGTAGCGGACGTTCGCGGCGAGCATGACACCGAGCGCTTCATCGTAGCGTTCGGTGATGCGCTTGGGTGACGCATTCTCCGGAATGCCAAATTCTCCGATGGCCAGCGCGCTGGGACCGAAGAGCGGACCGGTGCGGGCGTGCGCGCGGATTTCCTCGAGGCATTTCCAGAAGTGCAGCGGGCCGCCGTCCATGCCGTCGTAGGCGCTGTAGGAAACCAGGTCCACCTCGACGCCGGGCAGGACGTGGCGCGTCATCGTCGGGATGCCCTTGAAGGCGTCGTCCACGCGATTCACCTCGGCCGCGTGCGCGACGACGCACTTCGCTCCGGTCCCGAATTCCGCGCGCGCCTTCGCGACACCCGCCTGCCGCGCGGCGAGCCAGCGTTGCATCTGTTCGCAGCGTTGCTTCCAGTCGGTCGGCGGTGGATTCCACTCCTGACCTTCGCCGCGCAACAGCCAGTCGCCCTCGCAGTTTTGCAACACCACCGTCACCGCGCGGTCACGGAAGAGGCGATAGAAGTGGGCCGTCACGTCGAAATATTCGCGCGTGACCGCGGCGTAAAAATCATCTGTCAAACCCGCCTTGCGCCAGCCTTCCTCCGCCGGCGCCATCGCTTCGAGCACAAACGTCGTGAACGGCATCTGCCAGAGCTGCGTGAAATATTCCGAGCGCGCGAGCTCCACCAGCGTGCGGTAGCTGCCCCACTGGCTGTGGAACGGATACGAGTGCCGGACTCTGGCGGGTTCGAACCAGAACTTGCCGAGCCGCGTGCCCAGTGAGAGCAGCTTCTCCGCGCCTTCGAGGAGGAACGGCTTTTCCGTGAGGAAATACTTCCCGCTCACATGCGCGGAGCCGAAGCGGTCATTGAAATCAGCGGGCAACTTCACGCGCTGGCTCGGCTGTGCGGCGGTGAGGCGCGCGAGGAGTTGGTCCTTGTCCGATGCAGTTTCCGCGTTAGCCAAACGCCCAATGCCGACGGCGAGCGCTGCTGCGGACAGCAGTTGCGCGAATCTTCGTCGGCTCATGCCCGGTTGCGGAATCGGCTCAACCCGGCCCTGGCTTGAAAGTTTTTGTTTCACTGAGGCAACCGCTTCACAATGTCCGCGAGGATTTCGCGATCGGACTCCGGACGTTTCGCGGATTTCGGGTGCGTGTCGTCGCAGCCGATCCAGCCGCGGAGCTTGAGGAACATCGCGGCGCTGTGCTTGTACGCGGGCACAGGCGGGCGGAAGGCGAGGAAGCCGAGGTACTGCAGCAGGTCGTTCAGCTCGTAGAACGACGGATCGCCGTTGAGCCACGCGGCATCGCGCTTGGCGAAGATGTCCGGTGCGAACGTGGAGAGGCCGAGCAGGTAGTCGCTGCCATACATCACCATGTCGATGGCGAGGTCGTTGCCGGTGAAGACGCGGAAGTCGGGGCGCGTGGCATCGCGGAGAGCGAGGCGCTGCCATTCGAGGTCGCGGCGGAGCGAGGAATGCTTGGCCCCGATGCACTGCTTCACTCCCATAAGACCGCGATAGACATCGAGCGAGTAAATCTTCCCAAAAGGGAGGAACACGGTGCCCAGCTCGAAGCCAACGAAGCGTTCGGCCACGGTGCCGAGCTTTGTGTAGGCAGCTACGATAGCGTCATCATTCTGCTGCGTGAGGCCGTAGCTCTGGAAGATGACGGGCGTGCCGCCGAATTGCTGAATCATCTCCATCTGCCGTGCGTAGGCGTCGAAGTTGAACGTCGCGCCCGATTGATCACCGACGAACGCGCCGGCGACGTAGCAGCGCCCGCCGCACTCGGCCTGGGTAATCTCCAGCGCGCGGCGTTTGGTGGCATCGTCAATGAGATTGCCGAAGCCGGTGTCCATATTCACGGCGGGGCCGAGGCCAGCCTGGACAGTGCGGCGCGTGTGCGCGGTGAAGCCGGCCCAGTCCACCTCGCCATTGGCAAGGAAGGGCAGGAGGATGGCGGAGAAGCCCTCGATGCGTCGTCGCGGGCGGAGCGAGTTCAGCGGGACAGAAACCGTGCTATTCATAGCTGTCTATCAGTCTAAAAACCGACCGACTATGAGAAGCCAAAGAGGTCGGGGCAAAGCTTTTTAAGCGTCAGACGAATTGCCCTAAGAGAAAAATGGTGGGCGGTGAGGGACTCGAACCCCCGACCAAATGCGTGTAAGGCATCTGCGCTAACCACTGCGCCAACCGCCCACGAAAGTGGTTTCTTATCCTCCAAAAAATCCCGCAGGTCAATGCCGGTCGCTTAGTTATACGTCATCACCACTTTTCGTGGCCATGACTGGCGGCGCGATCAAGGTGCGTGTAACCACCATCCACAAAGAGCAACTGACCAGTCGTATGCCCCGCGCGAGGCGAGGCGAGAAAGGCGATGACCGCGGCGATTTCATTCGGTTGCGTCAGGCGCTGACCCAGCGGCACTAGTGATTCAATGGCGGCGCGCGCCGAGGCTGGATCCGGCAGCGATTGAAACCATTTCTCGTACTGCGGAGTAGCACACTCAGCCGGCACCACGCAATTCACGCGCACGTTATGCGGGGCGAGCGCCACGGCCCATTCGCGCGTGAGGGCGTTCACGCCGCCCTTAGCCGCCGCGTACCCAGAGGTCTTCCCCTGACCCGTCACGCTCACCTTCGAACTGACGTTCACAATAGCGCCTTGCGCGCGGCAAAGTGCCTCGCGCGCGAAGTGCGTCAGCGCATAGACGTGGAACAGATTCAATTGCAGCGAGGCCAGAAAATCCGCCGGAGGGCGTTCCAAGCCAACGCTGTCATTCACGCCGGCGTTGTTCACGAGGACATCCAAGCGTCCCCACATCTTCAGCGTATCATCCACAGCCGCGCGACAGGCGGATTCAGTGGCGAGGTCGCCATGGAGAAAAATGGCCTGAACTCCAGTCGCCGTAAGTTCGCTAGCAAGGAGGGAGCCGGCGGAGGAATTGCGGTCGGCGATGGCGACTCGCGCACCTTCAGCAGCGAGCAATCGCACGGTGGCTTCGCCAATACCGGAGGCTCCGCCGCTGATGAGCACCACCTTATCTTTCAAGCCAAGGTCCATGGCGCGTGGGTGGAGCGTAGAGCGTGGAGAAGAGAGATTAGCTCTCGATGACGTTAAACTCGACCGGCTCGACCTTCACGCCGAGCTTCTCGAGCCATTTGATTGCGGCCTTGATCTCGGACCGCTCGCCGTCGAGCTCAAGGCAGACGACGCCGATTTCGTCGGTGACGCTCACCTGCCGGACATTCGTCACGACTTTGAACTGATGGCTCAGCTCCCAAACCACGGGCCTCTTGATCAATCGCGGCGGGTACATAAGCCAAAGCCGGGTGGCCTGAACGCCGTTCTTCGTGGCGGGCTTTTTTTTCTTGCGAGCGGTGGCCATGCGAAAACCTTGGAGCCTAGCCGCCGGCGATGGCGGGGATGATACTAATCTCGTCACCCGCCTTGAGCGGCGTCTGCTGGTTCTGGAGGAAGCGAATATCCTCCTCGTTCACGTAGACGTTCACGAAGCGGCGCACCTCACCTTTTTCGTCGAGGAGACGTTCTTGAATGCCGGGGTAGAGAGTCTGGAGCTCGGTAAAGACTTCGCCAATGGTATTAGCGCTGACCTCAACAAGCTCCTCGTTGTTGGTAAGCTTGCGGAGCGGTGTGGGAATGCGGACTTTGACGGACATAAATGGTTGGTTTAAATGGCAGCGGCCAGTTCAGCCTCGGAGTTGATGAGCGCCTCGAACTCGCGAAGGCTCGGCTTGATATCGCGCGTGCGACCAACGTGGCCGGCCACCGCGTCGAGCGTCTTAAGGCCGTTGCCGGTGACGCAGAGCACGACCGAATCATTCGCAGGAATCCTGCCCGAGGCAATGAGTTTCTTGGCCACGCCCACTGTCACGCCGCCAGCGGTCTCAGCGAAAATGCCCTCGCACTCAGCCAGCAGGCGGATGCCCTCGCGCACCTCGTCGTCGGTCACGTCCTCGGCGGAAGCCCCAGTCTCCTTCATCACCTTGAGCGCGTAAAAGCCATCGGCTGGCGTACCGATGGCCAAGCTCTTGGCGATGGTGTTCGGCTTGACCGGCTTGAAGAAATCGAGCCCGGCCTTCTGGGCAGCGGAAATCGGATTGCAGCCGGTCGGCTGCGCACCGTGGACGTGATACTTCGCGTCGCGCACGAGGCCAATCTTCACGAACTCCTGATAGCTCTTGTGAATCTTGGTCAGCAATGAGCCCGAAGCCATCGGCACGACGGTGTGCTGCGGAATGCGCCAGCCGAGCTGCTCAAGGATTTCGAAGCCCATCGATTTAGAGCCCTCGGCATAATAGGGGCGCATGTTCACGTTCACGAAGGCCCACCCGAACTTGCCAGCGATTTCTGCGCACAAGCGGTTCACCTCGTCGTAGTGGCCCTTTATGCTGATGACGTTCGCGCCGTAGACGAGCGAATTAATCACTTTGCCCTGCTCGAGATCAGACGGAATAAAGACGAAGGACTTGAGACCGGCGGCGGCGGCGTTGGCGGCGACGGAGTTGGCGAGATTGCCCGTGGACGCGCAGGCGACGGTCTTGAAGCCGAGTTCCTTAGAGCGGCTGAGAGCGACGCTGACCACGCGGTCTTTGAAGGAGAGAGTCGGGTAGTTGACCGCATCGTTCTTCACCCATAGTTCGCGAATACCGAGGCGCTTGGCGAGTCGATCCGCCTTCACCAGCGGCGTGAAGCCGACCTGACAACCCACGGTCGGCGCGCCGGCAATCGGGAGTAATTCGCGGTAGCGCCACATGGTCTGCGGGCGCGACTCGATAGCGGCACGGGTGAGCGACTTCTTGATGCGGTCGTAATCGTAGGCGACCTCCAGCGGGCCGAAATCGAACTCGCAGACGTGTGTCGCGGCGAGCGGATATTCCCGGCCGCACTCGCGACACTTGAGCGCCTTCATGAAACCGTCGTGCTTTTCCATAATCATGCGTCCTTCCGGGGCGCAAAAAGCCCCTTCCCACCACGGTGAGAAGGGGCCGAAAGCTCGCGCGCTCTTCTCATCTTTCCCCGCGCCGTTATCGGGCGGGCTGGAATTGGCACCTAAACATTGAAGCACACGCTCCAACCGGTTGCCGTGGCGTCTTCGGGCCAGTCCCTCAGCCACTCGTGATGAGTCATCCGTCAAATCAACGGATGGAGATACAATGATATGTCACTTTCGAAGTGTCAACGGCTATTTCGATTCGGCACATCCGCAATGAGTCCCCTTCCTCCAGCATGACTCTCGCCTTCCAGCTAGCACAGTTGATCGTGATTGTTTATCTTCGCCACATGATGGGCAACCAGTCGTCTTTCAACCTCCACGAACTGCTTTCGGTAACCGCCATCCGGCTCAATCTCATCGGCTCTACTCGCGACGACATCTTATCCGAGTTGACCACCATCGTGCCGGAGATTGCTAGTAACACGGCGGCCCAGAGTTCGCTGTTCCAGGCGCTACAGGAACGCGAGCAACTGCACTCCACCGGAATCGGCGACGGCATTGCCCTGCCCCACGCTCGCAACGCCCTCGTTGGCGTCGTGCAGCGTCCCGTCATCGTCATCGGCCGGCGCGAGAGCGGTGTGCCGTGGGCTTCAATTGACAATCAGCCTGCCAGACTCTTCTTCCTACTCATCGCGCCAAACATCACGCAGCACCTCGCCATCCTTGCCCGTGTCAGCCGTCTCTTGCGTGATGTCAAACTACGCCAAGCGTTGATGATTGCCGACAAGCCCGTTAAGTTCATCGAACTGATTCGCGTCGCGGAAACTGGTGCGTGAATCGAACTTCACGCCCACACACGTCGAGCGTCAAACCTCCCTCGAGAACCCCTGCTGGCGCAGCGCCTCGAAGAGAACGAGCGCCACGCAGTTGGAAAGGTTGATCGAACGCGCCTCGACGTTGAACATCGGGATGCGCAGCCATTTCTCGCAGTTCGCCTCGAGCAGCGCCTTCGGCAACCCCGCCGTCTCGCGACCGAATACGAGGTAATCGTCCGGCCCGAACGCAGCTTCGTCGTAGCGGCGCGCGCCGCCCTGCTCCACGAACCAGAGCCGCGCGCCCGGCGGTAGTGCCGTTTCAAAAGCCGACCAGTCCGCCCACCGGCGACATTCGACGTGATGCCAGTAGTCCATTCCCGCGCGCTTCAACTGCGCATCATCCAGCTTAAAGCCGAACGGCTCGATGAGGTGCAGGCGTGTGCGTGTGGCGGCGCAGAGTCGGGCGATGTTACCCGTGTTCGGCGGGATCTCGGGCTCGACGAGGACGACATTCATCGGTTCACGCCAGTGCCTGGCCGATTTTCCTGCGCGGCCGCTTCACCGCGCCCTTCTTATAGTAAACCTTCCACAACACGAGGCCGTGCGCGGGGCCGCTCATTCCAGCCACACGGCGGTCACGGTGAGCGAGAATCTTTCGGATTTCATCCGGCTCAATCTTTCCCTGCCCCACCTGCACGAGAGTTCCGACGATGCCGCGGCACATTTTGTAGAGGAAACCATCGCCCTCAATGATGAAGGTGAGCAATGAACCGCTCCGGCGGAGGTCGCAGCGCGTGAGCGTGCGCACGGCGTTCTTCAGCACATCGCCGCGGTTGGCGGCGAACGAGCGGAAATCGTGCGTACCGACGAAGAGACTCGCCGCCGCGCGCATCGCCGGGAGGTCGAGTGCCCGCGGCACGTGCCAAGCCTGAGTGCGCAGCAGCGGATCCGCTGCCGGGTGGTTCCAGACGCAGTAGCGATACTGCTTGCCCGTCGCGTGGAAGCGGGCGTGGAAGTCCGCCTTCGCCCGCGCGGCGGCCATCACGCGGATGTCATCCGGCAACCATGCGTTGACGGCCAGCAGCAGCTTCGCCACCGGCATCTTAAACTCAGCGCGCGCCACTTCGAAGTGCGCCACCATCCCGCGCGCGTGCACGCCCGTGTCCGTACGGCTGGAGCTATGAAGACGCGGCGCGCTGGGGAAGAGTTTGGCCAGCGCTTCCTCAACCTTCTGCTGCACGCCGGTGCCGACTTTTTGCACCTGCCACCCTTCGTAGGCGGTGCCGTCGTACGCGACCGTGAGCTTTAATTTGAGCGTGTCCATTCCGCGCATCGGCCGGTGGTAGGCTACAGCCCGCCCTGAGCGTCGAGAAAGCTCTGCAGCAGGATGGCCGCGGCGCTGCGGTCCACCTTCCCCTTCCGTTCCTTCGCCTTCATCCCTGCTTCGCCGAGCAACCGGTGCGCCTGTACCGTCGACAGCCGCTCGTCGACCGTTCTGATAGGCACGGCCACGGTTTCCTTCAGCACGGTGACGAAGCCCCTCACCTTTTCCGCCGCCGATCCGTAACTGCCGTCCATGTTGCGCGGCATACCGATGAGAATCAACTCTACCTCCTTCTCCTTGAGCAACTGCTTGAGACGCGCGAGGAAATCGACGAACGGCTCAGCTGGAATGAACTCGAGCGGCTGCGCAATCATCTTCAACTCGTCGCTGAGGGCGACGCCGATGCGGACGGCCCCGTGGTCCAGTGCAAGGATTCTCATGGTCAAAATGTCTTCATCACCTTCGCCGCGGCGCGCACCGTGGCGTCGATGTCCTCTGAGGTGTGCGCAGCGGAGATAAATCCCCCCTCGAACTGCGACGGGGCGATGTAAATGCCCTCCTCCAGCATGCCGTGGAAGTATTTTGCGAACCGCGCGCGGTCGCTGCGCATCGCGTCGGCGAGGTTGTGAACTGGGCCGTCGATGAAGTAGCCGCAGAACATCGAGCCGCACGCATTGAACGTGACGGACACGCTCGCGCTCTTCGCGGCGTCCCGCAGCCCAGCCTTCAGCTGTTCAGAGAGCTCCTCCAGTTTATAGTACGCACCACTCACCTCGAGTTCCTCCAGCGCCGCGATACCCGCTGCCATGGCGAGCGGATTTCCGCTCAACGTTCCCGCCTGGTAGACCGGCCCGAGCGGCGCGAGGCAGTCCATAATCTCTCCGCGGCCGCCGAAAGCGCCCACCGGCAGCCCACCGCCGATAATCTTGCCGAAGCAGGAGAGGTCGGGCCGGATGCCGAACCGCTGCTGCGCGCCGCCACGGGCGAGGCGGAAGCCGGTCATCACCTCGTCGAAGATGAGCAGTGCGCCCTCCTGCTGCGTGATCTCGCGCAGTGCCTCGAGGTAACCGGGCCGCGGCGGGTAGAGTCCCGCGTTGCCCGGCACCGGCTCAAGAATGATTCCGGCGATCTGCCCCGGGTTCGCCGCGAAAGCCGCCTTCACCGACTCGGCGTCGTTGAACGGCAGGACAATCGTGTGCTGCGTGAACGCAGCCGGCACACCCGCGCTGTCCGGGTTGCCGAACGTCAGCGCGCCTGAGCCCGCCTTCACCAGCAGCGAGTCCACGTGCCCGTGATAGCAACCGTCGAACTTGATAATTTTGTCCCGTTTCGTGAACCCTCGCGCGAGGCGAATGGCGCTCATGCAGGCTTCCGTGCCGGAGCTGGTCATCCGTACCTTCTCCACGCTAGGCACGGCGGCCTTTACGATACGCGCCATCGTCACCTCCAGCGGGTTCGGGATGCCGAAGCTCGTGCCCCGCTCCGCCGCCGCCTGCACCGCAGCGATGATGCGCGGGTGCGCGTGACCAAGGATTGCCGGCCCCCACGTGCCGACGTAGTCAATCAGCTCATTGCCGTCCACGTCCCAGACGCGCGCGCCCTTGGCGCGGTCCACGAAGAACGGTTGGCCGCCCACGGCGCGGAAGGCGCGCACGGGGGAGTTTACGCCGCCGGGGATGTGCAGCAACGCCTCGGCGAAGAGCGCTTCAGACTTGGCTCGCGAAATCATTGGCACAAATTAACCCGCAAGCCACTGGGAGACCAAGATGAATTGATGTGCAATGAATCAGGAGTTGATACGAAGCCTGATTACTTTGCCCCCATTTTCAGTAAGAATACTTCAAGAAGACCGCCGCTCGTGAGCGTGCTCGAATCAAACGTCGCCGTGCCAGCAAAGCCGCCGATGAGATGAATGGCGCCAGCGCTGTCGAGTGCCAGACCTCCACTGGTATCGGAGCTCAGACCGCCAAACTTCTTCGCCCAACTCGCTCCACCGGTGGAGGCGTACTTCGCCACGAAGATATCGGTCTCGCCGAAACTGATCAGCGACGCGGCATCGCCAAAGCCGGCCTTGCCGTAAAATTCCCCCGCAACATGGATGCTACCGGCGGCATCAACTGCCACGCTATATGCCGAATCCATTCCTGCGCCGCCAGCGCGTTGTGCCCAAGACGGCTGGCCATCGGCAGTGTAACGCGCCACGAAGATATCCGCGACGCCGAGGCTCGTAAGCAACTGACCGCCTATCGCCGCCGTCCGCTCAAAGTCGCCGACGACCACCACCGCACCCGTGCGGTCTACCGCCACCGCGCCACAGAAATCAGAGCCGCGCCCGCCACCGGATCGCGCCCATTGCAGCACGCCGGCTTTGTCGAACTTCGCGACGAAAATGTCGCTATCGCCAAGGCTGCTGATGAAGTTACGCCCAAACCAAGCATTGCCAGAAAAGGACCCGGCGAGATGCGGATTGCCCGCGGCATCGAGTGCCACGCCGACCCCAAAATCCTCACCGCCACCGCCGGCAGTGAGCGCCCAGACCGCGCGCCCGTTCGAATCAAGTTTCGCGAGGAAGGCATCGGTCTGACCGACGGCTCGCAAGTTGGTTTGTCCAAAGCGCATCGTGCCTTCGTAGGTGCCGCCAAAAATGACGTTGCCGACGGAATCCACCGCCACACTACTGCCGTAGCTGTATTGGCTGACATCAGGGCGGATTGCCCAGCGCAGGTTGCCATTCGTATCGTAGCGCGCGACGAAGGCAGTGTACTCGCCCACATTGGTGAGCGTGACATTCCCAAACGTCGCCGAATCACGGAACCAGCCGGTGATGTGCGCGTTACCCGCAGCGTCGACAGCCACGTGATTGCCAGCGTCCACACCCGGGCCGCCTGCACGTCTCGCCCATTGCAGCGTGCCATTTTGATCGTACTTCGCCAAAAAGAGATCCGTCTCACCCGAGCTGGTGAGCGTAACATCTCCGAAAATCGCCTCCCCCGTGAAGTCGCCGACGACAAAGACGTTGCCCGATTTGTCGACCGCCACAGCGTTACCGTAGTTGATGTAGTCTCCGCTGCCGCCGGACTGGCGCAACCACGCGACCCTTCCTGGCTGCGTGCTTGAGGTAATTTCAACCATTGCATCGTCGCTCAAGACCACACCGCCCATATAAATGACCTTGAGCGTGTAACGACCTGTATCACTCACTTGCGCTCCGCGAATCACAAGCGTCCCCGTCGATGTGCCGCTAATCCTGCTGGAACCGACGATATCCACACCGTCCTTCTGCCACTGATAGGCAACGCGACCCTCGCTCTGCAGACTGGTCACCAACGTGATGGTCCCGCCGGCGGTGGCGGTCTGGTTCATCTCCGGCTGCGCCGCAAAGAGAGGCACAGCGATCATCGTGACTTCAATATCGAGATACTCGCGCCCCTGCTCATCTACACCGGACTTGAGATTTTTGAAGCTGATGGAGGACGAGTTATCCGTGAAAATCTGCTCTGGAAGCAAGCCAGCGTCGCGCGGGTTGTAGCCCGGCGTGGTCATGTCCAATAGATTGCTGTCGTTGTTGAAACGCTGCGCCCAAAGCACGCAGGCCGAATCCTGGAGCTGTGGGAAAAGCTTCCGATAACCAATCCAGTAATCGTTATCACGATTCATGCGCGGTATCCGCAAGGCAAGCGGTAGCGTCGGATCCGCCACAGCAGTGTCGAAACGATACACACGATAGACTCCCGACTCGGTCGCCGTGGCAACCGCCTCCTCAGAAATCCAGCCGAGCACGTTTTTAAAGTAGTGGTTGAAGTGATATGCGGAGTTGGCCGACCAACTATCACCCATGATGTCGAACAGGTCGCCGTATTCCAGGCTGCTGCCGCGACCAATCACCGACTGATCGGTCGTGCGCCAGAGATTCGCGTGATGCACGCCGTACGTGTGGCCCAACTCGTGGGCGACAACGCCGAAATCGAACTTACCATTGAACCAAAGACGGTTGGCTCCCACGTTGGCGAGGCCGCCGTAGGTGATCTTCGAGAAACGGATGCGGCCCAGCGAAGAAAAAATCACCGCGATGCGGTCGTAATCGTCGAGATTGTAGCCGCCAGCCGCCGCGAGGTTCTGCGCATCGCTGTGCAGCGTGTCGTTCAGTTCATTGATGGCGTAGTAGTCGGCCGTCTTCGGCAAAGTGAAGACTGGCGTCACATCACTCGCCTGCAGGCTCAACGATGTTTTTGCATAGGAGTTTTGATGATAAAAAGCGCTAACCTCAGCGACAACCTTCGACGCAAAAAACGCGTCCACTTTTTTGCCACCAGCAATCGGTTGTCCCCGGCGGTCGGGGAAATCCACGCGGATTAAGAGGAGTCGCTTCACTCCATGAGTCCATTCCAGCGCAGGAAACTCTGTGTACTCAGCCTCGGGATTGACCGTCACGGGTGTATTGCCCAGGGTGAGGACTGGTTTCGCGGTTCCCGCCGCCCGCTCAATCTGCGCCAAGCTCTCCGCAATCTTCGGCACTTGGTCTGGCGCAGTAGCAATGGCAATCGTATTGCCATACTGCAAGGCAGTGACTTTCTCGACATTGAACGCCGGAGACCCACTCGTAAGCGACAATGGCGCCGGCTTCTGCGTCACCCTGATAATCGCAGATGCGTTGACCGAACCGCTCGCACTCACCACCACGGAAGGAGCCGCTTTGGTCACTGGGACGGATTGTTTTTCGACTGCAATGGTTGTGATTTTCTGAGCGTCCGCGGGACGTTCGCTAAAGTCCAACGCACGCACGGGGCTGTCGAGCACCGCGAGGGAGCGGTCTACCGCGATGCCTTGGATTGAAATCTCTTGGCGCGTTCCCTGCTGAGCGCGCTGGCCATAGGCGTAAGCGCGGAACTCCTCACCGTTCACCACCGCGATGCGGATGATCGGCTCCGGCGATGGCCCTTTCTCATCGGGAACAAGGCCATTCACTGAAATCTTTCCGACGCCACCAACACGCCGCTCAAGTTGTGCCTCAATCGGCGCAGGCAACTGTTGCCGGATGGAAACCGGCACAGCCGCTGCAATCGCCTCTCGGGGATTTTTCCGGATTAACGAGGCGATCACCTCACGGCGTGGCCTAGCCAATGCCAAGCCGTCCTTCTCCAACGCAACCCGGTGCTCAGGCGTTGCTGCGCGCACGTAACGCTCCGCCCAGTTCGAAAAAGCTAGCAACTCTGGCTGCTGCTCGCGCCCCCAACGCGTTCCAAACGTGATACGTTCGATTGCCGCGGCCTGCAGACTAATTGGACGCGGCGGGACATTCATCCGCGCCGCCATCGCACGGCGTGGCAGCCGAGGCACTTCAAAAATAGCGGAAGTCGCGAAGCCGGTTTGCTCGCCCGGCTGCGATGTGGTGGATTTCGCGCGCGAGGTAAAAAGAGGCTTGGAACGGAGCGACGCTTGCGGTGGCTGCGAAGATTGTTGCTTGGACGAGTTTCCGAAAAAGAATAGGGCCACCGCAGCACCGAAAAGCAGCAAGAGGCCAACCAGTTTTTCCCTAAAACTCATTGGGTCGAAAGTACCTTCTGAAGCCGACCTATCAAGTATTTTGTGGTGTCACTTATTCACAACCACAATTAGATGTGGTTTCAAGACGCATCCACCTATCGACTACAACTCAGATACTTTCCCGAAACCGCTGGGCTATCGGAATGCGCCGACCGACGCCGAAGGCCTTGGTCGTCACCTTCAAGCCTGGGGCGGCTTGTCGGCGTTTGTATTCGTTCTGGTCGATCAATCGCACTACGTGGCGCACCGTCGCAAGGTCGAAACCAGCGTGAACAATCTCCGCCGCGGAGCGCTGCTTTACGACGTACTCCTCGAGGATAGCGTCGAGCAGGTCGTAGGTGGGCAGCGAATCTTGATCCGTCTGATTCGAGCGCAGCTCGGCCGACGGTGGCTTGGTGATGGAAGAGGATGGAATGATCTCGCGTGCGCGATTAATCCATTTCGCGAGGCGATAGACCATCGTCTTGGGGACGTCGCTAATGACAGCGAGTCCGCCGCACATGTCGCCGTACAACGTGCAGTAGCCGACGGCCAACTCGCTTTTGTTGCCAGTGGTCAGCACGAGCGAGCCAAACTTGTTCGAAAGCGCCATCAAGATCACGCCGCGCAGACGGGCCTGAATATTTTCCTCAGCTGTGTCCTCTGGCCGGCCAGCGAAGAGATTTTTTAACTCTCCCTTTAGCGTAGTGAAGGCGCTTTGAATCGGCACGACGTCGCAACGAATCCCAAGTCGCTCGGCCAAAATGCGTGCGTCATCGAGACTGCCCTGCGAGGAGAACTGCGAGGGCATCGAGATCCCACGCACGTTTTCCGCACCCAACGCGGCGACGGCGAGACAGGCAACGACCGCGGAATCAATACCGCCGCTCAACCCGAGCACGGCGGACTTGAAACCGCACTTGTGGAAGTAATCGCGCGTGCCGAGCACGAGCGCCTTGTACAACCGCTCCTCATCCGGCAGCACCTCTGACGGAATCGCCTGCAGCGCGTCGGTTTCCAGCAGCACCAAATCTTCCTCGAACGATTTCCCGCGCGCAGCCACGCGGCCAGTCGCATCAATCGCCAGACTGGCCCCATCAAATACTAACTCGTCGTTCCCACCGACAAGGTTACAATACACAATCGGCCGCTGAGTCTTCGACGCCAGGCTAACAAGCATCGCTTCGCGTGTGGCGTCCTTGCCGATGTGCCACGGGGAGGCCGAGACGTTGATGAGCAATTCCACGCCAGCAGCAACCAACTCCGTCGCCGGGTTGTATCGGTAACGCCGGTCACGCCAGAAATCCTCGTCGTTCCAAAAATCCTCGCAGACCGTCAGGCCGATGCTGCGGCCGTTGAATTCGATCGGCGCATTCGATTCGGCTGGTTCGAAGTAGCGGTCTTCGTCAAACACGTCGTAGGTCGGCAGCAACATCTTCGACCGAACGGCAATAATCTTCCCGTGCTGCAACAGCACGACCGAATTCGTCGCTTCACGTCCAGGTCTCTTTTGGTTTTCACCCACAAAACCGACGACAAGACCGACCTTGCCCGTCGCCGATGCCAGACGGTCGAGCACAGCGAGGTTACCGGCGATGAATCCGCTCTTGAGCAGCAAATCGCGTGGTGGATAGCCGGTAATCGCTAACTCGGGAAAAACGACGAGCTCCGCGCCAGCCACTGCGCCGCGTCGGTAGGCGTCGAGAATGCGCACCTCGTTCCCCGCGAGGTCGCCGACAGTGGTATTAATCTGAGCGAGTCCGAGTTTCACCGGGTTCCGAAAAAGGTTTCCTCCAGAGAACCACGCTCGGTGCGGATGATCGTGCCGACACCGAGTTTGTGGCGCACGAACCAGCCCTGCGGCACCTCGAGCACATAGCGCACTTTGTCGCTCGCGGCTGTCGCAGGTGTCTCGTCGAACGGTTTGAGTTCATGCAACTCGAGCAGGATACCATTGCTGTCGATATAGGCTGCGGTGAGCGGCACTCGCGTGTTCTTCATCCAGAAGGCCGTGCGCTTGGGCTGCGGGAAAATGAAAATCATCCCTTCCTGCTCACCCATCTGCTTGCGGAACATCATCCCGCGCTCATGTTCCATCAGCGTGCGAGCGATTTCGGTCACCATCTCCTGCGCGCCAATCCAAAGCTTGAGCGTGGGCAACTTCGGCTGGGGCTCATTAATGGCCTCAGCGGCAACCGCGCTCGATGCGGCAACGGAAGCCGGTGTGGACGAAGGCTTATCACAACCCAGCACAACAAAAACGAAGGCGAGGATGAGAAAATCTAAACGCACGAAACCGAGAGTGGAAGAATCGTCGAGACTTTTCAACCCCCGCTTTCGCTGAACGCCTTCCAGCCGAATCAACGCGGTCGTCGCGCGCTCCTCAGTCCTTCTTGTAGAGCTTGGCGACCTGGTCGCCGTAGCCGGCGTAGGGAAGAGTGCGGACACGCTCTCCGGTATCAATCATCCGCTCGAAAGCCTGGCTCCACCGCGGGTGCGGCAGGGCGGGATTCACGTTGGACTCAAAAGGGTACTCCTCCGGCGAGAGCGTTTCCCAGAGGGTCTTTGGCTGCTCACGCGTGATCTCGATTTTCACGATGGACTTGATACTTTTGTAACCGTACTTCCATGGCACAACGAGCCGAATGGGCGCGCCGTTCTGGCGGAAAATCGGTTTCCCGTAGAGACCGGTGGCCACGAAACTGAGCGGGTGCATCGCTTCATCGATTCTCAAACCCTCCGTGTAGGGCCACGGGTATGCCCGCAGGCGCGCCACGCCAGGCATCTCGTTCGGACGAAGCGCGGTTTGAAATTTGACAAACTTCGCCTCGGCCTTGGGTTGCACTTTCTCGAGGAGCTTCGCGAGAGGAAAACCGGTCCACGGGACAATCATCCCCCACGCCTCGACGCAACGGAAGCGGCAGACGCGCTCTTCGAGGTCGAACATCTCAATCAATTCCCGGACGTCCAGCTTGAGTGGCTTCTCGACAAGACCGTCGATTTCGATTGCCCACGGGTCGATGGTCAAGTTGCTCGCGAGCCGGTGGACGAGCTCCTTCTGCGTGCTGAACTCGTAATAGTTGTTATACGTCGCCACGAAACGCTCGTCGCTCAGGTTCAGCTTCGGGTCGTACTCAGGATTCCGCTTGGCGGGGTACTTCTTCGTCGCGGGCTTCGCAGGAGCCTTCGCGTCGTCGGCCATAAGACCCTGCGCGGCGAGCAGACCGGCTCCGGCGAGGCCCATCTGCTTGAGGAACCGGCGCCGTTCACGGTAGGCGGCCTCAGGCGTGACGAGCCGCTCAGGGATCCAACCCTCGGGGCGTTTCAGAATATTAGCCATGGGGATATGATGCCAAATGGCGGAGGCAAATTCAGCAAGAATCTGAGGCCTGCCGCAGGGAAGGCGCTTCGAATGCCACGCACTACTTCAGATACGGCGCAACGACGCGCTTCCAGATGTCGTAGCCCTTCTCGTTCATATGCAACCGGTCGGCCACAAAGATGTCCGGCAGAGGCTGGCCGTCGGCCCCGAGCATCTGCGAATGGGTATCGATGTAATCGAGGTTGTTGCCCTGTTTGCAATAGTCGGCGACGAGCTTGTTCGCGGCCCGCACCTGATCAATCTGGTTCCAGCGCGCCGGGTTGCCCGCGATTGATATGAAGGCAATCCTCGTCTTCGGGAGCTTCGCGCGGATCTTTCCGACGAACGTCTTGAAGTTCGCCAACACCTGCTCGGGCGATTTCTTCGCGTTGATGTCGTTGACCCCGGCGTACATCACGATGAGCCGCGGCTCGTGGGGGAGTACAATGCGATAGGCGAACTCGATTGAATCGGAAACCTGCGATCCGCCAAAGCCGCGGTTGATTACCGGATGCTCCGGGAAATCGTTCGTCAGCGTCTTCCAGAGCCGGATACTCGAGCTGCCGATGAAAAAAATCGCGCTCTTCGGCGGCGGATTCGTCTTATCACTCGCCTCAAAAGCCGCGATGTCCTTCTCCCATTTGGCAGGCCCTGTCGGGGTCGAAGATTCGACAGCCGCAGGCTTGGATTCCACAGCCGGAGCCTGCGCGTGCGATGGCGCGGTCAGCGCGAGGAAAACCAAGGCGAGAACGGCAGGGATAACCGCGAGCGGAGCCGACAGGATACGTTTCATCGGTTCATTTAGACGCAGGACCCCGCATACTGGAAGCGGTTTTTACTTCATCCGTTGCCGCGGCTGCGGCAAGTTGTCTCTATGGAAGTGCTCACGAGCGAGAACGTCCGCCACGCGGTGCAGGCGGCGCTGGCCGAGGACATCGGTTCCGGTGATGCGACCACGCAGGCGACGATTCCGGCGGAGTCCACCGCCCGGGCCGTGATGGTCGCGCGCGAGCCACTCTTTGTATGCGGGCTGGCGCTGGCGGAGGCGGTCTTCCGCGAACTTGCGCCCGAGATGAAGCTGCAGCGGTTGCTGGACGACGGCAAGCGGGCCGACAAAGGGACCGTTCTCCTCCGTGCGCAGGGTTCAACGCGCGCGCTCCTCACGGCTGAACGCGTCGCCCTGAACTTCGTGCAGCGGCTCTCGGGCATCGCGACGCTCACCGCGCAATTCGTGGAGGCCATTCGCGATACGCGTGCGAAGATTCTCGACACGCGCAAGACCACCCCGGGTCTTCGACACTTCGAGAAGTACGCGGTGGCGTGCGGCGGAGGCGCGAACCATCGCACCGGCCTTTATGACCAGATTCTGATTAAGGATAATCATCTCGTCGCGCTGAAGGATGCGCTGCCCAACGCCGTTGCCGCGGCCATTTTGAAGGCGCGCGAACAGTTCCCGCATTTGGAAGTGGAGGTGGAAGTCGACACGCTCGAGCAGGCGACGCAGGCGCTCGAGGCTGGGGCCGATATCATCCTGCTCGATAATATGGCGCCGGCATTGCTGCGTCAGGCGGTCGCCCTCATCGGCGGGAAGGCTCGCACTGAGGCGAGTGGCGGCGTCACTCTCCAGAACGTCAGTGCCATTGCGAAGACAGGCGTGGACTACATCTCCATCGGCGCACTCACGCACTCCGCGCGCTCGGTGGACATCGCGCTAGACTTCGAGCACGATTGACCGAGTGATGAGTCCCGCCGCCCAAATCCTCGCCGCTCTGCGCCAGCAGGATGGAGTTTCTGGCGCGGACCTCGCGCAACGCCTTGGCATGAGCCGCGCCGCGATTTGGGCCCACATCGAAGACCTTCGCATGGCCGGTTTCGAGATCGAAGCGAGCCCTCACCAAGGCTATCGGCTTGTCACTGCACCCGACCGTTTACTCGCCGACGACCTGTCGGCGCGCCTCGGGCCCATCGGCGTTATCGGCCGAGACATCCGCGTTTTCCAAGAGACCAGTTCGACCAACGACATCGTCGAGAAACTCGCGCGCGACGGCGTTGGCGAGGGAGTTGTCGTCTTCGCCGAGGCGCAAAGCAAAGGGCGCGGCCGTCTCGGACGCCAATGGCTTTCACCCGCGGGTAAAGGGCTTTGGTTCTCCATCCTCCTGCGGCCCAATCTGCGCCCGCAGGAGGTCACTCAACTCACAGTGGCCGCCGCGACAGCGATGGCCCGCGCCATTGAGGAGCAGACGGGCGTTACACCCGAGATTAAGTGGCCAAATGATCTGATGATTGGCGGCAAAAAGGTCTGCGGCATCCTTACTGAACTGAGCGCGGAACTCGACCATGTGAAGTATGTCATCCTCGGCATCGGGGTGGACGTGAACTTAGCCCTCAACGAGTTCCCCAGCGACTTGCGCAAAATCGCCACGTCGCTCCGCATCGCCGCCGGATGCACCATTCACCGCGCTGAACTCGCGGTGGCCATCCTTCAGGAACTGGATCGCGAGTACGCACGCGTCCTCCACGGCCGCTTCACTGATGTCGCCGACGAATGGGAGCAACGCTGTACGACGCTCGGCCAACTTGTCAGCGTCCGACTCGGCGACCGCGCGCTCCGCGGACGGGCCGAGGCGCTCGACGAAAGCGGCGCGCTTCTCCTGCGGACAGAGCACGGCCGCCTCGAGCGGATTATCGGCGGAGACGTGACCGTAGAGAAATAAATGATCCTCCTTTTCGACATCGGCAACACACACACGCATCTCGGACTCGCAGATGACCGCCGCGTCGTGAAGGTCACCAACATCCCGACCAGCGCGTGGACTGCCGGCTGTGCGGGTCCACTCGTTGCCAAGTTCACCCGTCGCGCGAAGATTCACGCGGCCGCGCTCTGCAGCGTCGTGCCGAGCGCAACACCGCGCGCCATCGATTTCATCCACAGCGCGTGGCAGCTCGACTGCTTCGTACTGGGGCCTCGCACGCTCCGCGGCGTCGGCGTCGCCTACCCACGCCCCAGCAGCATCGGCCCCGATCGCCTTGCCAACGCGCTGGCCGCCCGCCAGCGCTTCGGCGCGCCGGCAGTGGTCGTGGACTTCGGCACCGCGGTTACGTTCGACGTCATTGACCGCCACGGCAACTACACCGGCGGGATCATCGCGCCGGGACTCGCCGCGATGACCGATTACCTGCACGAGAAGACGGAGCTCCTCCCGCGCATCCGCATCCGCGAGCCACGGTCGATCATCGGCCGCAACACGGAGCAGGCAATGCTCGCCGGCGCAGTGTACGGCTACCGCGGACTGGTGCGCGAATTGATCGGTAGGCTCAAACGTGAACTAAAATCGCCACGCCTCCCCGTTGTCGCCACGGGCGGTTATGCGAAACTGATTGCCCGAGGTCTTCCGGAAATCACGACCATCGTCCCTGACCTCACGCTTGAAGGATTGCGGCTCGCGCACCGGGCGCATGCACACGGCGAAGGGGCTTGAAACGCGCCGCCTGAATCTCGACACTGCGCGCCGATGAACCGTATCGAGGAACGTTTCGCCAAGCTCAAGAGCGAAGGTCTTAAAGGCTTTGTCGCCTACATCGGCGCGGGAGACCCACACCTCGAAGCCACGCGCCAATTCGCCATCGCCTTTGATCAAGCGGGGGTGGATATTCTCGAATTAGGCGTGCCGTTCAGCGACCCGCTCGCGGACGGGCTCGTGAATCAGCTCGCCGCCCAGCGCGGGCTCGAATCCGGCACCACGCCACCGAAACTGCTGGAGACCGTCGAGGCCATCCGACGCGAATCGCAAATCCCGATTGTTCTCTATGTCTATTTCAACCTCCTCCATCGTATTAGCGTGGAGCAGTTCATCCAAGACGCTGCCCGCGCAGGCGTAGACGGCCTGCTCGTCCTCGATTTGCCGCCCGAAGAATCAGGCACCTACGAGAAGTTGATGGCCGCCGCCGGCCTTTGCCCCATTTACCTCGTCGCGCCTACCACGCCTGAGGACCGCATCGCGCTCATCGTCCCGCGCGGGCGCGGCTTTATCTACTACATCTCACGCGAAGGCGTGACAGGAATGCAGGCGAAGGTCGCAACCAACATCGCCGAGATGACCGCGCACATCCGGCAGTACACTACCCTGCCCGTAGCGGTCGGCTTTGGCGTGTCGAACCCTGAGCAGGCGCGCGCCGTGGCGGCGGCGGCCGAGGCGGTAGTCGTCGGCAGCGCCATCGTGAATCAGATCGCCCAGTATGGCAAAGATGCGGAACTCGTGCCGAAGGTTGCGGCATTCGTGAAGACTTTGGTGGAAGCGGTGAAGCCGCCAAAGTAATTCGAAAGACATCGTGGGCATGATTTATGAAAGCGAAGACTGACAATTCGAACCGGTTTGTTGTCATCATGGCCGGCGGGCGCGGCGAGCGGTTTTGGCCGGTGAGCCGCGAGAAGATGCCGAAGCAACTACTCGCGTTGCTCGACAAGAAATCCTTCCTGCAACACGCCGTCGAACGCGTTATCCCGCTCGTGCCGCTCAAGAATATTCTTATCGTCACAAACGAAGCGCAGGCTGACGCCGTCCGCAAGCAACTGCCCAAGCTGCCGAAGGAGAACATCGTCGCCGAGCCCTGCGGGCGCGACACCTGCGCCGCCGTCGCGCTGGGCGCCGCGCTGGTCGGAGCGCGTTCCACCACCGGCGTGATGGCCGTGCTTCCCGCCGACCACGTCATTCCCGACGAGAAGAAGTTCCAGCAGGTGCTCGCGGACGCCTTCGATCTCGCGAGTCGCGGCCAGGCGATTGTGACTATTGGCATCAAGCCGACGGAGCCGGCGACTGGCTACGGCTACATCCGCACCGGCGTTGAACTGCCGCCGCCGACTGGCGTGAAGAAATACAAGACGACATTCTTCAAGGCGGAAGAGTTCGTCGAAAAGCCGAACTTCGACCGTGCACTCGAGTATATGAACAGCGGTCAGTACCGCTGGAACGCAGGCATGTTCGTCTGGTCGTTCGTCACCATCACCAACGGCTTGATGATGCATCAACCGGAAATGTTCGCGGCCTGCCAGCGTTGGTTCGAAGCCGCGAAATCGCCCACCAAACTCGCGAAGGTCCTCGCCAAGGAATATCCCGATACCAAGCGCATCTCCATCGATTACGCGCTGATGGAGAAGGCGGGAAATGTGATCGTGGCTGACGGCAGTTTTGCATGGGACGACCTCGGTTCGTGGACCGCGCTCGCACGCCATCTCAAGGCCGACGCCGCCGGTAACTGCGCCGTAGCCGACTTCGTCGAGGTGGACGCCGCGCGCAACATAATCTTCGACACGCGCACAAAGACCCGCACGCCCATCGCCGTCGTCGGTTTGCGTGACGCCATCATCGTCCAGACCGACGACGCGCTGCTCGTCGCTCACAAAAGTCAGGCGCAAAAGATTAAGGAGTTGGTCAAAAAGCTCGCCGAGTCAAAAGAACATCGGCATCTTGTCTGAGGCAAAACCGCCTCTCTCGGACGGGCCTCGCCCGACCACTGTCCACAAACCGTTATGAAAACTCTCTCCACCGTCATCGTTCGCCCTGGCGAAGCTGACCGCATTCTCTCCGGCCATCCGTGGCTCTACCACAGCTCCATCCAGCGCCTCACTGCACCCGCCAACGATGGCGATTTAGTGCAAGTGAAGGACCATCGGCAGCGCCTTCTCGGTGCCGGCTTCTACAATTCTAAATCGAAGATTAATGTCCGTATGCTCACGCACGACCGCGTGGAACTGGACACGGCGTTCTTCGAAGAACGAATTCGCACCGCGCTCGCCGTGCGCCAGCGTTACATGCCGACGGCGACTTCCTTCCGCGTCGTCAACGCTGAGAGCGATCTGCTCAGCGGCTTGATCGTGGATAAATACGAAGACGTTCTTGTCGTGCAAACCTCCGCGCTCGGAATGGATTTGCGGAAGGACATGATTACTATCGCGCTTCAGAAGATTTTCAAGCCGCGTGCCATCATCGAACGAAACGATATCGCCTCGCGCAAATTCGAGGGCCTGCCCGAAGCCAACGGCCTTCTCGCCGGTGCCCATGAAGGGCCCTTGTCCATCTCGCTCAATGGACTGAAGTTCAACGTGAACCTTGTCTCCGGCCACAAGACCGGCCTCTATCTCGACCAGCAGGTGAACTACGAACTAGTTTCGCGCTTCGCCAAAGGCGCGCAGGTGCTCGACTGCTTTAGCTTCCTTGGCGGCTTTGCGCTCCATGCAGCTCGGGCAGGAGCGACCAGCGTGGTCGGCATCGACCAATCCGCTGACGCTATCACCGCTGCTACGACCATTGCAGCCAGCAATGGTCTCGCCGACCGCTGCACCTTCGAGCAGGCCAACGTGTTCGACTGGCTCAAGGCCAAGACGACTGTCGCGCCGAACGAGCGGGTGATCCCGCGCTACGACCTGATCGTTCTCGATCCACCCTCCTTCACCCGCAATCGTGCCGCCGTGCCCGACGCCATGCGCGGATACAAGGAAATCCATCTGCGCGCCCTCAAACTTCTCAAGCCCGGTGGCGTGCTCGCCACCTTCTGTTGCTCGCACCACGTCGACGCCGTTCTATTCGAGACCGCGATTATGGACGCCGCAAAAGATACTCATCGACTCCTCCGTCGCATCGCCAGCTATAGCCAAAGCCCTGATCATCCCATCCTCCCTGCGATTCCCGAAACCGAATATCTCAAAGGCTTCGCTTACGAATTGGCACGGTGAGTTTTCTTTTCCGAGAAGAGGCAAACGACCTAAAAAGTTTCACCCAGAAGTCAGCAGCAAACAGACGAACCCCCAATCGTTGTTGGACTGCTGAGCTAGAAGCTCAATAAATTCCGCTGCCAGGGCAACAGTAGAGGGCCGTTTGTCGTGTCCCAATCCTCGGCCAACTCCACGAGAGTAGCGCGACTGGCAATAACCGTAGGGTCAATATCCAACTCCCGGGCGTGATCGTCGCGACGACGGGTCAACTCCTCCATGCGCCGTTTCTGAGCCTCGGTCTGATACCGCCGCGGCGGCAATGGCAACGGGTAGGGCCATTCGGTTTGAGGCAAAGCAATCGCACGCTGAATGGCTTCCATCAGTCCCTGCCGGCGCCGCTGCGTGAGATGTCGGGGAATGATCGGCTCGAAAGGCTGACCATGCGCAGCGGTGTCGGCCAGAGCTGTCATCACTTCATGCGCTAGCATGAAGAAAGGTGGTTTGTTGTGAGAGATGGCCTCAACCTCGCGCCACCGCCAAATTTCGCGGACGACCGCGAGACCTTTACGCGGAAGTTTGGAGGAGCCTTTCACGCGCCAGACCAAATCAGGATTGACCTCCTCGCAATGAGCGCAATCGCGAACAAGCTGCGCACAACTCTCCTTCACCCATTCGAGCCGCCCCTTCTCTCCTAATCGCGCACGGAGAGAATCGACCAAAGGCTGGAGATGACATGTATCGTTACGGGCATAGCTCTCCATCCGCTCGGTCAAGGGACGACGCGCCCAGTTCGCTTTCTGAGGACCTTTGTCTAGCGTGACACCGAGGAACTCCGTGAGTAAATCAGCCAGACCGAATCTCCGACAGCCGAGCAGGCGCGCCGCAATCATTGTATCAAAGACAGCGTGAGGAACGAAGTTGTGGTAACGGCGAAAAAGGCGGAGGTCGTAATCCGATCCATGCATCACCAACTCGCGATTAGCCAATTCGGCGAAGAGCGGGGCGAGGTCGATAGCTGCGAGCGGATCCAACAACACATCGTGCCCGGGATAGCTAATCTGGATGAGGCAGAGCTTCTCGGGATAGGCATGCAGGGAATCAGCCTCGGTATCAATCGCTACCCATTGAGAGTGGCGTAACCGGGGAAGTAGCTCCTCAAGCTGGTGCTGCGTATCAAGCACGTGCGAGAATTTAAACACAAAATGGCCGAGTCGTCGAGTGATGAAAACGCGAATGCCAAAATATGCATTCTGCAGCTCAAATACCGACATTTACATCCATTTCATGAGCTTCATTTTGCCTTTTGCGCCGAATCGTCCGCCCTTATCATCCTTGCAATGAATCTTACCGAGGCCTTCACACAAACCGCCCTGCGTCAGCAGGACCGGACCGCACTCTTCTGGGGCGACGACGAGTTCACCTACGGCCGCCTGCACCAACAAGCGCGATGGCTCGCGGCGCGATTATCGGGTGAGTTCAATGTCCGTCCCGGCGACCGCGTGGGCCTTTGCCTGAAGAACTGCCCCGAGTTCGTGCCAGCCTACTTTGGCGCGCTGATGGCTGGCGGTGTCGTGGTGCCAATCAACAATTTCCTCAAGCCGGACGAAGTCGCGTACATTCTCAACGATGCGAAAGTGAACGTGCTCATCACCGACAACACGATGGCTGAGACTTTGCCGAAGCTGGGCGCACTCCAGCCGGGATTGCGCGTGATCCAAGTCGAGTCGTTCGCGGAAGCTGGGGGCACTCCGGACTTCACCGCGCCTAACCGCGCCCCTGCCGACTTGGCCGTGCTGATTTACACTTCGGGCACCACCGGCCGACCAAAGGGGGCAATGCTCTCGCACGGCAATCTGTTGCACAACGTGGCCAGCTGCCGTGTGGCACTGGGTGCGGACACACAAGACCGTTTCGTAGTGCTGTTGCCAATGTTCCACAGCTTCATGATGACCGTGGGTGTGCTCCTACCACTCCTGACTGGCGGGGCGATGGTGGTGGTGCGCTCGTTGCACCCACCCAAAAATATCCTCGCCGAAATCATCCGACGCCGCGCCACCATCCTGCCGGCCGTACCGCAATTTTTCCGAACACTGGCCGGCGTGGAAGTGGGACCCGACTTTCCGCTGCGCCTCTGCATCAGCGGTGGCGCGCCATTGCCGGTGGAAATCCTGCGGGAGTTCAGCGCCAAAATGCCAATCCCGCTTGTCGAAGGTTACGGTCTGAGCGAAGCCAGTCCGGTCGTTTCACTCAACCCGCTCGCCGGTCCACAGAAGGCTGGATCCATCGGTGTGCCAATCCAAAACGTCGAAGTGAGCGTGCAGGACGATGCGAACCATCACCTCGCCAACGGGGAGACCGGCGAGATTTGCGTGCGCGGCGGCAACGTGATGCTCGGTTACTGGAACCAACCGGAGGAGACCGCGAAAACTATCGTCAATGGCTGGCTGCGCACCGGCGACATCGGCCATCGCGACAGCGACGGCTACTTCTTCATCACCGACCGCAAGAAGGACATGCTGCTGGTCAACGGCATTAACGTCTATCCGCGCGAGATTGAGGAGATCATCTACCGTTTCCCCGGCGTGAAAGAGGCCGCGGTCATCGGCGTACCCGACACGCGGCGAGGCGAGCATCCGCTAGCCTTTGTCTCTCCAACTGAAGGCGCGGCCATTGACGAAAAGGCGCTGCTCGGATTTATCCGCGAACGTCTCGCCGACTATAAAGTCCCGAAGCAGGTGCGACTCCTCCCCGCCCTTCCCCGTAACGCCACGGGCAAAATCCTCAAAACCGAACTGCGCAAACTAGCGGCAGAGTAACGGTTCTTTTCAGCTACGCCTTAAAGTCTCCAGCAACTCTGCGCGGCTCAGTGCATCTCCACCGCGCAGGTCCCGATGCCTTTGCGGTAGTAGTTGAACTGCACGTTCGGGTGGTCCGCCAGCAGAGACATCGGCACGGCGCTGTCCACGATGCGCTCGGAGATCATGAAGGCGGTCAGACGCTGGCCGAACGGGTTGTCGTGGTTCCCCGCGTGCCAGATGGAGACCTTTTCCGCCTGCCAAGTTTCTAGTGGACCGACGGTGACGGCCTGCGTGGGCACCAATGTCACGTTCCCGCCACCCGAGGTGCGAGCGTTTTGCGCGATGGTCACCGGATGAAGGTCCACGACGCGCGTCGCGAGCTTCCGGTATTCGGCTGGCGTGGGCGGAGCGTTCTTATACTTGCCACGGCGCGGCAAGGGATCGTTGAAGGCCCAATGTTTGATGTCCCCCTGCCCTCCCTGCATCACGACACAACGCACACCATCCCAGCTTTTTCGGTAAGCGCGCGTATCGGCCTTTGGAAAGTGCAGATTAGCGTCCGGCATCACGAGTTTCCTATCAATGCGGTTGAAACAAAGTTGTCGGTCACAACGTTCGAAGGAGAGCGGATGCGTCACGGGCACTTCCTTTCCGTCCACGACCCACTCATCCATGCCCCAGAAGTGCGCGTGGCGCAGACCGAGCCCCATCTCGTTCACCATACGTGCAACGAGGGGTAGCTGTTCCGTCGGGCCAATCGGTCCACAGACCCCGGCAGGGTTATCGGGTGTCGCCTGCTTCCATGCGTGGATGTATTCGAGCGCCTCAGCGCAGTAGAACTCCTCCAAGGTGTCGTAGAAGACCACCTTGAAGCCGGGACGAGAGAGCCGGAAGAGCTTCTCGGGCGTCAATTTCGCGGCGGCGGCGATGATCTCTCGGTCGAGCGTGGTGTAATCCCACCAACCGGGGGCTAAGGGGCTGAGTTTGCGTGCCATAGTTCGTTCGATGATTGAGGTTGATGACAATGTCGGCGGTTCGGTCCGCTTCTCACCGGCCACGGTCAAGTTCCGTTTCGTATTTTTTGTTCACGACGTAATCCTTCCCAAGGGCATCGCGCAGCGGATCGTTCTCTTTCGCTGAAAGACCCAGGTGCAGATGACGCCGCCAACCTTCGGCATGCGTAAACTTGCCCGACATCCGGCCGAGGGCGCGCGACATCTCCTCCATCGCGGCCAAGTAAGAATTCATTCCCTGACTCGCATCCAGCCATCCCTGCTGGCTCTGGTGACAGGCGAGGGCGGCGAGCTTCACCTTGTGAACGGTCGTTGTGTTAACGAAGGCACCGGGCGCAATGGTGCGCCGAAGGCCATCCCGAAGCCCGTGCGGCATCGCGTGGTAAACCGTCACGTCCTGCCCGAACGGCGCGCGCTGCGGCGCACTGCGGAAGTTGGGCATCCCGTGCGCGAAGGCCGCCGTCACCGCCAACCGGCAGGTGTTCATGTGGTCCTCCATGTAATCCTGTGGTGAGTGGGTGAGGACGACCGATGGCTTCACCGCACGCACAACCGCGGCCACACGCCGCAAGGCCGACACGGTGTAGAGAATCTCCAGGTCGTCGGCAATCGGCGAATACCAACGCGCCCCCAAGACCCGCGCGGCCGCCTGCGCCTCCTTGCGACGGACCGAACGCGTCTTCGCAGCGCTCATCTCCATACTCCCGCAGTTGCCTGTGGAGAGGTTGAAGTAGTGAATCTTCCAGCCGCGCTGGCGCAACAACAGCAGCGTACCCGCCATGCCGAACTCGATGTCGTCTGGGTGCGCAGCGATGGCGAGAGCGGTTTGGGTAAGCGTGCTCATCTGTTAACCAGGCCGCATCACAAACCAAATCACCCGCGCCCTCAAACAAAAACCGCACACCAACAGCGACGCGGAAGGCTTTTTTGATTCGCAACCCTACTTGACCACTGACAAACCGCACCGTACTTGCTACTCTTGGTTAGTGACCGACCACACTGAATCCCTCGGCATCATCGCCGGCAGCCGCTCGCTGCCGTTGCTCCTCTCACAGCAGGCACGCGCCGCGGGCGTGAAGCACATCGTCGCCGTCGCCTTCGAGGGCGAGACGGATCCCGCGCTGGCGCCGCTCGTGGACGACATCGTCTGGCTCAAGGTCGGGCAACTCGCGAAAATGATCGAGGCTTTCACCAGCCGCGATGTGAAGCGCTGCGTGATGGCTGGCCAGATTACCCCGAAGAACCTCTTCGACCTCCGCCCTGACCTTCGCGCGATGAGTCTGCTCTTCCGGCTCAAGGAGAAAAACGCACACTCCATCTTCGGCGCCATCGCCGACGAGTTGAAAAAGGATGGCGTGGAGCTCGTCGAGGCCACGCCGTGGCTGCGCCCAGCCATGCCGGGCTCCGGCTTTCACCTCGGCCCGCAACTCACCGAAGCACAGCGAGCGGATGTCGAATTCGGCTTCCGCATCGCCAAGGAAATCTCTCGGCTCGAAATCGGCCAGACTGTGGTCGTGAAGGACGGCACGGTCCTCGCCGTCGAGGGCTTCGAAGGCACCGACTCCTGCCTCACGCGCGGCGGCGGTTTGGTTGCCAAAGGCGGCGCGGTCGCGGTGAAGGTCGCCAAAGCGAACCACGACCTGCGCTTCGATATTCCTTGCCTCGGCGCGCAAACCTTGGAAACCTGCGCGGCCGTGAAAATCGCCGTTGTAGCGGTGGAGGCGGGTCGCACATTGCTCCTCGAACGTGAGCAAGTGGAGCGGCTCACGGGGGCGCACAAGATCGCCATCACCACCGTCGGCTGACGCAGGAAACGGTACGTTGTTCCAACTATGCTGACCGCCCACGAATTGTTCGGCTTCATGTCGCCGGACTTGTCTCACCAGATTCTCGAAGTCACCTACGTTGACAACCGCGATGTTTATCGCGCGGCGCTCAACTCCGTGGCGCACTCCAAGCATGTGCGCCCCGTCTTCCTCGAGAAGCAGCCGCGCAAGGAGCGGCACAAGGCCATGGCCGCTGCGCTCTCCCGTCCTTCCATGGAAGAGGCTTCGAGCGGCCTGCTCCGCGGTTGGCTCGTCAGTCACCAAGCCGCCGTTCTCACTGGCTTTCTCGACGCCCTCGGCATCGCGCACAAGGACGGCGTGGTCGAGCAGTTGCCACCCGCGATGGAGGACGCCAAGCTCACCAGCGCGGTGGACACCATCCTCGCGAAGCATCCGCAGGAAATCGTCGTCGTTTATCTCCACGCCTTCAACTCGATGAACGACTCCGGTTGGCAAAATCTCCAATCCCTCCTCGAGAACGACGCGCGGCTCCAGTTCAAGCACTGAATCCGTCCGCTTGCACTCGTACCGAAGGTTTCCGTCTATTCTTCCGCTGAGAAAAATTCACTCGCAGCCTCGGGCGACTTCGGTATCGTAAGCCCCTGTTTTACCCACTCTGAGCCCAATCTATTAATCTATGGAACCTAAAGGCGACATCGCACTCATCGGTTTGGCCGTCATGGGCCAGAACATCATCCTCAACATGAACGACCACGGCTTCACCGTCGTGGCGTACAACCGCACCGTGGACAAGGTGGACCATTTCCTCGCCAACGAGGCCAAGGGCACAAAAATCATCGGCGCGCGCTCAATCGAGGAGATGGTGAAGAACCTCAAGCGCCCCCGTCGCGTGATGATGCTCGTCAAAGCCGGCAAGCCGGTGGACGAATTCATCGAACAACTCATCCCTCACCTCGAGCCGGGCGACATCATCATCGATGGCGGCAATTCCCTCTTCGACGACACCAACCGCCGCCAGAAGCACGTCGAGAGCAAGGGCCTCCTCTACATCGGCACCGGTGTCTCCGGCGGTGAGGAAGGCGCCCGCCGCGGCCCCAGCATCATGCCCGGCGGCTCTCCCGCCGCGTGGCCGCACGTGAAAGAGATCTTCCAGGCGATCTCCGCGAAAGTCGATGGAGGCGCCCCTTGCTGCGACTGGGTCGGCGAAATGGGCGCCGGGCATTACGTGAAGATGGTCCACAACGGCATCGAGTACGGCGACATGCAGCTCATCTGCGAAGCCTACAACATCATGAAGAACGGCCTCAGTATGAGCGCCGACGAGATGCACGAGGTCCTCAAGGAGTGGAATACCGGCGACCTCGACAGCTACCTCATCGAGATTAGCCGCGACATTCTCGCCAAGAAAGACGCCGACGGCTCGCCGCTTGTGGACAAGATTCTCGACACCGCCGGACAAAAAGGCACCGGCAAGTGGACCGTCATCAACTCACAAGACCTCGGCATCCCGATCACCCTCATGGCCGAGGCCGTTTACAGCCGTTGCGTCTCCGCGTTGAAGGATGAGCGCGTGAAGGCCGCCAGAAAGCTGAAAGGTCCGCGCCCGACGCTCACCAGCATCGCCGCCAACCCCGCCAAGAAGAAACAGTTCATCAACGACATCCGTGACGCCCTCTACGCCTCCAAGATTGTCAGCTACGCTCAGGGCTATATGCTCATGCGCGCGGCGGCCAAGGAGTACAAGTGGACGCTTAACTACGGCGGCATTGCCCTCATGTGGCGGGGCGGTTGCATCATTCGCTCTCGCTTCCTCGGTAAGATCAAGGAGGCCTATGACAACAACCCGAAGCTCTCCAACCTGATGCTCGACGACTACTTCCGCGGCGAGATCAAGAAGGCGCAGAAGGGCTGGCGCAACATCGTGGCGACGGCGGCCAAGAAGGGTATCCCCGCTCCAGCCTTCAGCACCGCGCTGAACTTCTACGACCAATACCGCTCGGCCGTCCTGCCGGCGAACCTGCTCCAGGCGCAGCGCGATTACTTCGGCGCCCACACCTACGAGCGCGTAGACAAGCCGCGTGGCGAATTCTTCCACACGAACTGGACAGGCCGCGGCGGCACGACCAGCTCCAGCACGTACACCGTGTAACGCGCGATTGATTCACCAACGCCCCCAGCCGAGGCTGCGGGGCGTTTTTCTTTATCCCGAAGCCACGGTCTCATCCGAGAAAAAAATAGGGCGCGGATCGCTCCGCGCCCTGCTTCGTGATTCTGAGAAGTTCTAGCGCTGGATGCGCGCGGAGCCGCCCTTCGACAGCGACTTTACCTGCTCGACGGTCGCCATCGTGGTGTCGCCGGGGAAGGTCGTGAGCAGCGCGCCGTGCGCCCAACCGAGGTTCACGGCCTCCTGCTCGCTCGCGCCGGAGAGCAGGCCGTAAAAGAAGCCCGCTGCATAACCGTCGCCGCCGCCGACGCGGTCCACGACGTCGAGTTCGCACATCGGAGATTGGTAGGTCTTGCCGTTGACCCACGCGACCGCGCCCCATGTGTGGCGGTTGGTGGAATGCACTTCGCGCAGCGTGGTGGCGACGGCCTTCACGTTCGGGAATTTCTTCGTGGCTTTCTCGATGACAGCGTAGAAGGCGGAGGGGTCGAGCTTGGAGGCATTCTCCACATCCTGCCCTTCGACGCCGAGGCCCTTCTGCAAATCTTCTTCGTTGCCGACAAGCACATCCACGTGCTCGACGATTCGCGCGAGAACGCTGACGGCTTTGTCCTGACCGCCCCAGATGTCCCAGAGTTTCTGGCGGTAGTTGAGGTCGAACGAAGTCACGGCCCCGTGTTTCTTCGCCATCTTCATTGCTTCGATGATGAGTTCACCGGTCGTCTCGGAGAGCGCGGCGAAGATGCCGCCGCTATGGAACCAACGCACGCCGGAGCCGAAGATTTCGTTCCAGTTGAAATCGCCCGCTTTGAGTTGGCCGGCAGCTTCGTTGGAGCGGTTGTAAAAGACGACGGGGGCGCGCACGCCTTGACCGCGGTCGCTGAAAACAGTGGCCATGTTCGGTCCGCGCACGCCGTCATGCTTGAACTTCTTATAGAAGGGCTTCACGCCCATCGCGCGCACGCGCTCGGCGATGAGGTCGCCGATGGGATAATCCACCATCGCGCTCGCCACGCCGGTGTTGAGGCGGAAGCAGTCGGAAAGATTCGCTGACACGTTGAACTCGCCGCCGCTCACATGGATGTCGCAGTGCGAGGCCTTGCGGAACGGGATAATGCCGGGGTCGAGGCGGTGGACGAGTGCGCCGAGGGAGAGAAAATCCAGCGCGCCCTCTTTCTTAATGTTCAAACCAGTGCTCATAGTGACGTAGTCGGGTTCAGATTCAGTATTCTTCGAATCCGCCTCGGCCCTATCGGGCTCAATGCGGCGGGAATCATTTGCAGAGGCGGCGCGAATTGTCTGCAAAAAACAGCGCCGACTGGAGAGAGAAACGTCACCCTCTATTGGGGTCTCTTTTCCTTGCCGGTCTCGAAGGGGTCGCCCAACTCGGTACGCGTGAGCTTGAGCCGGGCCACGCGCATCCCGTCCATCTCCTCCACGCGCAATTGATAAGAGCCGCACTGTAGTAAATCACCGGTCTTCGGGAAGCCGCCGCAGCGGTAGGTGACCCAACCGCTAACAGTGGTGATGCCTTCCTGCTGGATTAAATCGCCCACCAACTCGCCCAGTTCATGCAACGGTAGCGCGCCATCCAACTCCCAGCTCTGCTCGCTGGTCTTCACGATAAGCTGCTTCTCCTGATCGAACTCGTCTTGAATCTGGCCGACGAGTTCCTCCAGCACATTCTCGAGCGTCACCATCCCGACCGTGCCGCCGAACTCGTCTACCACGAGCGCGAGGTGCAGCTTCCGGTCGAGAAAGAGCTGGAGGAGCTTCTCGAGCCGCGCCGTCTCCGGCACGAAGATAATCTTGCGAGCAAGGAGCCCCAGATCGGCGGCGGTCTGCGCGCCGTGGCGTTTGGCGAAGAGATCCTTGATGTGAACCACGCCGAGCGTGCGGTCAAGGTCGCCGTTCTCGCAGAGCGGGAAGCGCGAGTATCGAGTCTTCTCTGCCAAATCGAGGCAGTCGCCAATCGACGCCTCGGTGTCCAAGCCAACGATTTCCTTTCGAGGGCGCATCACCTCGCGGGCGACGCGATGGCGAAGGTCGAAGGCATTTAGGACGATGTCGTGCCCGAGCTGCGTTCCACCACCGCGCTTCTGGGACGTGGTGAAAAGCAGCCGCAGCTCCTCATCCGAGTGGGACTCATGTTCACTCCCCGTCTCGAGCCCGAGCCGCCGAAGCAGCCAGAGTGAGGCGTGGTTCAGGACCCAGATGAGGGGATAGGAGAGGATGCGAAACCATTCCAGCGGGTGAGCAATCCAGAGTGTCGTGGATAATGGCTTCTGGATGGCGAGCCACTTCGGTGCCTGTTCGCCGGCGGTGATATGCAGGAAAGTGATGACCGAAAAGCCAACGAGGAAAGAAATGGTGTGCTGAAGTTGGGGGTCGTCATCGAGGCTAAGCGGCTTCCAGAGAGGCTGGAGGAGCTCGCTGAAGATTGGCTCGCCCACCCAACCGAGACCGAGGCTGGCAAGCGTGATGCCGAGTTGGCAAGCGCTGAGCGAGACGTCGAGGTTCTTGAGCACGCGCCGCGCGATACGTGCGCGCCGGTGACCCTTCGCGATGAGCGTGACGAGTTGGGTATCGCGGACCTTCACCAGCGCGAACTCCGCGGCAACGAAGAAGCCGTTCAAAAGCACGAGCACCAGCACGGCGAACACCTTCAATCCGATGGCGATGATCGTGCCTTTATCCATGGATCAGCCCTTCACCTCGCCGAGGACCACGTTGAGGATGTCGCGCAGGCCGACCACGCCGCACTCGTTCTTGTCACGATCCAGCAGCACCGCCACGCGCTGACCGCTGCGCTGCATCTGGCGTAGCGCGGGCTCGAGCCGCGTGGTCTCGTCGAGGAACAGCGCCGGCTTGAGGTAGTGCGAGACGGGACGCGCGCGTTCCGCAGCCGGCAGGTAAAGCAACTCGTTCACGTTCACAATCCCCACCACGCGTGGACGCCCATTCGCCGTCTCCCAGATTGGCAGCCGACCCACCTGCCGTTCGCGGAACAGCGCGAGAATTTCGCTTACCGTCGTGGCGGTGGTGAAAGCCATCGTTTGGTCAAGTGGGCTGGCAATCGTCCGGATTGGGACACTCTGCAAGTCGAGCACGCGATCGATCATCGCCCTCTCCTCTGGCGTGAGCGCCTGTCCCGACTCGTGCATCACCTGCCGTAGCTCCTCGCGGTTGAAGAAGAGGTTTCCTGTGAAGATGCGGCCGCCGGTCCAACGCCCGAGCAGGCCTGAGAGTCCCCGAAGCAACAATACCGCAGGGCGCAGGAACGTGTGTAGCAGGCCGAACGGCCCTACCAACAGCAGACAGAGGCGATTGGGGAACATCTGGAACAACATCTTCGGCAACAGTTCGAAGAAGACGTAGAACAGTAATCCTCCGCCGAAAAACATCGACCAGAAAAGCACGTTCTGCGGCTCCCACAACCTTTGCAACGCGAGCAAGACCAACGTCACGGCGGTGAAGTTCGCCACGGTGTTACCAACGAGAATAGTCCAGAGAAAGTCCTCCGGCCGATCGAGAAAGCTCTGCAACCGGATTGCATTCGCATTGCCCACCCGCACCAACCGCCGCACGCGCAGGCGGCTCAACGCAAGCATCCCTGCTTCCATTCCTGCCAGCAGAAAAGCGAGTGACAGACTAATGACCAGCGGAACGATGATGTATAGCGGGTTCATCGTGTCGCCACCTCCACCAGCAAGTCTTTCACCCGCCGATCATCGACCGCCTGAACTGTCAGGCGCAATCCACGATACGACACGGTTTCACCCGCCGCCGGCACTACCTCCGCCAGCGCTGTGACCAATCCGCCCATCGTGACGACGCCAGGCATAACCGCGAGCGCCGGATATTCGCGCTGAAAATCCTGCAGTAACATCGTGCCATTCACGCGCCAGCGGCCTGTACCGAGCTTCTCCATCACAAACCCTTGCGCCTCGCCCTCACGGTGAAACTCACCGAAGAGTTCGTGCAGAATATCCTCAAGGGTGACGAGACCGGCTGTGGCTCCATACTCGTCGAGCACAATTGCCATGCCGTGCCGCTGCCGCTGGAAGCTCTTGAGCAGTTGCAACAAGTTCATGCTCTCCGGCACGAAAGAAGGAAACTCGACCACCTCGGCTAGGTCCGCCTGCGGATCGGCAAGGAGCAGGCGCGTGTTCAGGACACCGACAATCGTGTCGGGCGTCTCGTCAAAGATCGGCATGCGGCGATGCGGATACCGCGCTGCGGCAGCGGTCATCTCCTCCAGCGAAAGCTCGTCCGAAAGGCAGGCCATCTGTGAACGTGGGCGCATCACCTCGGCAACCGTGCGACGATCGAGATGGATGATCTGGACGATGATCTCCTTTTCTGTCGCGGCCAATGCGCCTTGCTGGCAGGCCATCTCGAGGAGTTCGTGGTATTCCTCATCTGTCAGGGTCACGTGCGGCTTGATGGATCCGGGAATGAAAATCTTCAACAACAAGGAATCCAGCCATTGCGCCACGTGGCGGACGGGCGACGAGAGGTCGAGAAAGAAACGCATTGGCGCAGCCACACGCGGCGCCCACACCTCCGGTTGGCGTACCGCCAAGGTCTTGGGCAGGACTTCGCACAGCAGTAAGAGCAGCAGGAGCAATGCGCCAGCCGTGGGCAAGAACGGCCAGCGACCGAGGAAGTGGGCCATCGTTAGCGCCGTCGCAATCATCGCGCCGTTGGCGAAGGTATTGCCAAGCACAATCGTGGCCAGCAAATCCTGAGGCGCGGCGAGCAGGCGCTCAACTGGATTCCAGCGGCGCGGTTCGCGGATGACGAATTGCTGGACGCGCCATTTGCCGAGCGAGAACAGGGCCGACTCCGCGAGAGCGAAGAAGAAACTCGCCGCCGCGAAGCAGAGCAGGACAATCAACGCTATGAACGTATCCGTATCGGGCGGCATGGCCTGTCAGCTTGCCGAAAAAGTGGCGTCGGCAAAAGGGAATTAACACCCGTTAGTTCAGCGGGGTGTTGCGCCGGATGAACGTCGGCACATCGAGATCCTCGCCGTGATGAATGGTCGGCTCGCTCTTCTCGAACCGCCCCTTCGACACAATCTCCAGCGGCAACTGCTGTTGGCGGGCTCTAGCCGATTTCTTCCGACCGCGCGACGCGGGTTGAGCGGCTAGAAGCTGCTCCGCTTGCTCAGACGTGAGCGTGGGCGCAGGAGGCACCAGCCCCGACGCAGACCGGACCGTAGGCGTCGTAAAGTGAAATTCACTCTCCTCGGATGCAGATGATGATGCAGTACGCGGCGCAGGCAACTGCTCGTTCGCTGCCGTCCTGCGCTTCGCCGCCACGACGGTCACCGACAATCGGCCCGCCAACGCTGCGTCCACCGAGGCACCGAGCACGACCTCGGCTTCCTCGCAGCGAGCATTAATCCGTTCCATCACGCGGTTCACGTCAGCCATCGTGAGATCCGGCCCGCCGGCGAGGCTCACCAGCACCGCTTCGGCGTCGTTCAGCGCCTTGCCTCCTTCCATGCACGGGTGCGCCAGCAAGCGCTCAACCAACTCGCCCGCGTCCGCCGGCACCGCAATCTCGGCGCTAGCAAGACAACTCTCCGTATGCCGGTCGCGTACAACCGCACAAAGGTCAGCGAAACTCGCTGGAATCATGCCACCGGATTGGAAGAGCCGTGCGAGACCGAACAACCCCTGCACGAGCAAATCGTTCGCCGCGGCGAAGGTCTTCAGAAGGCTCGCCTCTTCATCCAGCATCTGGAGCACTCGCTGGTTTGGCAGAGTAATGACCGCATCCGCCATGCGGCGCAGTTGCTCCAATCCGAGCTCTGCCTGGCGCATCCGGCGCTTGCCTTCACATTCGAACGGCACTGTAACGGCGGCCAGCACGAGCGCGCCGGATTCCTTGGCCAATTGCGCGAGGACCGGCGCAGCGCCCGTTCCCGTGCCGCCACCCAGACCGGCGAGAATCAGTACAACCTGCGCGCCCGAACACAATCCGCGCAGTGCCTCCGCGTCAGCCTCCGCCCCTGCACGCCCCACCTCGGGATCGCCGCCCGCGCCCAAGCCCCGCGTTAGCGACGCGCCGAGCTGATGTTTTGTCGTCACCGCGCACTCGCTGAGAGCTGCGGTGTCGGTGTTAATCGCCACGAAATCTACCGCCGCAAAACCGGCGGCGGCCAGATGCGCTACTACTTTGCCGCCTGCGCCACCAAGCCCGATAACCTTGATCGCGGGTCCTCGCGTTGTTGAAGTTTCATTCTCGTCCATAAAATTCATTCGCAAGGGTCAGGTCCGTCCGATGAGTTTTCCAAAGCCCTTTTGCAACCGCCCGAGTAGAGAGCCGGAGGCGGCTGAAGGGCGCTGCTGGTTCGCACCGTATTTCACGATTCCAATGGCGGTGTTGAACTCAGGGGTCTGCAACACGTTCGTCGCGCCGTTCAAGGCGTCGGCCCCAGCCAGATACACCGGCATCTGAAAAACCTCCTCGGCCAACGTCGTCAAACTTGGAACGCGAGAACCGCCGCCGCTCAGGAACACACCCGCGCGGAGATGATCGCGCAGGCCGGCACGGGAAATAGCCTCATCAATGAGCTGGAACGTCTCTTCCAGCCGCGCGGTCATGATGCGGTGCATGTGGCCGAGGTTAATTTCTTTTCCGGAAAGTCCGTTGTCGTTTGCCAGCGTGAGCGTGCGCGCCTCGATGGGAGCAACGGTCCCATGCTCGATTTTCAAACGGTCGGCCCGCGCCAATGGGATTTTGAGGCCGATAGCAATGTCATTGGAGACGTGGTCGCCTCCCACTGCAAGCACGCCGCTGTGCTTGAGAATGCCGTTGGAATACAAGACGTACTCGGTGATGCCTGCGCCCAAGTCAATCACCAGCGCACCCATTTCGCGTTGGTCAGCCGCCAGGACCGCCATCGCCGTCGCGCGGCCGTTGAAAACGATACCTTCCACATCGAGTTGTAACCCCTTCACCACGCGGATGGCGTTCTGGAAGCGATTTCGGTGCCCGTGCACCACGTGCACGTCCACCTCGAGGCGTGCGCCGAGCATCCCGACTGGATTCGCCACACCGGGTTGGCCATCCACATGGAAATACTGGCGCGCGGTGTGAATCACATCGTGGTCGACAGGCAAATTGATTGCCCTGGCGTTCTTGATAACATCGCGCACATCATCCTCGGTGATCTCGCGGTCGGCGGAAACGACGGGATGAACGCCGCGGTTGTTGAAACCCCGAATATGCGCGCCGGTCGTGCCAAGAAACACGCTGCGGATTTCCACGTCGGCCATCTGCTCGGCGTTCGAAATGGCGGACCGGATGTCCTCCTCGGCTGCGGCAGGATCCACAATCTCACCTTTGCGAACGCCCCGCGATTTGGCTTGGCCCACGCCGATGATGTTGAGCGCGCCCTCGGCGTTCACTTCACCCACAACGGCGCAGATTTTCGAGGTGCCGGTCTCGAGACCGACGATGATGTTGGGCTGGTCAACCATTCTTTTTCTTGTAGCGCGAGGTTTTCGGTTTGATGGAGGCGGGCGGCATGGCGCGCGCCTCGGCCCAGCGGGCCGGAAGATTATTTGCGATAGAAAGGTCGAGCGCGGAGAGCACGCGCCCATTGCGAAGCCCGAGGTCGTGCACGAGACGCCAGCGGCGCAGTTGCCGGTCGAGATCCGCCACTGAAAAGACCACATCAGCCCCCTGCCCTGTGCGCACCTGTAGCACCTCCGGCGCAGAGACATCCACGCGCTGGATATCAGCAAGGCCTGTCATCGGTGAACGGTCGAAGGCGGCGATAAGTCGCACCGCGGCGAGCACCTGGGGCGTCTCCAGCGAGCGACCCGGCATCAGTTCGGCGCCGCTTACACCGGTCAGCAACGGCAGCCAGTCATTCACCTGCCCTTCTGGATCCGTGGTCAAACGCCGGTCGATTGGCTGCATCACCTTGCCGGTCTCGTCGAAGTGATAGGCCACCTTGTCGAACCCGCCACCAGCGCGCGGACGTAACGTGACCACCTGCGCAATCGGTTCCCGTTCAGAAACGGAGAGGCGCAACGTATTGGGCAACACCCGCTGCACCGTGGCAGTCCTAATCAGCGGCAGCATCTCGAGATCGCGTTTGACGCGCAGAAGATCGAGCGCGAAAAGGTTATCACCTCGCTTCACGCCAGACCATTTACGCAGTTGCTCCGCCGAAATCACGCCATCCGTCTGCACCTCGATGGACTGCGCGGCGAACGAGGGATTTTGATAAATTAGTCGGTCCAAAACCAATTGACCACCGCGCCACAGCAGCAGGAACGCCAGCGCGCCACCACCGATGATCGCCAGCAGGACCGAGGCCACACGCAACCGACCCGCGCGCACCTGGTCGGAACGCAGCTTCACATCCAGCACCGCTTGGCGCTGGCCTCGACGATTCGTTGTTTTGTCAGAAAACCACATCTTCAATGCACCACTCCTGCCGAACGCAACAGTGCCAACTCAATCATCCGCTGGCAGAGCGCCGGGTAATTTAGTCCTCCCGCAACCGCGGCCTTCGGGAGCAAGCTCGTCTCCGTCATCCCCGGCAGCGTATTGACCTCAAGCACGAACGGCACGCCATCGGCCCGCACCATCACATCCACGCGCGCGTAGTCACGTCCGCCAATGGCTCGGAAGGCCGCGAGCCCCGCGGCTTGGATGCGCGCAGTTGTTACGGGGTCGAATTCCGCTGGGCAGAAATACTCCGTCGCGCCAGCGGTGTACTTGCTGTCGTAATCGTAAGCTCCGGAACGCGACCGCACCTCCACCACCGGCAGCGGTTGGTCGGCGAGAATCCCGACGGTCGTCTCGCGACCGACGATACGTTCCTCACACAGGACCCTGACATCATACCGCATCGCTTCGGCGAGCGACGCAGCCCATTGTTCCATCTTCTCCACAAACTGAAGACCGACGCTCGACCCTTGCCGCACCGGCTTGAGCACGACAGGAAACTGCCAGCCGGCGGGGAATGGTGCGGCGGAAGAATCGAGCACGACAAAGCGCGGCGTGGCCACGCCGGCCGCGAGGCAGCGTTGCTTGGTGAGAAGTTTGTCGAAGGCCAGCCAACTCGCCTCCGAGCCGCAACCAGTGTAGGGAACGCCGAGCACGTCCAGTTCGCGCTGGATCGTTCCGTCCTCGCCGTAGGTACCGTGGAGGGCGAGGAAGACGACATCAGTTCCCGGCGGGAGCGCCCACGAGCCGGCGCCGCTTTGGGGATCGATTTCAGTGACGCTGTGACCGAGTGAGCGCAGCGCGCGCGCAACCGCCGCACCCGTGCGCAAAGAAACTTCGCGCTCAGCGCTCGGCCCGCCCAGCATCACGGCAACATGCAATGAATCCACCGCCTCTTTCCTCCCAAAAGAAGCGAAGTTCGTCCCCGACAGGAAACGTCCTCCCCCTTGACGCAGCCACTATGGCAGAAAGCCTAGCCGCCGACAATCTCAACTTCTGTGTGCAGTTCGATGCCCCGCTCGGCACGCACCCGCTGCTTCACCAACTCGATCAACTGCAGCACGTCCGCCGCCGTCGCTGTGCCCTCGTTCACAATAAAATTCCCATGAATGCCCGATACCGTCGCGCCTCCCACACGCAGCCCTTTTAGTCCCAATTCGTCAATCAACCTTCCCGCAGAACAGTCTGGTGGATTTTTAAAGACGCAACCCGCGCTCGGCTCTTTCGGCTGCGATTTCCACCGCTTCTGGCTGTATTCATCCATCCGCTTGCCGACCGCCTCGGCTGAATCAGGCCGGGCGCGAAAGACCGCGCCGAGAGCGATAGTTTCCTTGAAAAGTGGGCAGCTTCGATAACTCACCGGCACTTCGTTCGCAACCCGTTCAGTGGTGTGCCCCTCGGAATCCATGAACCGCACCGACTCGACCGCCTCGAACGTCATCGTGTTCATCGCACCCGCATTCATCCGCAGTGCGCCGCCAACGCTGCCGGGGATGCCTTCCAGAAACTCAAGCCCAGCGAGTCCTTTCCGCCGCGCCATCAGAGCGACGTCCTTCAACTTCGCCCCCGCGCCGCACACCAACCGGTCATTGTGCAGTTCGATCTTTGAAAAATTCGGATGCACTAGGCAGATTACCACGCCGCGAATACCCGCGTCCTTCACCAACAAGTTCGAGCCACGGCCCAGAATGAAATGTTTCACACCCCGCGAAGCGCAAAGCTGCAACACCTCCCCTAAATCTTCTTCCGAGGTCGGTTCCACGTAGAGGTCCGCCGAACCGCCGACGCGCAGGGTCGTCCGCTTGGCTAGCGGCTCGTTGCGGCGCAGCACCGTCCCCGCCGCCAGCGCGGCTTTCAGCTCGTTAAAAAAAGTTTCCATCATCGTCTCCTGACCCAGCCCTGCAGCCAGCGCATGCGCGGCGTGGGTGATGTCGCCCGCGCCGAGGAAAAGAACCACGTCCCCTGGCAGCATCGCCGCACGCACCTGCGCGCGCAACTCCTCCAGCGACGGCGCAAACTCGACCGGCTGGTCATGCGCACGGATTACCTCCGCGAGCCGCGAGCCGTTGATGCCCGGAATCTCGTGTTCACTCGCCGCGTACACCTCCGTGAGCCAGAGGCGGTCGGCGTCCTTGAAGCAGATTGCGAACTCGTGCAACAGATGCTGCGTGCGCGTGTAGCGATGCGGCTGGAATGCGACCAGCAGCCGTCGACCACCGAGTTCCTTCATCGCGCGCAACGTCGCGGTGATCTCCCGCGGGTGGTGGCCGTAATCGTCAAACACCCGGAATCGCTCGTCGCAAAACAGCTCCTGCTGCCGCCGCGCCGCTCCGGTGAACGACGCCAGCGCGCGCGCGATGTCCGACGACGCGTGCCCCTGCTGGTGCAAGAAAGCCACCACCGACGCCGCGTTCGACACATTCTTCTCGCCTATCAGCCGCGTGACGAAACTGCCCAACCGCTCACCAGCGTGCCAGACCTCAAAGTGCATGCTACCCGTGGCTGACTCCGCGGCAAGCGGCTCAATGCGGTAGTGGGCCAGTGGATTGTAGCCGAACGAAACCGTGTTCGCACGCGCGGCGAAAAGCGCAACGAGGCGCGGATCGTCAGCGCAATAAAAGAGCTGCCCGCGCGTCTGGCCCGCGAACGTCTGAAACTCATCGGACACCGCCTCGAAGTTCGCGTAGTAATCGAGATGCTCCTCGTCCACGTTTAGCACAATGGCGTGTTCCGGATGGAACTCCCGCAGCGATCCATCGCTCTCGTCCGCCTCGGCCACGAACCAGGTCTCAGGCTCTGCCGTGACCGTCCCCTCAGTCGCGGTGCTCGCCGCCACGGATTTCCCTCCGGAGAAGCGCGCGTGACGTTCGAGTTGTGGCACCAGCGCCCCCACGGCGTAGCTCGGATTCGCCTTCAACTCCTCCAGCGTGTGCGCGAGGAGCGCGGTGGTGGTGGTTTTGCCGTGCATCCCGGCGATGCACACAGCGCGCTGCCGATGCGCCAGCGCGGCCAGAAGCGTCGCGCGGCGCACGATGGGCAGGCGTAATTGCTCGGCCAACTGCAACTCCGGGTTGTCCATCCGCACCGCCGAGGTGTACACCACGAGCACTGGTCGCGCGGCCTGCAAGTGCGATGGAGCATGGCCGATCTGGATGGCAGCGCCTCGTGCGCGGAGTTGACGAACCTCTTCGTTCTCCTGCAAATCCGATCCGGCAACCGCGTGGCCCAGGTCGAGCAGCAGATGGCCTAACCCGCTCATTCCGCAACCGCCCGCGCCGACAAGATAGACCGACGAACCGACGCCCGCGGTGCGGACCAGATCGCTCACTTCTCCTGGATTCAATCGACTCATCGTAGGGCTGTCTGAAACACAGAAAGATTATTCGGAGCGCACGCGCTTCCCGACTGCGGCGGGACGGAGTGCCCGTGGCGGATTGTCTGCAGAATACCGCCCGCAATCCGTTCGGCAGCATCCGGCGTGTGCCAGCGCGCCAACGCCGCGGCTATCGCGTTTCTGGCCTCCGAATCGTTGAAGAACCCATTCAACATCTCAACGAGACGTTCAGCTGCGCCGGGCTTTTGTTCCAGCATTTTCGCCGCGCCAGTTTCGGCAAAGGCGCGGGCGTTGAAGAATTGATGGTTGTCCGTGGCTGCGGGAAACGGCACCAGCACGGCCGGCAACCGCGTGGCGGCCAACTCGGCGAGCGAAGAGGCGCCCGCACGGCTTACGGCCGCCGTGGCGGCGCCGAGCGCCAGCTCCATCTGCGCAAGGAACGGCTCCACCACAGCGTTCACCGAACACGCGGCGTAGGCAGCGCGTACCTTCTCGACATCGCTCGATCCAGTCAGGTGGATGTATTGGAGTTCCGGAAACGTCGTAGCAAGCTGAGGCAGGGCAGCTAGCTGCAGGTCGTTCACGCCGCTAGCGCCTTGGCTTCCGCCAGTAACGAGGAGCACTGGACGTTGCGGGTCGAGGCCCACCGCCGAACGACAGCGTGCCATATCGAGACCGACAAACTGCGGCCGCACCGGCGTGCCAGTGATAATAACGCGCGTGCTTGCGAGACGCTTCGCCGCTTCGGAAAAACCGACGAAGGCCGTGTGCACCCAACGGGCAAGCCACCGGTTGGCGCGACCGGGAATCGTGTTTGATTCGTGAAGGAAGACCGTTGCGCCGCAGAGTTTGCCGGCGAGGACCGGCGGCGCGGCCGTGAATCCACCCATCGCGAGCACCGCGCTCGGCGCACGTTCTCGGAAAAGCAAACGTGTGGCGAGGAATGAGCGCGCAAATCCGAGCACGAAGCGCTGCGGTGCTCGGGATTGGAACGCAACCGCCGGCAGCGTCGCGATGCGGAAACCGTGGGCGGATTTGACGGCCTGTTGGTCCACTTCTTTGGGCGAGATTAGAAGCGTTACATCACAACCGTGTGCGCGAAGAGCCTCACCCACCGCGAGCCCCGGAAAGAGATGTCCACCTGTGCCGCCGCAGGCGATGGCGATGAGAGGCTTTGCAGTGACGCCCGACATCACGAAGTGAGGGGCGCGGGATGGCCATCCTCGTCCGAGAGTTTCACCTCGACCGACGTCGTCTCCTCCGCCTGCCGCGCGACGCTCAGCAGCAGACCGACGCAAATCAACATCATCAGCAGGCTCGACCCGCCGTAACTGATGAACGGCAGAGGAAGTCCTTTATTTGGGAGCGCACTCGTGACGACGCCGACGTTGATGAACGCCTGCAACCCGATGAGAAAAGTGATGCCCGAGCAGAGCAGCAAGCCGAAGTTATCTCGGGCACGCCGCGCGATGTAGAGACCGCAGATGACAAATGCAACAAACGCAGCAAGCACACCGAGCGTAGCGAAAATACCGAGCTCCTCCCCGATGATTGCGAAGATGAAATCGGTGTGGTGCTCGGGAACGAAGCCGAGCTTCTGGCGACCGTTACCGAGACCAAGGCCGAACCAGCCGCCAGAGCCGAGCGCGAGCATCGCCTGATAGGATTGAAAACCTACGCCGCTTCGGTGTTCCTCGGGATGAAGAAAGGCGAGGATGCGTTTCATCCGCACTGGGTCGTGCATGATGAGAATGGCGATTCCGATTATTCCCGCAACCGCCGGCGGCACAACGTACGACCATCGCACACCAGCCACCAACAGCAACATTAAGCTAACCGTAGCGAGTAGTGCGGTGGTGCCAAAATCAGGTTCCTTGAGAATCAGCCCGAGCGTGACGGCAATGACTATACCGGGCACGAGCAAGCCTCGTTTGAACGTCGTCATCTGGCGGCGAAACTGCTCGCCATAGGCGGCCAGCGCGAGGATTAGCGAGAGTTTGGCGAGTTCCGAAGGCTGGAAACTCATGATGCGCAAATCAAACCAGCGGCGCGCGCCGTTTTTCATCGTACCAATTCCGGGAATCAACACCAGCAGGAGCAAGAGCAACGTGACCCCGAGTACAGGAAATGCGTAGCGCTTGAGATCACGGTAGTCGAGTGAAGCGGTAAAAACGCAGGCGGTGATGCCGAGGACTCCCCAGATGAGTTGCATTACGAGATAGCGAGAACCCTGCTGCGCCATGCTCGCACTGTAGAGCATCACCAATCCGAGCGACAACAATGCGGCAACGCAAAAGACCAGAATGGTCATGGCCCGTCTCATTCCGACGACTCCCTCCCTTGTTTGAATGAACACGAGCGGGAAGCCATCGCTTCCCGCCCGCATCACAACCGCTTAAATCTAAGAGCCGACTGTGCCGTTACTTGATCGGCGGCAGCGGCGGCACTTCCCCCGGCGGCACCACTGGCGACGGTGACTTGTTCGTGCCAGTGCTCGGCGCGATTGTCGCAGCCGGCAGCTTGAGCTTTTGCCCAACCTTAATCGCGTCAGATTTTAAGTTGTTCGTTTCGCGGAGCGCCTTGACAGTCGTCTTGTACTCGCGCGCGATGCGACCGAGCGTGTCATTCGACTTCACCACGTAAACATCCGCCGCGCCGTTCTCGTTCCCCTTCACCGTCTTGGGACCAGCCGCTGCGGTCGCGGGAATGGCGAGTTTCTGGCCGATTTTGAGCCGGCTCGAATCGACGCCTGGATTAGCCTTCGCGAGGGCGCTGACACCGACGCTGTACTTCTTGCCGATGGTGCTGAAGTTGTCGCCCTTGATCACAACGTGCTCGCGATTGGCTTGAGGGGGAGTCACTGGAACCTCATTGGTCAAACCTCCCGGAAGCAGCGGCGGTGGATTGGTCACGACATTCGCGATGATTCCCGTGCTAGGAACCGGCGGCGGCGGCGGCAGGGTCACATCATTGGTGAGCGGCGGCAGGATAGGTACCTGCGGAATCTCGACCTTCTTCTCCTCCTTCGGTTTGCAGGCGTTGAGAAGAACGCCGCAGAAGAGGACGCCGTGCAAGGCGGCTATGACAATGATTGCCACGCGCATGTTAGACTTGCCGGCGGGAACACCGCTCTGGCCGGATGAAAGAGGGTTTGGATTGCTCATGATTCTGTTTCGATTTTTCGGGTTAAGGATTTGTTCAAGTCAACAGGCACGTCACAGCGCACCCTAAAAATTTTCATTCGCTCAAGTAGCCATCTTCAGAATGGTCTTTGCCTCCTCCTTCGTCTCACCACCACCCAAGTTTCCAACCGCCTCACGGAACACGTCGCCGCGGTGCTGATAGTTGCGGAACATATCAAAGCTCGAGCAGGCCGGGGAGAGCAACACCACGTCGCCGGACGCCGCACCACAGGCCGCTTGCTTCGTTGCTTCTAACAGTGAATCCACCGTCGTGCAAGCGGTAAAAAGACCCCACGCGGCGCGAATACGCTCACGCATTTCGCCGATAAGAAACGCGCCCTTCACCCGCTGCGCCAGGAGCGGTCCCAGTTCGTGATAGTCCAACCCCTTGTCCTTGCCTCCAGCGATGAGCCAGACATTCGGTTTGCCCGGTTCAGCAGGCGAGATGCTGAGCAACGCTTGGCGCAAGGCATCCACATTCGTCGCTTTCGAGTCGTTGATGAATTTCACACCGCTGATCTCCGCCACCAACTCGCAGCGGTGCGGTGCGGGCGCATAACTTTGCAAGGCATCGACCATCTCAGCCAACGGGATGCGCAGAACGCGACCGACCGCGAGCGCAGCCATCAAATTCTCCGCGTTGTGTGGGCCGCGCAGGCGGCATTGCTCGAGGTCGAGCAGCGGCCCCACCCATCCCTCGATGCGACTGATGATGAGGCTGCGGTCGCGGTAAATATCCGCCTGCGAATCGTTCGCGCTGAAGGTGATGATCTTCGAAGGAATCTTCACTCCTGCAGCGCGCAACTGCGCCAGCGCCTCGTTCTGCACGATGGCCCAGTCGAACGGCTGCTGGTTCGCGAAGACCCGCCCCTTGGCGCGTACGTAATCGACCATCGCCGGATGGCGGTCGAGATGGTCGGGCGTGATGTTGAGCAGCACCGCAACCGCCGACCGGAAGAACTGCGTCGTCTCGAGCTGGAATGAGCTAATTTCGACGGTGAGCACGTCGAGGTTTTTCGTCTGCTCCACCACGTCGCACAGAGGTAAGCCGATATTGCCGCAGGCCACGGTCTTGCGCTGTGTGTGCGTGAGCAAACGCTCGACCAGTTCCGTGGTGGTGGTCTTGCCGTTGGTGCCGGTGATGCCCACACAAAGGCAACGCGCGTGCTGGTAGCCGAGCTCTAACTCGCCGATGAGAGGAACGTTGCGCTGCCGTAAATCCTGGACGAGTGGCAAATCAAGAGGCACCCCGGGACTAATCACAGCCAGATCGAACTCACCCGCAATGGGTGCGTTCGAGCCGATGCGCACGGTCACGCCCTGCGTCCGCAGTTCTCGCGCCTGCACCTGTACGGTCGCGGTGTCCGCGCTGTCCACAGCCGTCACGCGCGCGCCGTGCTTCAAGAGTAGCCGGCACGCGGCCATTCCGCTGGCGCCGAGTCCGATTACCAGCACCGATTTGTCCTGCAACGCAATCATTGTTCAACGCAGCTTCAAGGTGCTCAGCGCAAGCACGGCGAACAGGATGCCGAGGATGTAGAACCGCGTCGTCACCTGCGACTCGTACCAGCCGAGCTTCTGGAAATGGTGGTGCAATGGCGCCATCAGAAAAACGCGCTGGCCCGTGCCCGTGCGGTGTTTGGTCCACTTGAACCAACCGCGCTGGATCAGTACCGAGCCGGCCTCAATCACGAACACGCCGCCAGCGATCACCAGCAGCAACGGTTGATGGACGAGCACCGCGATGATCCCGAGCGCGCCGCCCAGTGCCAGTGAACCGGTGTCGCCCATGAAGACCTGTGCCGGATGGCAGTTGAACCAGAGGAAGCCCAGACCCGCGCCGATCATCGCCGCGCAGAATACCGACAACTCGCCCGCGCCCGGCACGTACGACACCTGCAGATAGCCGGCCACCTTCACGTTGCCCGCGATGTAAGTGAGAATGAGGAAGACAACTGCCACAATCACGGTGCAGCCGATAGCGAGACCGTCGAGACCGTCGGTCAAGTTTACCGCGTTCGAACTCCCCACAATCGCCAGCACGGCAAGCATTAGACCGACCACCACCGCGCCGGTCAGCACCGGCTGCTTCACGAACGGCACCATCACGTCCGTAATCAGTTTGCTCGTCCCCGGTGCACGCCAGAGATAGACGGCGATGAACCCTGCCAACGCGAACTGCACCAGCAGCTTCACCACTTCGGCGACGCCTTCGCGGTTCTGCCGAAAGGTCTTCACATAATCGTCGTAAAAACCGAGCGCCCCCAACACCAGCACCGCGATTAGCGTCAGGACGATGAACGCGTTCCACTGCGCCCACAGCAGCGCGGTGAAGTCGAGCACGCCCACGATCAGCAGCCCGCCCATCGTTGGCGTCCCCTTCTTGCTGACCGCTGGGCCGGTGATGTTGCCCAACTCACGTGCGCGGTCCTCGTACCCCTGTTGGGATTTTATGCTCCGCAACCACGCGATGAACCGCGGTCCGAGCCATAGACTCAGCAGCACCGCAGTCACCGCTGCGCCGGCGCTGCGGAAGGTGATGTACTGGAAAACACGCAGCGGCGAGAACCAATCGGCCCACGCCGCGTACCCTGACTGCTCCAGCCACTCGGGCAACTCGCTCAGAAAATAAAACATCGCTAATCCCAGTGCGGCCTCAGCGCGCCAGCCACCGGCAAGGCCCGCAGCCGGCGCCAGCCGAATAGTCGCACCATGTAATCCGGAAATCCCAAGGCGGCCGCACGGCGGTGTTCGCCATCAACTCGGCCGTCTCTTTTTTGAGTCCGCTCACGTCGCCCCTGTTTTTTCATAAACTCATCGGTTCCGCAACATCTCTCCCGCCCGCTCCAGTCGTGCCGCCCGCGAGGCCTTGAGCAGGACGGTGTCGCCTGCTTTCGCCATTTCCCGTAACACTTCCCCAGCCGCCACGGCATCGGCGCACTCATGCACCGTACACGACCCAGCTATACGTGCCGCGCTGGCCGTCACCCCTGCCTGAGACCCAACAGCAATTATCTCATCAATTCCCAACTCCGCCGCACGCCGTCCGACTTCTTCATGGGCCGCAAGCGTGTGCGCGCCCAACTCGGCCATGTCGCCGAGCACCGCGATGCGCCGTCCGGCGCAGGGCAGGTCGCGCAGCACTTGGAGCGCTGCGAGAGTCGAATCAGCGTTGGCATTGTAACTGTCGTCAATCACGCGCACCCCGTGGGCCTCCCAGATCTGCAAACGCATCTTGGACGGTACGCCCGCGGCCAAGCCGCATGCTAATTCGTCCCGCGTCAACCCCAGCTCCGCGCCCACGGCCAGCGCGAGCAGCGCGTTTGTGACCTGATGCCGGCCCAGCAGGTTCACGCGATATTCGCCACACAGTTCCGAGCGCGGCGCAGCCACGTCGAACACCACACCGCGTTCGTCGAGGCGTAGATTAGTCGCACGCCACGGGTTTCCCTCGTTCAAGCCCGCGCCCACCACCTCGGCCCGGGAGCGTTGGGCAATCTTGTTTGCCCACTCGCTGTCGCCGTTGATGAACAGTTTCCCCTCGCCCGGCAGCAACTCCGCAAGCACGCCCTCCTCCTGCGCCACGCCGGCCACGTCGCCGAAAAACTCCAGATGCTCGCGGCCAATACTGGTGATGACTCCAAAGTGCGGCTGGACGAGCCGGATCAGCGGTGCCAGTTCACCCGGATGATTCGTTCCGATCTCCTGCACCAGTGCCCAATGGCCACGCTCTATCCGCAGCAACGTGTGCGGCACGCCGATGTCGTTGTTGAAGCTCGCCTCACTCCAGAGCGCTGGACCGCGCTGCCCAAGCAGTGCGCCGAGCAACTCCTTTGTGGTCGTCTTGCCGTTTGAGCCAGCCACGGCGATGACGGGTAAATCGAAATCCGCACGATAACGCGCGCCGAGTAAACCGAGTGCTTGACGGGTTTCTTCGACGAAGATGACACCGCAGTCCGGCAAGCTGGACGGCGTTTTGCCTGACTCGATAATCACGGCCGCGACACCTTTGCCCCCCGCCTCGACGACGAAGCTGTGCCCGTCAAAACGCTCCCCGAAAATGGCGATGAAGAGATCGCCTACCTGCACCGCGCGCGAATCGGTGCAAACGCGCGTAATCATCTTTTGCGGGTCACCCTTCGCAAGCACGCCCCCGGAGGCCTCGGCGATGAAACTGAGCGAACGCGGTTCCATCGTCACCTCCCGTGACCGAGCGCCTCGAGTGTGTCGCGGGCGTACAGGCGATCATCGAACGGCACCACGGTGTTCTGAAACTCTTGATAGGTTTCGTGGCCTTTACCAGCGATGAGGACGGTATCGCCGGGGCGCGCCGCGCGAATTAACTCATCAATTGCGCGAGTACGGTCCAACTCGATGATGCATCCATCGGGCCGCTGGCCGAGATACCCCTGCTCCACCTGCGCGGCGATGGATGCAGGCGATTCCGAGCGCGGATTATCGGTGGTGATGATGGTGAGGTCGGCCAACTGCGCGGCGACAGCCCCCATCTTCGAACGCTTGCCGGCATCGCGACTGCCACCACAACCGAAGGTGAGCAGAAGCCGCCCTGCGGTGATCTCGCGCAGCGTAGTGAGCACCTGCCCGAGGGCGTCATCCGTGTGCGCGTAATCCACGAAGACCTCGAACGGTTGACCGAGGCGGAGCGGTTCCAGGCGACCTGGTACTGGTGGAGCGGTCTCGAGGGTGGCGACAAGCTGTTTTATATTCATCTGTAACGAAAGGCCGGCTCCGAGGGCGGCGAGGGCGTTGTACACGTTGTGACGGCCGATAAACGGCAGACGACAGGGAAGCCGCAGGCCTTCGTGCTCGACGGTTAGCTGCGTCTCGCCGTGAGCGAGCTTCAAGTCCGTCGCACGCAGTGCCGCATCCGCTCCGAGCCCGTACGTGAGCAGCCGGTCTCCAGGAAACGTCTTCGCCAGCCGTGCGCCGTATGGGTCATCCACATTCACCACGGCGCGGCCGGATTTGCGATCGGACTGAAGCATTCCGAAAAGCTTTTGCTTGGCGGCGAAGTACTCCTCCATCGTGCCGTGGTAGTCGAGATGATCCTGTGTGAGGTTGGTGAAGACGCCTACGTCAAAAGCAATTCCGAGCACGCGGTGCTGTTCGAGCGCGTGCGAGCTAACCTCGAGCGCGCAACCAGTGCAGCCGGCACGAATCATCTGCGAGAGCAATTGCTGCAGCTCAAGCGCCTCGGGCGTCGTTCGTTGCGCAGGGATCTGCCGGTCTCCGACCTCGTAACGCACAGTGCCCAGCAGACCGGTCCGCGTACCGAGCAGATGTTTGACGAGGAAAGAGACGGTCGTTTTGCCGTTAGTGCCGGTAACGCCGACAATGCGAAGGTGATCACTCGGCTGGCCGTAGAAACGCGCCGCCATCAGGGCCATCGCGGCACGGGCATCGGTTACGGAGATTTTTGCCAGCCGCGCTGGGACTGGCACGTCGCGTTCACAAACGACCGCTACCGCCCCCCGTTCGACCGCGGCGGCCACAAACTCATGTCCATCCTGCTTTAGCCCAGGCAAAGCGACGAAGAGCATCCCGGGGGTGACACGGCGGGAATCGTAAGCCAAGCCTGTCAGGTCGCACTCCACGTTTCCCTCGATCTGGACTGGCCGGATGGCCTCGAGGAGGGCTTGAAGTTTCATCGAGGCTCAGTTCCGGGTGGGACGGTTGGAGACGAGCGGTTTCTTGTTCGAGACGAACGTCTCGGATGGCACGAGGTCGGGTTTCAATCCGAGATAATTCGCCGCACGCTCGGCGATGCGCGCGAAGACTGGCGCGGCGGTCTGGCCGCCGTAGTAACCATTGTGCGGTTCATCGAGCAGGACCGAGATGCACAGCTCCGCGTCGTTCGCAGGGAAGAAACCGATGAACGAGGAGAAATATTTGCCCGGAAGATAACCGCCGGGGCCGGCCTTCTGCGCAGTGCCGGTCTTGCCGGCGACGGAAAAGAACTCGAGCTTCGCCTTGACCGCAGTGCCATCGGGCCCGATCACGGTTTTGAGCGCCTGAATCATCTGCGCCGCGGCCTCGGGTCGGACGACTTCACGGATGACTTGCGGCGCGAACTTCGCCACCACGCGACCGCTGGAGTCCTCGAGATGATCCACCAAACTCGGGCGCATCAGCTTACCGCCATTGGCGATGGCCCCCATCATCATCACCATCTGCAGCGGCGTGGCAGCAACCTCGTGCCCCATCGGAATGCGCGAGATGGAAAGTTTGCTCCAGCGCTTCAGCGGATGGACGATGCCGCCCGCCTCGCCCGGGAGAATGATGCCGGTGCGTTCGCCAAAGCCGAAGCTGCGGATGTAGTTGTAAAGCGGTTCCTCGCCAAGTTTGATACCGATTTTCGCCGAGCCGATGTTCGACGACTTGGTGATGATGCTCTCAACCGAAAGGATACCGTAAGGATCGTGGTCGCGCAGCACCTTGCCAGCGAAGCTGAAGTTTCCGCGCTCGCAGTCGAACGTCTCGCGAAGGCTTACAATCTTGTCGTTTAAAGCGCCGGAGACAACGACCACCTTGAAGGTCGATCCTGGCTCACTCATGTCGTTGACGACGCGGTTGCGGCGGTGCTCGGCAGGATAATTTCCCGGCGCGTTCGGATCAAAGTTTGGGAACGTGACCATCGCGAGAATCTCGCCGGTCTTCGGCCGCATCACCACGACTGACCCGCTGATAGGAGTGTGCTTCTTCATCGCCTCAGCCAACTCGGACTCGGCGATGTGCTGCACGCCGGCATCGATCGTGAGCACCACGTTCAAGCCGTCGCGCGGGGCGACGTCCTGCGCCCGGAGATTCACCAACTCGCGCTTACGCGCATCGGTCTCGGTCATGCGCCAACCGTGCGCACCGGTGAGCTTACTGTTAAGTGACGCCTCAATGCCCTCCTTGCCAAGATGGTCATCCCGCCCAACGAAACCGAGTACGTGCGCGGCGATGGAATTACCGGGATAAACGCGCAACTGATCTTCAACTGAGTCGGCGAAGACGGCTTTGGTGCGCAAATCGCGAAAGAACGTCCGCTGTGCCTTAGTCAGTTTCTGTTCATCCACGCCGAAAGCCAACTTGGCCAGTTTTTCCTGCGCGACTTGCCACGTCTCAGCACGGACTTTGTGCGCAAGCACGACGTACCGGTTCGTCGTCACTCTGCCATTCGCGTCGAGGCGCACCTGCGGTTGGAGGCGCCGGGCGAGTTCCCCTTCGTTCAGATTGAGAATCGGTGCGAGGACGCGAGCGACCTCGCTGTAGTATTCACCGAGGAGTGACGGATCAGCGCAGACCGTTTTCACAAAGACCGAAGTGGCGAGAAGGTTGCCGCGCACATCGCGGATGTCGCCGCGGCGTGGCTCGCGCATGAAGGTACGATGGGTGTTTTTACGCGCGGTGCTAGTGAGTTGCTCGTGCCGCAACACCTGCAAGTCCACAAGCCGATATGCCAGCGCAGCAAAACAGACGCCGAGACAAGCGCCCAAAAAGAGCAACCGTTTCGTCTGCGATGTCGTTCCTGAAGAATTCATCCTCTCTCTTTCAACAACCATGACCGCCGCATACTCGAAGACTTGATGCGTATTCGAGCAGCATCAGATTGATCCAAATCTATCGTCTGGCCGCCAAGGCGGCCTTCTCCGCTCGTTGTTGCGCGGCCTGCGGTCGCTCGGTCATCTGCTCGATGACCAGCACCACCTGCTCCGGTCTTGGCAGCACGAGGCCTAAGTTCAACTCGCGCACTCGGACATCGAGCGCCTGCGGCGAACGCAACCATGCGAGCACGTCTCCACGCTGCTTGTTCTCACGCCGTAATTCCTCGAGCCGCGCCTCGCCCTGCTTGATCTGCCGACCGAGCACGACGATCTGTTGCTTCTGCCAGACATACCCCAAGCCCGAACCGCAGAGGACTAGACAAAGGAGGAGCGCCTTAATCGCCGGACCGAACCGACTCGCCGCACTTTGTTTTTTTCGATTCATTCTATTTGCCGTCCTCGCCTCGCGTTTCGTGCGCCTCAAATCTTCTCGAGCACCCTCAGTTGCGCGCTACGCGCCCGAGGGTTTTTTACCAACTCAGCCGCGCCCGGCAGCACCGCCTTACGTTGTACCCATCGCAACTCGGGCATCCGCGGTTTCCGCAACTCCGGCACATCCACGTGACCTTCGAACGTGTAGTCGCGTGACCGTTCGTTCCCGAACTCTTTCACCCGCCGATCCTCCAACGAATGGAAGGTGATGACTGCCAGTCGCCCACCCGGACGCAAAATCGTCACGGCCCCCGCCAACCCCTTTTGCAGCGCGCCCAATTCATCGTTCACCGTCATTCGCAACGCCTGGAACACCTGCGTGGCTGGATGCGCCTTCTGTCCTCGCCGCGGAATCACTTTTTCAATCAACGCCGCCAACTGTGTCGTCGTCTCGATCCGCCGCGCAGCGCGCGCTTCAGTAATCGCTCTCGCGATTCGCCGTGACTGCCGTTCGCCTCCCAATTCCCAAAAAATCCGCGCCAACTCAAACTCAGGCCATTCGTTCAAAAGCAACGCCGCCGTGAGGCTCTGACGCGCATCCATCCGCATGTCCAAGATCCCCTCGCTCTGAAAGCTGAACCCGCGCTCTGGCACGTCCAACTGAGGCGAGCTCACGCCCAAATCGAGCAGCACACCGTCGACACTTGCGGGTGCAATCCACTCCTCCAACTCGGCATAATTGCCGCGGCGCAGTTCAAATCGCCCAGAAAACCGCATCAGCTTCTGGCCTGCCGCTTCGAGCGCTACTCCATCACGGTCACAGCCCCACAGTCTGCCATCCGGAGCGGATGCTTCTAAAATCGCCAGCGCATGCCCGCCTCCACCGAGCGTGCCATCCGCATAAACCCCAGCCGGCTTAGGCCGGAGCGCCGCAAGCACTTCCGCTAACATCACCGGCTCGTGAAAAAAATTCATGCCTCACGGCGTTATCGTGATGGCTTGCCTTAGCGGTGCGATAGCCGTTCCAAATGGCGTTCTAATAACAGCACGTCGCAGAGCATTGGTGTTATTGCCTGAGGCCGAATCGAACACTGCCACCAAGCCCCAACCAGCCGTAATCGGATTGATTTGGACATCAAAAGAATCGACACCATCAACAGCGGGACTCTGAACAATTGTGACGCCCAACGCCAAAGCTGATGTCTGGGCAGCACTCCGCAAGCTGACTGGAGCCGGCGGCGACCCCGGATTAACGACCTGATCAATCACTTGAATCAACCGACCATCACCGTCGAGGAATTCGATGCTCTGTGCGAGGTGGAGATTGGCTCCACGAACTGTCAACACCGTCGCACCACCTCGCGACCAGTTTGTAGTGCCCACTGCGCCCGCAAAAACGGCACTAATGTTCGGCCCCAACGATTGCGGCGACGGATTGCCGCGACTGCCGCCGATGCCAAGAGCAGTGTAACCATGGGCTACGTTTCGTAACGGGGAGAATGCCCCGGTCGAACTTCTCCCCACACTGATTTGCCTGGTGAAATGATCCACCGTCAATAGCAAGCTGTTTCCGGCACTCATCGCCAGCGTAGAGTTTCCAGTGCCTCCAAGAGCAGGGGCATATAGCGCATCAGTGCTAATGTAGTCCGATGGTATTACTATTTCATTATCAGAGATTTTGACCTGAGAGGGATCAAGAAAGAGTCGCCCGAGGAGCACGCTTGTTGCATCAAATATCTGCAACCGATCCACAGGAGTGCCCGCAGAAATAAAGCCACTCCCCTTGATGACTAAGTTTGTTTGCGTGTTCAGAGGCAGGCCATCCGCCGTACTGGAAAGGATTATAGGCGCTACACCAGAATCAATGTTGAATAGTGTTTGATAAATTGAAGACCCGGCGGAATTAGTTAACTGAAAACGTCGCCCAGTACCTTCTGTGGCAGTATTTAAAACACCGGCTGGCAAAATAATGAGCTGGTCGGAAACCACATGCATTGTGGCTGGAATGGTCGTTCCCTGAATAGGAGTCCCACCTTGTAGGATGTCGATGCTTGTGACCGTATCCAAGCGATTTCCGTAGATTAAAACTCTGTCCGAAGTCCTGTTTATCGTCGCCCCACCAGAAGTCCCAGGATCCACGAATATCGATACAATCCCCGGAGGGATCGCAGAACTAGCAACACCACCAATCTGGGTTGCCCCGCTGGCGGCTGGAAACACAACGTAATCCAGTGGGCCAGTGTTCGTGACCCAACCCCATGCAAATAGCGGCTGCAGATTAGCAGGCGAGGCTTGAATACCAGGTCCTCCAGTATATTGAACCGCGAATTGAGGAGAGCGCTTGGTTAGGACAAATGTAAGATTGGTGTTAGCTTGATGCGCGATTTGCCCTGGCCCAAGGGGTCGGGTATTTGGCACGTTGGCAGGGTCTGTCACCGTATTCATGAGCGCATTATTTATCCACCCATTAGTGTCAGGCATCCGGATAATTGGCATGGAAATGTTATTTGAAGACCCCAGATCTGATGCCGAGAATAACACGTCTGGGCGCACTATATTTCGCCCAACCTTCTGCGAAAAGTATGGAGGGCTAGCTGTCGGCACATCTGTGGGCAACGCATTCGTCAAGAACACATCATTCCAGTTTGCAAATACGGGCTGATAATGCTGGTTTAGCAGCGAATCGTAAGGCGTGTAGAGAAACTGGATGCTGTCAATTCCACCGCGTAACGCGGTGCGAACAATCTGATTAGTATCACTTCTGAACTGACTCGCGCTGGGGTTTATTAATCCCGTTAGCCCCAATGCCTGCAATGTGATGTTTTGATTTACCGTCCCGAAAGTGTGCCGTGGTTTCGTAATGCTGGTCCAGGTTTGGGCGCTACCAGACGGGACGGTTCCCGGATTCATGTTGGCAGGGGTAATCAAGTTCACCGTTAAGTCCAATGTCTCAACCGCTAAATTATTAGTGCGATATAGGTACCTCAAACCTCCAGCGTCATCGAAGGTTAGTGTATGCCTCGGCTGGTTGAATTTAGTATCGCTAGGTTCATCTGTGAAAAAGGTTCCCGGCGTCCTGAAGACCGTAGGGTTCGGAGGCGACCAGGGGAGGACACCGTAAGAAAGCCCGCCATAGTCAAACGCATCCCTGATAGCCGCAACCGAACTGAAATTGTTCTGACTCGACACAAAATATTCAACCGCATCGAATACAGAAGGAACTATGTCTCCGCCGAGGAGGCCTCCCAATGGAGCAAACGCATGATCAGATGCAATCGTAAAACTGTGAGTGACCCCATTTATCGTCTCGGTGGGGAGATAGGTATACGGGTCAAAGTTCCGCATCGATATCTGAAAACTTCCCGAAAGACTCCCTAGTAGTAGCGCAGATGGTGTGTAGTTGAAATTCAGAATATCTCGGATGACGAAGCAGTGTTTATGAGGATTGCCCAGACCAAGATGATTGACCATTAATCCGAGCGCTAAGCTTTTAATATCTGTCACGCTCGCTACGTTTGCTGTTGGGTTAAATTTCCATGTCTTAAAAAGGCCATCATACTCCTCGTAAAGACTCATCCTGCTAACTCCGTTCCGGGTCTCATTGGAAAAGAAATCGTTCAGCACTGACATAGCACTATGAACCGCCATCATTCCTGCTTCTCCAAAAAACTGGACGAATGAAGCATCGAATGAATAGGTTAAAACAGGATAATTCCATCTGTAGAATTCTTTTATATCCACAGGAAATCCCATTGGATCTACCAAGTTTAAATATTGAGCGTGTGTCGGGCGCACCCCAAGGGTGACGCCGAATGCATCGGTGACTGCAAGGTTACCTAAAAGGTCTACCGGAACAGTAAAGCTGTAATAATCGGTTTGGTTAAATCCTGCCAGCGGTACCGGACCCGCAGGATCAAGAGGAGCGATTCCAATTAATGAGAACGAGCGAGCAGAGTGAGTCACGCCGATTACCCCCAGCAGGACAATCCAGAGTGTAAGTTTACGTGTCATTCTCGTTTTAATTGACTGATGCCAGTTCCCTCGTTGCCGCACGTGCAGGTTTCACTGCGGACCCTCGCGAAGGCATCTCGTTTCCCACGAGCACTTCCAAATCCGAACCACTCAGATCATTTCGCACCACAGTCACGCTCCCGAGCATCAATTCAGACTGCATCGGCATTATTGTCGAACGCACCCTTGGTCGGGCTGACTGCGCCTTCGTATCGACCAGTGCTCCGCGCCAATTTAACCAGCCGCTGAAAATGGATTCCCAAAACCCGACGCGCACCTTCTCCGCCGGCGCACCAAGAACGTGACGGCCGAACCGAAGTGGCTCGGCCATCACGTACCCCCTTGGCGCACTGCTTAAACCTTCTAAGCTGTTGCCTGTTTTCAACCAGTGAATTAGGCTCATACTTACTCCATCATCTTGAACGCCTCGCTCGC
>CAMDJP010000004.1 GCA_945900775.1 Akkermansia muciniphila | reverse complement strand
GAAAGGAACTGCCGGCCGGAGGCAATGTTACGGGTGAGTCCATCGCCACGTCGCGCCCCACATCCTCGGGCACGGGCTTCTTCATCACGGACGATGGTTACTTCGTCACGAACCAACATGTGGCAGGTGAAGGCGCGACCGTTCGCATTGTCACAGCCGCCGGTACCATCTCGGCCAAGGTGGTGAAGGTGGACAAAGCGAATGACCTGTCGTTGCTCAAGGCAGAAGGGAAGTTTGTGGCGTTGCCGGTTGCGGCCAGCCGTGGTGTGCGTCTCGGCGCGACAGTGGCGACGGTCGGCTTCCCGAACATCGGTCTGCAAGGGTTCTCGCCGAAGCTGGCCAAAGGGGAGATCGGCAGTCTCGCCGGTGTGCAGGATGATGCGCGGCATTTCCAAATCAGCGTGGCCATCCAGCCGGGCAACTCGGGCGGGGCATTGGTGGATGAGCGCGGCAATGTGGTGGGTGTGGTGGTGGCGAAACTGAGCCAGCGCGCCGCCATCACGACCACGGGCACCATCGCTGAAAATGTGAACTACGCGGTGAAGAGCAGTTATCTGCTGAGCTTCCTCGAATCGTTACCGGAGGTGGCCGCGAAACTGAAGCAGCCAAGCGCGAAGGAGCGGAAGTTCGAGGATGTGGTGAAATCAGTCGAGCAAGCCGCAGTGCTGGTGCTGGTGTATTGAGAGACACAGTTCTCGCTAGCGGCTCTTGCCGTCGTTAAACTATCGGGACTATGAGACGCCTGCTCTGCCTGATCGCGTTCTGCGCGCTGGCTTTTTCACTTCACACGTCGCTTCACGCCGCCGAGAAAGCCAAGGCGACTGCGCCGAAGGCCGCTCCGGTTGCCGAAGTGGCGTGGCACGGCGTCACCAAGCTGCACTACATCGGCGGCGACCATCTCTACGGCGACGACAGCGAAGGCGCCACCGACGCTTCGCACGCCAACGACCTCGGCTTCATGCGGCAGGCGGACATCTTCGAGCCGGTAATCCGCGCCGCGCTACGATGAGCCACACGCGCCCCGACGTTCCGGACAAACCCAAACCAACGCTGCGCCTGCGGGTCTCGCCCACGGCGGAGAGCATCCTGCGCTCCGGCCACCCATGGCTCTTCGCGGGGAGCGTGCGCGAGCAGAACCGCGAGGGGGACTGCGGCGAACTTGCTGTCGTCTTCGATCGTAACAATAAATTCCTCGCCGTCGGCCTCTACGACCCCGACTCGCCGCTTCGTCTGCGCGCACTGCACGCCGGCAAACCAACAACTATCGACGCTGCGTGGTGGCGCGCACGCCTTGAATCGGCTTTGGCGAAGCGCCGACCGCTCTTCGACGCGACGACGACCGGCTTCCGCTGGATCAATGGCGAGAGCGACGGCTGGCCCGGCCTCGTTCTCGACCGTTACGACACGACGCTCGTTCTCAAGATTTACACCGCCGCGTGGCTGCCGCGGCTCAGCGAAATTCTCGGATTAATCCTCGAAGCGCTCGCGCCAGAGCGCGTCGTGCTGCGGCTCAGCCGGAACATCCAAGAGCAGGCCTTGAGTAAATTCCAGCGGCGTGACGGCGAGATGCTGCACGCCGCGGCGCCGGACAGCCCAGTGGTCTTTCTCGAGAACAGCGTGCGCTTCGAGTCCGAGGTGTTGCGCGGGCAAAAGACGGGGTTCTTCCTCGACCAACGCGAGAACCGGCGACGCGTCGGCGAACTAGCGCGCGGGCGCGAGGTGCTCAACGGCTTCAGCTTCTCCGGCGGCTTCTCGCTTTACGCGGCACGCGGCGGAGCGACGGCGGCGGTGGACCTCGACATCAGCGCGCACGCACTCGAGAGCGCGAAACGCAACTTCGCCCTGAACCAGACGGACGTGAACATGGCTCGTTGCCGACACGAGACGGTGCAGGCGGACACGTTCGAGTGGCTTCGTGGCACGCGACGGCAGTTTGGCCTTATCGTGCTCGATCCGCCCTCGCTCGCGAAACGCGAGACCGAACGCGCTGGGGCCATCGCCGCCTATGGCCGACTCGCTGCGGACGGCATCGAGCGACTGCTTCCGGACGGCGTACTCGTAGCGGCCTCCTGTTCGGCGCATGTGAGCGCGGAAGAATTCTTCGGCGCGGTGCGCCAAGCCGCGCAGCGTTCAAAGCGTCCCTTCAGGGAATTGGCAACCGCTGGCCACGCGCCGGATCACGCCGCGACCTTTCCGGAAGCCGAGTATTTGAAGGCGATTTACCTGCGCTTCTGAGTATCGAGCAGCAGGAATAATGCGCTGATGATTCTACGCGCCGGATGAGTCCATCGCGAATGCGTTCCTTGACTTTTGACCCAGCGAAACTAGAAATGAATTTGAACTCAGCAGCGTCCGCCACGCATACACCGTGATTCGCGTCATCGCCAACCGCACGACAGCCTGTGACGGCATCAGCCGCCGCGAGATGCTGCGTGTCGGCGGCTTGTCGCTCTTCGGGTTGTCGCTAGCTGATGTGTTGCGAGCTGAGGCGGCCAATGCGGGCGCGGGCACCGCCGCGGGTAAGGCCAAGTCGGTCATTCTCCTCTACCTCTTCGGTGGACCGCCGGTGCACGAGACGTTCGATCCGAAGCCCGACGCGCCGCGCGAAATCCGCGGCGAGTTCGGCTCCATTCCCACGAGCGTGCCGGGCGTGCATTTCTGCGAACATCTCCCGAAGATGGCCCGCTGGATGGACCGCTCCACGCTCATCCGTTCCGCCACGCACGACCAGAACGATCACAGCGCGGGGATGCTTTACACGCTCACCGGCAAGCGCGCGGACAAGCTCGAATCGCTCGTGCCAATTCTCTCCTCGCAGGCGCCGGGGATGAACGCGGTGGTGAATTATCTCGCGCGCAATGAACGCCGTGCCGCGCCCGCCTCGTTTTGGTTGCCGTGCTACACGGGCTGGGGACAGAAGATTCTGCGCCCAGGCATCTACGGCGGCTTTCTCGGGCGACAACACGATCCGTTTATCACCGGCTGCGAGATCACGAGCACGTACAAGCCGAAGGATTTTTACGACGTACGCGAAACGGTGAAGGGCCGGCTCACCGTCCCCGGTACGGAGTTGCCGTCGGAGATTACACTCGACCGTTTCGACCAGCGGCGGAATCTGCTCCAGCAGCTCGATGACCGCACGCGCGCCTTTGAGAAGGACCCTGCGGCCGAGCGACTCGACGAGCATCAGCGCCGCGCCTTCGAGTTGGTCACGCGCAGCTCGGGCAAAGAAAGCCCGTGGCGCGCGTTCAAGCTGGAGGATGAATCAGCTGCGACGCGCGACCGCTACGGCCGCCATCTCTACGGCGAATCCGCGCTCACCGCACGGCGGTTGGTCGAGCGCGGGGTGCGGTTCGTCACCGTCACGTGGGAATCGTTCGACAAGGCAGACGCCGACCCCACCGCGTGGGACACGCATAGCCGCCACTTCCCCATCCTGAAGGATTACCGACTGCCGGAGCTCGACCAAGTTTACTCCGCCCTCTGCGAAGATCTCGAAGCGCGCGGCCTGCTCAAGGAAACGCTGGTGGTGGTGATGGGCGAGATGGGCCGCACGCCGGTGGTGAACGGCTCCGGCGGCCGCGACCACTGGTCCTACCTCCACAACATCCTGCTCACCGGCGCGGGCGTGAAGCACGGCTACGTGCACGGCGCCTCCGATGCAAAGGGCGAGCGACCGACGAGCGATCCAGTCGGTCCGGAGGACTTCATCGCCACGTTGTACGCCGCGATGGGCATTGACCCCGATTCCTTCCTGCACGACCAAGAAGGGCGTCTGCGCCCCATCATCGACGGCGGTCGTTCGGTCGCGAAGATTCTCGCCTGACCCGAGGCGTTCCAAAGCGCGCAGCACATCAGCGCCGTTCACAGCGCTCCCGTTAAAAGCAAAACGCCCCAGCCGCTTTCACGCGCACTGGGGCGTTTGTTTCAAATCAACCGATTACTTCTTCGCCTGCGGCTTGTGCACTGAATGGCAGCCCTTGCAGTTGACGGCGGCCTTGTACTGGGCCACGCCATCGGGCTTGCCGGCGGCGACGGCCTCGGTGGCCTTGATCAGGGCGAGGGACTTCTCTTTCCAGCTGGCCTCATCGCCCATAGCCGGCTTCTCGGCAGCCATCGCCTTGTAGCTGGCGAGAGCCTGCGCGACCTCTTCCTTGCTGGCCTTACCTTCGGAAATCTTCTTGCAGACCGGATCCACGTCCTTGGGGGCTTTGTGGAACTTCTGCATCGCGACCTTCGCGGCAGAGGCCTTGGCCTCGTCTGCGGCGGAAGCGGTGGTGGCGAGGAGCGCGGCTAAGGTGGCTCCGGTAACGACGAGCAGGGCGAGTTTGACCAGCGGTTTCATAAAGATTGTGGTTGTTGTTCGAGTTGTCTTCTAAATGTGCAGGCAGAGACTGGCAGAACCGCCCCTCGCCGGCAATGGGTAACAGACCGTCGCACGCCCAGAACTATTCGAATTCCTCTTCGCATCCCGCGCGCCCCGGTTTTTCCATTGCGCCAGGCCGGAGGCCTTGAGCAGACTTCCGCCGTGCAAAAGGTCCTCATCATCGTCGGCGACGCGTCGGAGACCGTAGATACGCTTTATCCCTACTACCGCCTCATCGAGGGCGGCTACGAGCCTGTCGTCGCCGCACCGGAGAAGCGCCGTTACCAGATGGTGATGCACGAGGTGAAGCCCGGCTGGACCATCACGAAAGAATGGGAAGGCTACAGCATCGAGGCCAATATCGCCTTCAAAGACATCCGGCCCGAGGAGTACGCCGGCATCTTCTTCAGCGGCGGGCGCGCGCCTGAGTACATCCGCGAGGACGAGGCACTGCTGCGTGTGACGCGCTATTTCTTCGAGAAGAACCTCCCCGTCGCCAGCGTCTGCCACGGCGTGGAAATCCCCGCGCGCGCCGGCTGCGTGAAAGGCCGCCGGATGGCGACCGTCGACAAGTGCAAGTTCGACCTCGAGATCTGTGGCGGCATTTACGTGAACGAACCGTGCGTGGTGGACGGCAACCTCGTCTCCGGCCGCACCTTCCACGACAACGGCCACTACTTCGGGGCCTTCATGAAGCTGCTCGACGACGCCCGCGCCAAGACGGCGCAGTAACCGCCTCCCCTTCCCTCCAGAGCAATACCTCTACTCCGGTCACCCCAGCGGGTGACAAGATGGTGCTTTAGGCAACCCCAATCTTCTACCGGAGCTGGTCCGAGCTGTTCAGGAAAAGTTTTTTAAAATCTGTTAATTAGAAAATTTGACTTTGCTTATTCGACGAATAAGTTTCGTGAAGTCGGCAAACTCAACCCAACAAACGGAGATCCTATGAAATACAGACTCCTCCTCAGCGGCCTCACCCTGCTCGCGTTCGCAACGGCACCAGCCTTTGCAGCTACTGTGAGCGCGTGCCAGAAGCAGGGAACCACGGGGCAGACCGGAACGGGCGTGAACGGGTACAACAAGAACGGATCTGGGCAATACCCTAAGTCCAACACCGGGTCCAACCAAGGTGGCTACAATAAAAACGGCTACCAGCAGCCGAATAATGGCGGTCAGATGGGCGGCGGTGGCCAAATGAACCGCGGTGGTCAGATGGGCGGCGGTGGCCAAATGAACCGCGGTGGTCAGATGGGCGGTGGTGGTCAGATGGGCGGTGGTGGTCAGATGGGCGGTGGTGGTCAGATGGGCGGTGGTGGCCAAATGAACCGCGGTGGTCAGATGGGCCAACCGATGAATGGAGGCGGCTACACTCGCGGTGGCTACCAGCAACCTTCTAACACTGGCGTATATGGTGGTAGGCAGACCGGCAGCCAGCAGACCCAGCGACAGAACCTCCGCTGACATTCGGAAGAAACGCATCGCGGTACAGGGACACAGCCTCGGCCGGAAGGCCGGGGCTTTTCATTGTCCGAATACGGCGACGATGAACGCGGTCGAAACCCCTGCTTCCGCGCGTGACTTCGCAGCGGCGGCACGTTAGAACTCCATTGCACACAGCAACCGCAACACACGAAACTGGATGAAACTCAACTGTCGTCACTTCACACTCACACTCGTACTCGCAACCCTCACGCCCCTTTCACAGCTCCCCGCGGCCGAGAAGGACGGCAAGGCTGAAAAAGGCGGCAAAGTCGTCTGGACCGACGCGACCGACCCCACAATCCCCAGCGACTTTAAGCTGCAGGGCGAGTACGCGGGCTACAACTTCGGTGCGCAGGTGATCGCCCTCGGCAAGTCGACTTTCCAAGCCGTCCTCTACCCTGGCGGGCTTCCCGGCGCGGGCTGGGACGGCAAGCAGAAGATCCTGCTCGACGGCAAGAACGATGGCGGCAACGGCATCTTCACCGCCGCCGCTGCGGGCAAGAAGTATCTCGCGCAGAAGCCGGAGGAGTTCAGCGCCACCAGCACGAATCCGCCCCACGGCCACAAGGCCGCGACCGGCACCATCAGCGGCGACACCTTCACGGTCAAGATTGAGGGCGGCGAGGCCATCTCCCTGAAGAAGACCACGCGCGTCAGCCCCTCGATGGGCGCCAAGCCGTCCGCCGGTGCGATTGTTCTCTTCGACGGCACCGGCAAGACAGAATGGAAAGGCGGCCGTGTGGATGAGAAGACTAAGCTGCTCAATACCGACGGCGCGGACATCCTCACGTTGAAGAAGTTCAACAATTACACCATGCACGTTGAATTTCTCCTCCCCTACCGCCCCGACGCACGCGGCCAAGGTCGCGGTAATTCTGGCTTCTATCAGGTGGACCATTACGAGGTGCAGATTCTCGACTCGTTTGGTCTCGACGGCAAAAACAACGAGACCGGCGGCGTGTACACTAAGGCCGAACCGAAGCTGAACATGTGCCTATCGCCGCTCGTGTGGCAGGCCTACGATGTCGAGTTCACGAACGCCGTCGCCGACGAGACCGGCAAGAAAATCAAGAACGCGCGGATGACGCTCAAACTCAACGGCGTACTCATTCACGACAACCTCGAGATTACCGGAAAGACCGGCGGTTCACGTAATGACCCCGAAGGGACGCCCGGCCCGATTAAACTTCAGGGCCACGGCAACCCGCTCCAGTTCCGTAATATCTGGATTGTGGAAAAGAAGTAGCCTCAAAGAATATCTGGCGCGAGTCGGACGGTGAATGAAGGCGCCGTCCGACCAGTCCAAAAAAAACGCAACAAAGCCATGTTGACTCTCCAGACCGCCTCCGGCCCCCGTAATTGCTCCGGCGTTTCCCGGCGCGATTTCCTGCGCGTCGGCTCGCTCGGCCTCGGCGGCCTTTCGATTGCGGATCTGATCGCCGGCCGCGCCCTCGCCGCCAGCAACGGAGGTCACTTCATCCGCGACAAGGCGGTAGTTATGCTCTACCTCTCCGGCGGCGCGAGCCATATCGAAACCTTCAACCCGAATATGGACGCGCCGGCGCCGTACCACTCGCTCACCGGCGAAGTGGCCACGTCGCTGCCGGGTGTCACCTTCGGAGGCACCTTCCCGCAGCTTGGCCAATGGGCGCACCGCATGGCCGTCGTCCGCTCGTTCCACCATCGCGTGGGCGACCACGACGCGGCGCACGTACACGTGCTGACCGGCGGCGCCGATTCGAAGGACGCCGCGAAGGCCCAGAGCATCGGCTCCATCTACGCCCGCCTGCGAGGCGCGAACCATCCGAAAACTGGCCTGCCCACCTACGCGTTCCTTGGTGCCAACGAAGTGGACAGCCAGTACTCGCGTGAAAAGTCGCGGGCCGAACGGGGCTCCGCGCCCGGCGTACTGGGGCCCGCGTACGGCCCCTTCCAGCATAACGGCGAAGGATCAGCGGAGATGGGCTCGAAAGGCAAAGGCGGCAACAAGAACAGCAACTCACCCCGCGCTGGTTCCGTGGCGGACGACATGAAACTCATCGTGTCCGAAGATCGCCTCGATGACCGCCGTACGCTGCTCAACTCCCTCGACCGTCTGCGTCGCGACACCGATGCCGCGCGCCAGTTCGATGCGGCTGACAAATTCAACCAGCAGGCCTTCGACCTCATCCTCGGCAGCGCCGCGAAGGCGTTTGATCTCTCGAAGGAGGACAAGCGCCTCGTCGAGCGCTACGACACGAGCCGGATGAAAATCGGCCACAAAACTTTCCGCCCCTCCACCCTCGGCCAGCAGATGCTGCTCGCGCGCCGGCTCGTCGAGAACGGCGCAGGCTTCGTCACCGTCCACAGCGCAGGCTGGGATATGCACGCCGACGGCAACAACCCCGGCATCGTGAAGGGCATGAATATGCTCGGAACGACCGTGGACAAGGCCGTGAGCGCGTTCCTCGAAGACCTCGATGCGCGGGGCCTTTTTGACAAGGTATTGCTCGTCATCACGGGCGATTTCGGCCGCACGCCGAAGGTGAACAAGAACGGTGGCCGCGACCACTGGGCCAGCCTTGGCACACTCGCCCTGGCTGGCGGTGGTCTGCGGATGGGCCAGGTCATCGGTAAGTCCGACCGCAACAACGGCGAACCCGCCGAGGATCCCGTCACACCGCAGATGCTGCTCGGCACGGTGATGCACACGCTGTTCGACATCGGCGAACTCCGCGTGGCTCGCGGCGTGCCCCGCGACCTCGCTCAACTCGTCGAGAACGCGCCAACCATTCGGCAACTCTTCTGAGCGGCCACGCGCCCCTTGCCTTTCGCGACGTTCAGACAACCCTGCCTTTTTGACTAACATCCTTTGTAATTGATGAAACTGTTCTTCGCACTCGCGTCCATTTTTCTTCTTGCTCCTCTCCTCGCCGCCGAAGACTGGCCTCAATGGCGCGGTCCGAACGGCCAAGGCCACGCCAAAACCACCGGCCTGCCCGCCACGTGGAGCGAGACGGAGAATGTAGCTTGGAAGACCTCCCTCCCCGGACGTGGCTGGTCATCGCCCGTCATCGCCGGCGACCAGATTTGGCTCACCACCGCCATCGAAACTTCCGCCAAGCCCGAAGATGCGGCACGGCGAACCAAGAGTAACACCGGCAATCAGCCCCTCACAGTGCTCGAATCCGTCAGCCTTCGCGCCGTGTGCGTGGACCGCCGCACCGGGCGTGTGTTGGACAACATCGAGCTCCTCAACGAAAAAGAGCCGCAGTGGATTCATCGGCTCAACAGCTACGCCTCGCCGACGCCCGTGCTCGAGAACGGCCGCCTGTACGCGCACTTCGGCACGTTCGGCACCGCCTGCCTCGACACGAAATCTGGAAAGGTTCTCTGGACCAATCGTGATTTGAAGCTGATGCACGAGAATGGCCCCGGCTCTTCGCCCATCGTTTCCGGTGACTTCGTGATTTTCCACTGCGACGGCAGCGACGTGCAGTACATCGCCGCTCTCGACAAACGCACCGGCAAGCTGGCTTGGAAAACACCTCGTTCCGGCGCGATGAACCCAAATGCGCAGCTCAAGAAAGCCTACGGCACGCCACTCGCTGTGGAGTTCGCCGGCAAGCCCCAGATTCTCTCGCCGGCCGCCGATTGGCTATACAGCTACGAGCCAGCCACGGGGAAGGAATTGTGGAAGCTGAAATATGAAGTACTTGGATTCTCGATTGTCCCCCGCCCCGTCATCGGCCATGGGATGATTTACTTGAGTACCAGCTTTATGAAATCCGAGATGCTCGCCGTGCGCTACGACGGCACTCAACCGCCGCAGATTGCTTGGCGCTACAAAAAGGGCGCGCCTCAAATGCCCTCGCCAATTCTCGTGGATGACGCGCTTTATTTCGTGACCGACTCCGGCGGCATCGTCACCTGCCTCGACGCGAAGACCGGCGAGGAACGCTGGCGCGAGCGGCTCGGCGGCGAGTTCTCAGCGTCGCCGCTGTTCGCCGACGGCAAACTCTACTTCCCGAGCCGCGACGGCTTCACCGCCGTACTGGAACCCGGAAACCAATTCAAGCTGCTCGCCAAAAATACGCTCGATAGCGGCCACTTCGCCTCGCCTGCCGCGGTGGACGGCGCGTTCTACCTGCGTACCGAGAAGTCGCTCTACCGTATCGAGCGCAAACCCGCCAAGACCGCTGCGCGGTAATCCCCTGAAAACCAGTTCGGACGGCGTGAATTGAATAGCCGTACCGACGAGGCGTCCCTATCATTTCACCTTCACGCTATGCAAACGCACGTACTCTCACGCTTCCTTTTTACGCTAGCCATCGCAGCGTCCGGCACCGCCCGCGCGCAGGAAAAGGAACCGCTCTTCAAGCAGCCGCTCGACACGAACGTGCCGCATGTGCGCACCGATAAGTCGGTGAAGCTGGACTACGATATCGTGTACGTCCGCGCGCATCGCGCGGGCGACAAGACGCACAAGCGCTTCTACACCGACTTCTCGCAACCGGTCACGATGGAGCCGGGTGCGGACCTGATGCTCCTCCATCCTGACGGCAGCGAGGAACTGCTCGTGACCGGCGGCACCGGTTCAATTACCGACCCGATGGTCTCATTCGACGGCGAGTGGGTCTATTACTCGCATCTCCACAATCTGCAGAAGGCCAGCCCATGGACGCCGCCGCGGCAGGGCTCGGATATCTTCAAGATTCACGTGAAGACGCGCCGTATCGTGCGGCTCACGAATCAGCGGTTCACGCCGAATACGGGCGCAGCCGATTGGGCCGATGGCTTCCGCCCGGGCCAGCAGGGCAAGGCGCACTTCGATTACGGCGTGTTCAACATGGGGCCGTGTCCATTGCCGGGCGGGCGCATCGTGTTCACGAGCAACCGCGACGGATTCCGTCCCTCCAAAGGTTATCCATCCATCGCGCTGCAACTCTTCGTGATGGATGACTCCGACGCGAGCATCGGCGATAACGAGACGCCGGTGAACCTTGAGAAAATCGGCCACCTGAATATCGCCGGTGCGTTGCATCCCGTGGCGCTCGCGGATGGCCGAATCCTTTTCAGCACGCTGGAGAGCCAGGGCATCCGCAGCGAGATTTCGTGGGGCATCTGGACAATCCATCCCGATGGCTCAAACTGGGCGCCCTTAGTCAGCGCGTTCGATCCGGGCGGCGCGGCCAATGGTTTCCATTTCCAGACGCAGCTCAGCGACGGCTCGATTATCGTCGAGGAGTATTACAACCAGAACAACAGCGGCTTCGGCGCGTATATCAAGATGCCGCCGACCGTCACCTTCAGCCCCGCGCACATGGGCAGCCCGCGCAACCCGGCGCTGCGCTTCGGTCGCTTCGACAACGGCAAGGGCAAGTACTACCGCATGCCGTTCATGCCGGAGCAGGCTATTTCCTTCACACCATTTGCCCTGAACAACGAAGGCCCCGCCGACCGTGCTGTGCTGGGCGATAAGACCTCCCCAGCCGTCGGCAAGTTCACCCATCCGTCCGGCGCGCCAGATAACCACATGCTGACCGTTTATTCGCCCGGGCCCGTAAACCATCAATACACCTACCTGCCGCAACTCGACGGCGGCATCTACTTGATCAAAGGCGGCGCCGTGGTGAACGAACCCGCACAAATGCGGCTCATCAAGAATGATCCGGAGTACAACGAAAGCTGGCCGCGCGCGCTCGTACCTTATTCGCGCACGTACGGCATGAAGGAGCCCAAGCGGCTCGTGTCACTGGCCAACGACGGCAAGGCGAGCAAATATCTTCCCGAAGGGACGCCCTTCGGCCTCATCGGTAGTTCAAGCCTCTACAAGCGCGAGAGCTATCCGAATGGCATCGTGCCCGCTGGCAAGGTGACATCCACTTTTTCGGGCAGGGAAAGCGATCCGTGGCGTGGGCTGGACGCGTTCACTAGCCACGGCAACGGAATGCCAATCAGCCTTCACAACCAAGGCGGCGACATCGGCCTGTACGAGAACAGCGACATCCACGCCATCCGCATCATCGCGATGGACCCAACCACCGATCGCAAGGGCGGCGCGCAAAACGGCCGCCGGTTTTACAATCACGCCAGCGAACGCCTCCGCATCCTCGGCGAAATCCCCGTGCGCAAGTTCGGCACGCTCGCCGCTGGTGCGAAGGAGAATGTCCTCGGCCAACCGAAGGATCCCGACGGCGAGCCCGACACGAGTTTTCTCGCCAAGATTCCCGCCGACACGGCGTTCACGTTCCAGACCATTGACCGGCGCGGGATGGTGTTGAACACGTCGCAGACGTGGCACCAACTCCGCCCCGGCGAAGTGCGCACCGACTGCGGCGGCTGTCACTCGCACAGCCAGTCGCCGACCGACTTCAGACTCACGCTCGCGGCGAAGCCCGATTACAAGGTGTGGGACCTCATCAACACCACGCCGCTTCTCACCACGAAGGCGCGTGATGAATCGAAGCAGCAGTGGGACACCTCAAACGCCGGCGGCCTGCGTCTCGCGCAGCAGGTCGGCACCGTCGTCTCGCCCGAGTACTTCCGCGACATCAAGCCGATCCTCGACCGCAGCTGTACCGCCTGCCACTCGAAGAAGTTCGATAAGCCAGCCGGCCAACTCGCGCTCGATGCCGACGACGAGCTCATCCAGAACGAGCACCACGGGAAGTTCCCCGGCACCTATTATCGCCTCGCGCTCGATGAGCGGGCCAAGTTCGGTCACAAGCCGATTGGCTACGATTCGTGGGGTTATCCCAACGCCTCGCGCTACATCCGCAAGCAGGCCAGCCGCCGCAGCCTGCTGGTCTGGAAAATATTCGGCGACCGACTCGACGGGTTCACGAACGACTCTCACCCTTCCGAGGCGGAACCCGGCGCGGGCTTCTTCACCCACAAAGGTGAGCGCGTGCCCACCGACAAGAACCGCCACCGCTACGATCTCGACTTCACTGGTAGAGAAATGCCGCCTGCCGCAGCCGTGGCTGGTCAGGCGAAGAACCCCGCCGGTGACCTCGTGAAAGTCGCGCCGTTGACCGATTCTGACCGCTTCATGCTCGTGCGCTGGATTGATCTTGGCTGCCCGATTGACCTCGATTACGACGCCTCCAACCCGGCTCGGCGCGGCTTCGGCTGGGCGCTTGACGACAATCGCCCGACGCTCGCGCTCACGTTGCCGCGCGCCGGCGCGAACATGCGCCTCGACCGAATCCTCATCGGAATGTACGACTACTATACCGGCCTCGATCCGGGCAGCCTGACCGTCACCGCGAGCTTCGCCGTGGATGGCGCAGCGGCCGGCGATAACCTCGCGTCACTGTTTAAGCCCGGCGCGCAGGGTGTTTTGGAATTGAAGTTCGCCAAGCCGATTACGTTGCTTGCGAATGCAAAAATCACCGTGTCGGTGAAGGATAAGCAGGGCAACGTGAGCCGCGTGGAACGGAGCTTCAGCGTGGGCTCAAGCCAGCAGCGGGCGGCGAAGTAATCGCGTGACCCGCCTCCGCATCAGCCTCACCTCTGCCAGCGCCGCCAAGCTAGGCCCGGTTTATCCGCGCGAAACTGAACAAGGCGCGCGTGCTCCACTTCGGTGACATAGACCGTACGGCCATCGGGCCCGCCGAAACAGAGGTTGCTCGGCTGCTTGCCCAGTACGTTAATCTCGCGCAGCAACTCGCCCTTCGGTGAGACGACCGCCACGACGCCCTTTCCGTAACGCGTGATGTACAGGTTGCCATCGACATCCGCGCGCATCCCGTCGAAGCCGTGATCCTCGAACTTGCGGAGCAGTCGCTTGTTCTTCAGCGTGCGGTCGGCGGCGATATCGAAGGCCCAGACATTGCGCTGCACACTCTCGTTCACGTAAAGCGTCTTTCCATCAGGACTAACCTCGATACCGTTGGTCGTGCCCATCTTTTCCGCCAACCGCGTCGTCTTGCCGTCGCGATCAATCCTCCAAAGCTGTCCCGTCTCGTTCTTCCAATCAGGATCGCTGGCGTACAAGGTGCCGTCGGGCCCGAGCGCGAGGTCATTCGGCTGGTTCATCGCCGGGTTGTGCGCGAAGACAGTGATGTCACGCGTTGCCATATCGACGCGCAGCACGTTGTGCCCGACGTAATCGGCGATTAACATCACCCCATCGCGGTCGAACACGATGCCGTTCCCAGTACTTTTGCCGGGCAACGTCACAAAAATCTCGCTCTTGCCGTCAGGCGCAGTGCGCCCAACGGTCTGCTGCTTCGCGAAGTTGACCGCATAGATATTCCCCGCGCGATCGCAGGCAGGCCCCTCGATACCGGGAGTGAACTGCTTCGACTCGGTGAGCGGTGTAGCGACAAAGAGCTTCTCTTCAGCATGCGAAAACGAACCGACGGCAAGAAAGGCTGCTGCAAGCAGACGAACGATGGCGGGAGGTAGCTTCATGCTCCGCAGAATGACGCAGCACCTCGAGCCAGCCAAGCGCAAATCGGCCTCCAAACGGCCCTCGGACAGTGCGGTTGCCCATCCCCGGAGCCTCGACCTCAGAACGCCATCGGGATTTTCCGCAGGCTGAGGCTATGATGAATAATCACTAATAATTGCTACCTCTGCTCCTGCACCTTCAGCACGAGCAGCAGTCCGAATGTGATCAATTGCGAGATGTTCACGAAAAACTCGCCCTTGTTCACCGAGTCGATGGGGACTCTCTCTTCCTTCCCCTCCTGCGCGAATTGTCGAGTCGAGGAACCCGCCCACCCATCACGGACAGTCCCAGCCGATGTGAATTTCTCTGCGCTCCCAGGCGTCTTTCTTCTCTGAAGCGGGGGGTTAGCAGTTCATAAGTTCATTCCCAAGCATAAGGGAATCCCCTACGCCAAAGTCAGCGAAGCCCTGATAGGCAAAGATAGTCGATGACACTATAATTTTCGGATTGTTGGAGGAAAACAAAGGCATGCCATCTCTGGCAAAATCTACGTCGCACGATACGACGCCGGCTGCTCCGCTCCCGAAGCAGGTCAGCGAGGCTGAGGTCAGCCGGATTGCCATCGTCTTCATTATCGGCAGCGTGACCCTCGCCACAATCCTTCTTGCCACGGCCGTCGTCATCTACCTGAAGTACATCTGATCACGTCGGCGCCGCAGCGCCTTCCACCGCTCAAGTCGGCTTGATATCACTGAAGATTCGCGTGATTGCGCGCAGCCGCAGGAGCCGCGCTAACGGCGTGTGGCCGTTCTCCGAGATGGATTTCATCAACGCTGTCTCTTTGCCTGCGCCCGAGGCCATCACCCAGACTTCCTTGGCTGCGGCCAGAGCAGCGTAGCCGAGTGTAATACGCCGCGGGGGCGGCTTCGACGCCATCACCGCGCAACAGACGGCACTGCTCGACACCGCCTCTTCGCTCTCACCAGGAAACAGGGAGGCCACATGGCCATCCTCACCCATTCCAAGGAAGACGAGGTCGAACACGGGTTGGCCTGCGGCATTCGCCGACACAACACGCGCAATTTCACGCGCCGCTTCCGCAGCGCCTTCATCCGGCGCGAGTTCGCCCCGGACACGATGAATATTTTCTGAAGCGATTCCGAGCGGCTTGAAAAGGTGTTCGTTCGCCAACGCGAAATTGCTCTCCGGATCGCCAGGCGGCACACAACGTTCGTCGCCCCAGAAGAAATGGACGCTCGCGAAAATCTTCGTTTGCCCAGCAGCGAGCCGAACAATCTCGGCGTAGAACAATTTGGGGATGCGACCTCCGGAGAGCGCGACGCAGAACGGCGCGCCTGCGGAATGCTTGGCGAGTAATGCCAGCCAGCGTTCAGCCACAGCACGGGCAAGCGAGAGGTTGTCGGCGAACGGGATCAGTTCGTGACGCGGCATGGCCCGATTACTTCATCACTTCAACGGCTGCGGGTCGCGCCAGACATGACCAGCCTGGGCGAGCAGGTCCTCCGACGCCACCGGTCCCCATGTGCCCGCCGAGTAGAACTCGCGGTTGGTGATTGGCTTCTCACCCCAGGCGGCACGGATTGGGTCCACAATGCCCCACGCCGTCTCCACCTCGTCACGGCGGATGAAAAGTGTGGCGTCGCCAGCCATCGCCTCGAGCAACAGTCGCTCGTACGCCTCGGGGGTATAGGCGCCGAACTCGGTGTCGTAGCCGAAGTGCATCCGCACCGGACGCACCTGCGTGCTGGTGCCGGGGACCTTGCCGTTGAAGCGGATGGAGATGCCCTCGTTCGGCTGGAGCCGCAGTGTGAGCGCGTTCGGGTCGAGCTTGCCTCCCGACTTCGCGGCGAAGAGAACGTTTGGTGTAGGCCGGAACTGGATGCGAACCTCGCTCGCACTGAGCGGCAGGTTCTTGCCGGTGCGTAAATAGAACGGCACGCCGCTCCAGCGCCAGTTGTCGATGAAGAGCTTGAGCGCGGCGTAGGTCTCCGTGTTGGAGTTCGTCGCCACCTTCGTCTCTTGGCGGTAGCCCGGGCGCAATTGATTATCAATCATCCCCGCGAAGTACTGACCACGCACCACCTGTCGCGCGACGTCCTCCGTGTTGAGCGGGCGGATGGCCTTGAGCGCCTTCACCTTTTCGTCGCGCACCGACTCGGCCTGGAGCGAGACTGGTGGCTCCATCGCCACCAGCGCGAGTACCTGCAAGAGGTGGTTCTGCACCATGTCGCGCAGCGCACCGGCCTCTTCGTAGTAGCCGCCGCGTCCGCCGACACCGAGTTTCTCGCTCACGGTGATTTGCACATGGTCCACCGACTCGCGATTCCAGAGCCGCTCGAAGATGGAGTTGGAGAAGCGGAACATGAGGATGTTCTGGACCGTCTCCTTGCCGAGGTAATGGTCGATGCGGAAGATCTGCCGCTCGTGAGCGAAGCGAGTCAACTCGGCATTGAGCTTCTGGGCCGAGGGCGCATCGTGGCCGAAAGGCTTCTCGACCACCACGCGCTGCCAGAATGGTCCTGCCTCGTTCCGAGCCAGCAGGCCTGCCTCGTGACAATGCTCGACCACCGGGGCAAACTGGCTCGGTCCAATCGAGAGGTAAAAGAGCAGATTGCGCCGCAACCGCTCGTCAGGAAAAGTTGCCAGCGAATCGGCCAGCTTTTTGTAAGCGGCTGCGTCGGTCAGGTCGCCCTGGCAATAGTGCAGATTCGCGGCAAAGTCGTCCCAAGTCACCGCGTCCACCGTCTTCGTGCGCGAAAACTGCTGGAGCGCTTGCTTCATCTCCTCACGAAAGCTGGCGTCGGATTTCTCGCGCCGCGCAAAACCGATGACGCGGAAGGGCGTTGCCATCTGCTTCTCGACGGAGAGATGGTAGAGCGCGGGAATCAACTTACGGGCCGTGAGATCGCCGCTAGCACCAAAGATGACGATAGTACACGGCTCCACGGCTTTGCGGCCGGAATCGAGACGGCAGGTGAGCAGTTCGTCGAGTTGGTCCTCTTGCATAAAGAGCAGAGAGAGTGGATGAGAGCATCGCCAGTTTCAATCCTTCTTCCGTCACGCCCTTGAATCGCGCTCATGCATAAGCGGCGCACGACTAATCGTTCAGGCCCGCGGATGAAACTTCCGGTGCACTTCACGCAAGCGGCTGCCCGCCACGTGCGTGTAGACCTCGGTAGTGCTGATGCTCGCGTGACCGAGCATCTCCTGTATGACGCGCAGATCCGCACCACGATCCAGCAGGTGTGTGGCGAAACTGTGCCGCAGCATGTGCGGCGTGAGATTGCGCACGATACCTGCCAGCCGCGAACGGCGCTTGATACGCCACCAGAGTGTGACCGACGCGAACGGCGTCCCGCGCTTCGTCAAGAACACGGTCGCCGGCGAGCGCGGTGTGACGAGCTTCGGCCGGCCCACATCGAGGTACCGCTGCACCGCCGCCACCGCCGCACGACCGACCGGCACCACGCGTTCCTTGTTACCCTTACCGATTACGTTGATGAAGCCAGCTTCCAGATGCAACTGCTCCACGCGCAACCCGCGCAGTTCCGCGAGACGCAGCCCGCTCGCGTAAGCCAACTCCAGCATCGCTTGGTCACAAAGCGAATCGGGCGTCTCTGGCGCGAGCGGCCGCAGCAGTTGCTCCACCTCTTCGGCTGTCAGTGCCTTGGGCAAACGTTTCCAGCGTTTCGGCAACGCGAGGTCCTCGGCAATGTTCCGACTAACATACTTCTCCGTTTCGGCGAACTTGTAGAAAGACCGTAGCGCAGCGATTTGGAGGTAGGCACTCTCGGCACTGAGCCGTTTCGCAGATTCCTTCGGTTCGCCGTCGAGCCGTCGCGTCCGCTCGTGCTGGAGGAAATCCATCAGATGGCGCATCTCCACGGCTCGCCAGTCGCCGATGCCTTGGCGCTCAGACCACGCGACGAACTTGCCGAGCAACGCCGCGTAGGTCCGCTGCGTGTGGTCCGCCTGCCCGCGCTCGTGGCGCAGGTGCTGCAGGAAATCCTCGACGAGGTTTTGCATGGCCGGCGTGATTGTTGCGGCCGGCCTGCGTTCGCGCAAGTCGCGAGGCGTTCAGCGCGCCCGTGCCCGGCCGAACGACCAGCTTAATCCCCCCTCGACAATGTCCATTCTCTTTCGAAGGGTCGCGCTCTGCGACCTGTGCCAGAGGGTATCAGAGCTTTCGGCCGGTAAGCTGCTCGTAGGCCTCGAGGTATTTCGTCTGTGTCTTGGCGACGATGTCGGCGGGGAGCGCAGGGGCGGGCGGGTTTTTATCCCAACTAAGGGTCTCGAGGTAATCGCGCACGAATTGCTTATCGAAGCTCGGCTGGCCTTGGCCCGGCTTGTACTGGTCCGCCGGCCAGAAGCGCGAGGAATCGGGCGTAAGCACCTCATCGATGAGGATGAGGTCGCCACCGAACTTGCCGAACTCGAACTTCGTGTCGGCGATGATGATGCCGCGCTGGCGGGCGTAGTCACGCGCCTGCTTGTAGATTTTCAGGCTCAAGTCACGCACCTTCTCGGTGACGGCAGCGCCCTCGATCTTCACCGCTTCATCAAAGGAGATATTCTCGTCGTGACCAGTGTCAGCCTTGGTGGAGGGGGTGAAAATCGGTTCGGGCAATTCATCAGACTCCCGGAGGCCGACGGGCAGTTTGATGCCGCAGACAGTGCCTTGCTTCTTGTACTCCTTCCAGCCGGAGCCAGAGAGGTAGCCGCGAACGATGCACTCGATGGCGAGCGGTTGGGCCTTCTTCACCACCATGCTGCGGCGGCCCAGCGCGTCCGCAAAACCGGCGAGCTGAGCAGGAAGATCGCCGCTGCGGCCGACGCGATGATTCGGCACGAGACGCTCGGTTTGGTCGAACCAGAAATGGGAGATCTGCGTGAGCACCTCGCCCTTTCGCGGGATGCCATTGGGCATCACGCAGTCGAACGCGGAGATGCGGTCGCTGGCCACGAAGAGGAGGTGTTCGCCGAGGTCGAACACCTCGCGCACTTTTCCACTCTTCACCTTGGTGACTCCGGGGAGATCAATTTTCAGTAACGTCTCGTTCATCGGGGCGGATTATGCGAAAGGCCCCACCCGAGCCAAGCGTAAATTGCACACAGGCGACATCGCTGCGGCACTCGACAAGCGCGCGCGCGTTTTGGTAGCGTCCGCCCCGTGAACATTCTGGTCACAGGAGGCGCAGGTTTTATCGGCTCGCACGTCTGTGAACGACTGCTGAAGCAGGGCCATCACGTCTGGACCATCGACGACCTCAACGCTTACTACGACCCCGCCATCAAGCAGGGCCGACTGCGCCACCTGCAGGCGCTCGCTAAGCCGTTCACGTTCGTGCATGGCGATATCACCGACCGCGCGGCAGTGGACGAACTCTTCGCCAGTGTACGGTTCGACCAGATGATCCACCTCGCTGCACGGGCCGGCGTGCGCCCGAGCCTTCTCGATCCCATCCTCTACGCGCGCGTGAACGTCGAAGGCACAGTCAACCTGCTCGAGGCCGCGCGGCTCAGTGGCGTGAAGAAGGTCACCATCGCCTCCACCTCCTCGGTGTACGGCACGAACTCGCGCCTGCCTTTCTCCGAGGACGACCCGATCTTCACCGCCATCTCGCCCTACGCCTCCACCAAGCTCGCCTGCGAATCGCTCGGCCACGTCTATCACCACATTTACGGCATGGATGTCTGCGTGCTGCGCTTCTTCACCGTGTACGGCCCGCGTCAGCGCCCCGACCTCGCCATCTACAAGTTTTGCAAGCTGATTGCCGCCGGAAAGCCGATCCCTGTCTTCGGCGACGGCTCCACCTCACGCGATTACACCTACGTGGACGACAACGTGGACGGGGTCGTGGCGACCATGAACCGTGAGTTCGGCTACGAGATCATCAATCTCGGCGAATCACAGTCAGTCAAGCTCGACTACATGATCGAGTTGCTGGAGAAGCAGCTTGGTCGCAAAGCCATCATCGACCGCCAACCGATGCAGCCCGGTGACGTAGTCGCCACCTACGCAAACATCGAAAAAGCCCAGCGCCTGCTTGGCTATAATCCACAGGTCAAGATCGAGGAAGGCATCCGGCGCTTCGTCTCTTGGTATCGCGAAGCTCACGGCATCTGAGCCCGAGCGATGATTGCGGAATTCATCTACTGCACGCTGCTCCGCCCGCGCCCGCTCCGACGCTTCGCCAACTGGCTCATCCGCGCGCTGCTCCCCCGCATCGTACGTTACGATGATGCCGTAATCGTCCTCAACCCGCGCGACCCTGTCGTCTCGGGCGCGCTCTTCTTCCGCGTGTACGAACGCGGCGAGCTCGCCTTCTTCCGCGACACCTGCAAGCCGGGCATGACCTTCCTAGACGTCGGCGCCAACATCGGTTTCTACACCGCGCTCGCGTGCAAACGGATTGGTCCCTCCGGAAAAATCATCGCACTCGAGCCCGACCCCGAGAGCCACGGCTTCCTGAAAGAAACCATCGCTGCCAACAACGCGACGAATGTCACAGCCATGCCCATCGCCGCCGCGGCGACACGAGGCCGACTAAAGCTCTTCGTCTCCTCTGATAACCGCGGCGATAATCGCCTCTATCAGCCCGATGCCAGCACTGCAGCCGACTGGCAGGCGGTCGAGGTTGAGACCGCGCCTGTCGATGAACTCCTCGAACGCCTCGGTGTCGAGCGGGTGGACTTCATCAAAATCGACGTGCAGGGGGCTGAAGGCGGGGTCATCGCCGGCCTTGAGCAGACGATCCGCCGCTCTCCAAGCCTCGTGCTGATGACCGAGTTCTGGCCCCATGGCCTGCGGCAAGCTGGCACGAATCCAAAAGCCTTTCTCGAAGAACTGCGTAACCTCGGTCTCGAACTTTCCGAGTTGACCGCCGGAGGCCAGCTTCTACCGCTGACCGACTTCGACGCGCTTATCGCCCGCCATCCCGGCCGCCGTTACACCAACATTATCGGCCGAAAGAAGGCCTGACCGCGCGCACTCGACACTTTTCCTGAGGGGCGCTAAAGTCTTCGTTCATGGAGGCCGCCACCAAATTGCTTCGTGAACTCGTCGCGCTGCCGAGCGTGAACCCCGCCTTCCTCCCCGCTGGCGACGCTCGCGCCGGCGAACAGCACGTTGCCGAGTTCCTCTCCCATGAAGCGCGCCACGCTGGTCTCGATTTCATCGGCTTTCAAGACGTCCTGCCTGACCGCGCTAATTTTCTCACTAGCCTCTCGCCCACCGGCAAGGTCGAGCGCCGCATCCTGCTCGCACCGCACCTCGACACCGTCAGCGCCGAAGGTAAACAACTGCAACCTGTCATCAAGAACGGCCGACTTCACGGTCGCGGCGCCTGCGATACAAAAGGCAGCGTGGCCGCTTACTTCACTGCACTTTGCGCTGTTGCCAAAAGCAAGCAACGCCCCCGGCACACCGAGATTATTTTTGCTGGACTGGTGGACGAGGAGAACGGGCAAAGCGGCTCGCGCGCACTGGCTCGCAGTGGTTTCAAGGCTGACCTCGCCATCGTCGGCGAACCAACGCGCTGCCGCGTCGTTACAGCACACAAAGGCGATCTCTGGCTCCGACTCACCACACACGGTAAGGCCGCTCACGGCGCGCGTCCCGAGTTGGGACGAAATGCCATCCATGCGATGGCTCGCGTGGTCGATGTATTGGAGACCGATTACGCCGCACAATTGCGTTGCCGCCGCCACCCGCTGCTCGGCCACGGCACGGTGAACGTCGGCGCCATCCGTGGTGGCGTCCAGGCGAATATCGTGCCCGATCGCTGCGAAATCTCCATTGATCGCCGCACGTTGCCGGGCGAGACGGAGGCCGGCATTCGTCGCGAAATCCAAGCCCTGCTCCGCAAACACAAGCTCGCCGCAACCATCGCCAATACCAAATCCGGCTCCTGCCCTGCGCTTGAAACCGATCCGCGCCAGCCACTCGTGCGCGAGTTCTTGGACGCAGCCGGCCAATCTCGTCCGCTCGGCGTGGATTTTTTTTGCGACGCTGCCATTCTCGCCCGTGGTGACATCCCCAGCGTCGTCTTCGGACCCGGCGACATCGCTCAAGCCCACACGGCCAACGAATGGATTGCCCTCACCCAGCTTGAACGCGCCACGGCGCTGCTCACTCGTTTCCTGCTGTCGTTGCCCTGACCTGCGATGAACCGCGAATCCCTCTCCACCTTCCTGCGCCAGAGCGGTGGCCTCACGGCGGCAATCTTCCTCGGAGGCCTTGCCTCGTACGCCGTCCACAAATTCGCGAAAGAGATGCCCAAGGCTGACTACGGGGTTTTCACTACGCTGCTGCAACTGCTGAATCTCGTCGGCATTCCCGTCATCGGCATTCAAACCACCCTAGCGCAGCAAACTGCCGCGGCGCAGACCGACGGCGACCGCCGACAACTCGCCGCCGCGCTCCGTACGGTGCTTCTCGGAATCCTCGTCATATGGATCGCAACCGCTGCCATCGTGCTCGTGTTTCAAAACCAACTCCTCGAGACGCTAAAAATCTCCAGTCCCGGCACGCTCTGGATCACGATGGCCTGTGCGCTGATGGCCCTTTGGCTTCCAGTTTTCTCGGGCGTATTGCAGGGGCGTCAGGATTTTCTGCGGCTCGGCGGCAGTATCTTCTCACTCAGCGTAGTGCGTTTAATCTCGATCGCCGTCATCGTCGGCTTCAGCGCATACGTAACCAGCGTGATGGTGGGCGTCTGGCTCGGCTACTTCGCCGCGCTGGCTCTGGTGTGGTGGGCGGCGCGCGATGCTCTGCGTAACGCTGGAGATGAGCCATTTCTCTGGCGTCCGTGGGTGAAACGGTTGGTCCCATTCAAGTTCGGCGCGGGTGCGGGAATCCTCCTGATGTGCGCGGACATGATTCTTGTGCAACACTATTTCAAGGCCGAACAGACCGGCTTCTACGCGGCGGCGGGGATGATCGGGCGCGCGCTGGTCTTCCTCGTCGGCCCGATCGTGATGGTGATGTTCCCGAAGGTGGCGCGCGCGACGGCGACCGGTGAGAAAAGCAACGTACTATTCCAAACACTCGGTCTCACAGCCCTCATCGCTGGCGGCGCGGCCGGTTTCTGCACGCTTTTTCCAGAGCTACCGCTACGCCTCGTGTACGATCCATCGTTCCTGCCCATAGCAGCACCGCTGGTGCCGTGGTTTGCGTGGGCGATGACGCCGTTAGTACTCGCTGGCGTGCTGAATAGCCATCTGCTCGCGCGAGGCCGTTACGCAGTCGTCCCGTGGCTCATGATTGTAGCGATAAGCTATCTGGTCGTCTTGTCCGTAGTCGCGAAACGTTCCAGCACCCTGGAACCGCTGACCGGATTCATTCGTGTCGTGCAAACCCTCGGTCTGTTCAACCTTCTCTTTCTCGTCGTCGCGCTCTTCTTCTCTTGGCGCGAGCGCGAATCGACCCAGTCAAGCGCGGCTAATTCTGTTTAGGCTCCGTTCCTCGACGCGGCGCAGGGGCGTGGAGAAGGGTGAGATAAACCCACGTCTCCAAAGGCCGCAGTGGTGCCAGAAGACGGTAGAACGGGGAATAGATCAGCCGCAGCCGTACGACGGAAAGGAACATCACCAACGCGCAGCGCCAGAGATTCGCACTCACTTTCGAGCCGAGTTTGTCGGCCCACTCCACCGGCACTTCGCGCACTGTGAAACCGGCACGGTTCAATGCCACCAGTAGGTTCACATCGAAAGCGAGGTCGGCGATGCGCAGCGCGCCGTGGATCTTCTCCGCCGCGGCACGGCGCATTACCTTCGCGGGGCATTGCGTGTCCTTGATGCCGAGCCAGAAAAGGGACTCGACGACCAGATGGAAACAGCGGCTCACAAAGCGGCGTAGACGCGTCTGGCTTTGCAGCAACACGGCGCCGGGCAGCCAGCGTGAACCAATCATGCAATCCGCCTCGCCGGCGGCGCAGCGGCGCGCCAACTCGTAAAATGCGCTCGGCGGCGTGGCTCCGTCGGCATCCACGTAGCCGATGAGATCGGCGGTCGGCGCGAGGCGAAGTCCTTCGATGATGGCGCCACCTTTGCCGATGGGCGCCGGGAAATTGAGCGCGCTGACTTCGGAGAATTCACCAGCAACACGGTTCACCACGCCGAGCGTGTTGTCGCGGCAACCATTCAATACCACTACGAGCTGGAATCGGCCCGCGTGATGCGCACGAAAATGGGCGACGTACTCGCGAAGCACCGGCTCGATACGGTGCTCCTCGTTGTACGCGGGAATCAGCAGCAGAACGCTCGGCGTAGACGACACAGAAGTGAGTTAACAAACCGCTGGGACGTTGTCGAATGCGGAATCAACCGGCCGACACTTCACGACAGGTTCACTGGATCAATGTCCACAGCAAGTGCCACTTCTTCCGGCAGCTTAAAAGCGATCATAATCTTTGCCAATTCGCGGCTGAGTTGGCTCATCCGACCGGTACGCAGCATGAGTTGATGACGATAGAAGGTTTCAGCGCGGGCCAGTGGCGCAGGTGCGGGGCCGGCGATAACGAGATCCTTCCAATCCTTCAACACCTTCTCCAGTTCCTTGCGCAAGTGCTCGGCGGAGAACGCGACCTTTTCCTCATTACGTCCTTTGAGCGTGAGCAACGCCACGCGGCCGAGCGGCGGATAGTGAAGTTGCGCTCGAAATCCAACCTCCTCGTCGTAGAAGCCCGCGAAGTCGTGACGGCGCGCGAACTGAATCGCCGAATGAAACGGCGTGAAGGTCTGCACGATTACTTCGCCTTCCACATCGCCGCGACCTGCGCGACCGGCCACCTGCGTGATAAGCTGAAACGTGCGCTCGCCCGCGCGAAAGTCGGCTTGATGCAAACTCAGATCGGCGTGGATGATTCCGACAAGCGTCACGTTCGGGAAGTGCAACCCCTTCGCGATCATCTGCGTGCCGACGAGAATGTCGATTTTGCCACGGCGAAAATCGCCGAGGATTGTCCGATAATCCTCCTTGCGCTTGAGCGCGTCGGAATCCATCCGTCGCACATTGGCTTTCGGGAACAGCTTCACCAGAACATCCTCAACCTTCTCAGTGCCGGTTCCAGCAAAGCGAATGGCTGTATTGCGGCATTGGTTATTTGGGCAAATGCTCGGGGCCGACGCCGTGTGGTTGCAAATGTGACAGCAAAGCCGCTGCTCCCGGCGATGGTACGTGAGCGATACACTGCAGTTCGGGCATTCGGCCACGTAACCGCACTTCGGACATTGCAATGACGTCGCGAAGCCACGCCGGTTGAGAAAGAGAATTGTCTGTTCCTTGCGCTCCAGGCGTGTAGTGATCGCATCCTTCAGGCGCTGCGCGAAAATCGGCGGCCCCTTTTCCTTGTGTCCTTCGTGCCTCATGTCCACCACGCGCACCAGCGGCATCTTCTTGTCGTCCGCACGCGTGGGCATTTCGAGCAGCGCGTACTTGCCCTTCTTCGCGTTGTGATAACTCTCCAGCGACGGCGTCGCCGAACCGAGCACGACGACCGCATTCTCCATCCGACCGCGAACGACCGCTACATCGCGCGCGTGGTAACGGGGCGATTCCTCCTGCTTGTAGGAATGCTCGTGTTCCTCATCCACGATGATTAATCCGAGCGGTTCCACGGGCGCGAAGATTGCCGAACGCGCGCCGATCACGATGCGCGCGCGGCCCTGCCGTATCTTGTGCCATTCATCGTGGCGTTCGCCGGCGGAGAGATGACTATGTAATACGGCAACGAGCGTCTTGAGCGGCCCATGGCTGAAACGCGCCTTAAACCGCTCCACCGTCTGCGGCGTGAGTGCGATTTCTGGCACGAGCACAATCGCACCTTTACCCTGCGCCAACGCGTGAGCGATGCCCTGCAAATAGACCTCTGTTTTGCCGCTGCCGGTCACGCCGTGGAGGAGAAAAGTCGCGTTGCTAGCAGTGGTCGAAGGCGAATCCATCACCGCGAGAATTTTCACCAACGCCGCGCTTTGCTCCGCGTTCAGCGGCAGAGGTTGCGTGGGTAGGATATTTTCGTGTGCGTACGGATCGCGTTCGGAAACCTGCAGCGCGATGGTGACTAATCCCTTGTCCTCGAGCCGGCGAATCGTGTCGGGCGTGGTTTCGACCAGCGTGAGCAATTCCTGCAATGGCAGTTCGCGCCGATCCTCGATGATCTTCAAAATTTCCTGCTGACGTTTGGTTAATTTCGGCGCCTCACCGACCGGCGCCATAAACCGGACGAAAAGCCGTTCGCGCCACCCCTCCTTCTCCTTGCGCACCGCCTCGGGCAGCACACTTTTGAGCGCAATCTCCGGTGCGCAGCAGTAGTAATCGGCGATCCAACGTGCGAGCGCGAGAACCCGCGGCGTGACGAGCGAGCGAGTGCCCACGACCTTAGCGATTGGCTTCAAGGCTGCATGCGACGAGGCCTCGATGAGCCCAGTTACACAGCCCATCACCTGTCTCGGTCCGAACGGCACCTTCACGCGCGAGCCTACCTCAATCTGCCCCGCAAGTTCGGGAGGGATGAGGTAATCAAACTCCTTCCGGAGCGCGATTTCCAATGTCACTCGTGCAACCACAGCAAAAAGGTCGAGGGTCGAGAGGCTGGAGTCGAGGGCAAAAACGCGCTCGCGCACGTCGCGGTTGCCGCTTACAAACGAACGATGAAACGCCGCTGGCTTCGGCTTGCACTCGCCGTTGTCGTCGTGGACGCCGTGATTGGCGTCTGGTGGTACCGCCACTGGCGCGAGTCACGACACGACACGGCAATCCTCACCGCCGCGCGGCGCTACCATGTCGACCCCGCGCTCGTGAAGGCCATCGTCTGGCGCGAAAGCCGTTTCAATCCGGATGCGCGCGGTCGCGCTGGCGAACTCGGTCTGATGCAGATCCGCGATGCCGCCGCGCACGAGTGGGCCGAAGCCGAGCGCATCGCGAGCTTCCAGTTCAGCCACCTCCTCGATCCCGGCACGAACACGCTCGCTGGCTCTTGGTATCTCGCGAAGCTCCTGAAACGCTATCCGCACACGGACAACCCGCCTGCCTATGCGCTGGCGGATTACAATGCCGGCCGCACCCACGTGCTGCGCTGGAACAAAGATGCCGCAGAAACCAACAGCGCGATCTTCGCCTCGCAAATCACCTTTCCGACCACCAAGAAGTATATCGGGGACGTTCAGCAACGACGCGACCGCTATCGCAACGAAGATTTCGGGAAGGAGAAGTGACGTGCCGCTTGCACCTCCGAAAGCTCAATCGACCGTCATGGCCTTGAGCCGGCTTTCCAGTTCGAACCGGAGACCTTCGCGTTCGGCAGCATCGGCTTCATGCGGAACTCGGATTGGCTCACCAAACTCGACTCGGCAACGGCTGAATGGCAGCGGGATTTGAAAGCGATCCCAACTCCGCAGCCGGAGTTTCCAGCCGAGCGAATAGGAGACCGGGACAATCAGCCGACCCGTGAGCTGCGCGAGCGCGATGGCTCCGTCTTGAACGCGATAGCAGGGGCCACGCGGGCCGTCAGGTGTGATCGCGATGTTATGCCCCTGTTCCGCCCACGAAGTCAGCTCCAGCAAGGCTTGCGCGCCGCGGCGACTGGAAGAACCGCGGACCGGTTCAACGTCGAAGAGTTCGAGGATGCGGGCAAGCAACCCGCCATCGCGGCTCGCGCTGACGAGTGCAGCGAGGCGACGAGACGGATGATGGGGCTGGATAAACTTGCGATGGACGATGAGCGAGAGAGCAAGTCGGTTATGCCAGATGGCGTAGATGGCCGGCGTCGCCGGCTCGCCGTTAAAAAAACCGGAGCGATTTCGGAACTCGTAACGAAGCGTGGCGGCGACCAGCGTGACGAGCGTGTGAACGAGTCGTGCGGCGAGACGGCCGTGCCATTTAGCGCGTTGCGGGGTGATAGGGCCGCTGGGTTTTGGCGCGGCAGGTTGGACGGGTGCGCCGTCCATCACGCACCCTTCTTGAGCGCGGCACGGACAATCTGCTCCACCGCGGCTTGCGGCCCGAGGACAGCAATCGCGGCGCGCACGGCGTCATGCGCGTCGTTCGGCTTGAAACCCAGAGCGCCAAGCGCCAACACGGCGTCATGCAACTTTTGATCGTTCGCAGGCATCGGTTGGCCACCCACCGCGATATCGCTCGTCACGGCTCCTAGCTTGTCGCGCAACTCGACGACTATCCGCTCGGCGGTTTTCTTTCCAACACCAGAAACTTGCGAGAGCGACTTCACGTCGCCGCTTGTCACGGCGGTGCGGAACGCGGCGGCGTTAATGCCGCTGAGAATGTTCAAGGCAATCTTCGGACCGATGCCGCTGACGGTATTGATGAGTAACCGGAAAAGCTCACGCTCGTTGGAGGTGATGAAACCGTAGAGCACATGGGCGTCCTCGCGCACCGCAAGATGCGTCAGCAAGCGCACCTCCTCTCCCGGCGCCGGAAGCTTGTCGAACGACGAGAGCGGGATGAGCACCTCGTAGCCGATACCGTGGACCTCCACGACGACCTGCGTCGGGAGCGATTTAATCAACTTGCCGTGTAGAGATGTAATCATCTGCGCGTCTGCTGCGGAGAGTCTTGCCGATTCATCCGGCGCTGAAAAAGCACAAAGTCGCCGAGAACAGCTCGTCGACGTCAAATCTTCTTCGGCGCCGAGAGCGCGGGCCTCCCCTGCTCTTGGGCGAAGGCGAGCGCCAGCGCGAGCGCATCCGCTGCGTCGGGCTCGGGCAGATTGACCAAGCCGAGCATGCGCTGGACCATCTTGGCGACGGCGATTTTCTGCGCTGCACCGTAGCCGACGACCGCGAGCTTCACTTTGCGTGGAGCAATCTCAAAAATCTCCAAGCCTTCCTCGGCGATTGCCGCCAGTGCCGCGCCACGCGCCTCGCCCATGATGAGCGCGGTCTTCAGGTTCTGGGCGTAGAAAAGGCTTTCGATCGCGCAGACGGCGGGGCGGTACTCGCGGATCACTTCACGTAGCGTATGTGAAATCTTCGCCAGACACCGCGAGCGGTCCCAAGTAGTGGGGCAATGGATCGTGCCCTGGGCGAGCGTCGCGGGATGGGGATTGGCGAGGCGGATGATGCCGTAGCCGGTGCCGCGCAAGGAAGGGTCCACGCCGAGAAGCACCTGATGTACGGTTGCGTGTGGCTCGACCTCCGAAGTTCTACGGCGGCGACCGCTCAACCGTCGCTGGAGCTGCTCGAATTGCTGCGGCGAAAAGCCCACGTGCGGAGCGTGCCGTAGCGTGGGCTGCGTGTCGAGCGCCGAGGGTTGTCTGGGCGGCGCGCTGGCATCGAAGTTAACGGAACAGGTAATTTAGAACCGGATATTTATCCTATTTATACCAAAGCCAAGTCGAAGAGGGGTTGTTTTCGTCAGGCGAAAATCTCTTTCACCACGTGCCCGTGTACATCCGTGAGCCGGAAGTCGCGTCCGGCGTAGCGGTAGGTGAGCCGCTCATGATCGAGCCCGAGCAGGGCCAGCACCGTGGCGTGAAGGTCGTGGATGTGCACCTTGTTTTCGGCGGCGAACCATCCGTAATCATCGGTCGCCCCATAAGCAATGCCCGGTTTCACACCGCCTCCCGCCATCCACATCGTGAAGCCCTCGGGGTTGTGATCGCGACCATCACGGGCACCCTGCGCCGCAGGGGTTCGACCAAACTCCCCGCCCCAGAGAACAAGCGTGTCCTTCAACAGCCCGCGCGCCTTCAGGTCCTTCAAGAGTCCGGCGATGGGTTTGTCGACCTCGGCGGCGTTCTTCGTGTGGCCTTTGCGGAGGTTGCCGTGCTGGTCCCATTGCACATCACCGTCGCTGTGTGTGACCTGGATGAAACGGACACCGCGCTCGGCGAAACGGCGAGCCATGAGACATTGGCGGCCGAAGTTCTCTGTCACCTTGTCGTCGAGTCCGTAGAGCTTTTTCGTCGCCTCGGTCTCCTTCGACAAATCCTGCGCCTCGGGCATCGCGATCTGCATGCGGAAGGCGAGCTCGAAGGAATTCAAGCGGCCCTCGAGGGCCGGATTCGGGCCGGCCTTCGCGAGGTGATCGCGGTTCATTTGCGCGAGCAGATCGAGCTGTGCGCGCTGCTGCGTCGGCGTGAGGCGCGTGTTCTTGATGTGCCGCACGGTGGCCGCGGTGACCGGGATGGCGGCGTTGCCGAGCGGCGTGCCCTGATACGCGGCGGGTAGGAAAGCCGCGCCCCAGTTGTTCACGCCGCCATGCGCGAGTGTGGGGCAGATGGTAATGAAACCGGGAAGGTTCTGGTTCTCGGAACCAAGACCGTAGTTGACCCACGCGCCCATACTCGGCCGGACGAAGTTGTCGCTGCCGGTGTGGAGCTTGAGGAGCGCACCGCCGTGCGCCGCGTTCGTACCGTGCAACGAGCGGACGATGCAAAGGTCATCCACGCACTGCGCGACATTCGGGAAGAGCTCACTCACGGGAAGCCCGCTCTTGCCGTGGTTCTGAAATTTCCACGGCGACTTGAGCAACTCGCCCGTTGCCGCGAACTGCACGCGCGGTTTCGCAGCGGGGAACGGCTTGCCGTCATCGCGATCGAGCAGCGGCTTGGGATCGAATGTGTCCAAGTGCGACGGACCGCCCTTCATGAAGAGAAAGATGACGCGTTTGGCCCGCGCGGGAAAATGCGGTTTCTTTGGCGCAAGTGGATTGGCCGCGGCACGCGTTTCGTCAGCCAGCAACGCGGAGGCCGCCAGCCAGCCGAAACCGCCGGCTGCACGCTGTAGCGCGTCGCGTCGGGAGAGATATTGAAAAGATGCCAGGTTCACGTTCAGTTCAGGTGGATGAATTCGTTCGCTGCCAGCAGTGCTTGGCAGAACATCTCCCACGCCCCTGTTGCGCCACCGTTTTTATCCGTATTCTGGCCCAAGAACCGCTGCGCTCGATCAAGCTCACGCACAGTTGGTGGGCGTCCATAAGCCTTCACGTAGGCTAGCTCCACGCGCTTCGCATCGGACAATTTGGTTTGTGCGAGCAGATGCGCGGCAAACTTCTCGGCGGCCTCGCGAACGAGTTCGCTGTTCATCATCAGCAGCGCCTGCGGTGCCACCGTGGTAGTGTTGCGGCTACCGCTGGGCACGGCTGGATCAGGATAATCGAACTGCTCGAAGAGGTCGTAGAGATGGTTGCGGATGACCGGCAGATAAATCGCTCGGCGCAGACTGGCGTAGGTGGTGGCGTCCTTCGAGGTGTGGTCGAAGACGAACTCGCGGTTCTTCAGCGGAAGGGTCTTGCCGCCCATCGTAAGATCGAGCGTGCCGGCGACGGACAGCAACGCATCGCGGATCTCTTCCGCTTCGAGTCGGCGTTGATGAAAGCGTGCATAAAATCGGTTCTCCGAATCTTCCCCTGTCGAAACGGAGCTTCGCGACGCAGCGCGCTCTCTATCTTTTCCAAAAAGTACCAAGGGGCTTGCGTCCGCCGCTTCCGAGGCCATCTGGTAGGTCGCGCTGGACATGATGAGCCGGTGCAACGCCTTCACGCTCCAACCCGAAGCGATGAACTGGCGAGCGAGCCAGTCGAGCAGTTCCGGGTGCGACGGTCGTTCGCCGAGCGCGCCGAAGTTGTCGGTACTCGCGACTAAGCCGCGGCCAAAATGCCAGCGCCAGATGCGGTTTACCATCACACGCGCGGTGAGCGGATGCTCCGCGCTGGCGAGCCAGCGAGCGAGTTCGAGTCGGCCGCTCTGCTGCTCCGCAAACTTCGGCTGGGCGGAAATCGTCATCACCGGCGGCACGCCGCGCGACACAGCCTTGCCCAGCGTGAGATGGCTGCCTCGGATGTGGACGGGAAATGCCCTCACCACATTCGTCGCCTCGGTCACCCCCATCGTGCTCGGCAACTCGGGCGCCTCCTTCTGCAATCGCGCGAGTTCGCTGCGAAACTTCTCCAACTCGGCCGTCGTGTTTGTGGGATAGCGCGACTCGGGCTTCGGCGGCAGCGTGGAGGTTTTGAGGGCGATGAGCAGTGCACGGTTCGCCTCGGCAATGAACTTGGTAATCGTTTCTTTCTGCGCAGCGACGCGCTTCTCATGGTCCGCATTCGCCTTGAAATCCTCTGGCAAGGCCATCAGTGGCTCGTGCCACTTGGCAATGGTCTTGAGGTCATCCATCGTGCGTGTGCTCTTGAAGATGGCGGCGAGCGAGTAGTAATCCTCGGTGGCAACGGGGTCGAACTTGTGGTCGTGACAACGCGCGCAACCGAGCGTCATACCCATTACCGCGCGACCAAGCGTGTCGATCTGCTCGTCAATCAGGTCCATCTCCAACTTCACCTTGTCCGGTTCGGCGAGGAGCTTGGGGCCGAGGGAAAGGAATCCGAGCGCGGTCAACCGCTCATGCTTTACCGCGACGTTCTCGGCTGTCGGTAACAGGTCGCCGGCAATCTGCTCGACGAGGAACTGGTCGTACGGCTTGTCGTGGTTGAAGGCGTTCACCACATAGTCTCGGTAACGCCACGCGTTGCCGAAGGCCACGTTCTCATCGAGCCCGTTTGAATCCGCGTAACGCGCCACGTCGAGCCAATGCCGCCCCCAACGCTCGCCGTACTGCGGCGAGGCGAGAAGCCGTTCGACCACCCTTGCGAAGGCGTCCGGAGATTGGTCCGCGAGGAAGGCCTGCATCTCCGCTGGCGTTGGCGGCAGGCCGATGAGGTCGAACGTCGCACGGCGCAACAACGCACGCTTATCCGCTGGTGGTGCAGGCCGAAGCCCCTTCTCTGCCAGTTTGGCCAAAATGAAAGCGTCAATCGCGTTCCGACCAGATTGGATTTTGGCGACCACCGGATTGGCCAGCGGCTGGAACGCCCAGAACTTGCGACCCTCCTCGATGTTAATCTCACGCCTGCCCGAAGGCGAAACCGCAGCCACAGCCCGAGGATCGGGCGCGCCCATCTTCACCCATTGCTCGAGGTCTCGGACCTGCCCGGGCGTGAGCGGGCTTTTCGGGGGCATCTGCAAATCCTGATTCTTGTAACGCACCGCCTTGATAAGAGGCGACTTATCCGGATCGCCGGGGACAAGCGCTGGACCGGTATCGCCTCCCTTGAGCAGCGCCTCGCGCGTATCGAGACGCAGACCGCCCTTGACCTTGTTCGCCTGCGCACTATGGCACTCGTAGCAACGCTCGACGAGGATGGGTCGGATCCGTTTCTCGAAAAACTCCACACCCGCCGTGTCCGCCGCATGAAGCGGGACAGCGGCCAAAAAAAACATCAGTCCGTTGATAAGAAAGCGGCCCATGAATCCTGTGTTCGTCCGATCATAAATCATGACGACGGAAGCCGGCAACTATTCGTTCTGAGCCAACGACCTGCTTCCTGCGTTTGGCCTTATTGAGAGCTTAAGAAATCAGAGGCGTAGAGGGTGAAGGTGCGCCACAAGCCTGCTTACACCGCTTCTTCGCGCGGCTTGAACGCGCCAGCGGATGCGCCTTGCAGAAGGCGGCAGAGCAACAACACGGCCCAGCCAATCAGGATAATCTGCTCGGGCGGCGTGGTGTAACCGCACCCGCCGCCGCCACCGCCACCGCCGCCACTCTCCGAAACCGTCAATGTCGCCGCGCTGCTGATAGCGGTGCCGTGCGCGCCGGTGATAGTAACGGTGTACGATCCAAGGTTGGCCGACTGAAAATCGGGAATGGACAAAGTAGCGTCTGTTTTTCCGGTCAACGTGGCGTTATCTTTGGACCATTGATATGTTAGACTAGATCCAGTGGCCACCACGGAGAAGGAGACAGCACTTCCATAACTCGCGGTGACACTCGCAGGTTGGGTGGTGATGACAGGTGGACGAGCATCCGAAATGGTCACATTGATGAGGCTGTCATTCCCGGAGCCGGCCTGGGAATTGACCGTGATTCGCCATAGGCCATCGGCCGTGGGAAAGGAACTGCCTATCGGCAACCCAGCGTCGAGAAAGGTGGAGGTGGCGGGGGCCATATCCAGCAGCTTCGAGGCGCCGTTATCATGAGCGGTGTTGGCGGTGTAAATGAGCACGCCGTTTTGGATGGTGTCGACACCCGTGTAGCGGCTGCGGAATTCGACCCAATAATCCAGATTGCTGATGCCGTCCAAGGTTATACCCGCGGGGATTTTGACGGCGTAGGCCCGCCCGCTCACTTGCGTCCGGTCCATGGCATACAGGTTCATTGTCACATCCGTGGTGACCGTGGTGACGTAGCTATCGGGCAACCAATCCAAGGCGTTCTTGAAACTCGCATTGAAATGCAGTTGGTCGTAGGAATAGGTGTAAGTATCTCCCATCGCATCGAACCTATTTCCATATTCGCTGGTTGTGCCACTGGAACTGTCGGGCACATTGCTAGTTGAGTCCCATGAGCCGGCGTGATAGAGGCCCAGATTATGGCCCAACTCATGGATGTAAACCGCTGACGTCTCCGCCCCATCACCGTCGATGAAGCTGTGCTTATCACCTAAGTATGCCAGGCCAGCGACGCCACTCCAAAGGTTGTGGTTGATGACGAAGCTCACGAAATCGTAGTCGTCGGGATCGTAACCGGCGGCCGTGGCTAGAGTGCTCGCATCTGTGGCCAACGTTGTGAGAAGGGTCGAGTTATGTTCTCCAGCACCAGTTCGGTAGGTGGAACGATTTGAGGGCAGTGTCTGTAGGGAAATGACCGTGGCATTGTTGAGATTAAAGGCCGCGTATGAGGCGGTGCTGAAGTAGGATTGGATTTGGCTAATCCTAGTGTCCCGAACTCCATCACTGGACCACGGCGAACCGGCCTGGTCGGGGAACTGCACGGGTATGACCAGCACCGATTTGCTGCCGGTATTTTTATAGGCGCGTCCAATGGCAGCAGCGACGGTTCCTCCCTCGCCCAGAGCGGCCCAGCGTGAACCATCATAATTCGCCTTGGCCTCCGTGCTGCAACAGAGGCAGTGATATCCACCGGCACCTTCCGCCAAGCGCGGTGCTCCTGCACTTTGCGCGAGAGCTGGGTCGAGTTGGACGGGATGAGACGCGATGATTGCTGCGCCTGCAGCCACCTTCTCCCCCGCTTCCAAAGTACGCACGGGCGCATCGGCCAACGCAATCCGGCCATCCACAGCCACACCGTGCATGTAGAGATCCTTCACGGTACCAAAGCTCGCGAGAACACCGTACGTATTGGCTTGATACGCGCGGCCGCCCAAGCGGGCTGTGCGCTCGATCAGCGGCACCGATTGCTTGGCACCCCGCGCTGGAGTGATGCCGTACACATCCAGATTTCCCACGCCGGAGATGCGGCGTTCCGTGTGTGCGAGAACTTCCTCAGGTAGTTCCGCGCGGACTTCCTGTGGAATCGCCGCCGCCACCGCAGCCGCCGGATCGAACTCAATCAAGTCGGCCATCACGAGCCGGCGTTCTTTGGCGAGCTCAACACCTGCTTTAATCAACTGTCCCTTCTCCGCCGGTGTGGCTGAGGAGAACTGCCCAGCCCACCCCGAGAACGCCTTCAACTCTTGTTTCTCTTCACGGCCCCAGCGCGTCCCGTAGATGGACACCCCCTTGGCGGCAGGCGTCGCTTGTGCAAGCGCTTGGACCGCGAGGAGCTTGCTGTTGCCCCCTTTGGCCTTCGCACGCAATGCACGCACCTGCTCTGCCGCCGTGAGGACTCGCAGGGACTTGGGCGTGCTAGTGGCAGTATCACCGACCCAGCGGACGACGAATAGTGCGCTGACACAGAGGAGGGCGATGATGGGAGCTACGTAGCGCTTTTTTATGCGAGGTTATGTTGCGTTTTCCTGCGTAAGGTGGCCTCAGCAGTTTTTCTGATACCAACCTGACGCGACTGGTGCAACAAGCAGCCAGTACAGCGAGATTTTGTATCAAAAATGAGACCTCCTGAATAGTCCTTTTTCGGATTTATCCCGGCTTTTGCAGGGTGAACAAGAAGTAGAATGAGATAGACCGATGCCTGCTGATACTCTCCTCGTTCGGGTGAGGCGGCTGCGTGCAATTCGGCCCTCCGAAAATGGGGCGGCACCCTCAAGAGACAGGCCAACAAAATCTCTTCGGACACTAAAAACAGGTCGTTCTACGGGCACGATAGACTGTTTTTAAGAGCGAAACATCGAGAGAAATGAGGCCGAAACGGTATCGAGTCCTCTTGGTTGGGGTCGATTCGAACAGGCCTCAACCTTGTTGGTGTGAGCTTATTTCACCGACGGCTTGGGCGCGGTTTTGGGGGTCGCTTTGGCCGGTGGGGCAGTCTTCTTATCGAGGTTCTTGGAGAGATCGGCCTCGATGAAAGTCGTCTTCGCGCCGCCTTCGGGCACGTCCAGCTTCGCGGTCCAGAGGATTGCGTTGACGACCAGTTTGCGCTGGCTCTGGTAGCCCCAACTCTTGTGCAAATCCGCACCCGTGAAGCCAAAGCCGCGCCCACCCGAAGGGCGCTCGCTGGCCCACGCAATCACCTCATCGCGTCCGGCGTGCTTCTTCGCGTCCACCGAACTGCGCGACTTCTCGGGCACTTGACCAACGAGGAGCGGCTTGGTCGCGGAGCCGAAGTGCAGGTTGTAAAGCCAACCGTCGCCCGGCGCAGCGAAGGGCTTCACGCCTCGCACCACGGGATGTTCGCCTGTCGGCTTGAGATCCATGTCCCAATGACCGCGGCAGCCGATGTCGCCGTGGAATACGCCGCCGACCCAGTCCATCACCTTCTCCGCATCGGGGCCTTTGGGGAAATCCACCGCCTGATGCAGCAGCACGAAGCCAGCGCCGCCGTCGATCATCTTGGTAAGCTTCGCCCAACGTTCCGGGTTCACGAACGGCTGCTTGCCGCCGCCGTCGCCGAAATAGACGATCGCCTTCGCCCCTTCGAGAATCTTCTCGTTCTTGGGCCACTCGCGCGCCATCACCGGCCAGACGCCCGGCTGCTCCTTGAGCCACTGCAGCAGCAGCGCGCAGCCGGCGAAGTACTCGTGCGCGCCCGACTTGCTGCTCGGCGTACCGGCGAGTAGGACAATCTTGGCAAGCTTCGCGTCAGTTGAATCCACCTCCAGCGCCACGCCGGATTGGTCAAACGAATCGGCGGCGAAGAGACGCGCCGCAAAACAAAGCGCGAGGAGGGGCGAAAATATTTTCATCGGCTAGAAAAATAACGTCAGCCCATTATCTCTTGCAACACCTGGCCGTGCGGCACGAGCATGTGCGGACGGCTGAGGTTATCGTTCAGTTCCGTGCGCGGATTGACGCCGAGCAGATGATAGATGGTGGCGATGACGTCGCCCGGCGTGGTGGGTCGATCGGCCGGCAGCGAACCGGTGCGGTCGCTGGCGCCGTGGACGAACCCAGCCTTGATCCCACCGCCGGCGAGCATGACGCTGTAGCAGGCGTTCCAGTGGTCGCGCCCGGCATTGTTGTTGATGCGCGGCGTGCGGCCGAAATCACCAATCACCGCGACAAGCGTCCGTTTCAGAAGACCTCGCTGGCGCAAATCTTCCAGCAGGCTCGAACAGGCGGCATCGAACTGCGGAAGCAACGTCGTCTTCAGCTTCTGGAAATTGCCGCCGTGCGTGTCCCATGTGGCGTTCGCGTCCGGCGCCCAACTCATCGTCACCACGCGCGTGCCGGCCTCGATGAGCCTCCGCGCGAGCAGCACGCTCTGCCCGTAGATGTTGCGTCCGTACGATTCACGCATCGCCACCGTCTCGCGCTCCAACTCAAACGCTCGGCGCGTGGTGTCGGCCGTGAGCAAATCGAACGCGCGACGTTGGAATTCACCGAGTGATTCATAGGGCGAGCGACTAGTCGGCTGCTTCTGCAAAAAAGTCTGATCGAACGAACGCAACAGTTCATCGCGGCCTGCGAGGCGGATGTTGTTCATGCCCTCCGGCGGCGTGAGATTCTGCACGCGGAAATCAGGACGGCTCGGATCTTCCAAAACCCAGAATGGATCGTGGTGCGCGCCGATGAAACCAGCGATGAAGCCGGGCTGCAATGGGCCGCCAGCGCCTTCCTGCGTCTTGTACGGCAGCGCCACGTAGGGCAGCGAGGTCGCAGCGACCGGACGCAACCGGGCGAGCACCGAGCCCATGTTCGGATGGTCCCCGGGCTTGGCGCCGCCGCCCTGCTCACCGCGATCGTGCCCCGTGAGCGCGGCGTACACAGCGGCGGCGTGGGAATTGTTCACGCTGTGGTTCATCGAGCGGATCAGCGTGCAATGGTGCAGCTGGCGCGCGAGCCGCGGCAGGTGTTCGCAAAGCTGCACGCCGGGTAGCGTGGTGTCGATCGGCCGGAACTCGCCGCGGATTTCCGACGGCGCCTCGGGCTTCATGTCCCACATGTCGAGATGGCTGGGGCCGCCATTGAGGAAGATGATTAGGCAGGAATCGGCCTTCGCCTCGACGCCGGCACCCGTCTGTCGTGCCGCCAACAACTGAGGTAGAGACAAACCAGCCGCGCCCAGCACGCCCACGCGCAGGAACTCGCGCCGATTCGATCGCCGGTCGTGGTTGTTTTGAGGCGGATTCAAAATGGTTTTCGCACGCGACGCCTCGCACCGTGTTGCGGGCCGTTTAGGCGAAAATCTCCTTCACCACGTGACCGTGGACATCGGTGAGCCGGAAATCACGCCCGTCGTAGCGGTAAGTGAGTCGCTCGTGGTCGAGGCCAAGCATATGGAGCAGGGTGGCGTGTAGGTCGTGCATGTGCACTTTGTCCTGCACCGCCTTGTGGCCAAACTCGTCGGTGGCGCCGTGCGCGAAGCCCTTTTTCAGGCCGCCGCCCGCAAGCCACGTGGTGAAGCCGTTCGGGTTGTGATCACGGCCGGTACCGTTCTTCTCGGCGTAAGGCGTGCGACCAAACTCGCCGCACCACCAGACAATCGTATCTTTCAGCAACCCGCGCTGCTCGAGGTCGGCAAGCAGGCCAGCCATCGGCTTATCGACGGCGCGCGCGTGGTCACCGTGCTTGGGGAGGTTCGAATGCTGATCCCACGCGGGGTTGGCGGAGTTGTCGCCGTAGGTCACCTGGATGAAGCGTACGCCGGATTCGCAGAGGCGCCGAGCCATGAGGCATTGGCGGCCGAAGTTGTCCGTCGCCTTTTCGCCGATGCCGTAGAGCGCGAGCGTCTCGGGCGTTTCCTTCGAGGTATCAAAGGCGTCGGGCGCGTAATTCTGCATTCGCCACGCTAGCTCGTAGGAATTGATGACGGCCTCCAACTCCGTATCACCGGGGCTGCGCTTGAGTTGCTCAGCGTTGAGGGACTGGAATAGATCAAACTGCTTGCGCTGCTCAGCCAGCTTCATTTCCGGATGCGCGAGGTTGCGGATGACCGCCTCGCTCGCAGGAGCGCCGGCCTTGCCAATGCCCGTGCCTTGATAAACTGGCGGCAGGAAGGCGTTACCAAAATTGCGCGCGCCGCCGTTGCCGCTGGAAGGGCTGATGGAGACGAACGCCGGGAGATTCTCGTTCTCCGTGCCGAGGCCGTAGCTGACCCACGAGCCAATCGAGGGCCTAATCAGGTTGGTCGAGCCGCAGTGCAGGAAGAGCGTTGCAGGACCGTGGGCGATGCCCTCGGTGTGCATCGAGTGGATGAACGTAAGATCGTCCAAGTGCTTGTTGACCTCCGGGAAAAGATCACTGGCCCAACGGCCGCTCTTGCCGTGCTGGGCGAACTTCCAGAGCGGCTTCATCACACGCTGCTCGATGGCGTCCTTCTTGCCCGAATTGGCGATTGTCCTCGAATCGTGGAAGGGCATCATCTTGCCGTCCTGCTTCAAAAGGATCGGCTTGTGGTCGTACGAATCCACGTGACTCACACCGCCCTGCATGAAGAGGAAGATAATCCGCTTGGCGCGCGGCTTCAAATGCGGCGCCTTGGGCGCGAGCGGATTTGCGGCGTCAGCGCGTTGAGCCAACAGTCCCGCCAGCGCGAGCGAACCGAAACCGCACCCGGCCGACTGCAGCGCTTGTCGGCGGGAAACAAAACCTGATTCAAGGTGATTCATGCCGGATATTGGACGCGCGACGGTAGCCGCTATTCTGATTGATTGCAACCTGAACAGCAGCCGCTCCAAAAGCTGGCGAAACCAAGGGATGAACGTTGACCACGGAATCTGGTTTCCCTTCTGGAGTTCGCTCAACAGCAATGCGCCGCCGGAGTATTACATGCACACGCGGGTAAACGACAACCAGTCCAATGCCACCTTTGCGGACGGTCACGCGGACTTCGTGCGGGCCTTCCTCGGCGTGACCGCAACCCACTCCTACACGCGCAACCGGGATCTGTGAGCCCGTGCGCTCGATCGGATGACGGCAACCAACCCAGTAGCCTGAAGGCCTTGCTCACATCCCCTCTGCGTTGCAGGGAGAACCCGTTGGCCTATCAAAACCGAATGCGCGGATTCAATTTACGTATCGGAAATCGGGGGCAGCGAAGAGGGCCTGACAAAATTGAGCCCACGCCTTGCGCTGCTGCGGAGCCTCCGGACCGGCGGCGGCGATGTGCCGAAGCGCGATTTGGCGTTCAGCCTCGGTCGGAACGCGACCTAGGATAAGACGATAGGCGCGAGTCGCGCGCGCGGCGTCATCCGGCAGTTTCTCGTTAAGAATCCGGCCCGCCGCCGTGCGACCCTGCTCGATGGCGAAGGGGTGGTTCATCAGAAAGAGTGCCTGCGGCGCGACAGTGCTCGTGTTTCGGCGACCGGTGACGACGCTCGGGTCGGCGAAATCGAACATCTCGAAAATCTCCGGAAGCGAGTTGCGCAGGACGGGCGCGTAGACGCTGCGGCGGGTGCCGCTATGCTTGTAAGCGTAGTCGGCGGTCGTGCCGGACTTGATTGTGGCGCCACCGACAGTCAGATCGAGTGTGCCGGCGGCAGAGAGCATCGCGTCGTGGATGCACTCGGCATCAAGCCGGCGGCGTTGGGCGTGGCTGAAGAGGCGGTTATCGGGATCGGCCTTCGCCTGTTCCAGCGTGGCGGTGCTAGCAAGTTGATAAGTGCGGCTCAGCACGATTTCGCGCACGATTTTTTTCACGGACCAGTTTCCCTGCGCGAACTTCAGCGCGAGATAATCGAGCAGTTCGGAATGCGACGGAAGTTCACCAGTGGTGCCGAAGTTGTCGGTGGTGCGAACAATCCCAGCGCCGAAAAGCCAATGCCACGTGCGGTTAGCCATGACGCGCGCGGTAAGCGGGTTCCCGGTGCTGGTGAGCCATTCGGCCAGTTCACGACGACCACTCTGTCCTTGGGCGATTGGTGTGGAAGGTTTGCTCAGGCTAGCGACTTGTAGGAAGCCTCGCGGCACCTTCTCACCGAGGTTGTGGACGCTGCCACGGATGTGCACGGCAATATCGCCGTAGGTCGCCTCCTCACGCACGGTCATGAAGAGCGGACGCTTCGGTCCGGAGTCCGTGAGCTTTTTCAGTTCAGCCTCCATCTGCTTGATCGAGTCGGGCACGGCCTCTTTCTTCGCATCCTTCTTTGCATCCTTCTTGTTGTCGGAGGTCGCAGACGTCACGGCCACGGTCTTGCCCGGCGCGTTCGCATCGACAGGGACGAACAACACCGCGTCGGCAACGACGACCCCTTTGGTGCCTTCGTTGCTGAGGATGACAAAGCCGGCACCATTCTGTTCGAAACGGTGTTGGCCCAGCGAAACGAAGTGGCCATCGAGCACCGCCTGTTCCTGTTGATTGATGTGAAAGGTCTTCTCACCATCGGCGCTGAAGACGGTGACCGGCGCGTTCGTAGCGCGGTTCCGACCAGCGATATAACCGAGGCGTACCTCGTAAAGGCCGGCGTGCGGAAGCTCGGGTTGGAAGGTGAGTGTCTTCTTCCCTTTACTAGCGTCAGCGTCGTGCAAGTAACCTTCGCCGATGAAGCGGCCGCTGTACTTGGAGAGCGTCCACTCGCCGACACGCACAGCCTTGCTATCATCCACGACGACACCGGGTAAGTCGGCGAGCCGGATAGAGACCGGCTTCGTCTTGTCGCTAGCGTTCGCTACCGGCTTGGCGGCATCCTTCGCAGACTTGATCTTTGCTTGCAACGCAGCGACAGCGGAATCGTGTTTTTTGTACGCGGCCTCTTCGGTCGGCTCAGCGGGCAGCGGAAGTTCGATCCACTTGGAGACGTTGGAATGCTCAAGGGTGTGCGTGTTCTTGAGGATGCCGGCGAGAGCGTAGTAATCGCGCGTGGGGATGGGGTCGAACTTGTGGTCGTGGCAACGGGCGCAGGTGACCGTCTGTCCAAGAAACGCCTTGCTGATGACGTCGAGTTGCTCGTCCACCACGTCCATCTCGAGCTGCTTTTTGTCCTGCTCCTCCAGATTGGAATTCGCGAGCGCGAGAAACGCGGTGGCGGTCAGTTGGCGACGACGCTCAGCGAGGGAACCGTGCGGCTGGAGGTCACCGGCAACCTGCTCACGAACGAATTGGTCGAACGGACGATCGGCATTGAAGGATTCGATGACGTAATCGCGATAGCGCCACGCCTCCTTGAAGACGAACCCGCGCAGCGTCATCGACTCAGCGAAACGCACCACGTCGAGCCAGTGCCGTCCCCAGCGCTCGCCGAAATGCGGCGAGGCGAGCAGGCGATCCACCAGACGCACGTAAGCGTCGGGTGCCTTGTCGTTGAGGAACTGATCGATCTGCTCCGGTGTCGGCGGTAGACCGGTGAGGTCGAAGTAGACACGGCGGACAAGCGTGGTGGGGTCAGCGTCCGGCGCAGGCTTGAGATTCTTCGCCTCAATTGGCGCGAGGATGAATCGGTCGATGTCCGTGCGCGGCCACGCGGCGTCATTCACGGTCGGTAGAGCAACAGCCTTGGGCGGCTGGTATGACCAGAACTTCCGCCCTTCCTCGATGGTCATGCCGGTTTTCTTGGTCTCGATTGCGGCAGTCGCCGTGCGCGGATCTGGCGCACCGAGCTTCACCCATTGTTCGAAGGCGGCAAGCTGCTCGGGGCTGAGCTTGCGCTTGGGCGGCATCTGAAGGTCCTTATCGGTATAACGCACGGCGCGGAGGAGCGGACTCTTGTCCGGAGTGCCGAGGAGGATAGCCGGACCGCTCTCGCCGCCCTTGGCCCAGCCGTCGCGCGAATCGAGGCGGAGGCCGCCCTTGGCCTTCTTCTCGCTATGGCACTCGAAGCACTGCGCGGCGAGTAGTGGACGGATTTTTTTCTCGAAGAACTCCAGCTCGGTGCTCGATGGCGCCGTGGCCGCGAGGGCCGCACCTGGTGCGAAGGCACTGAGCAGGATATAACCGAGTGAGGTGACAACGCACCGATGCATGACGATTTAGATTAGTGCGGGGCGGCTGAAATTCAATCTGAGATTTAATCCAGCTCATCCTCTCTTCAAGGCTTCCCAACTTCCCAACGCCGCCGAGGGGCGAGAATTCTTTCATTAAAAAGAGTGCGTCGGCTGAACAAGTGCGTGGCTGAGAATGGGACTGCAATGCCTTTGGAAGGACTGTTTGATTTAAAAGCCAAAGGTTTAATCCATAGAACCATCAGTTTTTGCCGAGACACGCGCGTTTTTGCGCTCGCAACCAAATTTTTCGGGGACAACCTTCCATTTTCACATCAAAACCGCTAGAAAAGACCCGCGAACCTAGCCTAGAATAGCGCCCTTGCCGGAGAACGGCAATTTCCTGTATAATTGACAGGTTGGCAGGACCCATTCGCTTAAAAAAGCGTTTGACGACACCCAGAAAATTGATATCATTTGCAAGTTAAGTTTTTTACTTATGATTGAAAATAACGCCGCATCCGAGAAGAAGCCGACGCACAACGAGGTGATCAAGACCGCCATCCCCACCTTGGCTGGTAATATCGCCGGAACCTTGAACGACCCGGCTGTCGACCGCTTCACCGAGGACGACCAGCAGTTCCTCAAGTTCCACGGCATCTACCAGCAGGACGACCGGGACAAACGCAAGACCGGCAAGCTCTTCATCTGGATGATTCGCGGGCGCATCCCCGGCGGCGTGCTCAACGCCCGCCAGTACCTCGTGTACGACCAACTCGCCACGCAGTTCGGCAACCAGACCCTGCGCATCACCTCCCGCCAGAGCTTCCAGTTCCACGGCGTGGTGAAGGCCGGCCTTGGGCCGCTGATGAAACAACTCAACGAGGCCATGATGGACACCATCGCCGCCTGCGGTGACGTAAACCGCAATGTGATGTCGCCCCCAACGCCCGCCCGCAACGGCCTCGACGTGCAACTGCTCGCCGATGCCACGCGCGTGAGCGAAGCACTCATGCCCATCACCAAGGCCTATCATTCTATCTGGGTCGAAGGCGTGCAGCTCGACCTCAGCGCGTCCGAGAACAAGGAGTTCGTCGACCCGCTCTACGGCAAGACCTACCTGCCCCGCAAGTTCAAGGCCGCCTTCGCTGCCACGCCGGTGAACGACGTGGACATCTTCACGAACTGCCTCGGCTACATCGCCATCGAGGAGAGCGGCAAGCTCGCCGGTTACAACCTCACCGTGGGCGGTGGCCTCGGCCGCAGCCACGGCAACGAGGAGACCTACCCGCGCATCGCCGACGTCATTGGCTTCCTCACGCCCGCGCAGCTCGTCGATGTCTCGAAGAGCGTGCTCACCATCCATCGCGACTTCGGCGACCGCACCAACCGAAAGCACGCCCGCCTGAAATATGTACTCGAGGAAAAGGGCGCCCTGTGGTTCCGGTCGGAACTCGAGACCCGCCTCGGCTACAAACTCGCCGACGCGAAGCCGTTCAAGTTCGAGCGCCAAGGCGACCACTTCGGCTGGGACACCGCCACGGATGGTCGAAAGTTCCTCGGCCTATACGTCGAGACCGGCCGCATCAAGGACAAGGACGGCTACCAATTAAAGAGCGCACTCAAGCTCATCGCCGAGCGCTTCAAACCCGAGTTCCGCCTCACACCATCGCAGAACATCGTCCTCGCCAACATCACGCCAGCCGACCAGTCGTCCATCACGCAGTTGCTCGCCGACCACGGCATCCCGGTCGAGAACCAGACCACTGCCCTGCGACGCGCCTCGATGGCCTGCCCCTCGATGCCGACCTGCGGCCTCGGCCTCGCCGAGAGCGAACGCTACCTGCCCGAGTTGCTCAGCCGCTTCGAGAACGTCCTCGGCGAACTCGGCCTGAAGGACAACGAAATCATCATCCGCATGACCGGCTGCCCGAACGGCTGCGCCCGCCCGTACATGGCCGAAATCGGCTTCGTCGGCAAAGCGCCCGGCCGCTATCAGGTCTACCTCGGTGGCAACGAAGCTTGCACCCGCCTCAACCGACTCTGGAAAGATAACGTGAAGGACCCGGATATCGTCGCCGAGCTGCGTCCGCTGCTCGAGCAATACGCAAAGAACCGCATCGGCTCCGAGCGTTTCGGTGACTGGGTCTCGCGCACGCTCTGGAACGAACAGGTCGCCGCGAACTAATTCCATTCATCGCCATGACCGCTGAACAAATCGGCCAGGCCAACGTCGACCTGCGCGATAAGTCGCCGCTCGAAATCGTTCGTTGGGCCATCGCGCAAGCCAACGGCCGCGCGATTGTCTCGACTAACTATCGCCCTTACGAAGCCGTCATCCTCCACCTCGCCACGCAAGTGCAGCCGGACATTCCTGTGCTGTGGGTGGATCACGGTTACAATCGGCCCGCGACTTACGCGCATGCCGAAACGCTGCGCGCGCTGCTCAAGCTGAACATCAAAGCCTACGTGCCGCGCCTCACCGCCGCGAACTACGACGCCGTTCACGGCGGTATGCCCGAGCCGACGCCGGAGAACGAGGAGCGCATCAAAGCCTTCAGCACCACGATGAAACTGGAGCCGTTCCTGCGCGGCATGAAGGAACTTGCGCCCGCTGTCTGGCTCACCGCGCTACGCAAAGTCCAAAACCCCAATCGCGCCGGCCTCGACATCGTTTCGCACGACCCCAATTTCGGCACACTCAAAGTCAGCCCGGTGTTTTATTGGAGCGACGCCGAGATGGAATCGTATCTGCAACGACACAACCTTCCCAACGAGTGGGATTACTTCGATCCCGCCAAGGCGGATGAAAAACGTGAGTGCGGCCTCCACGCCAGTTGGGGCGGAAAGGCGATGGCCGACAAATGAGCTCATACCATCTCGACCATCTTCAGTATCTCGAAACGGAGGCCATTCACGTGCTGCGTGAAGTGGCGGCAAGTTTCGAGCGCCCGGCGATTCTTTTCTCCGGCGGCAAAGATTCCATCTGCATCCTGCGCCTCGCTGAAAAAGCCTTTCGTCCCTCCGAGATTCCGATGCCCTTTCTTAATGTCGAGACCGGTCACGAATTCCCCGAGCTGATTGATTTCCGCGACCGCCGCGCGAAAGAACTCGGCGCCAAGCTCATCGTCCGCACCGTGGACGACGCCTTCGCCAAAGGCCTCGCTACGCCCACGCCCGGCCAAGTCAGCCGCAACCAGCTTCAGATTCCCGTGCTGCTCGGTGCGATTGAAGAGTTCCGTTTCGACTGCTGCATCGGCGGCGCGCGACGCGACGAAGAGAAAGCCCGCGCCAAGGAACGCTTCTTCAGTTTCCGCGATGCGTTCGGCCAGTGGGATCCCAAAAATCAGCGTCCCGAAATCTGGAACCTCTACAACGCCCGCGTGAACCCGGGCGAAAACATGCGCGTCTTCCCGCTCTCCAACTGGACCGAGATGGACGTGTGGGAATACATCCAGCGCGAGAAGCTCGAGGTGCCGACCATCTACTTCAGCCACACCCGCGAGTGCTTCCGGCGCGGCGGCCAGTGGCTGCCCGTGCCGCCGCCGCACGCGACGAACGGTCAGCCCGATGTTTACGCCGGCGCACGTCCGACCGCGAAAGAGCCGCTCAAGACGATGGTCTGCCGCGTCCGCACCATCGCCGACATGATCAGCACTGGCATGATTGACAGCCCGGCCAGCACCGTGGACGACATCATCCGCGAAGTCGCCGCCGCCCGCATCACCGAGCGCGGCACCCGCGCCGACGACAAGGCCAGCGAAGCCGCGATGGAAGACCGCAAGAAAGCCGGCTACTTCTAAACCCAAGCCCTCGTCCTCCCATGCCCCATTCGCAACATCCCATCGAACTCCTCCGCTTCAACACCTGCGGCTCCGTGGACGACGGCAAGTCCACGCTCATCGGCCGGTTGCTTTACGATTCCAAGTCCATCATGGAAGACCAGATGGAGGCCCTCGAACGCAGCGCCGACATCACCGGCGGCGGGCAGGTGAATCTCGCCAACCTCACCGACGGCCTCCGCGCCGAGCGTGAGCAGGGCATCACGATTGATGTGGCCTACCGCTACTTCGCCACGCCGCGCCGCAAGTTCATCGTCGCAGACACGCCGGGGCACGTGCAGTACACGCGCAACATGGTCACCGGCGCGAGTACGGCAAACCTCTCCATCGTGCTCGTGGACGCACGCTTGGGCGTCATCGAGCAGTCGCGACGGCATACGTACATCGCGTCGTTGCTGCGCATCCCGCACCTCATCGTCGCCATCAACAAGATGGATCTCATGGACTGGAGCGAGGCGCGTTTCACCGAAATCCGCCACCAGTTCGAGTCCTTTCTCCCCCGCCTCGATATCAAGGACGTGAAGTTCATCCCCATCAGCGCGCTCAACGGCGACAACGTGGTCGAGCGTTCCGGGCACACACCGTGGTACGAAGGCCCCACGCTCCTAGGGCACCTTGAGTCCGTGCACATCGCCAGCGACTGGAACCTGCAGGGCCTCCGCTTTCCCGTGCAGTGGGTGAATCGCCCGAACAACCCGACTGACAAAACCCTCCACGACTTCCGCGGCCTCTCCGGTCAAATCTCCGGCGGCATCGTGAAGGTCGGTCAGAAGATTCTCGTCCTCCCCAGCGGCCAGCGCAGCACCGTGAAAGAAATCTGGACCTGCGACGGCGCGGTGCCCGAAGCCTTCTGCCCCCAGTCCGTTACTCTCCAACTCGAACACGCCATTGACTGCAGCCGCGGCGATATGATCGCGGGCACCGAGGAACTCCCCGGCGTCGCCAGCGAGTTCGAGGCCCACGTGGTCTGGATGCACCAACGACCGCTCGTGCCTGGTAAGAAATATTTCCTCAAGCACACCGCGAACAACTGTCGCGCCGTCGTCACGGCGCTTGAGAGCAAGGTCAGCTTCGACACTCTTGAGAACGAGACCGAGCCGCCCGCGCAACTCGCCCTCAACGACATCGGCCGCATTCGCCTCAAGACCGCCAAGCCGCTGATCTTTGACGGTTACCGCACCAATCGCCTGACCGGTTCATTCATTCTCACCGAGGAGGGCACCAACCACACTGTCGCCGCCGGCATGCTCGAGGGACCCAGCGAATTGTACAAACCCGAGTACACTGACTTCGCGATATGACGACGACCCCCGTCGATCCCACTGAACCGACGCAAGGCGCGTCTTCGGGATCGGGCGAGATGCATCAGCTTCGCGATTCGCGCCTGCGCAGCGTGTTCAAGGCGGTGAGCTGGCGCATCATCGGCACAATCGACACGATGGTGATTTCCTTTTTTTGGACGGGGCACGCCGGGCAGGCGGTTGCGATTGGAGGCACGGAGGCCATTACGAAAATCGCCCTGTACTATCTGCACGAGCGAGCGTGGGCACTCGTACCACTCGGCACGATGCGCCGGCACAGCCCCTTTCCGAAGGAGGAACCGGTATCGCAACTGCCGCTGCGTGATTCGAATCTACGCAGTCTTCTGAAGGCCGTAAGCTGGCGCATCGTCGGCACCATCGATACGATATTGGTCTCCTATTTGTGGACGAGAGACGCTCGCAAAGCACTGATCATTGGCGCCTCGGAAGTTATCACAAAAATCGTCCTCTATTATCTGCACGAACGCGCATGGGCGCGTGTTCCGCTCGGGACGCTTCGAAGAATCTTCGGCATCGGAAATAACCCGAAGCCACCAGCACCTTGACCGCGTGAGTCCCGAGTTCGCGCGCGCTTACTGGAGCGCCTCGAAGACTTTGCCGACCATCTTCTCGGAGGGCTTGAGGGTCTTCTTGCCGGGGGTCCACTTCGCAGGACACGCCTCAGCAGGATGCTGCACGAGGTATTCGTTCGCCTGCATCTTGCGCACCAACTCGGCAGCATCGCGGCCGACGTTGTAGAAGTTTACCTCGCTGGAGACGAGCTTGCCGCCGGGGTTGATGATGAAGGTCCCGCGAAGGGCTAGGCCGGTAGCGGCATCGTACACGCCGAACATCCGGGAGACCTTGCCGGTCGGGTCGGCGGCCATCGGGTACTTCACGCTGGCGAGGAGCTTCTCAGAATCGCGCCAGGCGAGGTGAGAGAACTTGGTGTCGGTGGAAACGGTGGCGACCTCGGCGCCCAGCTTCTGCAGCTCGGCGTGCTTCTCAGCCAAGTCGGCCAACTCGGTGGGGCAGACGAAGGTGAAGTCGGCCGGGTAGAAGACGAGGATGGTCCACTTGTTCTGCTTCTTCAACTCGGCCAGGGAGAGCTTACCGAAGAGGGCTTTGGCCGGCTCGTAGGTCTCCATCTCGAAGTCGGGTACGTCTTGGCCCACGGTGAGGATTGCGGTGTCATTCATGGTTGTTAGGATGTTCGTTTCGCCCGCGCCAAGGAAGGCTTCCCAGCACGGAAAGTCAATCGTCAATCACGCCCAGCTCAGAGAGCCGCAAGCACCTCGGCGGCGTGCAGTTCCGGCTTCACCTTCGGCCAGACCTTCCGGATACGTCCGTCCGGCCCGATGAGGAAGGTGACGCGGTGGGTACCCATATATTTCTTGCCGAGGAAACTCTTCTGGCCCCAGACCCCGTAGGCGGTGACAATCTTCTTCTCCTCATCGACCAACAATGTGAACGGCAGCCGATATTTCTGCACGAACTTGTCATGTGCCTTCACGTCGTCGGGGCTGACGCCCAAGACGACCGCACCCTTCTGCTGGAATGCGGCAAACTGGTCGCGGAAGGCACAGGCCTCCTTAGTGCAGCCGGGCGTGTCGTCCCTCGGATAGAAGTAAAGCACGACGTTCTTTCCGCGCAGGGCAGCGAGCGAGAGCGTGCCGCCACCGCTCGTGGTCGTGGTGAAGTCCGGCGCGGGATCACCTTCCTGAAGCGTGGGAATAAATTCGTTCACCATAGTTCAACCTTTGTTCGAATCCTTGCCCGCATCCGATGACGTCGTGGAAGCCGAGGCTGCCGGATCATCGTTCATCTGCCGCAGTCCGTCGAAGAGATAAAAGATGCCGGACACGCCGTCGCAGACTGCCGTGGCCAGCGCCAACAGCCATGTCACTTGCTCCGGGCCGCGCATCAGGGCGCAGATAACGCACGCCATCAGCATCACCGTGCCGGTCTTGCCGATAAAACGCGGCCGAATCTTCACGTCGGGATGAAACCGTTGAACCACTAGCCAGCCGAGAATGAGAATCGCGTCACGGCCGATGACTGTTCCAGCAAGCCAGAGTGGCAGCCGGACAAGATCCCAATCGAGCCCGATGCTGAACAGCACCAGCGCGGTAACGGAGAGGAACTTATCCGCCAACGGATCGAGCACCTCGCCAAGCTCCGTGTGTTGGCCGCAATTCCGAGCGAGGTAGCCGTCCAGCCAGTCGCTCGCCGCAGCAAGAATGAACGCCGCCAAGGCAAGCCATCGATGTAAATCCAGGCCAGTCTTCGCGTAGTAGAGCAACTGCACCGCGAAGAACGGCACGAGCACGATGCGTCCGATGGTAATCTTGTTGGCGGTGGTCATACAGCTGTCCGAAGCGGCGGCAATGTGGCGGAATCCGGCTTAGCTGACCAGCAGTTTGTGGATCAGGCCAAGGCCACCGGCGCCGAGTACGACGGCGACGACGTTCCACTTGAACCGGACGAGGCCTGCGAAGGCAATGGACGCGACCACCACGGCGAACCAATCCGGTTCCCAGCGCTGCGGGAAGAGCACCTGCAGGCCGAACCAGAGCGCGAGGTTCAGCACCACGCCCACCACCGCCGCTGTCACCGCCGAGAGCGCGGCGGCGAGCCGTGCGTTTTCGCGCAAGCGCTCGATGTAAGGCGCACCGAGAAAGATCCAGAGGAAGCACGGCACAAAGGTCGTCCAAGTCGTAATGGCCGCGCCGAGCGTGGCCGCAAGCAGCGGCGAGAGGTTGCCGGGCTGGTTCCAGCCGCCGAGGAAACCGACGAACTGCAGCACCATGATGAGCGGCCCGGGCGTCGACTCTGCGAGGCCGAGGCCGTCGAGCATCTGCGGACCGCTGAGCCAGTGGTGGTTCTCCACCGCCTGCTGCGCGACGTAGGGGAGCACCGCGTACGCGCCGCCGAACGTTACCATCGCCGCCTTGCTGAAGAAGAGGCCTTCGCTCACCAGCGTGTGTTGCCAGCCGAGCCAGAGTCCGAGCAGCGCCACCGGCACCCACCAGAGCGCAAAGCAGAGTAGGGTGATCTTCACCGCGCGCGACATCGTCGGCTCGACGCGGTGATACGCCGCCTCGGGGATCACGGCTTCGCTCCCCTGCTCTTTCTTGCCATGGCTTTTGATGACGACGAACTGTTTCGGCGCAATCTTGCCGCCAATCCAGCCGACCAGCGCCGCGATACCGATGAGGATTGGAAACGGCAGCTTCAAGAAGTAGATGCCAGCAAATGCCAGTAGCGCGACCGCCCACATCGCCTCGTTCTTCAACACTTTCTGGCCAATTCGCAGGACTGCGGCGACGACGAGCGCGAACACGGCGGGCTTCAACCCAGCGAACACTGCCGCGATGGCTGCAAGGTTTCCGTAGGCGACGTACACGTAGCTGAGTCCCCACAGGAGCAGCGCCGCCGGCAGCACGAAGAGCACCCCGGCCACGATGCCGCCCCACGTGCCGTGTAAAATCCAGCCTAGATAAATCGCGAGTTGCTGAGCCTCCGGCCCCGGCAACAGCATGCAAAAGTTCAGCGCGTGCAAGAAGCGGCCTTCGTCGACCCATTTCCGCCGCTCCACGATTTCCTCGTGCATGATGGCAATCTGGCCCGTCGGCCCGCCGAAGCTGATGAACCCGAGCTTGAGCCAGAAACGGGCCGCCTCGCGAAAGGTCGGGGGATTGGAAAATGTCTTTGAATCGCTCACGTGTGTCTAAGAGACAATCCGTGACTTCAGCGCGGCCACGAAAGCCTCGGGCTCGGATGGCGTCAGCAAGATGGTGCGTCCCGCGCACGTCCGCAAGAAGACAACGCCGGCGGTGTCGTTCAGGAAAACATAGGCGCGCTGGCCGTTGTGCAGGCTGAAGAATCCGGCCTGATGCCCTGGCAACGCGATGCCCCAAAGCTTCCACTTCGGCTTTAACACAGGCTCGGCGACGAAGTCCACCACGCGCGTCTCGGCCACGATTAGTTCACACAACGGGACGCGACGGCTGAAGAGATCGCCGCGAATACGAAATGAATCCTTCCCTAGCTCGATGACCGCAGAAAGCAATGCGGCGCGGGCGAAATGGATAAGCAGCAACCACAAGACCAGCAGGAGGATGACGGGAGCAGCCCACAGCCACGGGATGGACAGAGACACGGCGAGCACCGCGGCTACTAGGTTAAACCCAATGAGAAACGCGGCCAGTCCGTAAAACCACCGCATCGTCTGCGGCGAGGCGAGCTTGATGGGGAAGTCCTGTTGCATCTTCCCCCGCTCTCGACTCAGTCCATCTTGGTCAGCGCGGCGTCGAGCCGCTTGAGCACGCGTTCCTTCCCCAAGATTTCCATCAGGTGATAAAGGCTCGGGCCCACAGAACGACCTGTGCAGGCCACGCGCACCGGCGCGACGAGCACGCCCGCCTTCACGCCCAGCTCGGCACAGATGGCCTTGAGAGTCTGCTCGAGCGACACGGCATCGAACGCGGCAATCTGCGCGAAAGCCGCGCGCAGCTTCTCCACGCGCGGCTTGTTCTCCGGTACGAACGATTTCGCGGCGGCCTCGGCGTCAGGCACGATCGCATCCTTGAAATAGAAGTCTGTGAAGGCCGGAATCTCACGGAACTGCTTCACTTTCTCTTTGGCCGTGGCGAAGGCGGCGGCCACGTACGCGGCATCACAGCCTGCGGTGCTCACGCCGGCTGCGACGAGTGCCTCCTGTGCGAGTTGGCCGAAGCGCGGCGCATCCATCCCCTTGATATATTCGCCATTAATCCAGTGCAGCTTGTCCAAATCGAACCGCGCGTTGTGCCGCAGGACCTGCGGCAGGTCGAACAGCTCAATGACTTCCTTGAGCGGCACCACCTCGCGGTTGCCTTTGGGCGACCAGCCGAGGAGGCTCAGGTAGTTCACCACCGCCTCGGGCGCGTAGCCCTCCTCGATATAGCCCGTCAAGCTCGCGCCAGTGTCGCGCTTGCTCATCTTCGAACCGTCCTTGTTCAGAATCAGCGGGATATGCGCGTAGTTGGGCGGCGCCACGCCGAACGCCTTGAAGAGTGCGATATGCTTGGCTGTGTTCGAGAGATGATCCTCGCCGCGGATCACGTGTGTAATGGCCATTTCAAGATCATCAATCACGTTCACCAAGTGGAACACCGGCTGGCCGTCCGACCTCACGATTACGAAGTCCGGATCCATCTTCTCCCGGTCCGTCAACTCGCGGGTGACGTTGCCGACGACGAGGTCAGGAATCACCACTGGCTCGCGCTGCATACGAAACTTCACCGCCCCCTCGTGATCGTACGCGAGCCCCTTCTCCTTCAACTCCTGCACACGCTTCTGGTAGATAGCCTTTCGCTGGCTCTGGAAATACGGACCGCGCTCGCCCTTGCTCGGCCCGTTGGCCGCGCCGGTCTGCGGGCCCTCATCCCAGTCCAGACCCATCCAGCGGAGGCCGCTGAGAATCACGTCCACCGCCTCCTGCGAATTGCGCGCCTCGTCGGTATCTTCGATGCGCAGGATGAACGTGCCGCCGGTGTGGCGGGCGTAAAGCCAGTTGAACAGCGCCGTGCGGGCGCCGCCGATGTGGAGGTAGCCCGTCGGGCTGGGGGCGAATCGGACGCGGATGCTCATCGTTTCAGGGTTTCAAGGTTCACCGTTCCCATTCAGGGGAGGAGACGATAACGGCATTGGCGCACCCCTGACAAGGCCGCAACCGCATCTTGCCCTCAACTTAATTAAGAAGACGGGGCCAGATACCAAAACGCCGTTTTTTGGCGGCCCACTTTTTGTGCCGACGATACAAATCCCCGTACCTTCGGTTCTCAACCGCGTGCCGGAGGTGAAATCGGCAGACTCACGGCTCCCGCGAGGCTTCTTTTTGTTTTGCGCCTCGGGCGTTTGTCGCTAACGTCGGGCCGCTTCCGATTATTATGAAGACACTGCGCTCCACTGTTTCGAACCTCCCCCTCGTCTGCCTCGCCTCGTTGCTCTGCCTGACGGCCTGTGGCAAGAAGGAATCTCCCAATGCGGGCGCGCCCAAGGCTGCCGCCGCGCCTTTGCCCGAAAAGCCGTTGGTATCGAAATGCGAGCCGGGGACACCGGGCGGGCGGCTGGTTATTGCGACCTTTGGCGATCCGAAGACGTTCAACCCGATCACTGAGAACGAGTCGAGCTCGACGGACATCATCCGCCTCATCTTCAGCGGGCTGGTGAGCGTGGACACGCCGACGCAGACGGTCGGCCCGGGCCTCGCGGAGTCTTGGAAGGTCGAGCCGGACCAGCAGACGTGGACCTTCACGCTGCGCAAAGGGGTGGTCTGGAGCGATGGCAAGCCGCTGACGGCGGCGGACGTCGTCTTCACGTGGGAGGTGATTTATAATCCAGAGATCGACAACGTGACGGCGGACCTCTTCAAGATCGACGGGAAGAACTTCGAGGTGACGAAGCTGGACGATTTCACGGTGAAGGTGGTGACGCCGGCGCCGTACGCGCCGTTCATCGAGTATTTCGGCAGCGTGGCGATCATCCCCAAACACGTGCTGGAACCGGCAGTGAAGGAGAAGCGGTTCCCCTCCGCCTACGGAATCAACACGAAGCCGCAGGAGCTGGTGGGGTGCGGGCCGTTCAAGCTGAAGCAGTTCAAGCCCGGAGAATTCACGTTGCTGGAGCGGAACCCGAACTATTTCGCCGTGGACACCAAGGGTCAGCGCCTGCCATACCTCGACACCGTAATCTACACGGTGCTGCCGGACATGAACGCGATGAGCCTGCGCTTCCTCAAGGGCGAGGCGGACATGCACGAGAATGTGCGACCGGACGAGTACGAGCGATTCAGGACGGAGGCGGACAAGGGCAAGTTCAACCTGACGGAACTGGGGCTGGGGCTGGAGCGTGGCTTCCTCTGGTTCAACCAGAACACGAACCAGCAGGCCAAGGGCGGCCAGCCGATCGTCGCGGCGCACAAGCTGAACTGGTTCCGCAACGCGAAGTTCCGGCAGGCGATCAGCCACGCGATCGATCGGCCCAGCATCGTGAAGGCCATCTACGCGGGGCGCGCCTTTCCAAACTACGGCTTCGTCTCGCTCGAGAACAAGAAGTGGAACAACCCCGAAGTGTCGAAATATCCCTTCGACCTTTCTCGCGCGCGGGCGCTACTGAAGGAAATCGGCATCGAGGACCGCAACGGCGACGACCTGCTGGAGGACGCGAGCGGCAAAGTGATTGAGTTTGTACTGAATACGAACACCGGTAACAGCGTGCGCGAGCGGACGGCGGTACTCATCCAGGACGACCTGAAGAAGCTAGGCGTGAAGCTGGTGTTCCAACCAATCGAGTTCAACACACTCGTCGCCAAAATCAACAACACCTACGACTACGACTGCATCCTGCTCGGGCTCGGCGGCGGCGGCACCGACCCGGCCTCGAGTATGAACGTGCTCAAGAGCGAAGGCTTCACCCACCAGTGGTTCCCACGGCAGAAAACACCCGCGACCGACTGGGAGGCGCGCATCGACTTCCTGATGAACGCCCAAGTGAAGGAGCTCGACTTCCCGAAGCGCAAGAAACTCTTCGACGAGGTCCAAGCGATTCTCGCCGAGCAGCAGCCGATGATCTACACCGTCGCCCCAATTGTCTACTCGGCCGTTCGCAGTGACCTCGGCAATGTGCGCCCGACGGTGCTCAGCAGCTATCGCATCTCGTGGAATGCTGAGGAGCTCTACTTCAAGAAGAAGTGACGGCGGCGAAAAGCGACCGGCCACCCTCGCTCACTTCTTCGCCGGCGCGACGGCCTTGGTGGGGGGCAGATTCGCCGACGGGGCGTTGGTCTGCGGGAGAACCTGCAAGCGGTTGGTGAGAACCGACGGCGACAATCCCAAGACGCTGACCAAACGGACCCTCAGTTCTGGGCTGCCTCGCTGGAGGATTCGCTCCAGAACCACGCCTTTCATCCGGTCGTACGGCGGAAGGTCCACGCGCCCCTTCTCGGCGCCGGCGGAGCGTTCCTGATAGTGCTGATAAATCCGGCGAGCCATCCGCTCGAGCCCCACCGCACGATCCTCCTCCCCGATAGCTAAGTCCTGAAAATGGCGGGTAATCATACCCTCGATGGCACTCACGGTCTTGTCTCGGCCGCCGGTGCCAATCTGTTCCTGCACACGCATAAGCACGAACTTGTCGAAGTTCACGCCCCCGGCAACGACGGAGGGCTCGGTCTGCCGGAGAAAATCAGGATACTCAGTCGCGTAATAACGCAGCCACTTCACCGCCTCTTTTTCTCGGTTGTGCAAGTAGAGTTGGGTGATGGCGTTCTTGAGAAAATTGCGGTGGGCATTGGCAATATTCTCCTTATCAATCTGCTCAGCTTCGGTCCGTTGATCAACGTAGGCTTGGTTCACCTTGTCGACAATATCGAGATTCGGCGCGGTCTCATAAACCCTGTCATACTTATTTTCCACCAGACGCCCGCGTTGGAAGGCGAGCTGCATTGACTGATAGACGACGCGCCGTAGTTTCATGAATAGGGCACGCCGCGCAACGTTGTCCTTCGTCTTTTCCAGTCCCAGCCAGCCCCAATAAATCGACTGAGTCTCGGGTAATCGCCATTCGAGCGGACCGTAGACTTGGTCCACACGCTTCATCACAGAAGGATCCATCTTGTACTTCTCACGAAGTAGCTTGGCGCGCGCCTTCTGCTCATCGGTCTGCGGATTGATCAGGGCATCGAAATCCGGTCGGTCGCCAAAAATTGGAGTCATCTCCTCGCCCCACTTCATTTTGTAGTAGTTGTGGGCATTATCGAGATTGGCGCCCATCTTGTGTTGAAAATGCCACGCCAACTCGTGATAGATGAGCGGCTCCTCAGGGTTGTATTTGAGCCCTTCGTCACGCAACAGCGTGATACCACGCTGCACCCAAAGCCAGCGGTCGGCATGGTCAGGGAACTTTACCGAGACGTTGTAACCCATGTTCCACGCCTGGTGCACCCAGACCATAGGCATCCGCGGCTGCATCTTCGTGATCCAGTCGGCGAGCTGGACCATCTCGAAATATTTCTCGTTCAGTTGCAGCTCGTTCATCCGCAGCCAGAGATAACTGGAGATAAGACCGCGGAAGCCACCCAGTGCCGCCGTGGTGAAGGCGAGGAACGGCGGCGCATTCTCGAGCATCTCCGCACGATAGGTGAGTTTCAGCTCCTCGCGCTGGCGATTGAGATTCTGCTGCGAGAAGAAAACACCGACCAGTAGAACCATGGCCAGCAGCAGGAAGATGGGCTTGCGATTGGACATCATACCTTTGACTGAGCGGTCGCCAGTTCGCGTCGGGTGAAGGTGATGATGCCGACCGTGCTGCAAACTCCGCCGAAGAGCAACCACATCAGTCCGTACGCCTTCGCCAGTTGCCCCCACGTGATGCTTCGTCCCGAACTGAGCGATTCGATCGGCGAATAATCTTCCACGGCTTGGATAACCCCGAGCAGCACCCCGTACACCCCGATCATAACCACATCAACACCCTCCTTCACCTTCGTCCAAACCACCTCGGTCTGCGCTTCTTCGTGCCCGCCACGGCCGAAGAGTGTGCGATCTTTTATCACTTCCTTAAGGATGCCGCCGGACATCACCACTATCAGCAACCCGATGCAGGCAAAGGCCGCCATCGAGAACGACATAAAGCTCGCCGCCGTCAAACCCAGCGCGGCCAGCAGGCCGAACCAACAGAAGATGATGGCCAGCCCCCGCACGAAATTTAGAATGAAACTCGACTCGCGATAAAGCACCTCCAACCCCTCCTCCAGCGGCGCGAGCAGCGGCACGTTGTTTTGAGACGGATTGGTAAGACGTACCGTAAGCGTGCCGTCCTTCTCGAAGGTATTGGCTGGGATGGGAAACTCGTGAAACGTGTCCGTGGTCAGCATCTTGGTGGCGCGCACCTGATTCGGCGACTCCGGCTTGCCCACCTCCCAGATGGTCGGATACGACTGGGATCCACCGCTCGCAGACATGAACTTCACCCGCAATACGACAATGTGGTTCGTCGCGAAACCCTGCGCTGCCGGGACGTTAAGCTTCCACTCGCGCATGTAGCCGGGACGGATAATCTGCTCACGCGCTTTGTAAGCCTCGCGGATTTGAGCCTTAAACCCTTCAATCAATTTCTTGTCCTGCATCTCATCGGCGGTAAGCCGCTGCGGCGCCTCTTTTTGAAAGACCTCCTCAACCTGTGGCTCTAAGTCACGGACGGCCTCTTTCACCGAGGCGCGCCCGATGAGCACTTCTCGATACAGAATCTCGCGCTGTTTCTCCGAAAGCTTTGACGAGCGAAACAACACCATCCCGTACACTGTGCCGCCGGCCAGCGCGAGCAGCGCAGCGTTCAATCCCATGATGCCGAGCCATTTCCCCAGCCAGATCTGCCAGCGATGAATCGGCTTCGTAGCGACCATCTGCATCTGGCACTCTTCCACGTCGCGCGCGAGCGTGCCGCACGAGAGCCAAATCGTCGCCAAGCCTAGGATAGCTGTGATGGCGCTGAGCGTGTAGGTCATCAGGATCTGCGTGAGACCGCGCGCGGTGCCGTCATCCTTGATGATGAGCGGCAACCCCACGACGCAGAGCACCAGCAGAACGGCCAGCACCCAGATGAGGCGGAAGCGCAGTGCCGCCTTCCATGTCAAGGAGATGATGGCCCAAGTCTGTTGCATCGCGGGAGAATCAGTTCAGCCCAGAAACACGTTTACTTCTTGTCGCCGCCCAGCATGCCGGAGAGCTTCTCGTTCGCCTTGCTCAAATCGATTTTCAGCTCGGTTGTGGACGTAGGGACGGACTGCAGCGGCGGCTGCGACTGCGTGAGCGCAGCCAGTTTGGTGGCATCCACGGCCGGTGCGGCGGGAGCGGTTTGGTTCGAAATCGTTGGCGTGGCGACCGCCTGCGGAGCGGCTAGACGCTCGAGCATCTTGTCCGCCTGACTCGGACTCTTACCTTCACCGCCACTCTGCAGGTACGCCGCGACATGGTGCCCTGAAGTAGCACCCGAGGTCTCGCCGGCGGCGCGCGCCCGCTGGACCACACCGAGGAAGTAGCTCTCGAGGTTCTGCGTCGGGTTGTCCACGTGAATCTTATCCTCGGCCACGTCCTTGCGGATCACCTCCAGCACCCGCTGCATCGTCTCCTGCGACAGTGGCGGCGTTGTGATGCGCATCGAGTCGCGCTCGGTAAGCAATTCCTTGAGCGTGCCGTCCGCCTGAATCTTGCCCCCGTAGTAAATCACCACGCGATCGCAGAGGTCCTCCACGTCCGCCAGCAAATGACTGGAGAGAATCACCGTCTTGCCGCGCTGCGCCAGAGCGAGAATCAGGTCCTTCACCTCGCGGCAGCCAATCGGGTCGAGGCCGGCGGTCGGTTCATCGAGGATGACGAGGTCGGGGTCGTTGATGAGCGCCTGCGCGAGACCGATGCGTCGCTGCATGCCCTTGGAAAACTCACCCACCACACGGGTGCGGGTCTGGTTCAGGCCGACCATCTCGAGCAACTGCTCGGCGCGCTTCTGCCGTTCGCCGTCGGGGAGTTGGAAGAGGTTGCCGAAGAAATCGAGCGTCTCGTGGCAGTTCAAGTAGCGGTAGAGGTAGGATTCCTCGGGCAGATAACCGATACGCGACTTGGTGGCCACGTCGCGCGGCGACTTGCCGAACACCTCGATATGCCCCTTCGTCGGATGCAACAAACCGAGCAGCATCTTAATGGTCGTGGACTTGCCCGAGCCGTTTGGCCCAAGCAGACCGAAGATCTCGCCGCGGCGGACGTCGAACGACACGTTGTCCACCGCGCGCGCCTTGGGTCGGCCCCAGAAATCCTTGAACACCTTCACCAACCCGCGCACGGAGATGACTGTCTCTGTGCTGGGCTGGCCTCCGCTACCCCGATTGAGTGTCTCGATCGCCGTCATAAATGTTGTCAGTCGCGGCTGCGATATTGCTTAGCCGAATGGAAAAAGAAAACCGAGCATAACAGAAACACTAAGCCCAGAGGCGTGAAGACCAGCAACGTGATGAAGTCCGCTTTCCGCATCATTATGCCCACAACCGTGAACAGCAGGCCAGTCAGCCCTATGACGGTGGCTATCTTTGTGTAAGAGCCGGCGGCCTTGTGGTACGCGGTCTTGGCGCGGTCGTTTAATTCATTCAACGACGCCACCGCGGCTTCACATCGACCTTTGCACGCCAACGACTGCTCGACCTCTGCAGCACAATCACAGCAGAGACCGCGACCACACTGTTTGCAGATGCCGACGGCCGGTGCGATTGAATGGACGAAGCAATTCATGACCCGTCAGGCGTGCGTATGAGCGATTTCGCCCACCGGAGCACTCTCGGCTTTGTCCGGAGTCGTCGGCGCATGACCGTGGAACGGATCGAGCTCTTCGCCTTGCCGCACGAGGCGCGCGCTGTTGAAAATCACCAGCATCGCGCCCACGACGTGCAACACGGCGGCAGCGATGGGACTTGTGATCTTGAGTGCCGCGAGAACGAATCCGCCGAGCACGAACAAGACACCGAAGAAGAAGTTCTGGTTAATCACCGTGCGGGTCATCCGTGAGAGTCGTACGAGGAATGGGAGACGGCGAAGATCATTATTCATCAGCGCAATGGTCGCGCTATGAATGGCAACTTCGCTGCCAGCCGCGCCCATCGCGATGCCGATGTCGCCCGCGGCAAGCGCCGGCGCGTCATTTACACCGTCACCAACCACCGCGACTTTGTAACCTTTCGCGTGGATTTGATGGACGAACTCAACCTTGTCCTGCGGCAGGCAGTCGCCCACGATATCGTCGCAACCAACCTCGTGACCGACACGCTGGGCTACCGGCGTGCGGTCACCAGAGACGAGCGAGATGCGGCGAACGCCTTCCTTTTTGAGATCAGCAAGCGCCGCACGGGCCTCGCTGCGAATCTGATCCTGCATTCCCACCCAGCCGATGCACTTGCCGTCGCGGGCGACGAACACAAGGCTGTAGCCCTCGGTTTCATTCACATCCACTGAGGCGGTAAAATCGTCCGGCACGCCGTTATCGCGCAACCACTGGGCGCGGCCGACGAGGATGCGCGCGCCCTCCACGGTTGCCTGTACCCCACGACCCGGGGCCTCGGAGAAGTCCTGCGGCTCGGGCAGTGGCACGCCAGTTTCCTGGGCGAGCAAGGAGAGCGCCTTGGCAGTCGGGTGGTTACTGTACTTCTCAGCAGCGGCAGTAGCACGCAAGAGTTCTGCCGGCGCAACGCCGTTGAGCGGCGCCAGACGGCTGACGGCGAGTTTGCCGGTGGTGATGGTGCCAGTTTTGTCGAAGACGAAGGCATTGATTTTCGCAGCAGCCTCGATGTCGCTGACGTTCTTGATGAGAATGCCGAGGCGGGCGGCGGCAGAAAGGGCGGCGACCATCGCCGTCGGTGTCGCGAGGATGAACGCGCACGGGCAGGCAGCGATGAAGATAGTGATGACAATCTGCAGGTCCTGCGTGAAGGCCCAGACCAGCGCGCCGATTACCAGCACCAGCGGCGTGTAGAAGCTCATGTACTGGTCCACGATCTTCATCAGCGGCAACTTCGTCTTCTCGGCGGCAAGAATCAGTTCGCGCACGCGGCCGAGGGCCGAATCGGTTCCGGCTTTGGTCACGCGCACCTCGAGCAGGCCGGTGAGGTTCTGTGTGCCGGCAAAGACGTCGTCGCCCGGTTTCTTGTCCACCGGCAGCGATTCACCGGTGATGTTGGCCTGATTAATCGAGCCGAGGCCGGTGACGATGACGCCGTCGGCCGAGACGTTGTCGCCGGGCCGGATACGGATAACATCGCCGATGGCCAAGTTCTTCACGTCAATCTCCTCCTCGCCACCGGCCGCGATACGGCGGGCCTTGGTGGGCGTGAGTTTGATAAGCGACTCGATCGAAGCGCGCGCGCCGGCCGCAGTGCGGGTCTCGATAATCTCGCCCAGCAGCATAAAGAAGGCGACGACACCAGCCTCCTGATAATGGCCCGAAGCGAACGAGGCGAGCACGGCAATCGCCACCAGTTCGTTGGTGGTGAGCGCGCCACGGCGCAAATCCTCGACGGCCGTGCGAATAATCGGGAAGCCGAGGATGATGGCGCCAATCATCGCGCTGAAGTCGTCCACGTAATACCCCTTCTCAAAGATGAGGCCGACGACAAAGCTGTTGATGACGAACAGCAGGCCGGTGATCAGCCACGGCAACGGCATGTTGCTGTGGGAATGATTGTGCTCGCCGTGGCTGTCGTCGTGCGAATGGTCGTGATCGCCGTGGTCATGACCGTGGTCGCCATGACTGTGGTCGTGCGACGATTCGTGGCGGGAAAAAAGCGAGGTGACTTGCATGGCGCGTCAGGGTTGGGTTTGGAAATCCTTTGTTTCGAGCGGCTCGGGCCCGAGTAGCAAACGGAGCTGCCGCGGTTGGCCATCGGCGCGCGTTGGAAGGAACCATTTCTCGGTCTTACTCTCCAGCACACGCCCTAATGTCTCGGTAAGCCGGCGCTGCTTGAACACCTCGGGCTCCTTCTCAAAAGAAGGAAGCTGAGCGAGGAACGACTTGGCGTCGGCCTGCGCGGTAAGGAGAAGGCGGCGCGCTTCGGCTTCACCGCCGTTGACGAGAGCGGCGTATTCGCCCTGTCGGCGGCTCTCGATGGCAATCTTGTAGTTGCGGGCGTCGTTGATGGCCGTGCTCTTCTGCTGCTCAGCGCTGCGGGCGGCTTGGAAGGCCTCGGCCACCTGTCGTGGCTCCCTGAGTTTGTTCAGCGTGACGGCGTTCCGTGCGATATTGATGGGTAGCTCGTGCGCCTGCACCAACTGGCGAACGCGGTCCTCGATTGTCGCCCGGACTTCGGCCTGTTTGCTCACCGCTTCGGCGGCTGTAAAACGGGCGGAAGCATAAAAGATTGCGTTGTTCAACGCGCTCCATGCCACGGTCTTCGCGTTCTCAAACGAGGAGTCATAGACCCACAGGTCCTTAACCTCGTACTCGAGCCGAGCGCGAATGTGGATGATGTTCTCGTCGGCGGTGATGGTGTAGCCGTCGCGAGCGGGGTTGAGGGTCGGGCCCGGGGGCGGTTCCTGACCGGCAGCTTCCTGCGCCGCCGTCACGGCGTACCAGCCAGCAGTGGATTCGACAGTTTGCAGGCGGCCGGCGGCGATGCGTTTCACCTCGGCAATCGGCGACGGCCACGCGAGATAAAGACCGGGTTGCTGGAGTACGCCGCTAGGATCGGCGGACTTGCCGAAGGTGATCGGCTGCGACAGTTTGCCAAAACGCAGCACCACGGCCTGCTCTTGGGGTTTCAAAGTGAAGAACCCGGAGAAGAGGAAAGCCAGCACGAGGATTACCATCACGACTTTGATGAAGACGAAGCTGCCGCGAAGTGCCTCGGCCATGGCCTGAGCGCCAGCTTCGCCGTGCGGCGGAGCTCCGGAAGAAACAGGGGATTGCGGTTCGCTCATGGCAGTCTCACTTCTTGTTCTTCGGCGCGGGGCTGAGGAGATCGAAGGGCGGCGTGCGCTCGTCAAGGATCAGTGTGGAACGTTCCTTGAGGGAGGATTCCAAGGTGCTCAGTTTCTGGAGAAAGATTGCCAAATCGGGATTGAGCTCGAGCGTGCGATACGACTTGGCGGCTTCGGCTTCGGCCGCACCGCGCAACTCGATTACCTTCGCCTCAGCAGCTGCAAGTGCTTTGGCGCTCTCCGTCTCGGCGGTGGTCCGGATACGCTTGGATTCGGATTCGCCCTCGGCCTGCAATTTATCCACAACCCCTTTCCGCTCCGCCTTCATGCGGTCGAAGATGACTTGCGTGCTGCTCTCGGGCAGCCCCAACCGCTGAATGCCCAGGAAGGCAATCTCAATGCCGTAATTCTCGCCAGCCTTGCGATTCGCACGAGAGAGCATCTCTTTCTCGACCTGCTCGAACTTGACCTTCGACGGATCGGTGGAAACGAAGTCAGCGAAAAGGTTCTCGCCCACCACGGCATTGCGCTCGGAGGAAATCATTTCACGGAGACTGTCCTCGGCGTTCTTCATGTTATCGAACTTGCGGCTGAAGACGGCAGGATCGGCGATGCGCCAACCGGCATACACCATCATCATCATCGGCTTGCCTTCCTTATCGGCAATCTGGTCGTACTTGGTTTGATACACACGCACGCGCTTATCGAAACGCTGCACGGTCTGAATCGGCCACGGGAGCTTGAGATTCAGGCCGGGATGATAGGCTTTAGTGGAGGGCTGGCCGAGCGTGGAGACAATCACCACTTCCGTCTCCCGCACTTGGAATGTGAAGAGAATCGCCACAAAGAGCAGCAGGAGCAGGCCGCCAACAAAAAGGTTAATGAGTTTCTGAGCTTTCATAAAAATTAGGTTAAGGGGTTTTGGTGGGAGGAAGTTTGATATCGAGGATATCCTTGCGAACTTTCTCCTCGAGGTTCAGTTGAATCACTTCCTGAGTGTTGGTCGCGCCGATGACAAATTTGCGCACGCCAACCAGGGCGCGTTCGAGCGAGGAGAGATAAACACGCTGTGGATAGACCAGCGGCGCGGAATCAAAGGCGCGCATCTGATTCGTGAACTGTGCCGACTGCGCCATCAGTCGCGCTGTGCGGCGCGTGAACTCCGCCTCGGCCACTGCCTCGCGGCGGAACGCCTCCGCTCCTGCGAGGGTGTTGGTACGATACGCACCCGCCTGCGCCTCCAGAATCCGGACCTGCTTCCGCTGTTGTTCGCCCACGGCGGTTTCGAAGTCAGCCGCGATTTTCATCGGCGGATGAATGTCTTGAAGGCCGATATAAACAATCTGTACCCCGAGCTTTTGCTTTTCGGCTGACTCTTGAATGCGCTCGCGCAGCACGGCTACGGCCTTGCCACGACCGGTGGTTGTGATTTCGTCGAGATCCACACTCAGGAGATAGCGTGCCACCTCGCGTGTGGCCACGCTCTCGAGCACCTGAGCCGCCTCGACATTCTCGTAAGCCCAATCCACCACGTTCGTAATCTGGAATTGGACCGGGATACTCACGCTGAGCAGGCTCACCGGCGCGTCCGCCGCCGCTCCGGCCTTGGGCCGAGTGGAGACAAGCATGTCGTACTCCTCCTTCGCGTGGGAGGCGGTCCAGATCGTGAACATCTCCTTTTCCTTCGCCGGATCAGGCACGAATCCAATGTTGAAATTTTGAACGCGGCCCGGTTGGTAGCGGTAAATCTTATCCATCGGCCACGGCCACTTGAAATGGGCCCCCGGTTGGAGGACCTCGTGACTAACCACGGGCTTGCCCCAGCGCTCGAGCAACGCCTGCTCGGCTGGCTTGATAATCACCACACAGGTACAAAGCACCGGCAACCCAATCAGGCAGGCGAGCAGCATAAAGAACCGCTCCTGCAGGAATTGATAACCCCACGTCTCCGACACCTTGAAGCCGAACTGGTAATCGAGCGTGTGGGCCACAGTGGACCCCATGCTCCGGCTCTGGCCGAGGAAACCGACAAGCCGACTGTCGTAGAGGAGGTGAGCTTCCTGACCCTTCAACCGCGGCCGGTACGCCTCGAACACCACGCGGAAGAGGTTTTCGAGCGTTAGGAAAACCAAACCGGCCACCAGCACCCAACCGACGACGATGTCAGCAATCGCATAGTTGAACTGCGCCGCCACTAGCACCACCGCCACCAGCGCGTAAAGGTACGAGCAGAGCAGCAAATAGCCACCGCCAGGACGCAGGAGATTCTGTCCGCCGTGCCGCGCCATCGCGCAGACGTATTTGCCGCGGAGGAACAGAACCACCAACAACCCCGCAGCCATGCAGAGTGGCAGAAGCGGTTCCGAGATGCCTGGGACCGAATGGCCTCGTTTTATCGCAGCCGCGTAGTCTGTGTAAGCTGGGCCAAGCTTCTTCCAGATCAACCAGTACAACGCAGCGATCTGGGATAGCAGCAGAATAATCATCAGCGTCGGCACACCCCAGCGCTCGAACTGCTCGCGAGACTGCTGGGCCGGGAAACTTCCCGCCTCCGTTTCAAAGAGCGCGCTACCGCGGGTCTTGGCCTCGATTTCGGCATACTCCAAGCGCTCCAAGCGCTCGTGTTGCTCCAAGAAGATGTGAAAGAGGCTGATGAGAGCCACCGCCGCGGCAGAGATGACGAAAATCAGCGCCGCGTAACCGGTCAACGAATTGCTGCTCACCGCCAGCCACACGCCGACCAACGCGGCCAGAAACGCCACGGCTACATTGATCACTCCGCCCGTCTTGTTGTTCTGCTCCATACGAAATTAATCCAGACTCAGCTCAGCTCACGGTCCTCGAACAGGTAAAGCGCCAACGAAAGCGCCACGCCCAGATAGGCTGCTACATACGCCAGCGCCGAGCCGATGTACCGCCACGGCAGCGTTTTTTCGGGCTCCAGCGCGTCAGCCATCCAGAGTTGTTGCCAGTTCGGGATGATGGTGTAAAGCGTTTGTGCCCACCATTTCCCCTCGCGCGCCGCGACGCCGAAGAAGTAATCCGACATCAGCCCCAGCAGGAAAACGGCCGTGCAGATCGAAAGCGTCGGCATTAGCTCCAGCCGCGTCGAGCAGGCCAGCGCGATGGCCGCAAGAATCCAGAGCGCGAACAGCACCAGCACCGACACGGGAATCAGCCGCCAATCCACGCCGGTTCCGAAAGCCTGTCCCGTGCCCTTCTTATCGAGGAAATTGATGATTACAAACGCCAGCGTGAGCAGCGCGACCGAAGCGAGCACCGCGCTGGCCACAAACGGCCGACTGAGAAAATAGTTCGCCAGCGCGCCGACGAGATAGCCGCCCGCCAGTGCCGCGAAGAAGATGCCTGAGCCAAGCATGTCCGCGTCGCCGTAGGCGTCGAACGCCATCCGACTCGCCAGCAGCGCTGCCAAGAGATTCACGTAGGTCAACAGCGCCAACGCCCCCGCCACACCGGCAAATTTCGCCAACAGGAATTGCGCCCGGCCCACCGGCTTCGCCAGCACCGCTAGTACCGTGCCGGTGCGAATCTCGTGGGCCACCGAGGAGGATGCACTGATCACTGCGCCAAACAGCCCCGACACCAGCATCACCGCCAGCGCGCCATCCTTCACCAGCTTCGGGTCGTCGCCGAATCCGAAGTAGGGCACGGCCGCGAGGAAGATCATGAAGCCCGATGACGCCGAGAAAAGCAGCAGGAACACAGGCTGGCGGACCAGCTCCATGAAAGCGTTTATCGCGATTGTTGGGGATACACGCATCAGTTGATAATTCAAAAAAATCATACCGAGCAAACTATTCAATGCAACTGGTTATTTTTTCCGTGTGCGGATGAATGATTCGCGCGAACGGCCGGACTGGCCGATTGCCGCTCGACATCCGCCGCGTCCTTCCTATTCTTCGCGCGAGGAAAAATGCCGTCTCACATCGTCCAATTCGTGGCGCGCAAAGGCGACCAAATCCTCGCCTGCTACGCCCTCGAACCGGGCGAATACCTCATTGGCCGCGACCCCACCTGCTCCATCGTCGTCCCCGCCCAGGAAATCTCCCGGCGCCACGCCCGGCTCATCGTCACGCCCGAAGCGATGGAGATTGAGGACACCGGCAGCCGTTACGGCACCTTCCTCGACGGCCAACAGATTGTCGGCCGTCGTCGTTTCACCGCGACCCAGAAACTCGAAGTCGGTCGGACACTGATTGAATTGACCCTCCCCGAGTCAACCCCGGCTGAACTACCCGTGGCGGTCGACCCCTCCAGCGTGCCCGCCGCTAACGATCGTTACGAACCGGGCAAGTCACTCAAGAAAGGGGGCATGGGCGAGGTAATCGTCGCCCACGACCGCCACATACAGCGGGACGTGGCCCTAAAGGTGCTCCTCCCCGAGGTCGCCGCCGCACCGGATAACTCGAGGCGCTTCGTACAAGAGGCTCTCGTTCTCGGCCAACTTGAGCACCCGAACATCGTCCCCATCTATGATTTAGGCACCGACCCGCACGGCCGAACTTTCTACGCGATGAAGTACGTCCGCGGCACCACACTCAAGGAAGTGCTCGACGGGCTGAAGAAGGGCGACACGCGTCTCGTCGCCCGCTACCCGCTCACGCAACTGCTCACGATCTTCCAGAAGGTGTGCGACGCCGTCGCCTACGCCCATTCCCGCCGGACAATCCATCGCGACCTCAAGCCCGCGAACCTCATGATTGGCGAGTACGGCGAGGTGCTCGTGATGGACTGGGGCCTCGCGAAAATCCTCTCCGCGCCCGACACCGAAATCACCCGCCCGCCCAACACCAGCGGTGGTGAGGCCGGCACCGACCCAGACGCCACGCGCCACGGCACCGTGATGGGCACGCCGAACTTTATGGCCCCCGAGCAGGCCGAGGGCCGCACGCGTGAGATGGACGAACGTACCGACATCTACTCCCTCGGCGCCATTCTCTACGCCGTCCTCACCCTGCGCCCGCCGATTGTCGGCACGTCGGAAGAGGATTTGATGACACGGCTGAAGGCCGGACGGATTCCGCCGCCGACCGTTTATAACGACCCCAAGCAGGCCGCCACACTCGCAGGCGCGCGCGAACCGGTCGTGCTCCTCCACTGCCCCGGTCGCAAGGTGCCCGAGGCGCTCGCCGCTGTGGCCATGCGCGCCCTCGCCCGCCGTTCCGCCGACCGTTACCAGACCGTCGCCGAACTGCAACGCGATCTCGCCGCGTGGCAGACCGGCCGAGCGACCGCTGCCGAGCAGGCCGGCCCCATCAAACTTCTTCAACTCGCCTTTCGCCGCCACGCCATCGCCGCCACCGCCACGCTGGCCGTGCTCCTGCTTGCCACAGCGTTCATTACCCACATCGTCGTCCGCGAGAAAAAGCTTAGCGCCACGCTCATCACGTTGCGACTCACCGCGCCGGTCTATTTCGAGAACGCACGAGACCTCGTCGCCGCTAAGCGCCTCGACGACGCGCTCGAGAAGATTAACTTCGCCACCGCTCTCCAACCTGATGACGCCGAGTTCCTCCATCTTAAAGGAGATATTCTGCAATCCCTCCTCAACCTCTCGGCCTCCCGAAGCGCCTACGCACAGGCCGTTCGCCTCGGCCGCGAGCACCCGCTTCTCTCTGAGAACCTCTCCCTCTGCGACCGTTTGCTCGGTGAGATTCCCGCTGGCCAGGCATTCCTGCCGCTACATTCGATGGAGACGCTGCGCGTCGCGCTCCACAAACAGGGCCGCGCCGCCGAGGCCGAACTTCTGGCCTCGCGTATCGCCAGCAGCCAGTCGCAGGGACAATTGGCCGTGCAGGCAGCTCTCAGCCGGGCAGGCGTGAAGGGTTCGGTGATCAAAGATCCTCGCGGACTGCTGCGGCTCGATGTCAGCCAGACGTTGCTGCAAAGCGCGACGCCATTCCGTAACCTGCCCATCACCGCCCTCAATCTCACGCAGACGAAAATTGTCGACCTCACACCCCTCGCCACGCTACCGCTGCAAGAACTCCAACTCACACAAACGCCCGTCACCGATTTGCACCCGCTTCGCCATCTGCCCCTCAATGCTCTTTCCCTCGTCAACACCAGCGTGCGCGACCTGCGTCCGCTCGCGGAGATGCCGCTCGTACATCTCCACCTCGGCGGCACACCCGTCGCCGACCTCGCTCCGCTTCGTGGCCTGCCGCTGCGCATCCTCCACCTCAATCGTACGCCCATCCGCAGCCTGGCCCCGCTCGTCGGTCTGCCGCTCCGCGAGTTGCGCCTCGATGGCTGCGACCAACTGACCGACCTCTCACACCTCGCCGGTTGCCCGCAACTCGAGGTGCTCATCCTGCCGCCCAATGCCCGCAACATCGATTTCCTCCGGCGTCTGACAAATCTGAAGCGCCTCAGCTACCAGTACGAGGTGGACCCGGAGAAGATTTCAGCCGCGGAGACGTTCTGGAAAAACCACTCCGCGCCGAAAAAATAAAATCGCCGCACAGCTCTTGGCGTGCGGCGATTAAAAGTGGCGGGAGAGAATCGGTACCGGCTGCGGCTGGATCAGCGTCCGCCCGAATCGAATCGGACGACGAAGAACTGCTTCTTCATCTGGTCAATCTTGCGGTCGTAGTGTTCCCGCCGCTGCTGACCGGCGAGGATATTTTCAATGTCCGCCGTCGCCTCGGCGAGTGGCACCTGCCGGTTCGCCTGCCGTTCGCTCACGAAAATCAGGAAGTTCGCCTCCGTGCCCGCGACGAGTTTGGCCTGTCCCACCTTCGCTTCAAATGCGGCGCCCATGATTTCCTTCGACAGCGAGGTGTCCTTGCGGGCGAGCCACCCGCGCGCGCCATCGCGTTCCACGCGGAGCTCCTTCGCCTTCGCCTTGAAGTCCGCCAGGGTCTTGATTTCACCCGTCATTGCCTCCGCTCGCTCCTGCGGCGTGCCGGCCTTGAGCAGCGTAATGATATGGAGGTTCACCGACTCGCCCGGCTTATACACCTCCGGATGCGCGTCGTAATACTCCTTCACCTTTCGGGGCGAGATGGTGAAGGATTTGTACAGCGCCACGTCCACAAGCCACTTGTCGAACAACTCGCGGCGAAACTGCGGAATGCTCGACCCTTCCCGCTGGAGCTTCTGGGCCAACTGCGCGTGGGTCAACTTCCGCTCACGCAGATAATCGGCCATAAATTTGTCCGCCAAGCCCGGCGGCTCCACGAAGCGCTCGTTGCTTTTCATGTTCTGGAGCAGCAGTTGCCGCTCGATTAGGCTGTTCACCGCGAGGCTGAACCGAAAGTTCAGCGCACGGTTCGCGTCTTTATCCAATTTCGCGATTTCCTCCCGCACGGTCTTGGCCTTCTCCTGATTGCCGACTTGAAGAGCCTTCTCCAGCTGCCCCTGCAGATTCTTCATGTACTGCCCGAGGTCCTCGAATTGCTCGGTCGTGGACATCCACCGCTCATCCACCTTCACATCCTGTTCGGTAATAACTTGGCTGCCCACAATCGCCACAATCTGATTCACCAGCGTCTCGCGCGGCGCGGACGTCGACGGTTGCGCGGAGACCAACGGAGCGGCGGCGAGCAGGACCAGCAGAAAAAGAAAGCGTCTCATAGCGCCAGCAGGCTAGGCCAGATGCGCCGGACGGTCAAGCGCGCCTCGGCCGTGCGGAAAGCTTTGCCGACGGCCGTTCACGCCAGCGGCACGACCCTCTTCTTCACGTGCGACTCCAGCGCGGCAGCGAAGAGTTCGTGGCTCGCTACAGCCTCGTCCGGCGTCACGCAGCCGAAGCGCCCATTGAGCGTTCCAGCCCGTTCCGCCGCGTAGGCCGCCCACATCTGCAGGAAACAGTCGGGGAATCCCGCCTCGAATATACCCCCCGTGATTGTCGGGAAGGCCATCTGATGGCCCAGATCGGCGCGCTGCCAGTACTGCTCCTTCGCGCGCTCGAAGGTCCAGAGTGTCTTCGGCTCCTTGGTGCTGAACTTCACCCCGCCGTCGGTTCCGAGCACCTCGATGTACCACGTGTTCATCTCGCCCGGGGCCAGACGCTTCTGTTCTAGGCGCATCGGCACCTCCGCGCCGTCCACCCGTACCTCCGTGTGAAGCATCGCGTTATCCCACGTGTCGCACGCCGCCATTCCGCCGCGCCCGTCCGGTCGCTCGGTATAAATCTTCTGGAGTTGCGCGTACACCCGCAGTGGTTTCCAGCCGAGCCGGAACGGCACGTGAATCGTGTGCATCCCAAGGTCGCCCATCACCCCGACTTCGCCGCAATGCTTCGTCTGCCGCTTCCAGTTGATCGGCTTCGTCGGATCGAGGTCGCTCGAGTGATGGAACCCCGAGCGAATCTCCAGCAACCGGCCGAGTTTGCCGGATTGCACCGCCTGTAAGACGCGCTGCACGCCCGGTAGGAAGGGGAACTCCGAGCTGCACCGGACGAATCGGCCGCTCTTCGCCGCCGCATCACGGATGCTCCGTGCGGCGCGCAGGTCGATCCCGAACGGCTTCTCTGCCAGCAGGTCCTTCCCCCCGTTGAGCACGTCGAGGTAGAGAGCCTCGTGGAGGTCGTGCGGTACGGCGACGTACACCACGTCGACCTCCGGCGAGGCCAGCAGCGCCTTGTGGTCCTTGGTCAGCAACTTCACCGTCGGCACCTGCCGGAACCATTCCAGCAGCGAGTCCTGCAGGTCGCACACCGCGACCAACTCCGCCTGCACCGGCATATTCTCGAGCACGAACCACCGCCCAAACGCGCTCGCCGCCTCGCGGCCCATCAACCCGCCACCGATGATTCCCAACCGCATCTTTGGTTTCATGGATTGAATTATTTTCCTCGTCCTATCCCTTCAGAAAAGCGAGGTGAACTTGGCGGGCACCCGCCATGAAGTCAAAGCGTTTCGACCCTCGCGTTCCTAAAACGCGTGGTTGACAGCCGTATTGATCCAGCCAAATCTTGGACCCATGAAACTCGCCGCGAAGGTCCTCCTGCTGCTCTTGGTCTCCGGCGTCCTCGCCTGCAAGACCAGCACCCCCGCCCCCGCCGCCGCTAGCGTTCCCCGCTACGATGGCGGCACCGGCTCGAACACCACCGGCATGATTGCCGATATCGTCGTCTGCCGACCGATGGGCGTCTTCGCAAGTGCGGGTGGTACCATGCTCTTCCTGCTCAGCCTTCCCTTCACCTGGCCCAACGGCAGCATCGAGTCCGCCGCGCAGACGCTTGTACACCAACCGCTCTACTACACCTTTCAACGGCCTTTGGGGGACTTCAATCAATAGCCGCTCCACCCGTTTCCGTGCGGCCCTTGACCAGCTTCCCATCATGAATGTTCGCCTCCACACTCTGCTGCTAATTCTCATCTCCGTCTCGTTAACGCCGGCGCAGACCCCAGCCCCGCCGACGACCGAACCGACTCCGACTGCTCGGTACCAGACCGGACAACGCACCCGCGACGGCATCGGTAAATATTACTTTGGCCGCGAAATTGCCCACTTCATGACGCACCACGCCGCCCCGTGGCTCGAGCGCCGCGAACGCGAGCAGGAGGAACGCCCCGACCTCGTGCTTAAGGCCCTCCAACTCCGTCCCGGCGACCTCGTGGCCGACATCGGCTGCGGCACCGGCTACTTCAGCTGGCGCATGGCCCAAGCTATTGGCGAGAAAGGCCTCGTCTACGGCGTGGAGATTCAGAAAGAAATGCTCGCGCTGCTGGACGCGCAGATGAAGCACCGCGGCGTCCAGAACGTACAAGGCGTCCAAGGCACCACCACCGATCCCAAACTTCCCGGCCCTGTGGACCTCGTCCTGATGGTGGACGTGTACCACGAGTTCGACCAACCGTTCGAGATGATGGAGTCGATCTGCAAACAATTGAAGCCCGGCGGCCGCGTCGTCTTCATCGAGTACCGCGGCGAGGATCCGTCCGTCCCCATCAAGCCTCTGCACAAGATGACCGAGGCGCAGGTCAAGAAGGAGATGGCCGCTCAACCGCTCGAGCACATCGAGACGATCAAGACCCTGCCCCGCCAGCACCTCATCGTCTTCCGAAAAAAAGCGGCGAAGTAATCTCGTGCCCGAAGGACGGGCTCTGTGAAATGGCTGACTCCGCGGGAAGATTGCGGCTCTCTACGTCAGCACTTCGGCCAGATCCACCAGCCGGCTGCGTTCGTTCAAGGACTTCGCGGCGGCGGCAATGATGGCGGTGACTTCGAGGATTTCCTGGTGCGGCACCGGCTCCACGCGGGTCTCGGCCATTTTCAGGAAGGTGTGGGCCATGCGAAAGATTTGGTAGTGATGGCCGAACCAGTAGTTGCCATCGATAGCCGGCGTCCACTCGTACGTCTTCTTCGTGAAGTGCGCGCTGGTGCTGCAGTAGGTCGGAGTCACGTCCGGCCGGCCATACCAGACCTCCGCGGGCATCCGGTCGTCGTAGGTGATGAGCGCGTGGCAGGCGGCCTCACGCGCATACATGGAGACCGATTTCACACCCGCACCGCAGAGGGTCATGCACATCCAGACGGGGTGCTGGCCGTAGATGAACCAACTTGGGTAACTGTAGCCGCCGCCCTGACTGCAGATGACGTATTGCAGCGAGCCGAAATCGCCGCTGGCCTTCATGCGAAGCGCTTCCTCCGTGCCCCATTGATGACGATAGAGGCTTGAAGACATAATCGCCGCCTTGTGCTTCTTCGCGAAATCGAGAATGCGGCGCGTCTCGACCACGGTGCCGCCGATCGGTTTGTCGCAGAAGGTGGGCAAGCCTTTGGCGAGGCCGGGAGCGCAGAGATCGAAGTGGTCCTCGCCCCGCCCGCTGGCGTCGCCCACCCAGACGGCGTCGCAGTTCTTTACCAATTCGTCGAGTGTCCGCGCGACTTCGACCCCAGGGAAACACTCGGCGAAGGCCTGCGCACTGGGCAGATCGGCATCGTAGTAGCAGGAGATGCGTGTATTCTCGAAGGGCAGCTTGGCGAAGTCTTCCTTGGGATTGCGGAAGTGTGACTTGAACAAGTCCACCGGGCCTTTGGTGAGATGCTTCTCAATCATTTTGAGGTCCACCGTCGGGTGGAAACCGTGCGCGAAGTGGTAGGTGTGGCCGTTGCCCTTGTGTGGGCGTCCACCCATCGTGGCGCTGATGACGCCGATGCGCATGGGCTTGGCCGGGCCGAATGTGGTGAGCGGTCCGGTGGCAGCGGAGGCTGCGGTGGTCAGCGCAGCAGATCCGGCGGCGGCGAGGAAATCACGGCGAGAAGAAACGAAAGGTTGAATCATACCCTTAGCATTTCGCTAGGCCCACAGCTTGGCAAGCCAAGAACCGACCTCCAAGAAAACAGAACGGGGCGACCTCGAGGTCGCCCCGTATGTAATTCAATTCGTCTAGCGAAGTTTAGCGGCCCTTGGGGAGGACGGTGCGGCCGGCGTACACAGCATTCTTGCCCAGCAACTGCTCGATGCGAAGGAGTTGGTTGTACTTCGCGGTGCGGTCGGTGCGGCTGAGCGAGCCGGTCTTAATCTGCCCGCAGTTGGTAGCGACGGCGATGTCCGCTATGGTAGCGTCCTCCGTCTCGCCGCTCCGATGGGAGAGGACGGCGGTGTAGTGGCTCTTCTGGGCGAGCTCGACGGCATCCAGCGTCTCGGTGAGTGAGCCAATCTGGTTCACCTTCACAAGAATCGAGTTGGCGGTGCCGGTCTCGATGCCTTGCTTGAGGAACTTCACGTTGGTGACGAAGAGGTCGTCGCCGACGAGCTGGGTGGTGGCACCGAGCTTATTGGTGAGCTTCTTCCAGGTCTTCCAATCGCTCTCGGCGCAGCCGTCCTCGATGGAGACAATCGGGTACTTGGCGCAGAGCTTGGCGTAGAACTCAACCATCTCGTCGCCGGTGAGCTTCTTGCCGGAGCTCTTTTTGAAGACGTAGGTCTCGTTGCCGGTGTAGAACTCGGACGCGGCGACGTCGAGCGCGAAGAAAATGTCTTTGCCGAGCTTGTAGCCGGCGTCCTTCACCGCTTGGGCGATGACATCGAGCGCGGCTTCGGCGGAGTCGAGCTTCGGAGCGAAACCGCCCTCGTCGCCGACGGCGGTGGAGAGGCCCTTCTTCTTCAGCACACTCTTGAGAGCGTGAAATATCTCGGTGATGGCCTGGAGGCCTTCGCTGAAGGTGGCGAAGCCGTGAGGCATGACCATGAATTCTTGGAAGTCGATGGGGGCATCCGAATGCGCGCCGCCGTTGATGACGTTCGCCATCGGAACGGGAAGAACTTTGGCGTTAGGACCGCCGATGTACTTGAAGAGTGGCTGGCCGAGGGTGTCGGCGGCGGCCTTCGCGGTGGCGAGAGAGACGGCAAGGATGGCGTTGGCGCCGAGCTTGGCCTTGGTCTCCGTGCCGTCGAGGGCGATCATCGTGCGGTCCACGGTGACTTGGTCGAGCGCGTCGATACCGCGCAGAGCCGGGAGTATCTTCGTGGAGATGTTCTTGACGGCCTTCTGGACGCCCTTGCCGAGGAAACGGTTCTTATCACCGTCGCGCAACTCGATGGCCTCGTGCTCGCCAGTGGAGGCGCCGGAAGGGACGGCCGCGCGGCCGAAGCCGCCGCCGGAGAGGTGGACATCCGCTTCCACGGTGGGGTTACCCCGGGAGTCGAGGATTTCGCGCGCGATGATGGTCTCAATGTTCGTCATAAGCTTAGGATCAGGTTCAGTCGGTTCCTAAAATGGAGGCACATCATAGGTGGGGCGAAAGACGAGTCAAGCCAAGCTACGGTGCGAAGCGATGCAGAGCGAAGCCAGCGGGCCAAAAAGGAATTGCGGGCAGATGTGGTTTCGCGCCATGCTCGCCGCCTCTTTATGAGGCAGGTCAACCTAGCGATTATCGGCGGCGGGACGGTGGGTGGGGGCGTTTTTCAAGCGCTCCAGCGCAACGGCGCGCTGATGGCCTCGCGCCTCGGAATGGAGCTTCGCGTCGCTCGCGTGGCCGTGCGCGACGTGCGCAAGGCGCGGGCCGTCAAGATCCCGGCTGGGCTGCTCACAGACGACTGGAAGGCCGCCATCAGCGATCCGCAGGTGAACCTGGTGGTGGAGTTGATGGGAGGCACGACGACCGCGCGCAAAGTGGTACTGGCGGCGCTGCGCCAGGGCAAGCCGGTGGTCACCGCCAACAAGGCACTCCTCTCCGCGCACGGGAAGGAACTCTTCGCAGCCGCGCAGAAGCACGGCGCAAATCTGTATTATGAAGCTAGCGTGGCGGGCGGTATCCCGATCATCAAGGTCCTGCGCGAGGGATTGGTGGGCAACCGCATCACGCGGCTGTACGGAATCGTCAACGGCACGTGCAACTACATCCTCAGCCGGATGAAGCTCGAGGGGGCGGACTTCTCAGCCGTGCTCGCGGACGCGCAGCGACTCGGCTACGCGGAAACGCCGCCGGATCTCGACATCGACGGCCACGATGCTGCGCACAAGATCGGCATCCTCGCCTCCCTGGCCCACGGCTTCTGGGTGAACCCGAAGCAGATTTACACCGAGGGCATCCGGGCCGTCACGGGGCAGGACATCGAGTTCGCGGGGCAACTCGGTTATACAATCAAGCTCCTCGGCGTGGTGAAACGACACGACGAACAACGGGCTGTCCAGGTCTCGGTTTATCCGGCGCTTGTTCCGAACTCCCACGTTCTCGCCAACGTGAACGGCGTCTTCAACGCTGTCTATGTGCGGGGCGATGTCGTCGGTGACACACTCTACTATGGGCGTGGGGCGGGTCAGGACGCGACGGCAAGCGCCGTCCTGAGCGACCTCGCCGACGCCGCGCTGGACCTGAAGTCTGGCGTCAAGAGTCGGGTGGCGCCGTTCGTGCCGCACGAGCGCGACGGGCGCGTCCTGCCGCTCGCCGAGGCGATCTCGCGGTACTACGTGCGACTGAATGTGGCCGACAAGCCGGGGACGCTGGCAAAAATCGCCGCAATCCTCGGGCGCGCCCGCATCGGAATGTCGTCTGTCATCCAACCCGAAGGTCACGAAGGCAAGAGCGTGCCTCTGATTCTGATGATCCATGACGCGACCAACACGGCGATGGCCAAGGCGATGTCGCAGATTTCCCGATTGCCAGTGATCAAGGGCGCACCCACCTTGATCCGGGTGGAAAGCTTTGAGTAGATGAGCGCGCTCCTATTCCGCTCCACCAACGGTCAGTCCCCCTCCGTCAACCTTCGAGCGGCCTTTCTCGCCGGGCAAGCCCAGGACCGCGGGCTGTATTTGCCCGAACACTTTCCGCAACTGACGCTCGACGAAATCGCCGAGTTCGCGGAGTTGCCGTATCGCGAGGTCGCCTTCCGCGTCCTGCGCAAGTTCACTGAAGGCGCCATTCCGGACGACGCCCTCGCTGCGATGTGCAATCAGGCTTACGACTTCGGCGTCCCGCTCGAAGTCATCGAACGGGGCGTGTACCTGATGCGCCTGGACCAAGGCCCGACGGCGTCCTTCAAAGATTTCGCCGCGCAAATCATGGCGCAGATGTTTGGACTCTTTCTCCAGGAGGACGGCGGTCAAGTCACCATCCTCACCGCCACCAGCGGCGACACCGGGGCGGCTGTGGCCCATGCTTTCCACGAGATTCCCAGCGTCCGAGTCATCGTGCTTTTCCCGCTCGCAGAAGTCAGCGAACGCCAGCGCAAGCTCATGACCACGGTAAAAGAAAACGTCCGCACCGTGGCTATTGACGGCAAGTTCGACGACTGCCAAGCGATGGTGAAACGCGCTTTCACCGACCCAGCGCTGCAGCACATCCACCTTTCCTCCGCGAATTCGATCAATATCGGGCGACTCTTGCCCCAGAGCGTGTATTACTTCTACGCCGCCTCGCGCCTCGCACAGCCCGGCGAACCGATGGTCTTCAGCATCCCGAGTGGCAATTTCGGCGACATGATGGGTTGTGTCTTCGCGCGCGAGATGGGCTTGCCCGTGCGCAAAATCATCGCCGCCGTGAACGCCAACGACTCCTTCCCGCGCTACCTGGAGAGCGGCGTTTACGAAAAGATTTCCCCATCGCGCAACTCCGTCTCCAACGCGATGAACGTGGGTCACCCGAGCAACCTCGCCCGCCTTGTCGCGGTTTACGGCGGGCAGATGGACGAGACCGGGAAAATCCATCGCTCACCCGACCTCACCGCGATGCGCCGCGACATCTTCTCCACCTCCATCAACGACGAACGCACGCGCACTTCACTCCGCGACTTCTGGAATAAGTATCAAATCCTGCTCGAACCACATGGTGTCGTTGCATGGCAAGGCTTCCTCGACTGGTGCGCCGCCGAGCCCATCGGCTCGACGCCTGCCGTCATCGTCGGAACCGCGAACCCGGCGAAATTTCCGGAAGAGGTCGAAAAAGTCGTGGGCTGGGCGCCCGACGTACCCGCCGCGATGACAGCCGGCCTCCAACAGCCGGAAGATTTCGACCGCATGGGACCGGATTACGACCAGTTCCGCAGCTACCTCCTCAAGGCCCACGCCTCCAACTGAGCTTTGCCGGCTCAGAACCGGCATTGCCAAGTCCCGCGCCCTCCTGCTAAAATCAGGGTTCTTTGACATGGCTCTCATTGTCCAAAAATACGGCGGCACATCGGTCGGCAATCCCGAGCGCATCAAGAATGTCGCGCGGCGGGTGGCGGCGTCCCGCGCGCAGGGCGATCAGGTGGTCGTAGTGGTCTCGGCGATGAGCGGTGTCACCGACCATCTTATCAAGCTGGCCAAAGAAATCACGCCGCTGCCCAGCGAGCGGGAAATGGACATGTTGCTGGCTACGGGCGAGCAGCAGACCATCGCGCTGACGGCAATCGCGCTGCATCAGTTGGACATCGCGGCGACATCACTCACCGGGGCGCAGGCGGGCATCGTCACCGACGGTGTCCACACAAAAGCAAAGATTCAAAATATCACGCCCAAGAAAGTCCATGCGTTGCTGGATGCGGGCAACGTGGTCATCGTGGCTGGGTTTCAAGGCGAGACGAGCGAGGGACACATTACCACGCTGGGGCGTGGTGGGTCGGACTTGACGGCCATCGCGCTGGCGGCGGCGTTGAAGGCTGATCTCTGCCAGATTTACACGGACGTGGATGGCGTTTACACCACGGACCCGCGGCTGGTGCCCAACGCGCGCAAGCTCACGGAGATTTCCTATGACGAAATGTTGGAGCTGGCCGGCGCGGGCGCCAAGGTGATGCAGAGCCGATCGGTGGAGTTTGCCAAAAAGTTCGGCGTGGTGTTCGAGGTTCGCTCCAGTCTGAATGACAACCCGGGAACGATTGTGAAAGAGGAAACCAAAAGTATGGAAGGCGTGGTAATTCGCGGCGTCGCGCTCGACAAAAACCAAGCCAAGGTGACGCTGGTGGCGGTGCCCGACCGCCCCGGTGTGGCTGCGCGTATCTTCCGGGCGTTGGACGAGGCGGCCATCAACGTGGACATGATCGTACAGAACATCAGCCACGGTACGCCCACCACCGATTTGTCTTTCACGTTGGACAAGCCTGACCTGCCCAAAGCGCGCAAGGTGATTGACGCCTTAAAAATCGAGGTGGGCTACGGCGAAGCGCTAGTGTCCGAGCAAGTCGGCAAGCTGTCCATCGTGGGCGTCGGCATGCGCAGCCACTCCGGCGTGGCGGCCAAGATGTTCGAGACGCTCGCGCGCGAGGGCGTGAACATCGAGATGATTTCCACCAGCGAGATCAAGATTTCTGTGGTCGTGGACTTGGCCAAAGGCGAGCAGGCGATGAAGGCCGTCCACAAGGCGTTCATCGGCTGAGTCATTTCCAAAAACAAAAAGCGCCAGGATTTCTCCCGGCGCTTTTTTGCTTTCTTGGAGGAATTATTCCGGCCTGATCTGGATCGTGTGCGTCACCGGCACGAAAGCGGCCTTGATGGCGGCGGCGAGCGGGGCGCGCTCGGCCTCAGTTTTTGCCACCACGCCCGCCATGTCCGTCTTCGCTTCCGGACTGCGGAAGAGTTGCTTGATTTGTTTGGTCTCGTACTGCTGCTTGGCGATGACGGCAGCGTCCACCTTGGCGAAAGCGTCGCTGAACGGGTTCACCTGAAATTCATCGGCGAGGTTTACGCCCTTGGCGAGTTGTTCGGCCGTGTAAGACTTCGAAGCGACGCCCCAAGTGACTTTGTAGCTCTTGGCCGTGCCTCCTTTGGCGATGAGCGTGAGGCGGTTTAATTCCTCATTGAAGGGAATCAACGTCATCGCCGAGCGGATATTGTTGTCCTTCGTCACATCGCCCGTAGCGCAGAAGGGGTACCTACTGCTCTTGACCTGCACTTCGCCGACCCTCGCTGAGATCACCTCGTGCCCTTTGCTGGCGGTCGTTTTGCCTGCGTGCAAATCAACGGTGATGGTGCCGATGTCGCCGTCTAGCCCAAATGATTTTAGAAAGGCATAAGCCATCGTGAAGCTACCAGCCCAACCGGGATGCACGCCGTCGCCTCCAGCGATGTTGTAGTTGGTGGCGTATTTTTGACGGCCATCAAAACCGGCCTTGAGCATCGGCCAGAACACGTCTGCAAAGCCAACCTGCTCGGTTTGCGCGATGCCGATGCCGATGTTGCGCAACTCAGCAAGATTTAGATTCTTCGCCTTCACACCCGCGGCGTCCCAACCGGGTTGATTCTTCGTGCCGACGCAACCGGGCGAACCTTGAATGACACGTACGCCGTTGGCTTTGAACCCCTGCACGATAGCCGTGGAAAATTTGCGGTACCGATCGCCGATGGCCGCTTCGTACGGACGATAGCCGTGATCGTTCATTCCGTAGCAGGTCGTGGCGATGGTCGGCTTGAAGCGGATGCAATCATTCGTCATGCGGTTGAGGAAACCTGACGCCGTCTCGCCCCCCCAGCCGTACTGGCGCGCGGTAACCTCCAGCTCCGGCACGCAGACGGTCAGGTAGGTCTCCATCACGCGGGAGTACATCTTCTGTTCAGTGATGGAATCACCGATAATCGCCAAGCGATCGCCCTTCTTCAATTGCAAGCCCGCCGGCTGCGGCGCTTTGAGCACCTTGAACTCGAAGTAAGAAGCCGCCGGTTTGGATTCCAGTTCCGCCCCCGAAAGGAGAGATGCCGCGGCGAATAATGAGAGGGTGGCAAGGAATGGATAGCGCATAAGGGTGCGCACATTCCTCCGGGTCACCAAACGCGTCAAGCCACAAGTCGGCGGCTCAAGTCAGCGGTGCATCATCGCTTTTCTCGAGCCGGGCGAGCCGCTTCTTGATTACTTCCACCTGCTTCGTCAATTCGAAGAGCGTCTTGTAAATTTCGTCCTGTGTCTCCTTGTCGGCGAGGCCAGGGACGGCTGGATGGATTTTCATCATCTCGGTGGAGATGGTTTTGCAGGCGGCGCGAATCTGTTCGGTGGCGGCTATTCGGTCCATGATTAAAAAGGGTTTCTCGAAACCAATGCGTCAATAGGTCGCGCGACCGCCGGAGAGGTCAAAGACGGCGCCCGTGCTGAACGAGCAATCCTCCGAGCTGAGCCACGCGACGAGCGCCGCGGCCTCGTTCACCTGCCCGAAACGGCCCATTGGGATTTTCGAGAGCATGTAGTCGATGTGCTGCTGCGTGACCTGCTTGAGTATGTCCGTCTGGATTACCGCTGGGGTGAAGCAGTTGACGAGGATACCGGTCTGCGCAAGTTCCTTGCCAAGTGACTTGGTGAGGCCGATCACGCCCGCCTTGGCGGCGCTGTAGTGCGACGCGTTCGGGTTACCCTCCTTGCCGGCGATGCTGGCCGTATTCACGATGCGCCCGTAACCAGTCTTCAACATAAACGGCACCACCGCGCGACAGCAGTAGAAGACGGCGTTCAAATCCACCTCCACGACGATGCGCCACTCGTCGGGGGTTAACTCCCACGTCTTCTTATTCACGCCGGCGATGCCCGCGTTGTTAATCAGGATGTCAATGCGCCCGAATCGACGCGCGGTCGAATGCGCCGCGGCTTCGACGGCCGCGGGGTCCGTGAGGTCCACCGTCTCGGTTGCCACCTCTCCCGCCGCGGCGAGGCTCTTGGCGGCCTCGGTCAGCGCGGTAGCATCGCGATCCCAGAGTGAAACCCTAGCCCCCGAAACCATCAACCGCTGCGCGATGGCGTAGCCGATGCCGCGCGCACCGCCAGTCACAACAGCCACTCTTCCATTGAGGTCAATCTGGTTCATGGTCGATTAATAGTTCGGACGTCGGCACCGTAAGTCGCTCGCGACGCGCTGTCGAGCCTCGTGCCAGCGGAGGAATTCAGCATTGAATCTTCGACTCCCGTTCGACACAGTCCGCGGATGAATTCTGGCCCCAGTAAGTCGCCGTTGACCAGGACCCAGTGGCTTATCTGCATCATCGCCTCAATCGGGTTCGCGTTCGACATCTACGAGCTGCTGATGCTGCCGCTCATCATCAAGCCAGCGATGGCGGCGCTTAGTGCGCCGCTAGTGGAGGCGTTGGTCACAGGCGGAATGGAGCGCGCCAAGGCAGTGTCGCTGTGGTCGCCTGGCGGTGAAATGTATGTCAGCTGGGCGCGTATGCTATTTTTCGTGCCTGCGCTGGCTGGCGGGGTCTTCGGACTACTCGGCGGCTACCTTACCGACCTGCTAGGACGCCGACGCGTGCTGACCTTTTCAATTTTGCTCTACGCGTTTGCGGCCTGCGCGGCGGGATTTGCCACGACATTGCCGCAGTTGCTCTTCTTCCGCTGCCTCGTGTTCATCGGCGTTTGCGTCGAGTTCGTCGCGGCGGTGGCGTGGCTCGCAGAAATCTTTACGAATCCGGAGCAGCGAGAAAAAGTTTTAGGGTACACCCAGGCGTGCTCGTCGCTGGGCGGTCTGTTGGTGGCGGGGGCGAATATCCTCGCGGCGAATTGGGCGTTGGCGCTGCCGGCCATCGCGGGCGGTCACGAGGCGTGGCGCTACACGCTGGTTTCTGGAGTGATTCCTGCGCTACCGCTGTTGCTCATCCGACCGTTCCTCCCGGAGTCGCCTGCTTGGAAGAAAAAGCGTGAGGAAGGGACTTTGAAACGACCGAGCATCGCAGCACTTTTTTCGCCGGAGCTTCGTAAAACGACGATGATTACGACGCTCATTTTTGCGGCGAGCTACGGCATTGCGTTTGGAGCGATTCAGCAACTGCCCCAGATCATTGGGGCACAGCGCATCGGCACGCCGGTGGAGGCCGGTCACGTCGCAGTGCGGGCGATTGCCAAAGAAAGCGGAACGGCGGCTATGGCAGCGGCAAAGGCGGCGAAGAAACCCGATCCTGTGGCCCAACGCGAAATGCGGCAGGCAGCCGGCAACGCCAGCGACCAGACCGTCGCGGGCGTCACGCTCTGGCAGGAAATCGGCGGGTTGGTAGGTCGATTTATTTTGGCCGTGCTCGCAGTCGTAATCGTGAGTCGTCGAACTTTGTTTCGGGTGTTTCAGATTCCATCGCTCATCTTTGTGCCACTGCTGTTTTGGTGGATTTCGGGTCAGCTCGGCAATGCCGACAGCCTCGGTATGATCAAGGCTGGCATCTTCGTGGCAGGCGTGCTGACGGTCGCGCAATTCAGTTTCTGGGGAAACTATATCCCGTTGGTTTTTCCCGTGCATTTGCGCGGCACAGGAGAAAGCTTCGCAGCGAATATCGGAGGGCGCGTGCTCGGAACTGCGGCCGCGTGGATTACGTTGACGCTCTCTGCTTCCCCGACCCCTGATCCAGCGCGAGTGGCGCTCGTCGCTGCGTGCGTAGCGGGTGCCTATGCGCTTATGGGTACGGTTTTGACCCAGTTCCTGCCGGAGCCGAAGCCGGAGACGATGGAGACCCATTAAGCCCGATGCCCTCCGCCGTGCGCCATGCCGTGGTGCTCGTCACTGCGCCGGACCTGAAAACCGCGCGCAAGGTCGCCCGCGCAGCGCTCACTACCAAGCTCGTTGCCTGCGCGAATCTCATCCCAAAAATCGAGTCGCATTACTGGTGGCAAGGCCGGATTGAAAAGAGCACCGAGCTGCTCATCGTGTTCAAGACTTCGCGCGCACGACTGGCCGCGCTCGAACGGTGCGTGCTGGCCAATCATCCGTACGACACGCCCGAGTTCATTGTGCTCGCCCTCGCCGGCGGCAATCGCCGTTACCTCGCGTGGTTGACCGACGCGATTCTTTGACCACCATGACCTGGCTCCAGAATTACGATCCGATCGGCAACGCCCTACTCTCCACGCTCGTGGCGGCCATTCCCATCGTCGTCCTACTCGGCTCGATTGCGTTCGGCGGCATCCGCATTCACCTCGCCGCGCTGCTCGCCCTCGGCGTGGCACTGGCCGTGGCGGTCGGCGTGTACACGATGCCGATCGGGATGGCTGCGGCGACGACCGCCTACGGCGCAATTTATGGTCTCTTCCCCATCGGCTGGATTGTCCTGAGCGTGATGTTCGTCTACCAACTCACGGTGCGGCGCGGCCACTTCGAGGTGCTGCGTGACAGCCTCGCCGGCATTGCGCCCGACCCGCGTATCCAAGTCATTCTCATCGCCTTCTCGTTCGGCGCGTTCATCGAGGGAGTGGCTGGGTTCGGCGTGCCGGTGGCCATCACCGGTGCGATTCTCATTCAGCTCGGCTTCAAGCCGCTCCAAGCCTCCGGGCTCGCGCTCATCGCCAACACCGCGCCGGTGGCCTTCGGCTCGCTCGGCATCCCGATCACCACGCTTGCGGAGGTGACTGGCATGGACGTACTCCAACTCTCCGCGATGGTCGGACGACAGCTGCCGTTCTTCTCTCTACTCGTCCCGTTCTGGGTGGTGGCGGCGTTCGCTGGCTGGCGGGGGATGCTCGGCATCTGGCCGGCGGCACTAACGGCCGGACTGGCCTTCGCTGTGCCGCAATTCCTCATCTCGAACTTCCACGGGCCGTGGCTCGTGGACAACATCTCCGCAGTCTGCTCCATCTCGGCGACCGTCCTACTGCTGCGCTACTGGCAACCTAAAGACCGCTGGCAGCTCGACAAGACCGCAGACGCCCTCCCCACCGTGCGCCGTCACTCACGCGCGGCCGTCTGGAGCGCGTGGCAGCCATGGATAATCCTGAGCGCGTTCATCTTCCTCTGGGGACTGCCGCAGACAAAGGGCTGGCTCGACGGAGTTTCGCGACTGGAATTCGCCGTTCCCGGTTTGCACCAGTTGATCCAAAGAATGCCGCCCGTGGCACCGACCGGTGCGGCGCCGGAGAAGGCGATCTTTGCGTTCAACTGGCTCTCGGCCACCGGCACCGGCATCCTGCTTGCGGGAATCGTCGCAGGGCTGACGATGGGTTTCTCGATACGCGAGTTGCTCGACACCTTCCGCAAGACGTTCTGGCTCGTACGCCACTCGCTCCTCACCATCGCCGCGATGCTCGCGCTTGGGTTTGTCACGAAGTACGCCGGCACGGACGCCACGCTCGGTCTCGCGCTCGCGCAGACCGGCACGTTCTATCCGTTCTTCGGGACCATGCTCGGCTGGCTTGGCGTGGCACTGACGGGGAGCGACACCGCGAGCAACGTCCTCTTCGGCAGCCTTCAGAAAATTACTGCCGAACAAACCGGCATCAGTCCCGTGCTGATGGGCGCAGCGAACAGCTCCGGCGGTGTGATGGGCAAAATGGTGGACGCCCAGAGCATCGTGGTGGCGAGTACCGCCACCGGCTGGTACGGACACGAGGGAGAAATCCTCCGCTACGTCTTCCTCCACAGCCTCGTGCTGGCCTCGCTCGTCGGCTTGCTGGTCTATCTCCAGGCCTACGTCGCGCCGTTCAGTTCAATGGTCGTGAAATAAAAAGCGCCGCTGGGTTGGCCAGCGGCGCGGTGAAAGCTTGTATTTCGTCGCTCTAGTTCAAGCTCCAGTTCACGTCTGCGGACTTCACCTTGATTTGCTCGGGCAACTTCGCGGCGTCGAGGCGGAGAAGGAGGGTGTGCGTACCGGCGGGGAGTTGGCTGGTCAATTCCAACGCTCCTTTCGGACCGGGTGAGTTCACCTTCGCCTTGTTTCCGTTCAACCAAGCATCGGTGGTGTTGACGCCCTCGACGCTCAATGTCACGCCGCCTGTCTTGGACAATGTGAACGTCGTCGCGACAAAGACGCCGGTAAGCGTCACGTTTCCGAGGATGTTGTTGGGGGCGAAGTCGGGCTTCGCGAGTGCGCCGCTCACCAGCGAGTTCGCGGAACGCCAGGTGTGTTCGCCGATGCCGCTTTCCATCGCAGTCCATTTGGCGGCGAAGTCGCCCTTCGTGATTTTGTCCCAGCCGCCCTGGTCCATCCGGTGTGTCACGGGTAGCACGCGCCAGACGCGGGCCACGCCGCCCTTGCTGGCATCGTAATCGCCGGGCTTGCCGAGGCGGGTGAGAAAGGCAACGAGATCGTTGCGGTCGGACTCGCTCACGGTGTCGAGCAAGCCGGTGGGCATGAGTGATTGCGTGGAGTTGGAGCGCTTACGGAGGTTCGACTTCGCCACGCTGACTTCCTGGTTCTGCGCGTTTCGCAGGATGAGTTCCTGTCCCGATTCACGCACGAGAATGCCGCTGTATTCCAGATCGTCCTTGGTCTCGATGTTGATGCCGTAGAAGCCTTCCTTGATTTTCGCGTTGGGTAGCAGCAGTGACTCGACGAGGTAATCCGCCGGGGCCGCAGCGCCGAGGCTGGTCATGTCCGGGCCAACTTTACCGCCCACGCCACCGATGCTGTGGCAGAGAACGCAACCGAGTTCCGCGCGCCGATACACGCGCTCACCGCGCATGGGGTCGCCAGATTTCACTGCGAAGTCGGCGAGCTCCTTCAGCTTCGCGGGCGTGAGTTTGTCGGGGGAAAGTGTGGTGATGTTCGCGAGCTTGGTGAGCGATGCGACTAGTGTGGCATCCGGCTGAGCGGCTTCGCGGGCGGCGCGCAAACCGGCAGTGGAGACGTGCAGGGGCAGCGTGGTCCGGCTGCTGATTTTTTCGCCGAACTGCTTCGCCGCGCCTTTGGCGGTGAGCACGCCGCGCCAAAGGTCGAGCGCTTCCGCGTCGGTCTTCGTCTCGGCGAGTTCGTCAAGCACAAGGTCTGCGAACTTCGTGGGCTGGAGCGACGCGAGCGTGACGGCGGCGGCGCGACGGACGGATGCGGGTGACGTCTTCGTAGCGAGCGCTTGCAGCGCGCCCAGCACGGGCGGAATCGCGCCCATTTCGCGGAACGCAGCGAAACTGGCGGTGCGGACTTCGGCAGGCATGTTCTCGGTGCCGGCGAGTTTCACCATCTCGGGGAACACTGCACCAGGGTTTTTCCAAGCGCCCATGAGGTTGATGGCCGCGACGCGCGTAGCGAGGTCCGCGTCGGAGAGCAACGCGAGCCCGCGCGAGGCGTCGCCGGCGGGCTTCACATTGCGGAGGCGAGCGGCGCGAGAGAGAGCGTTGAGCGCGCGGTTGAGGGCGGCATCGGTGAAGTCGCGCTTCACGACTTGCTCCCAGAGGCGGTTGATTTCGTCGGAACCGCCGGCGGTGCCGATCAGTTCAATCCACGGACCGGAGCCGTCCTTGGCCAGCGGTTTGCCTGCGAGCGTTTTGGTGAGGAATCCACTCGCCAGCGCAGGCTCGATGGATTTCATGGCGAACTCCAATTGCTGCTGCTTGGCGGGTGAATCGGGCACCCACGCGCCGGATTCCAGGGCGGCAAGGAAGGGCTGCCCGAGTTCGTTGATGGAGAGCCAGACGGCGTAGTCGAGGAACGAGTCGGCTCCGATGCTGTTCACCGCGGAGAGCACCAGCTCGGTGGACTTGGCGGACGGGAATTTCGCCAGCGCGCGCACGGCCTCCATGCGGACGCGCGGGTGCGGGTCGGTGACGAGCTTGGCGAGGTGCGTGACGGTGTCGCTCTCGGGGAAACTAGCGCCAGCATCCGCGAGATAGGCGCTGGAGGTGCCATTGGGATCTGCGACCAGCACCGGCTTTGCGGGCGCGGTGGTGGCGAAGCTCAAAGCGCGCACCGCTGCAGCACGGATGCGGCCGTCTTGAGCGACGAGCAGTTTGGTGAGCAGTTCCGGCGCGGGGATGTTCAAGGACTGATGAATCCAGAGCGCGGCGAGTTGTTCCTTCTCGGTCTTGAGTTTCGCAGTCCACGTCTTTAGCTCAGGCGCGACGGCGGCGGAGTCTTTTTCCACGAGCAGACGGGTGGCTTGCGAAGAGTTGAATTGATTGGGCGAAAGAAGTTCGTTGAGCAACGCGCCCGTGCTGGCTTTGGCGAGTGAGGGGTTCTTCAAACTGGCTTTACCCTTCACTGCCACGCGCCAGATGCGCCCGTGCTCGCGGTCGCGACGCGGGTCGCGGAAGTCCACCTCGCCGTGCTGGATGATCGGGTTGCTCCAGTCGGCGATGTAGAGCGCGCCATCCGGCCCGAGCTTCACGTCAATCGGCCGGAAGGTGTTGTTCGAGGTGCGGCAGATGTCGGTCTCCTGCTTCGTGACATAGGCCGCGCCCTGCTCGGTGATGCTGAAACTCGTCACGCGGTTCGCGCGGAAGTCGCAGGTCACCATGCGGCCCTGCCAGTCGGCGGGGAAGTGCTGGCTGCGGATGATTTCGAGGCTGGCGAACTTCGGGTAGCCGCCGGGGCTGACGCTCGGGAGGATCCGGCGCCCGCGCGCGTAAGTCACATACATGCCACCGGGGAGACCCCAGTTGATGCCGCCGCCGCCCGCGCCGTCGGTCATGAAGCTCTGGCCAAACTCATCGAACTGGTGACCCCAACTGTTCACCCAACCTTTGAAGACGACTTCCAGTTTTTGCGCCGCCGGCTCGAAGCGAAAGACGCCACCCGAGCGCAGGCGCACGACGCCATGGGGTGTCTCGACCTCGCTGCGGGTGTAGATGGACTGACTCATCCAGAGGCGACCGTCCGGTCCCCACCGCAGCGTGTGTAGATTGTGGTGCGTGTCCTCGGTGCCAAAGCTGGAGAGGACGACGCGGCGCACGTCGGCCTTGCCGTCGCCGTTGGTATCCTTCAAGTGCAGCAGCTCGGTGCTCTGCGCGACATACACGCCGCCATCGCCGGGCGCGAGACCCGTGGGGATAAGCAGGCCGTCGGCGAAGACAGTGGCCTTGTCGGCTTTGCCCGCGCCCTTCGTGTCTTCGAGGATCACAATTTTATCGTGCGCGGCCTGACCGGGTTCGATTTGCGGATAGACCTCGCTGCTGGCGACCCAGAGGCGGCCCTGCGCGTCGAAGTTGATTTGGATGGGCTTGGCAAGGTGCGGGTTCTCGGCCCAGAGCGTGATCTCAAGACCTTCTGCCACGGTGAACTCAGGCGTCGGCTGCGGCGTGTGTTTGGCGGCGGCGGCTTTGCCGAGGAGCGCGGCGGGCTGGAGTTCGGGGCCGGGCTTGAAGCTCGCGTTGTTGAGGTGCTTGCACAGCTCGCGGATTTTCTTTTCCTCCACCTCGATGAGCGGGTCAAACTTCGGCATCTCGACGGCGTTCTTGCCCTGCTCACGTTTCCGGAAGCCGAAGATGTAAGCCATGTTCGCGGGGCGCGAGCGGTGGAAGAAGAACTCGTTCTTGCGGAGGATGACCTGGCGCAACAGACCAGCACCAAGGGCATTCTGCCAAGGCTGAGCGGCACCCAATCCAAGCTTGCTCTGAATATGTGAGGTCGCGTCCTGATACCCCTTTTCGGTGAGGTGAATGCCGTTGTCCGTCCAGCGGCGCGATTCGGCCGATGCGCCGGGTTGTTCCTTGAAGGCGTCGAGCAATGACACAAACGAACTCTTCCTGGCGCCGGCGATCTCCAGGATGGCGTCGGAATAATTCCGGAGCTGAGCGTTGTGCGCGGCTGGCGCGGGCAGCGGTTCCGGAAGCCACTGATGCTGGACCGGACCCAGCAACACCAGCCGGCAACCGGGCGAAAGCTTCTCAATCGCATCCAGCAGCCGGTTATAATCCTCCTTGAACTTCGGCAACCCCGCCTCGCCCGCGAAGGACGCCGCCATCCCGTAGCCGATGAAGGCCACCGTCGGCTTCGTCTCCTCAATCTGCTTCTGCAGGAGCTTCCACGTCTCACCGGCTGGCTCGTTGCCCGCCTGCCCAAGCGAAAGTCCAAGGCGCGATGCGCCATCCGGCAGGTCCGCGCTCCAGCCGAGATTGCGGAAGGTGACGTTGCGGTCCGGGAAGCGCGTGGTGAGCATTAGCTCAATCCACCCGTGATGTTGCTCGCGCTCGATGAGCGTGTCGCCGAGGAAGATGACGCGGTCGCCCTCCTTCAACTCGAAAGGCGCGGCGGAAAGCAGGCCGAGGGTGCAGACAAAAACTAGCGCGGCAAAGATACGATTCATGCCGCGGATAATGCCAGAGCAACCGTCCCTTGCGACAACAAAACAAAACGTCCCCATCACATTTCTGCAGTGAGGGAGAATTGAGAATTGTTCAGCGGCGGCGGCGCTGAAAAAGTGGCGACGCGAGGTGCGCGGGGATGGAGGTCTTGTCAGTTTCATGACGGGGACATCGAACGAGAACCGCGCCTTCTTTTCGTTTGAACAAATCGGATGAGCTGAGTAAGTTTTGCTTGGATGAACCCCCTACGGCACACGCCATCTGCCGACGCTGCCGCAGGCGCCGCTGGGTTCCCTCCCGTTTTCCAAGGCCCGGATCTTTTCGTCTACGTGATGCTGGGGTTGTTCCTCACCATTCTCCTCGTAGCACTGGCTTTCCTCTGGCTCATCAAGAAACAGCGCCATGCCACGACGCTCCCTTCCCCGCCCCGCCCCGAACCCAAAGTCGTCCACCACCACCACGCCGCCCATGCCTTGCTGCACGGCCCCGCGCGCTGGATTGCCATCCGCACCGTTAATCTGCCCGCCGTTCTCGCCGCGCTACAGCTGCGCAACCCGCGCCGTTGCTCGCTCGAGGAAGGATTGGCCGAGGCGCGCGAACACCGATTGTTCATCACGCCGCCGGTCCAGAAATGGATTCTCGTCTTCGGCGCTGATTTGCCTGACCCGGCGGACGATGTGGACGAGTGCTTTCACCTCCTGCGCCATCTCAGCCAGCAACTCGGCCATGTACAGTTCTTCAGCTGTCATCCGCCGGTCGATCACCATGCGTGGGCGATGGTCGAGGACGGCCGCGTCATCCGCGCGTACGCCTGGGCGCAGAAGACCCTCTGGAACCAAGGAGTCCTGACCGCGGCTGAACGGACCGTCGGGATGCGCTGTAACGAGTATGGCGAAGAGCCAACGGGATTCCCGCCCCACGAAGGCCGCAGCAACGTCGACCGCCTGCCGCTGCTCGCCGCGCGCTGGAGCGTCGATCCATTGTCGCTCGACCAGATTGTGGATGGGGCCAGCCAAGGCGTCTCCGGCGAACCTACGTCCCAGCGATTGCACTGAACGGTACGGACAACCCTAACCGAACGGAGAAAGCCTATGTCACTCGAGGTCGCCATCGAAAATTACGGGCGGGAATTCCCGCTGAAGAACGGTCGGACCTGCCACGTGCGTCCGCTCGGGGTCGCCGACGAAAAAGCGCTCCACCGTTTCTTCCTCAACCTGCCCGCGCCCGAGTTGATGCTCATCAAGCACCGCGTGACCGAGTTGAAGGTCATCCACGAGTGGTGCCAGTCGATTGATTACGGGCGCAACCTACCGCTGCTCGCCTTCCTCGGCGACGACGTGGTCGGCATCGCCACGCTCCACCAGCAGCACGGCGGCTGGAAGCGCCATATCGGCCGTGTGAGTGTTCACGTCCACCCCGCCCACCGCGGTCTCGGCCTCGCGCGGCTGCTCATCGTCGAGTTGATTGATATCGCCCGCCAGAGCGGACTGAAGAAAATCGAGGCCGAGTTCATCGCCAAGCAGGAGAACGCCATCAGGATGTTCAGCCTGCTCGGCTTCAGCCAGCTCTTCTGTCTGCCCGACTATGTGAAGGACATGCAGGCTCTCACCCACGATTACCTCGTGATGGGCCTCGACCTCATCACTGACGAGGAATACGCCGGGATGGGCTAAACTTCCGGCACGACCAAGTTTTCAATTTCAAATTTCGAATTTCGCCCTAGTCTCCTCTGAGACTCGCAGCTGACATCCGATTTGAAAAAGCTCCTGGAAAACTGCCCTCACTGCGACGCGGACATCCCGCGCGACGCACGCGCCTGCCCCAAGTGCGGCGCCGACGAGCGGACCGCCTGGAATGACCGCGCTTCCGCCCAGCGCCTCGACCTCCCCGACACCGAGTTCGACTACGACGCATATGTCCGCGAGGAGTTCGGCGGCGAAGGTGCAGCCAGTCGCGCCACGCATCTCAAACCGCGCGGCATCCACTGGTTTTGGTGGATTATCGCTATCGCCGCCACCGCTGCTTTCCTCCTCATGACCTTCGGCGTCCACGCCGCCGACTGGCCGCAACTCCTGGGCCCCACCCGTGACGGCGCATCCATCGAGACGAACCTTGTGGCGCAATGGCCGGCGGCAGGACCGGCCATCCTGTGGCAACAGAAGGTCGGCCTCGGCTTCGGCGGTCCTGTTGTCGCAGGCGGCAGACTCATCCTCCATCACCGCCTCGGCGACCGTGAGACGGTTGACTGCCTCGATGCGAAGTCGGGCAAACGACTCTGGCGCTTCGAATACGCAGCGACCTACACCGACGACTTCAACTTCGACACCGGTCCGCGCGCCACTCCCACCATCGCCGGCGAACGCGCCTTCGTCTTCGGTGCCGAAGGGATGCTTCATTGTCTCGACCTCGCCACCGGCAGATTGCTCTGGAACGTGGATACCGCGCGCGAACTCAAAAGTGGCAAAGGATTCTTCGGTCGCGCCTGCTCGCCTCTTGTCGAAGACGGAAACGTCCTGCTCATCCTCGGTGGCGCAGAGGGCGCGGGCATCGTCGCATTCGACGTCGCCACAGGCAAACTCCGCTGGAAGTCGGTCGAGGCCGAAGCCAGTTACTCCTCACCCGTCGCTGCAAACTTCAACGGTCGTCGCCAGCTTTTTTGCCTCACGCGCAGCGGGTTGCACGTTTTGGAACCGGCCACCGGCAAGGTTGCGCTCGAACATCCATTCCGTCCCTCCATCAACGCCTCCGTCACCGCTGCGCTGCCGCTCGTCATCGGCGACCACATCTTCCTCTCAGCAAGCTATGGCGCGGGCGCGACGACATTGCGCGCCGGACCAAACGGCCTCGTGAAAATCTGGAGTGAAGATGCCGTGCTCTCGAACCACTACGCCACGAGCGTACACCGCGACGGTTTCCTCTACGGCTTCGACGGCAGGCAAGAGGAAGGTTGCGTGCTGCGCTGCGTGGAATTGAAGACAGGGAAACTTCGCTGGAGCCGCGATGGCTTCAAGGCCGGCATCGTGACGCGCGCCGGTGATCAATTGCTCATCCTCACCGAACGCGGCGAACTCGTCCGCGCCGCTGCTGCACCAGAAGGTTACCGCGAGACCGGCCGCGCACAGATTCTTCCTTTTAACACCCGCGCCCATCCCGCGCTCGCCGATGGCCTCTTCTTCGCCCGCAGCCGTGACACGCTGGTGTGTGTGGACTTGCGCGCGAAGAAAGAATGATTACCCCTCGTCCAAGCCACGCCAACTCGCCAACTCGCCAACTCGCCAACTCGCCAACTCGCCAACTCGCCAACTCGCCAACTCGCCAACTCGCCAACTCGCCAACTCGCCAACTCGCCAACTCGCCAACTCGCCAACTCGCCAACTCGCCAACTCG
>CAMDJP010000003.1 GCA_945900775.1 Akkermansia muciniphila | reverse complement strand
CGCCTGACCTATCGCCACGCGGGCCGCGACTACCGGCTGACGGATGTTTTCGGCAATGTGGTGAAGAAGATTCTCGCCTAGTCGAAGCTTGTTTTAGGAGCCTCGATGCGGAATCCTTAACCAGGTTATATTTATATGAGCGCCTCTCGTATCAGCCTCTTCCTATTGACCCTCAGCCAGGCTGTTTCTTTGCACGCTGTCGAGCCATCAGTCGCGCACGCCGAGTTCTTTGAGAAGAAGATTCGTCCGATTCTCGCCGAGCGCTGTTACGAGTGTCATAGCGAAAAGAAGCAGAAAGGCGGCCTGCGCCTCGACAGCCGCGCCGCGTTACTGAAAGGCGGCGACAACGGCCCAGCCTTCGTCACCGGAGCGCCGGAGAAGAGCCGACTCATCCGCGCCGTGAGCTATGAGGATGTGGACTTGCAGATGCCGCCAAAGGCGAAGCTTGCCTCCGCCGAAATCGCCGCGCTCACGGAGTGGGTTCGTTTCAGTGTGCCTTGGCCGGAGGAAAAAGGGTCGACCGCGGTCAAGGCGGAGGCTTTCGATTTGCAGAAACGCCGTGCGGAGCACTGGTGCTGGGAACCGGTGAAGCGTGTTTCTATTCCGGCGGTGAAGGACACCACGTGGTCGGCGGGCCCTCTCGACCGTTTCATCCTCGCGCGGCTCGAGGCGAATTCACTCAAGCCGGCGGTTGCTGCTGAGAAATCCGCATTGCTCCGCCGCGCCAGTTTCGCAATCACTGGTCTGCCGCCGAGGCCGGAGGAGTTTGAGTCCTTCATGCGCGATACGTCGCCCGATGCCTTCGCGAAGGTAGTGGACCGGCTGCTTGCCTCTCCCCATTTCGGCGAGCGTTGGGCACGGCACTGGATGGACCTTGTGCGCTACGCGGAGACGCGAGGGCACGAGTTCGAACCAATCATTCCGAATGCGTGGCAGTATCGCGATTACCTTGTGCGCGCCTTCAACGCCGACGTGCCGTACGACCGCTTCGTGACCGAGCATCTCGCTGGTGACCTGCTCAAAACGCCACGGCTGAACCCCGTCACCGGCGGCAATGAATCGATTCTCGGCACGGGATTTTGGTTTCTCGGCGAGGAAGTGCATTCGCCCGTCGACATCCGGCAGGACGAGGTCGAACGGCTCGACAACCGCCTCGATGTGATGTCGAAAACATTTCTCGGTCTCACCGTCGCCTGCGCGCGTTGTCACGACCACAAGTTCGACGCGATTACGACGAAGGATTACTACGCGCTCAACGGTTTTCTGCTCAGTGCCGGTTACCGGCAGGCGTCGTTCGAGACGCTCACGCACAACCGCCAAGTCGCCGAGCAACTCGATGCGCAGCGCCACGAGGCTGCACCGAAGTTGCTCAAGGGTATCGCTTCCGAATTGATGACCGCGTTGCCGACGCCGGTCACCTTGATTGCGAATGAAGGGCCGTGGGGCGACGAGATGAAAGCCGCGCGTGGAAATCCACGGCATCCGCTTCATGCAGTCGCAGAACTCTTGACCGCGCCGGCAGATTTTACAGCCAAACGGCAGGCCTTCCTCGATCAACAGGCGAAACTAGCCGCGCCAGCTGTGGCGCAAATGGTGGTCGATTACGCTGCCCCGCGTCCCGAGCAGTGGTTCAGCGATGGCTACGCGTTCGGGCTTGCTCCACTCCGCGCAGGTGAGCCGCTGCTCGGCACGGATGGCGCGCAGCCAATCCGTGGCATTCTTACGCGTGATGCGGCGGTTCTTGATCCGGCGTGGCGAGGCTTGAAGACGAGCCCTGCCACCGAACGCGACAGCAGTGGGCTCGGCAAATGGGATCGCTCCGGTCGCACGCTGCGCACGCCGAAGGTCACGCTGCAGACCGGCGCGCTCTGGTATCTCGTTCGCGGTGCCGGTCGCGCCTACGCGGTGGTGGATTCGCACCTCATCGTGCAGGGTCCGTTGCACGGCAGGGTACTGCTTGAATGGAACGGCAAGGCGGACGAATGGCAGTGGCTCCGGCACGACCTTGTTCCTTACAAAGGTCACCGCGCGCACGTCGAATTCACGCCGAAGGAAGGCGAGTTGGCTGTCGCGCAGGTCGCTGAGTTGAATGGCGATCCGCGGACATCGATTCCATCCAATCCGTTCGTTGTTGAGGCGATTCGCGGTGCAACCACTCCGGCTGCGATGGCGGAGGCGCTCCATGCGCAGCTCAAGCGCGCTGCGTCGGCGATGGCGGATGGTTCGCTCGCGACTGGAAAGCAGCCTGCTGCTCTGAGTGAGTTGGCGGATTTCCTCGTGCGCCGGCGCGAGTTGTTGCTTAGCCCAGAACAGCAGAAGGCGTTTCTTGCGGCTGCTGCGCCGCTGGTCTCGCCGCGGGCCGCCCTTGTTGCGCAGATCAAGTTCGAGTCGGCCACCGCGCCGGTGATGTTCGAGGGTAATGGCGTAGATGAACATGTGCTCATCCGTGGCACGCCGAAAAATCCTGGCGAACGCGCGCCGCGCCGGTTGCTGGAGGCCATCGGCGGCGGACGCACGCCGGATTATGGTTATGGCAGCGGCCGGCTCGAGCTGGCCGGCCAAATTGTCGATACTGCGAATCCACTCACCTCGCGCGTCATCGTCAACCGCGTCTGGCATCATCTCTTCGGGCGTGGGTTGGTGGCGACGACGGACAACTTCGGCGTGCTCGGCGAAAAACCGTCACACCCTGAGCTGCTGGATTTCCTCGCGGATCGATTCGCGCGCGAGCACGGCTGGTCGCTGAAGAAGCTGATGCGCGAAATCCTTCTGTCACGTGCGTGGCAGATGGAAAGCCGACCGGCTGATGCGCGCGCCGAGCAACTCGATCCGCAGAACATCCTCCTGCACCGTGCGAATGTGCACCGACTCGAGTCCGAGGCGATTCGCGATGCAATCCTCAGCGTGTCGGGCCGGCTGGATCCGAAGCCCGGCGGCCCACCGGTGCCGGTGCATCTCACGGCGTTCATGGAGGGGCGCGGCAGGCCATCGAGCGGTCCACTCGACGGCAACGGACGGCGCAGCATTTACACCGCCGTGCGTCGGAACTTCCTCCCGCCGATGATGCTCGCCTTCGACACGCCGATTCCCTTCACGACCATCGGCCGCCGCAACGTCTCAAACGTGCCGGCGCAGTCGCTCATCTTGATGAACGACCCGTTTGTAATAGCGCAGGCGCAGCTGTGGGCGAAGCGGTTGGTCAGCAATCATAACGAAACGTCGCCGGAGCCATTGCTGGTGCAAGCGTATCTCGCCGCTTTCGGCCGGCCGCCGAGCCGGATCGAGATAGACCGGGCAATCGCCTTCTTGGAACAACACGCAGCGGAGAAAGGAACCGCGCCCGTGAATCTGTTGAATGAAAGCCTGTGGGCCGACCTTTGCCACGTGCTCTTCAATGTGAAGGAGTTCATCTACATCAACTGAACAATGAGTGCCTACGGCAATAATTCTAAGCGAGCGCCGGTGAGTCGGCGTGAGATGCTCATGCGCTCGGCGAACGGTTTCGGTGGACTCGCGCTGCTGGCGCTGATGGCTGAGAAGGCCGCGGCCGCGCCATCGAACCCGCTCGCGGCGAGGCCGCCGCATTTCAAGGCGCGCGCCAAGAATGTCATTTTCCTCTACATGGACGGCGGGCCGAGCCAGGTGGACACGTTCGATCCCAAGCCGCGTCTGCAGGCGGACCACGGCAAGCCGTTCGCGATGAAGATGGAGCCGACGCAGTTCGCGAGTAACGGCGCGACGCTCGGCAGCCCGTGGAAGTTCCAGAACCACGGTCGCAGCGGCCTGCCCGTGAGCGAGCTCTTTCCCGAGCTGGCCGGTTGCATGGACGATCTCTGCGTGATCCGCTCGATGGCGAGCAACTTCTCCGAGCACACGAATGCGAATTATTTCCTGCACACCGGCAGCGGCCTGCAGGGGCGGCCGGGCATGGGCGCGTGGGTCGGCTACGGTCTCGGCACCGAGAACCAGAACCTGCCAGGGTTCGTCGTGCTAAACGGCGGTCTGATTCCGCCCGGCGGTCTGGACAACTTCAACAGCGGCTTTCTGCCCGCGAGTTATCAAGGCTCCATCTTCAAACCCACCGCGCAGCCGGTGGCGAACATCACGCCCGGCGAGGCGGTGCCTGAGGCCCAGCAACGAAAGTTGGCGCTGATGCGCGAGCTGGACCGCGGCGTGCTCGAACGCTTCGGCAAGCTCGATGCCCTCGAGAGCGCCATCGCGAACTACGAGCTCGCCGGCCGGATGCAGACCGAGGTGCCGGAGCTCATGGACTTGAAGGGCGAGAGCGCCGCGACGAAGCAGGCGTATGGCCTCGAGCATTCGTTCAAGCACACGCGCACCTTCGGCCAGCAGTGTTTACTCGCACGCCGGATGATTGAGCGCGGCGTGCGCTTCATCGAGTTGACCTGCCCCAACACCGGCCATGACCGTTGGGACCAGCACGGGAAGCTGAAGGTCGGCCACCAGGACAACGCGCGCGCGGTGGACCAGCCGATTGCCGCGCTGTTGAAGGATTTAAAAACGCGCGATCTGCTGAAGGAGACGCTCGTGGTGTGGGCCGGCGAGTTTGGTCGCACCCCTTTCGCGCAGGGCAGCGACGGCCGCGACCACAATCCGTTCGGCTTCAGCATCTGGATGGCGGGCGGCGGTGTGAAGGGCGGTATGACTTACGGCGCCACCGACGAGTACGGCTACAAAGTGGTCGAGAACCGCGTGACCATTCACGATCTGCACGCGACGATGCTCCACCTGCTCGGCCTCGAGCACACGAAGTTGACCTTCCGCTTTGGCGGGCGCGACATGCGCCTGACCGACGTCCACGGCGAGCTGGTGAAGGAAATCCTCGCCTGAAGTCACCGCCGGCTCCGACTCAGCCCTTCTTCGCAGGTGCGGCGGTGGGCGCGGCCGGTTTTGGCGAGAGCTTTGTGAGGCGCAGCTTCTTGTCGTAGTGCGCGGTGGCAATCTGGATGCCGTCGGGGTGAAGGTCCATTTCGCGCGCAGTGTTGCCGAGACTGAACTTGTGGAACGGCTTCTCGGCATCCGCCGCCCAGAAGAGGAGGAAGCCGCCGTTGCCGCCGCCGGAACAGCCGATGAGCGGGCCTTCCGGGTGCATGACGGTGCGCCAGAGGACGCCTTGCTTCACGTCCTCGCTCACGTGCGTCTTCACGAGCTTGCCGGTCTCCCACTCGAAGCGCAGGGCGATCGGCTCGTGCACGGCACCGAGGGGGTTGGAGGCTTTGTGAAGGCCGGCGGCAAGGAGTTGCTTGAGGTCGGGTGTGAAGGCGAGGCTGCGGACGCCGCCGAAGTCCACGCCTTGCCCGCCGTTGTAGGAGTGGAGGTCTTTGCCCTCGAACTTGCGCGTGAGCTTGCCGCTCGCCACTTCCCACTGGTGGACCTGGCCCTTCAGATCGCCGCTCAGGAGGAACTGGCCGGAGGGATGGAAGAGGAGGCTGTAGACGTCGCGATCATGGCCCGGGAATTCGCGGATGGGCGCGCCGTCGGGGAGGTTCCAGAGTTTCACCACGCGGTCGTTGCCGCCGCTGGCGAGGAGCTTACCGTCCTTGCTGACGGCGAGGGCGCGGATCCAGCCGGCGTGGGCCTTTACCTTGCGGATGGGCGTGGGTTTCTCAGCCGTAGCAGACCACCAGATGAGCTGGTCGTCGTAACCGGCGCTGATGAGCGTGGCGCCGTCGTTCGTGAAGGCGAGGGCGCCGACCCATGAATCGTGCGCAGTGAAGACGGTCTTCTGGCCGCTGGCGAGATCCCAGCGGAGAATCGAGCGGTCCTCGGCGGTGGCGAAGATGAAACGGCCCGTGGGATCGAAACGGCAGGTGATGAGCGGCGCGTCGTGGGCGAACTCTTGCGCGACGTGCGCGGCCTTCGGATCGGCTTTTATCGCCATAAAAGTGCGGCGCAGATTAGGCGAGCAATTCTTTGATCGGCGCGAAGGCGGGGTCGGCCATCAGCACCTGCCGTCCGCCGAGATCGAAGTGGCCCTTCGAGTTCAGCCCGAGAGCCTTGAGATAGGTGTGGAAGAGATGGCCGGCGTCGGCCTCGCGCTCGGTCACCTCGGTGCCCTTATCGTTGGTCTTGCCGATGACCGCGCCGCGCGCGATGCCGGAGCCGCCGAGGCAGACGCTCCAAGCGCGGCCCCAGTGGTCGCGGCCGTAGTACTGGTTGATGTTCGGCGTGCGGCCGAACTCGGAGAGGACGACGACGAGCGTGTTTTCAAGCATGCCGCGGTCGTAGAGATCTTGGATCAACGTTGCGAAGGGGCGGTCGAACTCGCCGAGTTGCTCGAAGTGAAAGTTGAAGTTCTCGTTGTGCGTGTCGTAGTTCGAATGCGAGATCTGCACGAAGGTCACGCCCTTCTCGAGGAGGCGCCGCGCCATCAGGCAATGCCGGCCGAAGTCGTGCGTGCCGTAGCGTTCGTGGTCCTTCGCCGACTCCTTCGTGAGGTCGAAGGCCTCGCGCTGGCGTATCAGCTCCTGCGCGGCCTCGTAGCTCTGCGTGTAGGCGTCCGTCTGCGCGGTGCGACGACGCGAGAGGAACCGGTTGTCGGCGAGCCGGCGTAATTCTTCCTGCTGCATCGCTGCGGCGGGGGTGAGGGCGCCGGGTAGCGTGGTGTTCTGTGGCGGGTTGCCGTTGCCGAGGACGATGCTCGCGTACTTCGGGCCGAGATACGCGGAGTCCGCGCTGCGTCCGCCGCCCCCGCCAGGCGTGATGAGGATGTGGCCGGGCAACGAACGCGTGGGGGTGTCCAGCGCCCTAGAAACAACTGCGCCGATCTGCGGGAAATTCTGCCCCGGCGTCTGACGCCGGCCGGTGAGCATCATGTAGGTCCCCTTGCCGTGGTCGTCGTTCTTCGTGTTCAGGCCACGGACGAGCGCGAGGTGGTGCATCTGTTTCGCGGTGAAGGGCAGCAACTCGCTGATATGAATGCCCGGCACGCTGGTGGGAATGGCGCGGAATGGCCCACCGGTGGTCGTACCCGGCTTCGGGTCCCAGCTCTCGAGCTGGCTGAGCCCGCCGTGCATGTTGATGACGAGCATCCGCTTTTGCTGCTTCGCCATCTGCTCGGCGAAGGCCGGCTGCGCGAACAGGCCGAGACCGCCCACCACTGCGCCTGTACCGGCGGCGAGTGTGCCGAGGAATTGGCGACGGTGGATGTTATGCTCCGAGGAGCCGCACGCGTAGTTGCAATTCATGATTGTCCCTTTTGCCTGCTGAGTCCGTTACAGTGTACTTCGGATTTTCTGCCACTTCAATGATTGAACCGGAACTCCGCAGACGCGAGCAGCGCCCACGCGAGTTCCTGCGCTACTGCCGCCTTTTCTGTCGGCCGCGCTGCGAGTTGTTTCTGCACCTCGGCGTACTCGGCCTCGCTCGGCCGCCGCGTAAGTGTCGCGAGATAAAGCTCCTCTGCCACGGCCTTCGCATCGGCCAACTTCACTAAACGCTCGGTCAACTTCCCAGCCGCCGGCGCGAGCCAACCACGCACTACGCCCCCGTTGGCTAAGAACAGCGCCTGATCTGGCGTGGCATAGAAATCATCCTGTGGGCCACCGATCGCACCGCCAAAGAGGCTGACGAATTGCGCGAGGTTGCCCTTCAACTTGTTGTGAACGGTCTGCTCCGTGAATTTCACCCGCGCTACCAGCCGCACGGTATCGTTCGTGGTCTTCGGGTCGGGCGGCGTCTTCTTGTCGAACTCGGCTTCGGCCTCGGCGCGCTGGGCATCCACCAATCCCGTCGCTTGCATCAGGCTCCAACCAAACTGCTCCGGCATGAGCGGCGCGAGGGAGCCGACCGCGAACCCGCTGCCCCACTGCGTGCCGAGCTTGGCGGCGGTTTCGTCCAGCTTCGTACGATCGCCGTTCAACTTGTCGAGTGCGGGGCGCAACTCAGCCTCGAGCGCGGTCAGTCGCTGCTGCGCGGCGGGTAGTTGTGCGGCGACGACCGCGTGTGCCTGTCTTGCGCCGACGAGTCGGGTCTCGACGGTTTTCAATTCTGCCTCGCGCCCGCCCACGACCTGTTGTGCACCGGTGATTTCGGCGCCGAGTTGCGTGTGGCGGGTCTTGATCTGCGTGACTGCGGCGGCGAGCGCCGTGTCATTCGTCAATTTCTGGCCCGTCATCTCCGCCTTAGCCAGCAACTCGCCGACGAGCCGCGCGGCCTCTGCTTTTGCCGAGAGCTGTTTACGCGCCTCGGCGAGCACGGCAGCTGCTGCGGTCTGTGCCTGTTCAGCGCCGGTCAGTTCGATTTGCTTGGCGACAATCGGTCGAACGCCGGTGAGGTCGTTCTGAATACGGGTCACGAGCGCCTGCGAGGCGGCGTAGATGGTGATTAAGCCGTCGTGTTCAATCAAAGTCTTCGCAATGCTCCAGGCGCGTTCGGCCTGCCGCGCGGCTTGTCGCTCGACGATGCGGCGGGTGAGCGCGGTGGCGTGTTGCTGCTCGCCGGCCTTGATTTTTGCGTTCAGCGCGTCGAGTCGCGTCTGCACGTTCTTCGCGCCCAGCTCAGCCGCGGCCTGTTTTTCAAGGGCGGCCTTGCTGGCCGACTGTTTCGCAGTGACATCGGCCGTGGCCACAGCGACCTCATTAGTCAATTGCGTGGCGCGGGTCTTCAACGTCGCGGCGGCATCGGCGAGCGGCTTGTCCCCGAGTAATTTCGCGGCGGCGTCGCTGGTCTTTGCGAACGCTTCAGCCACGAGCTTGAGTGCGTCCTGCTTGCCGGCGTGAGCCTGCTGCGACGTGACGAGCGCGGTGCTGGCGGTGCCGGAAAGCTTCTTCAACTCGGCCATGGCCGCATTGGTCTTCGTGAGTTCGGCGGTGAGCGGTTCGGCAATCTTACGGTCGGCGCGCAACTCACCCTCGATTTTCTCGACGGCTTCGTGGGCCTGTACTGCGAGGTCGGCGAGGCGCTTATCCTCGGCCTCGAGTGCGGGAAGTTTCTGGACGGCGGACTTGGCGGCGACAGCCAGCGTGGCGGGCAATTCGATGGAGCGCTGGTAGGTGCGGGTGAGAACAAGCTCGCGAAGGAACGCGCGGGTGTCGAATTTGAGCGCGGCCAATTCGTCGGCGAGAAGGTCGAGCAAGGCGGGATGCGTGGGTGGGTTGGCGGAGTGCACTTCGTCGACCGGATGCACGAGGCCGCGGTGCATCGGCAGCGCCCAGAGACGGTTCGCGAGGTTGCGGTTAAAGGCGCGATTGGAGCCGTCGGTCGCGTGCTGGGCGAGCAAGTCGCGGCGGCTATACTTCGGGATCGGTCGCACCGCCTTATTCGTGGCGACGGGCGCGACGAGCCATTCGGCGCCCTTCGCGAAGATTGGCTCGGTGAGCGGCGCGCCGCCGGGCAGACGCGGAGCGGCGGCACCGGTTTCCTTTGTGAAGACGGAGGCGAACGGGGTGTCGCCGTCGATTTTCTCGCTGAGGAGCGTGCGCTTCGCTTTCTCGTCGGTGAAGAGCGTGGTGCGGTTCACGAAGGCGAGCAGCGCGTGGTAATCACGCTGGAAATAATCGTCGATGCGCGGGTGGTCGTGGCACTGCGCGCACTGGAGGTCCATGCCGAAGAACATCCGACCGAGATCGCGCGTGAGGAGATGCGGTTCGGCTTCGCGGTCGAGATAGAAGCGCGCGGCGGGTCGGAGTTTCTCCTCCGTGCCATCGGCGCCGAGGATTTCGCGGGCGAGGAGATTCAGCGGCTTGTTGGTGGCGAAGGAGGCGAAAAGATAAGTGTGCCACTCGTCGTTCTTGATGTGCTTATCGGTGCGCCGCTCCATCAGCATGATGTCAAAGGTGGTGGCGAGATGCCGCGCGTGCAGAGGGCTCGCGAGCAGGCGATCAACGAGCCGAATCCGTTTGTCGGGCGCGGAATCGTCGAGGAAGCCGCGCGCCTCGGCGGCGGTCGGGATTGTACCAGTGAGGTCGAGAGAGACGCGTCGGAGGAAATCGGCGTCGCTCGTCAATGGCGCGGGCGCGCCGCTGAGGTTCGATTCGATGGCCTTATCGATTCGTTCGTGCAGCGGCTCAGCGCCAGACGCGCTGAGAGTGGCAAGAGCGGACGCGAGCATCCATAATGCTCCGGTCTGGGCGCGGCGAAGAGTTGGGTGGGTAAAACGCATCGGTTAGGCAGACAATCTGGACAAGACAATAGACTTGCTTACCAGCCGATTCCTTCAAGGCAATTTACGACGAACTGGATTGATTTTCGCCGAGGACGATCGCCGCAAGCCACTTGCCGTGGCGCGGGGCTTTCGCGATTCAGGAGACAATCTTCTTCATCAACTCCGCGCCTTCGACGCCGACGAGTTTTTGGTCTAGGCCGGCGTAGAAGTAACTGAGTTTGTCTGGGTCGAGACCCATTTGGTGGAGGGCAGTGGCGTGGAGGTTCTTCACGTGGAAGCGGTCCTCAACGGCGGAGGAACCGAGTTCGTCGGTCGCGCCGACGGTCGTGCCGCCTTTGATGCCGCCACCAGCCATCCACATCGTGAAGCCGTAGGCGTTGTGGTCGCGGCCCGTGCCGCGCGCGTATTCGGCTGTGGGTTGGCGGCCAAATTCGCCGCCCCAGATAATGAGCGTCGAGTCGAGCAGGCCGCGCTCCTTGAGATCTTTGAGGAGGCCGGCGATCGGTTTGTCGGTACGGCCCGCGTGGTACGTGTGGTTTTTCACGAGGTCGCCGTGGGCGTCCCAGTTGTCATCGTTGTGCGCGCCGCCGGAGTAGAGTTGGATGAAACGCACGCCGCGCTCGACCAGTCGCCGAGCCAGCAGACAGCGGCGCCCGAAGTCCTCGGTGTTCTTGTCGTTGATGCCGTAAAGCTCCTTGGTCGCCTCGGTCTCCTTACTCAAGTCGACGGCGTCGGGTGCGCTGCTCTGCATCTTGAAGGCCATCTCATAGCTCGCGATGCGGGCGGCGAGATTGCTGTTGTCCGCGCGCGGAGCTTGATGCTCGGCGTTGAATTCGTTGAGCGTGTCGAGAAAACGCCGTTGTGACACTTCGCTCATAGTAGCGGGACGTTGAAGGTCGAGAATCGGATCGCCGGCCGAGCGCATGATGGTGGCTTGGTAACTGGCGGGCATGTAGCCGCTAGACCAGTTCTTCGCGCCACTGATGGGGCCGCCCTTCGGGTCGAGCATCACCACGAAGCCGGGCAGATTCTCGTTCACGCTACCGAGGCCATAGTTCACCCATGAGCCGAGGCATGGACTGCCGGAGAGGACTTTGCCGGTGTTCATCTGCAGCATCGCCGAGCCGTGGATCGGCGAATCGGCCATCATCGAGTGGATGAAGGCGATGTCGTCCACGCAGCCGGCGAGGTTGGGGAAAAGGTCGCTGACCCACTTGCCAGACTGGCCGTAAGGCTTGCCGGTCCACTTCGGTCCGACGACGCGGCCTTCGTTCTTCTTGCCACCGCGTCCGAAGGTTTTTACCGGGATGGTTTTGCCATCGAGTTTGTAGAGCTCGGGCTTGTAATCAAAGGTGTCCACTTGGCTGGGTCCGCCATACATGAAGAGGAAGATGACGCTCTTGGCCTTGCCCTTGAAATGCGGCTGCTTGGGCGCGAGCGGGTTGACGAAGGGCGTCGCGGCGTTCGCTGCCGGGGCAAAGAATTTGTCGCTGGTGAGCAGGCCGGTCATGGCGAGTCCAGTGAAGCCGGCTCCAGCTTCCCAGAGAAACTCGCGCCGTGTGCGATGGCAGAAATCACCCGTGGGCTGTTGATTATTCATAACAGAAAGTTCCTCGCTCAATCCACATAGACCAGTTCGTTCAAGTTCAGCGCCATCAGGCAGAAGTATTTCAGCGCGACTTCCGCCGTGGCGTTTTCATGCGCACGCAAGGCGGTGATGAGGTCGAGGCCGCGTTTTACTTCTGCATCCACAGGTTGGCGGGTGGTGACGAGTTGTAGCCCGAGGTGGACTTGCTTCGCCACGTCAGGGCCGGCTTCCTTGCGCAACCGTGCAGCGAAGACTTCCGCCTGCTCGTTCAGAAACCCGCCATTCAACATTCCAAGCGCCTGCGTCGGTTGGACGGTCGCGAAACGCACAGGTGCAGAGCGGTCGGTCTCGGCCACGTCGAAGCTCTCCAGGATTGGCGGACGTAGCGACCGCTTCACTTTGATGTAAATGCTGCGGCGTGCTTGTTCCTCCGGCGGCGATTGCCCCCAACCCTTGCCCGGCTGCGATTGGCCGGCCATGACTTCACGCGGGATGTTCACGAAGATGCTCGGGCCGAACATCTTGAAGTTCAGTGTGCCGTTGATGGCGAGAATGGAATCGCGAATCTCCTCCGCCGTGAGCCGACGCGCATCGAAGCGCCAGTGCAAATCGTTTGTCGGATCCGCAGCCAACGCCGCTGCGTTGCCGCGCGACGACATGCGATACGTCTCGGAGTTCATGATGAGCCGGTGCATTGCTTTCATGCTCCAGCCGCGCGCGACGAACTCGCTTGCGAGCCAGTCCATCAACTCCGGATGGGTGGGGCGGTCGCCCTGCGTGCCGAAGTTGCTCGTAGAGCGCACGAGACCGCGTCCGAAGTGATGCTGCCAAATACGGTTCACCATCACGCGCGCGGTGAGCGGGTTCTCAGGGGATGTAATCCAATTGGCCAGCACTGTGCGGCGACCGCTCGTGCGCGCGGCGTCGGCGGGCTTGGGCATGACGGGCTTGGGTGGGTTGAGCACTTCGAGGAAACCGGGCTCAACGACTTCGCCCGCCAAAGCAGGATTGCCGCGGGCCAGCAAGTGCGTGGGCGGCGGGACGGCTCCGCGCTCGGATACGACGAGCGCTTTTTCCCCGGTGACTTTCTCGGGCTTGAGCTGGACGAGTTCTTTCTTGAGCGCTTGGTATTGCTTGAACTGCTCGACGCCCAACACCCGGGGGCCTTCTGTCCGGAGGAGTTCGACGAAATCCGGATTGGGCGCTTTGTTATTCACTGCGCGAGCGGGTTCGTTAGAAACCGACAGGGCGCGGCGGCTGAATCCGGGGCCGGACCAAGCGACTGTCAGGCCGAGGCCGTTTTCGCGTTGGAAGTATTCGAGTTTGATAGCCCTGCGACCTTGGGTCAGCCGAACAGTGACGGACTGCTCCTTGCCCTCGCCGTGGATACCGTCATAGAGAATCACCTGCTTGCCATCCACGCTTAGGCGCGAGCCGTCGTCGCTGTCGAGATGGAATGTATAATCGCCGTCTTTCGGCACGATAAGCGCGGCTTCGAAGACAAAACCGAACGCGATATTGCGCGTGCGCAGGCCAATGTCGAAGAGCCCACTGGGCACTTTGCCTGTGGTCTCAGCTTTCACGAGCGTGAAGTCAGGCAGCTTGTCCCACGTGTCGCGGTAGTAACGGAATTGCAGGTCGTCCAAGTCGCGCGGCGCGGCGTCCGACTGCGGGGCTTCACCCTTCTTGGCGAGACCCTCACGAAAGAGCTTTTCTAGCGTCGTGATGCTGGCCTGGATTCCATCGCGCCGACGCTCGATTTCGAGCATTCGGGTCGCGTGCGCCGCCTTCTCAGCTTCTGTTATGAACAGCGCGGCTTCATCGGTCGGTCCGCCGTTGCGGTAGTGGTTCACATTCTGGAAGAACGAAAGCAGGCGGTAGTAATCCTGCTGCGGGATGGGGTCAATTTTGTGATGATGGCAGCGTGCGCAATCCACGGTCAGGCCGAGGAAGGTCTGTGCCGTCGTCGCCACGATGTCGTCGAGGCTGTCATAGCGGGCCAACTCGCGGTCGGCGGGTTCGTCGTCCCAGATGCCGAGGCGGTAAAAGCCAGTGGCGATGAGTGCGTCGCTGTCGGCGTTGGGCAACTCGTCGCCGGCGAGTTGCTCGCGGAGGAAGCGGTCGTAGGGTTTATCGCTGTTGAAGGCGCGGATCACGTAGTCTCGGAAGCGCCAAGCATTTGGCTTGTCGCCGTCACGCTCGTAGCTGTTGCTCTCGGCGAAGCGGACGAGGTCGAGCCAGTGGCGCCCCCACTTTTCGCCATAGCGGGGGGAATCGAGCAGGCGATCGATTAATTGCTCCCACGCACGCGGCGATTTGTCCGCAAGGAACGCTTCAACCTCCGTGGGCGTCGGCGGCAGACCAGTCAAATCATAGTAAGCACGGCGCACCAACTCGCGGGGCGTCGCGACCGTGTTCGGCGCGAGATTTTTCGCGGCGAGTTTCGCATGGATGAAAGCGTCGATTGGATTGGAGAGAGCTGTTTTGCCATTGTTGAGTTGTGGCGCGACCGGTTTCTTCACCGGCTGGAATGCCCAATGCGCGCGGTCTTTGTCCGTGATTTTGAATTCCTTCCGAATCCCGGCGACGGGCGCTTCGCTAGCAGGCATGGGCGCACCGAGCTTCACCCATTCAGTCAGGTCCGCGACCTGCCGGGCGTTGAGTCGCTGCTTCGGAGGCATTTTGAGATCTTCGGACTGATAGCCGACTGCGATGATAAGCTGGCTTTTTAGCGGGTCACCAGGAACCACGACCGACCCGCTTTCGCCACCCGCACGAATAGCGCCGGGGGAATCGAGCCGTAGATGCCCCTTCTGTTTCTCCGCGCCGTGGCACGAGTAGCACTGCTCCGCGAGCAGCGGTCGGACCTTGCGCTCGAAGAAATCGAGGCCGGCAGGACTGGGCTCGGCTGCCTTAACGGAGGTTAAAACGCAAAACGCAGCTACCACGGCGAAGGCCGAAGCTCGGGAATATGCGATTGAATGGCGAGGGGCGGTGAGTGAACTCATTTACTTTGCTCCGAGCACGTGTTGCACAGGCATGGAGTTGCCGAAGTTTTTGAAGTCCTTAAATGACCAGACGACCTTCTTGTCCTTCGTCACCTCGATGAACTGCGGATTGTTCGGTCCTGCGTGGCAGTTGCCAATCATCGTATTGCCATTGGCGAGGCGCTCGACGCACGTGACCCATGCGAGCGTGATGCCGGGCAAGTCATTCTGTTCAATCTTCCAGACGATTTCCTTGGCAGGTGTGACCTCGAGGACGCAATGGCCGTTGCCGCCACCGATGAGGGTGTTGCCATTCCCCAGCCGCACCGCGCAGAAGACCGCGTTGCCGAATCCGTCTGGGCCATGTCCGCCCTTCTTCGGCTTGTCGAAGAGGGGCACATCGAACTCCCATACCACTTTTCCAGCAGAGTCATACTCACGCACCGCGCCGTCAGCCTCGTGGGCAACAAGGTAGTTGCCGTTCGCGATTTTCCGCACGAGCCGCGTGTCGCTGTGGGCATTGGGCTTGTTCCGCTTGAGCTTCACTTCCTTGTGAATCTTTCCATCCTTGTCCACCTCGATGATGCGGCCTGCGCCGGACTCGGCAATCATAGTGAGCCCGTTCTCGACGCGCTGGAAGGCATGAACCTCGATGCGCTTGCCTTCGTTGCCATTCATCTTGCCGGAATTGTATTCCCACACGACTTTCCCGTCGGGGGCGATCTCGACCACCTTCTGGAAGCCTTGCTGTGTAAGAATATTGCCATTGGCTAGGAGGTGAGCGTCATGAATGCCGCCGACCTTCAACTCGCGCTCGATTGAGCCATCCGGCGCGATGATCGCGAGCCGACGCGTCGAGTCATCGCCGGCGAGGAAGCGCCGACCGGGGCCGGTTTGTTCGGCGTCAAGTTGAAGGACGAAGAGAACAGTCAGAGCTGCGAGCGCCGGGCGGAGCGAGATAAATTTTTTCATAGCTTAACAACGATAGTAATGACGATTTGATAAATGTAAAATTCGTTTTTTCCAGCGCTTGAAAGGAAACGGAGCCAATCCATCCGTGTGGTTTACAAGCCTCGCTTGTGCAAGACCGTTGACGCCTCGCCCCAATCTCGCCAAGCTTGGTCAGTATTTAACGTAGTAGCTAGTAGCATACATGTAGCATACATATATCACTTACCATGTCTGACTCATCTTCGAATTCTTTCTGCCTCAAAGGCCGCGTCGCGCTTGTCACCGGCAGCACCACCGGTCTCGGCAAGTCGATGGCGTTCGCCCTCGGCCGCGCCGGTGCGAAGGTCGCGCTCAACTACGCCAATAACACCGCTCGCGCAGAAAAGACATTCGCCGAGTTTAAGGCCGCCGGTCTCGAAGGCGCACTTTTCCGCGCCAGCGTGGTGGATGAAGCTGAAGTGAAACAGCTCACGGCCGATATCGCGAAGCGGCTTGCGCCCGTGGATATTCTCGTCGCCAACGCCACGCCCGATCAGCCGCATCTCGCGATTGAGCATTACGACTGGGCCTTCTATCAGAGCATGCTCGACTTTTTCATCAAGAGCCCATTCCTGCTCACGCGCGCGTGCCTGCCGCACATGAAGGCGCAGCGCTGGGGGCGCATCATCAACATCGGCTCGGAGGTTGTGGCCCGCGGCGTGCCGAACTTCAGCGCCTACGTCGCGGCAAAAGGCGGTCAGAATGGCTGGACCCGCAGCATGGCTACCGAGCTTGCGCCCCAGGGCATCACAGTGAATATGATTTCACCCGGCTGGATTCCCGTGGAACGTCACGAGAACGATCCTCAGGCAGAGAAAGACGGCTACCGCGCGCTCATCCCCGCCAATCGCTGGGGTGTGCCGGATGATCTTTCCGGTACGCTGACCTTTCTCGCGAGCGACGCGTCATCGTTCGTCATCGGCCAGAACATCCACGTCAACGGCGGGCTTACGGTGTTTTGAACGCGCCCACCGGCAAGGGCAGTTTCACCATCGTTGGCCTTGGTGAAGCGGTGTTCGATGTCTTTCCGGATAAGGTCGTGCTCGGCGGCACCTCCCTCAACGCATCCGTCCACGCTCAGCAACTGCTCGCCCCGCATGGCGGCTGCGGCGTGTTGCTCAGCCGCATCGGTGAGGACAACCTCGGTCGGCAGTTGCTCGCAGAATTTCAATCGCGCGGACTTCCGACCCACCATATTCAGAAGGACCGCGACAAGCCAACCGGCCGTGTGCTCGTGCGATTCGACGGCGGCGAACCGCACTACGAAATTGTCCGTGACGTCGCGTGGGACGCGATTGTCTTCGGTGAAGCTGAGCAAGCGCTCGCCGCGCAGTGCCACGCCATCTGCTTCGGCACGCTGTCGCAGCGAGATCCCCGTTCGCGCGCAAGCATCCGCGCCTTCCTCCGCGCCGCGTCGGACGCCGTGCGCCTCTTCGACGTGAACTTGCGGCAGGATTTCTTCGACGCGGAGATCCTCGCCGAAAGCTGCGCGCTCGCCACCGTCGTCAAGCTGAACGAAGCCGAACTGCCGATCGTCGCTCGCCTGCTGGCGCTGCCCAGCGGCGATGCCTTCCACCAACTGCAGACGCTGCGCGAGCGTTTCAACCTGCGGTGCGTCGTGCTGACGCGCGGCGAGCGCGGCACAATCTGGTTCGATGTGGCGGGCGCAACAGAGGGTCAAGTGCCGCGATTCGAATCAGCGCTGGGCGCAGACAGCGTCGGCGCAGGCGACGCGTGCACCGCGGGACTGCTCGTCGGCTTGTTGCGTGGCCTCTCGCCGCACGAGGTCGTGGCTCTGGCGAATCGCCTCGGCGCATTCGTAGCTTCGCAGCCGGGGGCCACGCCAGCGCTCCCGCCGGGATTTGGCGCCTGATATTTTCCGTTCAAAATGCCGCCGGCGAGGAAGATGCGACTTGATTAAGTGAGGATTATGATAAAGTGTAGAGGAGGTTTTTATGCGTCTAATTTATGAGCCGTTTACGCACCAAAAAGTCTGCTGACCGACCTGCGGTAACTCTTTTTCTGTGCTTGGTTCTAACTGCGATTTCTGCAACGGCAGCTGCGCCGGCAGCACGCATCGAATCGCAGATTGCCTCGGGGATTCAGCATTCCATCTTCCTTCGGAACGACGGCATCATCTGGATCTGGGGTCAGAACAAGGACGGCCAACTCGGAGACAAGACCGAGGCAAGTAAGGCGTCACCGTGGGCCATCGTGGCGCTGGAGCGTTGGGCTCAGGTCGCTGCGGGCGCAAACTATACCGCGGCGCTCAAGCGCGATGGGTCACTCTGGACTTGGGGAGACAATAGCTCCGGCCAACTCGGTGATGGCAGCCGCGGGAAGCAGAACAAGCCGATACTTATCGGAGTGGACTTCACGTGGAGAAAGCTCTCACCGGGCGGAGCGAGCACGATGGCGTTGAAGAGTGACGGTTCGCTTTGGGGTTGGGGCAACAACGGTTGGGGTCAACTCGGCGACGGCACGAAGCTGGATAGACTTCGCCCTTGCCAAATCGGTTTGGAAAAGGATTGGGTGGATGTCAAGACCAGCAGCGAGAGCACCCTGGCGCTCAAGAGCAACGGCACGCTTTGGTCTTGGGGCGGTAATTTCTATGGGCAGCTTGGTGACGAGACCACGCAAACCCGTCTCGCGCCCGCGCGTGTCGGTCTGAACACGAATTGGGTCTCCATTGCCGCCGGCGGGGCGCATTCGCTGGCATTGCGCCGAGACGGGACCATTTGGGGGTGGGGAAACAACGAGTTCGGCCAGGTCGGCGACGGTGGGCTGGATAATCGCCTGCAGCCTCGGCGTATCAACCTCGAGACGAACTGGGTCTCCATCGCCGTGGGCGAGAACCATTCGCTGGCCATCAAACGCGATGGTTCGCTCTGGGCGTGGGGCGCCAACAGCGCCAGCCAACTCGGTCTCGGCACCACGGAGAAGCAGCGCACCCCGGCGCGCGTTGGCGCGGATGCCGACTGGAAAAGCGTCGCCGGCGGCGATGCGCACTCGGTCGCCTTGAAGAAGGGCGGCAGCGTCTGGGCGTGGGGTCGTAACCGTGACGGTCAGACCGGCGGTGACATCGGCGGGGTCAAGCGTGTGCCTACGCGCGTGGTCTTCAAAGACGAATAGCGAGGGCGCCGCGGGTTTTCAGGAAAACCGTTGCGTCGTTTGGGGCCCGCTTGCTAACCTTCAAAAGATGAACGCTATCCCCCCGCAATTGCCCGAAGCCATCGCGCAATCTCCGGTTCGCGCGAAAAGAGCGAAGGGTTTCTTCGCCCCAAAAATAGTGCGCTCCGGCGCCTTCTACATCATTGCTTTCTGTCTCGTAGCGAGTGTCGTGGCCGGTATTTTGGCAATCTGGGAGTTCGCGGGAAAGGACACGTTCTGGCGCATGATCGCCACGTTTATCGTGGTCGCGGCGGGCACGGCCATCTTTGTGTTGGTGAATGGAATCTTTGGCGAGGAACAGGAATCCTGATTCACCGCTGCGTTCGCGTGATGTCCGAGTGCGAACCGAGTTTGAATTATTCACTAGGGCGGTGACGTCCCAAATCGAGAGAGTAAAGAAATTTATGAAACCATTCCTGTTCCTTTCTGTGATGTTCGTCTGTGCGTCGCCGATTCTAGCCGCGCCCACCCTCGCGCCACTGCCCGCGAAGATTGATTTCAATCGCGACATCCGGCCTGTCCTTTCCGAAAACTGTTTCGCCTGCCACGGTCCGGATGCAAAGCAGGTGAAGGCCGGGCTACGTCTCGACCAGCGCGAGTCGGCGATCAAAGCGGCTAAGTCCGGCAAGATCGCCATAGTTCCCAAGCAACCGACCACGAGCGAACTGGTCCGGCGCATCACCACCAAGGACAGTGATGATCTCATGCCGCCGCCAGAGAGCCACAAGAAGCTGGGACCGCGCGAGGTCGCGCTGTTGCAGAAGTGGATCGAGCAGGGCGCGGAATATCAGACGCACTGGGCCTATCAGCCGCTCGCGAAACCCGCCGTGCCCGCTGGTCAGAACGGTGTGGACTTCCTCGTGCAGCAGCGGCTTAAGGCAATCAACCTCAAGCCTTCGCCGGAGGCCGACCGCCGTACCCTCGCTCGCCGGTTTTGGTTCGACCTCGTCGGACTTCCGCCTACACCAGCGGAAATGGAAGCCTTCGTGAGCGATAAATCCCCCGACGCCTACGCGAAGCTCGTCGAGCGGCTGCTTGCTTCGCCGCATTACGGCGAGCGAATGGCGATTGGCTGGCTCGATGTCGTCCGCTTCGCCGACACCATCGGTTACCACTCCGACACGCCGCGCAACGTCTATCCCTACCGCGACTACGTCATCCGCGCGTTCAACGAGAACAAGCCGTTCGACCAGTTCACACGCGAACAGCTCGCCGGGGACCTACTGCCGAATGCGACGATCGAGACGCGCGTCGGCTCCGCCTTCAACCGCCTCCTGCTCACCACCGAGGAAGGCGGCGCGCAGGCGAAAGATTACGAGGCGCGCTATCTCACCGACCGCGTTCGCGCCGTCGGTGCCGTCTGGCTTGGCCAAACCATCGGTTGCGCGCAATGCCACGACCACAAGTTCGATCCTACGACCGCGCGCGATTTCTACGCGATGGGCGCGTTTTTTGCGGATATCAAGGAGCCAATCGTCGGTCGGCGTGAGCCAGGAATGATTGTGCCCGATGCGAAGGGCAACGCCGAACTCGCCCGCTTCGACGGCGAAATCGCGCGGTACCAAAAGGAACTCGATGGGCCACAGCCTGCGATTGAGGCAGCCTTCGCCAAATGGCAGGAAGCTGCGTCGACCTCGGTGCAGCGCGAGGGGCACTGGAAACCGCTCGCGTTCGCGGCCGTTAAATCCGCCGGTGGCGCGAAGCTTGCCATACAGCCCGACGGTTCCGTGCTGGCTAGTGGCAAGAATCCCGAAAAGGAGACCTACACCGTCACCGTCACCAACACAGTCAGCGGCATCATCGGCGTGCGCTTTGAGGCATTGCCGGACGCCTCGCTCCCGGCGAGCGGGCCCGGTCGCGCGCCGAACGGAAACTTCGTACTCACCGAGGTGATTGCGCGTGTGCAGTCGGCGACCGGCTCGGCGAGGCCTGTCAAGTTCGCCGCCGCGCGCGCGACTTTCGAGCAGACGACGTTCGTGGAGAAGAATCCTTACAAGATTTGGGCCGCAGCCTCGGTCATTGATGACGATGCGAAGGGCGCGCAGTTCGGCTGGGCCATCCTGCCCCAAGCTGGCCGAGAGAATTATCTTCTGCTCGAGTTAGCCGAGCCGCTCACCACCGCCGCTGGCGACACGCTCGTCATCGAGTTGAAGCAGAACCACGATGGCAAGGACCACACGCTCGGCCGCTTCCGTATCGCCGCGACGGCGGACACCGTCGCTGCTCGCACGATCGCTCCGCCCGCACCCCCGGCAGATATCGCTTCCATCCTGAAGATCGCGCCCGAGAAACGCGCCGCAGCGCAACAGGAAAAACTCTTCGCGCACTACAAGAGTTTCGCGCCCGAGTTGGTGAAGTTGCGCCAACAAATCGTCGTGGCGAAAAAGGCGCGGACGGACTTCGAGGCAAAACTTCCGCGCTGCATCGTTTCCGAATCATCGCCCACACCGCGCACCGTCCGACTCTTATCGCGTGGCAACTGGATGGACGACAGCGGTCCGCTGATTGAGCCCGCGCTGCCAGCCTATCTCGCCGTCGGTGCGAAGCAACCCGCTGACCGTCGCCTCAACCGTCTCGACCTCGCCGAGTGGATTGTTGCGCGGGACAACCCGCTCACTGCGCGAGTCTTCGTGAACCGCCTCTGGAGGCAATTCTTTGGCACCGGCCTTTCCAAAGTGCTCGACGACCTCGGTGCACAGGGCGAACCGCCGCCGAACGCCGCGCTGCTCGACTGGCTCGCAGCTGATTTCCGGGACAACGGTTGGGATGTGAAACGCCTCGTCCGCACCATCGTCACCAGTCAGACCTATCGGCAGACCTCCATCGCCTCGCGTGAGATGCTGGTGCGGGATCCCGAGAACCGTGAGCACGCACGCCAAAGCCGCTGGCGGCTTGACGCCGAGTTGGTGCGCGACAACGCGCTGGCTGTCTCCGGCCTGCTCGTGCCGAAAATCGGCGGTCCGAGTGTGCGGCCGTATCAGCCCGATGGTTACTGGGAGAACTTGAATTTCCCCGTGCGCGGCTACGATGCCAGCGCAGGTGAAGACCAGTACCGTCGCGGCCTCTACACCTGGTGGCAACGCTCCTTCACCCACCCGAGCATGCTCGCCTTCGACGCGCCCACGCGTGAGGAGTGCGCCGCCGATCGCGCCCGGTCGAACATTCCGCAGCAGGCGCTCGTCCTGCTCAACGATCCGAGTTACGTCGAATCCGCTCGCGCCTTCGCTGTGCGCATCGTGAAGGAGGGCGGCAACACCACCGACGCCCGGCTGGCGTGGGCCTGGAAACAAGCAGTCGCACGCACGCCGAGCGCTGAGGAACTCGTGACCGTACGTGCGCTCTTCGACAAGCACCTCGCGCAGTACAAGGCTGACACCAAGGCTGCCGAGGCGTTGTTGAAGGCCGGCGTCTCGCCCGCACCGCAGGCCGCGGATATCGCCGAACTCGCTGCGTGGACGAGTGTCGCGCGCGTCCTGCTCAACTTGCACGAAACCATCACGCGCTCGTAATGCCATGAATCTCCACTCCGAACTCCGCCAATTCCGCCAGCAGCAGCAGACCCGCCGCGTCTTCCTCGGCCACACGGCCCAGGGCGTGGGCGGTTTCGCGCTCGCTTCACTCCTGAGCTCGTCCCTGTTCGCCGCTGAGAAAAAGACCTCTTCATCCGCCAAGGACAAGTGGCCCGGCGTTGTCAGGCCGCTGCATCACGCGGCCAAGGCCAAGCGCGTGATCTGGCTCTCGATGGCCGGCGGGCCCTCGCATCTCGAGACGTGGGATCACAAGCCGAAGCTCGCCACGATGCACGGCCAAGCGATGCCCGAGTCGTTCACGAAGGGCAAGCAGATCGCCCAGTTGCAGGGGGCGAAGCTGAACTGCTTCGGGCCGCAGCTCGGCTTCAAGAAGTTCGGCAAGGGGGGCGCGGAGATCTGCGACCTCTTCCAGCAGATCGGATCGGTGAGCGACGAGATCTGCTTCGTCCGCTCGATGACGACCGAGGCAATCAACCACGACCCGGCACACATGTTCATGAACACCGGCTCGCAAATCGCCGGTCGGCCTTCGATGGGCTCGTGGCTCACCTACGGCCTCGGCACCGAGGCGGAGGACCTGCCCGGCTTCGTCGTGCTCACCTCGCTCGGCAAGGGCGGGCAGAACCAACCGATCGCCGCGCGTCAATGGTCGGCGGGCTTCCTGCCGAGCCGTTTTCAGGGCGTCCATCTGCGCGGCAAGGGCGATCCGGTGATGTATCTCGGTTCGCCCGCGGGCGTCTCGCGCGAGCAGCAGGGAGACGTCGTCGCCGCCGTGAACGCGCTCAACAAGAAGCACGACGCAATCGTGGACGACCCCGAGATCGCCACGCGTATCGCGCAGTATGAGATGGCGTTTCAGATGCAAGCGAGCGTGCCGGAGTTGATGGACGCCGCCAAGGAACCGCAGAAGATTCTCGAGCTCTACGGCTGCAAACCGGGTGATGGTTCCTTCGCCTCCAACTGCCTGCTCGCGCGGCGGCTTGCCCAGCGCGGCACGCGATTCATCCAGCTTTACCACAAGGATTGGGATCATCACGGCGGCGTGAAGGACGGCGTGACATTGAAGGCTGCGGAGATTGATCGCGCGTGCATGGCACTCATCACGGATCTCAAGCAGCGCGACATGTTGAAGGACACGATTATCGTCTGGGCCGGCGAGTTCGGCCGCACTCCGATGAGCCAGGGCGGCAGTGGCCGCGACCACCACAATGCCGGCTTCAGCATCTGGCTCGCGGGTGGTGGGATCAAAGGCGGCATCAGCTACGGCGCGACCGACGAACTCGGCTACTCCGCCGTGGAGAACCCGACCAATGTCCACGACCTCCACGCTACGATGCTGCATCTGCTCGGCATCGACCACACGCGCCTCTCGGTGAAGTTTCAGGGCCTCGACGTGCGCCTCAGCGGCGTCGAAGGGGCGAAGCTGCTCAAGCCGATCTTGGCGTGATGCCGTCCCTCGCGCGGAGTCTTGCGTCGCTTGTTGCGGCGCTCTGCGTGTGTGTTGAAGAGGGCCGAGCCGAGAAGCCGCTCTTTCCCAAAGTCATCGGCGAAGGGTGGACCATTGCCGCCGACCCCGACCTCGGCGGCTTCACTGACGCGAAGCAGGAGGTGACCGGCTTTACGCTCTGGCCCTTGGCAGACGATTCGTGGCAACTCTGGGCGACGATTCGCAAAACCCGCATCGGCGGCAAGGGGAACCTCCTGCACCGCTGGGAAGGCACGGTGTTGACCGCGCGCGATTGGAAGCCGCTCGGTGTTGCGCTTCTGGCTGAGCCGCGTTTCGGCGAGTTGTCCGGCGGCTTGCAGTCGCCGTTCGGCGTGCGGGACGGTGAGCGTTTCGCACTTTTCTATAGCGATGGACGCCACATTGCCAGTGCGACGAGTGCGGATGGCAAAGCTTTCACGCGCCGGCTGCTCGCGGGGCCGCGCACGGGTCTCTTCGATGAAGGGCCGAAGGGCAGTGCGCGCGATCCGATGCTGTTGCGTATCGGCACCAAGTGGCATTGCTACTACACCGCGCATCCGACTCGGCGCGGCACGGTCTTCTGCCGCACCTCGGAGGATTTTATAAAGTGGGGCGAATCGCGTATCGTGGCGAGCGGTGGGCAGGCCGGTGCGGGTCCGCAATCAGCGGAGTATCCGTTCGTGGTCGAGCCGCAGCCGGGGCAGTTCTATCTCTTCCGCACGCAGCGCCTCGGTCCGGAGGCCCAGACGAGCGTTTACCATTCGCGCGATCCACTCGACTTCGGCATCAACGACGACACCGGCCATTTCCTCGGCACCCTGCCATTGGGCGCGCCAGAATTAATCCGGCACAAAGGCCAATGGCACATCGCCAGTCTGCTACCGACACTGAAGGGCATCCGGATTGCTCGCTTGGATTGGGCGCCGCAGTGAAACGGCAGGAAGGTTGTGGCGCTCGGGCGAAGTCATCGCTGAGTGAAGAGGACACTTGCGGGTGCAGCATCGAGACCATTAACCTCGCGCAACGACAAATTTGAACCGCTCCACACACCTATGAAACTCCATTGCCTCCGTCTCCTCCCCCTCGCGCTCTCCTTGCTGGTTGCTTGCGGGAAACCGTCGGTGCCGCCGCCCGTCGTGGTCGCGCCCGCGCCCGCAAAGAAAGGCACCATCGGCGTCACGTTGCTCACGTTGCAAAACCCGTTCTTCAAGGTCATCGGCGACAGCATCACCGCCGAGGCCGCCAAGCATGGTTACGACACCATCGTCCTCAGCGCCGACACCGACGTCGCGCGGCAGGCGAATCACGTGAAGGATTTCATCGTGAAAAAGTGCGTGGCCATCGTCCTCAGCCCATGCGAATCGCGCTCCATCGTGCCGGTGATTCAGGAGGCCAACGCCGCTGGCATTCCCGTGCTCACCGTGGACATCCCGTGCAACGAGCCGGGCGTGAAGCTGCTCACACAGGTCGCCACGGACAACTTCGGCGGCGGCAAGGAGGCGGGTCAGGCGATGATTGAAGCGCTCGGCGCGGCGGGCGGGAAGGTCGCTATCCTCCATTTCAAGCAAGCCGAGTCCTGCCGGCTGCGCGTGAAAGGCTTTCGCGAGGTCATCGATGCGCACAACGCCAAGGCCGACGCGAAGATTAACATGGTCATGGAACTCGACGGCGGCGGCGCGAAGGATGTCGGTTACAAAGCTGCCGAGGATGCGCTTCAAGCTCACGGTGATTTGCGCGGGGTTTTTGCGATCAACGACCCGTCCGCGCTGGGCGCGCGCGCAGCCATCGAGAAGGCCGGCAAGACCGCGCAGATTGTCATCGTCGGCTTCGACGGTCAGCCCGAGGGTAAGCAAGCCATCAAGGACGGGAAGATTTACGCTGACCCGATTCAGTTCCCCGACAAGATGGGCATCGAAATCGTCCGCGCTATTGTGAAGCACTCCAAAGGCGAGGACGTGCCGAAGGAGTTGCTCATCCCGACCAGCCTGTATCGGAAAGCGGATGCGATGAAGGATGCGGAGCTCAAGTAGCATGGCCTCGCAGAACTTCCTCCACGAACTCGTCGGCTCGCTGTCACAAGGTGCTGCGGGCAATCCCACCGTCGCGATGGTCGAGGCCGCCTTCCGTCACCACGACCTGCACTGGCGCTATGTGAATATGGAGGTGCCACCCGCCGGACTCGCCGACGCCGTGCGCGGCGCGCGCGCGATGGGCTTCCGCGGCTTTAATTGTTCCATGCCGCACAAGGTCGCGGTCATCCCGCTGCTCGACGGTCTCGGCGAATCCGCTGCGCTCATCGGCGCGGTGAACTGCGTCGTCCGCCGCGGCGAGCAGCTCATTGGCGAGAACACGGATGGCAAGGGCTTCCTCAAGTCGTTGCAAGAAATCTGCGACCCGCGCGGAAAGAACATCGTGATGTTTGGCGCGGGCGGTGCGGCGCGAGCTGTGGCGGTGGAAGTCGGACTCGTTGGCGCGAAGCACATCACTGTCGTTAATCGCAGTGAGCCGCGCGGACGCGAACTCGTGGATACTCTCCGCACCAAGGCGAAGCTCGATGCTGATTTCGTCGTCTGGCGGGGCGACTACACGGTTCCTCCCGCAACCGACATCGTCATCAACGCCAGCTCCATCGGTCTCTACAACGCCGATGCGCGGCTCGCGTTGAACTTGGATTCCCTCAAGCCGAACATGGTCGTCGCCGACGTGGTCTTCAGTCCGCCGCAGACGCGTCTGCTCCGCGATGCCGCCGCGCGCGGCTGCCGCACGCTCGACGGCCTCGGGATGCTCGTGAACCAAGGTGCCATCGGTGTGCAGTATTGGACCGGCGTGAACCCAGATGCCGGCGCGATGCGCATTGCCCTCGAACAAGCGATGGGACTTTAATCAACCAACTCAATCTATGAAAAACACTGTCCCCTTAACCTTCTTCACCCTCGCGCTTGCTGCCCATGCCGGCCCCGGGGAGAAGACCCGCACCGTCGCCTCGCAACCGAGTTGGATTCTTGCGACGCCGCAGGTCGAGCTCTCGCTCACGCACCTCGGCGGGCATATGGCACCGGTCATGTTCTACCGCGACTCCGCCAAGCCGGTGCAGCCTTACCACATCAGCCCATGGCAGGGAGAGAAGCACGCCTATCCCGTGCCCGTGCTCGTGCCGTTGCGCGGCGATTTCTTCTGCATGCCTTTCGGTGGCAATGGCGACGCAGTCAACGGTGAGAAGCATCCACCGCACGGCGAGACCGCCGGTTCGCCGTGGAAACACGTTGCCACAAAGAAGACCGGCGACATCACCACGCTCACTACGGTTCTTGAAACCAAAGTCCGCGCCGGCAAAGTGACGAAAGAACTTTCTCTCGTGGACGGCCATAACGTCGTTTACTCGCGCCACCTCATCGAAGGTTTCGCGGGTAAGACGCCTCTCGGCCACCACGCCACGCTCGCGATGCCGGAGAAGGAAGGCGCGTTCCGCATCGCGACGAGCCCGTTCAAGTTCGGCATGGTCGCGCCCGGCCTTTTCAGCGACCCGAAGCAGGCCGAGTATCAAGCCCTGCAAATCGGCGCGCGCTTCACCGACCTGCACAAAGTCCCCGTCGCGTGGAAGGGCGCGCCTGACGCCGACTTCGCCTCGCTCCCCGCGCGCAAAGGACACGCTGACCTCGTGCTGCTGCTGAACGAACCTGGCGCGCCTGCGTGGGTCACCGCCACGCGCGGCGATGAAGGTTGGGTGTGGTTCGCGCTCAAAGATCCGGCGGTTTTGAACGGCACGCTCTTCTGGCTCGAGAACCACGGGCGTCACGGCTTGCCGTGGTTTGGCCGCAACAATTGCGTCGGCATCGAAGACATCACTGGTCACTGGGCCGACGGTCTCGCGGCGTCCATCGCGCCGAACCTGCTGACGAAGGAAGGCATCGCGACGAGCATCGAACTCAGCGCCACGCGCCCCACGGCGGTAAACTACATCCAAGGCGTCGTGCGTGTGCCGAGCGGCTTCACCGAGGTGAAGACGCTCGAGTTCGCGCCCGGCCAAATCACCTTCATCTCCACCACTGGTCAGCGCGTGACCGCGCCCGTGCGCCATGAGTTTCTGAAGGCGGGGAAGTTGTGACGCGGACCGACGCGACTGCGGCGAATATAAAGTGCGGCGCATGACCTCGCGCTCCTCCGCTCTCTCCCGCCTCCTCGCCGACTACGGCATGGTCGTGGTGCTCGCTCTCCTCTGTGCCTTCTTCAGTTTCGCCACGCACACCGATCAGCATCCCACCGGCACGGACGCCGCGCGTCAACTCGCCGCTAGTATCACAAGCCAGTTTGGCAAATCCGCCCGCGTCCTCATCGCCGTGCCGAGCCAATCGGACGCCGCCGCGTTCGCCGACACGCTCGAAGCAACGCTCACGAAAGCCGGCGTGACCGTTGTCGCTACCGTGAAAGGCGAACCCAAAGACGCCCGCGCCGCGATGCAAACCGCTGCGTCCGCCGGCAAGCTCGACGCCATTGCGACCACACAGGCCAGCGCGGCATGGCTTGTTTTTGCCGACCTCCCCACCGACTTCCCCGCGCTCGGAAAACCGCCCATCGTGCAACCGCAGACCTACCGCTGGCCCAACTTCCTCAAGCGCGACAACCTGCTCAACATCGCCAACCAAATCGCCGTCATCGCTATCGTCGCCATCGGCATGACACTGGTCATCGTGGGCGGCGGCATTGACCTCTCCGTCGGCAGCCTCATCGCGCTCTCGGCGGTGGTCACGGGCGTGTTGATCCGCGACGGCTTCGGCGGCACCGACGCCGGGTCGTTCGGAATGATCATCGCGAGCCTGCTGGCAATCGCAGCTTCCGGCGTCGCGGGTGCGATCAACGGCGGGTTGGTCACGCGGTTCGGCCTGCCGCCATTCATCGTCACGTTGGCGATGATGCTGGTGGCGAGCGGCGGTGCCTTTCTGCTGTCGCACGGGCAATCGGTCTATCAAGTGCCGGACTCGTTTGTCTGGCTGGGTCGCGGCGCGGATTTCTTGAGCCTCCCCAACGCGGTCGTGCTGATGGTTCTGCTCTATCTTGGCGCGCACATCGTGATGACGCGCACCGTTCTCGGTCGTTACATCTACGCCGTCGGTGGCAACCGCCTGGCGGCCGAATATTCCGGTGTGCCGATCCGACGCGTGCTGCTGGCGACCTACGTGGCGAGCGGCCTGCTTGCTGGGTTGGGCGGGGTGCTACTCGCCTCGCAGCTCAAGAGCGGTGCGCCGACGTACGGCGGCATGTACGAGCTCTATGTCATCGCCGCAGTGGTGGTGGGCGGGGCCAGTTTGAATGGCGGTTCAGGCCGGATGTTCGGAACGCTTATTGGTGCCTTCACCATCGCCGTAATCCAAAACGGCATGAACTTGATGAACGTCGAAAGTTACACGCAGAAAGTCGTGCTCGGCCTCGTCATCCTCGGCGCCGTGCTGCTGGACCAGTTGCGCCGGCGCGCGTCCCAGCGCGTCTGAGCCAGCGCTAGGAAGGTTCAGGTGATGTGCGCGCCTTGAGTCTCCACGTACATCGCGTACACGGAGGTGCTGGCGGTCATGAAGAGGCGGTTGCGACGCGTGCCGCCGAAGCAGACGTTCGAGCAGATCTCGGGCAGGAGGATTTGGCCGATACGCTGGCCGTCGGGGGCGAAGATGTGCACGCCGTCGTAGCCGGCGCCGACCCAACCGGCGCTGGACCAGATGTTACCATCGACGTCGCAGCGGATGCCGTCGGCCATGCCGGCGACATCGCCCTTGGGATGGCCTTTGAGGACCATCGAGGCGAACTCGCGTCGGCCCTTGAGCTTCTTTTCATTCGTCACCTCGAACCCCCAAATGCATTTGGGCGCATTGTCGTAATGACTCGCGCCGGTGTCCGCGACGTAGAGCTTTTTGTAATCGGGCGAGAAGCAGAGGCCGTTCGGTTTGAAGACTTCGTCGGTGACCTTCTCTAGTTGGCCGGTCTTGCCATCGATGCGATAGACGGCTTCCTTCTGGTTCGGTTGGACGGAACCACTGTTCACGCGGTTGCCTTCGTAAATCATCAGACCGCCGTAGCCGGGGTCGGTGAACCAGATGTCGCCATTCGGATGGACGACGGCGTCGTTCGGCGCGTTGAACTCCTTGCCGCCGAATTTATCGGCCAGCACGGTCATGGTGCCGTTGTGTTCGTAGCGCACGACGCGGCGGGGGCCGTGCTCACACGAAATCTGGCGGCCCTCGAAGTCGAACGTGTTGCCGTTCGAGTTACCCGCCGGATTGCGGAACGTGCTCACGTGGCCGTCCTCCTCCAGCCAGCGCTGCTGGATGTTATTCGGGATGTCGCTCCAAAGCAGATAACGGCCGACGCCATTCCATGCGGGGCCTTCGGTCCAGAGAGTTTTACCGCTGTGATAAATGCGCTGGAGCGGCGTGTTGCCGAGCTTGTATTTGTTGAATCGCTTGTCGAGCGCGAGGATGTCCGGATCGGGATAGCGCGTGGGCGTCTGACCCGACCAATCACGCTCAGCGGCGTTGGCGGAGCGATGGGTGAGTGCGGCTGCGGCTGCTGTGGCGGCGCCGGCGGCGGTGGCGAGGAAGGAACGGCGATTGAGTGAAGTGCTCATAAGTGTAAGCGTTTGGTTCGGCGAGCTTGGATTTCGAGCTCACTGAATTCAAGCAAAACCCAGTGTGCCGGCGAACAGTCATCGGCCTCACGCGGAGTTGAGGCTCGCCGTCGTAGGGAAACGAATGGTAGTAGTCCCAGCAACGCTTTTGCCATGAAGACAATCGTATTAATCTGGTTGCTGCTCGGCCTTGCCACCGAGGCATCCGCCCTCGAAATCATTGCGCACCGTGGCGCCTCGCACGAGGCACCGGAGAACACGCTCGCCGCCTTCAAGCTCGGCTGGCAACAGCGCGCCGACGCCGTCGAGCTCGACATCTGGCTCACTCAGGACGGCAAGATCATCTGCCTCCACGACGCCGACACGAAGCGCACAACCGGTGTGATGAAGAAGGTGGCCGAAAGCACGTTGAGCCATCTGCGCGCGCTCGACGCGGGCGGATGGAAAGACCCGAAGTGGAAGGGAGAGAAACTCCCCACGCTCGCCGAGGTGCTTGCGCTGATCCCCGAAGGCAAACGGCTCGTGATCGAGATCAAATGCGGCGTCGAGGTGTTGCCCGAGTTGGAGCGCGACATCCGGGCATCCGGTCGTTCGGCGGCGCACCTCGCCATCATCAGCTTCAAGTACGATGTGTGCGTGAAGGCGAAGAAGCTTTTCCCGAAAACCCCGGTGTTTTTTCTCGCGAGCTTTAAGCAAGAGAAGCAGACCGGCGCGTGGACGCCGCTGCCCGAGGAGTTGATTCAGAAGGCGAAGTCCGCCGGCTTGGACGGAATCAGCCTCAGCTACAAAGGTCCGATTGACGCGGCGTTCGTGAAGAAGACCCACGCGGCGGGTCTGAAGTTTTACGTTTGGACTGTGAACGACGCCGCTGCCGCGCGCGCATTGGTGGCGGCGGGCGTGGACGGCATCACCACCGACCGACCCGAGTGGCTGCGCGAGCAGTTGCGCTGAACGGCGGCAGGAAAACTTCGCGCTCAGCGCGCGCCGAGTTTCCAGAGCGTCTTGTCGCTACGGATGTAGAGCGCGCCGTGCGCGACGGAGGGCGTGGCGAGGACGATTTCTTTCAAATCAAGCGTGCTGGCGACCTCGCCTTCGGCTGCGGCGGTGTTCACCACCTGCACGAGTCCCTTTTCGTTCGCGAGATAGAGATGCGCACCGACTGCCACCGGCGAGCCGCTGAAGGGTCCGGTGAGCCGCAGCTGCCAGAGGCGAGCGCCGTCTTTCACGTCGCCGGCGCTGAGGATGCCGGCGTTGTTCAGCGCGAAGATTTTGCCACCAATCACAATCGGGCTGGCGGTGGCGGGGCTGAGCTGAGCGGTCTGCCAGAGCTGCTCGGGATGCGGGTTGCCGGCGGCGGGCCGGAGTGCGGTAATGCCCTTGGCCGCGGCGTAGAAGACGCCGTTGGCGAAGGTGCTCGACGGGATCGTTGCCGCGCCGTCGGTGTAATACCACATCTCCTTGCCGGTGCGCGGTTCGATGGCGCTGAGGCCCTTACCAGATTGCAGCACGACCAGGGCGCTTGCGCCCGGTAGGATGAGTGGCGAGGTCCAGTTCGCCATCTTCGGCCGATCGAGTTTCCAGCGGTTCGCGCCGGTCGTGGCGTCGAGCCCGACGGCGAATGATTCGCTGTCGTTTTCCACCTGGCAGATGAGCGTGTCGCCCACGATGACGGGGCTGGAGGCCATGCCGAGGCTGTTGCTCGCGTTCGGATAATCGCGTCCGAGGCCGCGCAGCCAGAGCACGTTCCCATCGAGGTCGAGGCAGGCGACGTCGTTCGAGGAGAAGATGCAGAAGAGGCGTTTGCCGTCACTGCACGGCGTGGGCGCGGCTCCCGCGGTCTTGTGGTGCGTCATCGTGCGGCCGGTGGCCCAGAACTGGCGCTCCCAGAGCTTCGAGCCGTCCTTCGCGCTGAAGCAGAGCACGTGCAGGCGATCCTGCTCCACGCCGCTCGACGCGGTGACGAACACGCGCTCGCCAACGACGATGGCGCTGGAAAGGCCGCGGCCCGGCAGGGGGATTTTCCACACGACGCTCTGCTCGGTGAGTTTGGTCGGTGCACTCGTTTCAGCGGCGATGCCGGTGCCGTTGGGTCCGCGGAACTGCAGCCAGTCGGCGGCGGTGAGCGCGTTCGCAGCGATTGCGAGGAGGGAGATTGCGAAAAGCTTCTTCATAGTACCTCAGTTTTGCGCGGTGGTTTTCAACGCGGTCTTCGCGGGCGCGGCCGGTCGGTCCTTCGCGAGGATGGCGGTGCCCGTCGCGTCGCACACGCGGAGCTGGAATTCCCATTCCTTCGTCCAGTCCTTCACTTCCTCGTTCTGGCAGGCCTTTACGAGGAGCGTGTTCTTGCCCGCCTTCAGCTCGATCGGTAGTCGATATTGATCAATGCGCGAGCCGCGATGATACTCGTCGCGGCCGAAGAGGAGCTTGCCGTTGAACCATATCTTCCAGCCGTTCTTGCAGCCGAGGCGCAACTCCGCCGGACGCGCCGACGCCGCGTTGAACTCGGTGAACGCATAGCCAGTCACGCCCTTGAGGTCGCCGAACGGCTTGTTGAAATTCACCATGCCGTAGTCGTCCTTCGTGACGAGGTCCGACCAGCGCACCTTGCCGGCCTTGCCGTCGTGTTCGGCGGCCAGATTGACCTCCTTCTCCGGCGGATAAGCGGCGTCGAAGCCGACGAGCTTCGCGTTGTCGAACGGGCCGATAATCTTCCACGTCATTAGGAAACCGAAGTGGCGAGGGAGATCCACTTCTTGGCCGAGCTTACGCAACTCCGCGGCGGCCTTCTTGATTTGCCCCTCGTCGCGCGCGGCGTTGAGTGCGGCGCGGAAACCTTTCGTCGCGCCGACTTTGTTCGTTGCGAGTGCTGCATCGGCGGTTTCGAGCAGACGTTGCACCGCATCGCGCCGCAACTCCACGCTCGGATCATCGGCGAAGGTGGGAACGAGCTTGTCTGCTTCGGCCGGTTCAACGCGCGCAATCAATTCAAAGGCAAGTCGGCGCGCGCGCGGGTGATGTCGCGTGCCGCCGAGGAACGCATGCAAAGCCGCTATTGGTAACTTGCCGCCAGCCTTCAACTCGCGGTCGGCGATGGTGTCGACCGCCGCGCGAAGCCAGTTCACAGCGAGGTCGTTGGCGTCGTCCATCGCAGCGAGCAACACGGGAATGGAGTGCGCGTCGGCCTTGGAAAGCGTCTGCCACGCGCTCGCCGCTTCGGCGTTACCACGGCCCTCGGGTCCGACCTTTTTCAGCGCGGCCAGCGCTGGCTTCAGGTCCGACTCCGCTGCTTGCACAGACACGGTCACCAAGGCGACACCCAGCGAGAGAAAGAATCTCTGGTTCATTGCGCGAAAGTTAGCGACCCAAGCCGGAAAGACAATATTGAAGTGCGCTTCCAGTTTGAGCGCATCGATTTAAAAAAGGATGGCAACAGAGGTCAGCAAAATAAACAGTGAGTAAAGTTGAACCTGATGAATTCAATCAATCAAACCCGTCGCCACTTCCTCCGTACCGGCTCGGCATTGCTCGCATTGCCGCGGCTCGAAAGTCTCGCCGGCGCCTCGCCCGCCGCTACGCAACCGAAGCGCATGGTCAGCATCTGCACGAACTTCGGTCTGTTCGGCCCGTCGTTCTTCCCAGATCGGTTACTTCGCCGTCGAGAACAAGTGCGAGATTTAGGATCTCTACGCGACGGTCCTCCATTTGCTTGGTCTCGATCACGAGAAACTGACTTACCGTTTCGGCGGTCGCGACTTCCGCCTCACCGACGTCCATGGAAACGTGCCGAAGGAAATTTTGGCATAAAGCGCCATCAATCGGGCTGCAGCGGTCGAAACGCTCTTTTCACCCCCGATTTGGCTGAATTAGATCGCGCATAGCTCGCCGACCGTTGCCACCGCACTGCTTCACAGTATGTTCACCTCGCCGGCAGGTTTTGGTTAAACTGAAATGTCGTATAGAAATGAATTGAGTCATAAGCATGGCACTCTAAACTAGTGGAAATGTTTCGTCTCTGGCCAACTACGCTGCAGATTTTGATGGCCTTTGTCTGCCTCTCTGGAAAGGTCTTGGCCGCAGCACCCGCCGTGTCGTCCGATCACGCCGTGCGGATGGCCAAGGGGCTCGCGGTGTTCAAGGATTCGGCTGGTCCAACGTTACGCACGCATTGCCTCAAATGCCACGGTGGTGAGAGCGTGAAAGGCGGCTTCGATCTCTCCTCCCGTGAGGCGTTGCTGAAGGGTGGCGAAGAAGGCCTGGTGATTGTCCTCGGCGATGCGGCCAAAAGCCGTCTTTATCGAATGGTCGCCCACCTCGAGAAGCCGGCGATGCCGAAGAAGGCTTCGAAGCTGCCGGAAAAGGAAATCGCTGCACTCGCGGAGTGGATTAATCTCGGCGCGCCATACGACCAACCGCTCATCGCGAAAGGCGTTATGCTGGCGGGGCGGTCGGTCACCGAGCAAGACCGCCAGTTCTGGTCATTCCAGCCGCTGAAGAAAACTGCGTTGCCCGCAGTGAAAAACAAGACGTGGCCGCGCAACGATGTTGACCACTTCATCCTCGGCCAGCTGGAAGCAAAGCAACTGGCACCCAACGCACCTGCCGAACGGCATACCTTGCTGCGCCGCGTGCATCTGGATCTGATAGGGCTTCCGCCGACGCCAGAAGAAGTCGAGGCGTTCGTGAAGGACACCGCCCCTGACGCCTACGCAAAGGCGGTGGATCGTTTGCTTGCTTCGCCGCATTACGGCGAGCGCTGGGGCCGGCACTGGCTGGACGTGGCGCGCTTCGCCGAGAGCCACGGCTTCGAGCAGGACTATGACCGGCCGCACGCATATCACTATCGCGACTTCGTCATCAAGGCGCTCAATGCCGACATGCCATACGATCAGTTCGTGAAATGGCAGGTCGCCGGCGATGAATTGGCGCCGGGCAATCCGCTGGCGTTAATGGCAACGGGTTTTCTTGGTGCGGGAGTTTTCCCCACGCAGCTCACAGAGAAAGAATTTGAATCCGCTCGCTACGACGAACTGGATGATATGGCCGGCACGCTCGGCACGGCGATGCTCGGGATGACCATCGGTTGCGCGCGCTGTCACGACCACAAATTCGATCCCATCCCAGTGCGGGATTATTATCGGCTGGTTTCGACTTTCAGCACGACCATCCGGAGCGAGATCGAGGTGAACCTCGATTCTGCGGAGCAGAAGGGCACGCTGGCGAAATGGGAGAAAGAGCACGCGCCGTCCACCGAGGCGCTGGCGAAGTTCGAGCGCGAGCAACTGCCCTCGCGCTTCACGCAGTGGGCTACGAATGCGCCGGCCGTTGTGAAAGGGCAAGAAGCGTTGTTCGCTATGCTGACAAAGACCGGATCACCCGACAAGCTCGACGAGAAATCGCGCGCGAAGCTGCTGGAAGTTTTCAAAGTGCAGGATGCCGAGTGGAAGAAGCGGAATGATTCCGTCCAGAAGAGCCTCGCGGCGCGGCCAAAGCCTACCAAAGTGCAGGCCACGAGCGAAGGTGTGAAGCCGATGAAACATCACGCCGACGACCGCGGCTTCCCCCATTTCTATAAGGAGACGCATTTCCTCAAGCGTGGCGATGTGAGCCAGAAAGCCGAAGTCGCCACGCAAGGTTTCCTGCAAGTGCTTATGCGCGGCGGCAAGACGGAGACGTCGTGGCAGTCTCCCCCGCCGGCAGGTGCGCTCACTTCGCACCGGCGCGCGGCGTTGGCGGGTTGGATGGCGGACACCGAACACGGCGCGGGTCATCTACTGGCACGTGTGATAGTGAATCGCATGTGGCAACACCATTTCGGGCGCGGTCTCGTGGGCACGCCGAGCGACTTTGGGGCGCAGGGTGAGAAGCCGACGCATCCGGAGCTGCTGGATTTTCTTGCGAGCGAACTCATTAAGAACGGTTGGCGGTTGAAACCGCTGCACAAGCTGATGTTGATGAGCGCGGCGTACCAACAGGACGCGAAGTTCGATGCCGCCAAGTCGGCAAAGGATCCGCAGAACACGCTGCACTGGCGGCGTGCTCAGCAGCGGTTGGAAGCCGAGGCAATCCGCGACAGCGTGCTCGCCGTCAGCGGTCAGCTCGACCGAGTGATGTTCGGTCCCGGTACGCTCAATGAGGCCAGCAAGCGACGCAGCATTTATTTCTTCATCAAACGCAGCAAGCTCATCCCTGGCATGCAGCTCTTCGATGCGCCGGAGCCGCTCGTCGGACAAGGCGCTCGCCCGGCGACGGTAATCGCACCGCAGGCGTTGTTGTTTATGAACGGCTCGAACGTGCGGCAGGCAGCGTCCGCTCTCGCAGCAAAGCTGATTTCCAACGTTGCAATCGCCGAGGAGGCTTACTTGGCGACGCTGAGCCGTCCGCCAGCTGCACTGGAGCGAGAGAAGGCCGACCGCTTTCTCGCCCAGCAGGAGGTATCGTATAAAGCTGCTGGTCGCAACGTAGCCGACGCGCGGCTGTTGGCGGCGACGGACTTTTGTCAGGTACTTTTCGGTCTGAACGAATTTATTTACGTTCAGTGAACCATTTATGGATGAGCTATTGAATCGTCGGCAACTGTTGCAGCGCTGTGGCATGGGCGCAGGCGCACTCGGGCTGGCCGCCCTGCTGCAAGAAGAACGACTCCTTGCCGCCGGGGTCGACCCGCTCGCGCCGCGTGCGCCACACTTTGTTGCTAAGGCGAAGGCGGTAATCTGGATCTTCGTCAACGGCGGTCAGAGCCAGGTGGACACTTGGGATTACAAGCCCGAGCTGGCGAAACGCGATGGCCAGGCGCTCGAAGGCTTCGACCGCTTCACCGGCTTCTTCGCCAACGCGGTCGGCGGGCTGATGAAGAGTCCGTTCGAGTTCACGCAGCACGGCCAGTGCGGCAAATGGGTCTCGTCCATCTTTCCAAATCTCGCGCGGCACGTCGACAAGATGGCGTTCATCCACTCGCTGCACACCGAATCCAACAACCATTCGCCGGCGCTGTTCATGATGAACTGCGGTCTGCCGCGCATGGGCTTTCCGTGCGTGGGCTCGTGGGCTACGTACGGGTTGGGATCGGTCAGTCGCAACTTGCCGGCGTTTGTGGTGATGAGCGATCCGCGCGGGCGCGGGTTGCCCAAAGGCCACGCAACGAACTGGGGTGCGGGCTTCCTGCCGAGTGTCTTTCAAGGAACGCATTTCCGACCGCAGGGCGACCCGATTGATAACCTAAACCGGCCGAAAGAGATGAACGCCGCTCAGCAGCGGGCGCAGCTCGACCTGCTCGCTGATTTGAACCGCGTGCAGCTCGCGGTGAATCCGCAGGAGAGCGAGTTGGCGGCGCGCATCGAAAGTTTTGAGCTGGCCTATCGGATGCAGAGCGCCGCGCCCGAAGCGCTTGATCTCGAGAAAGAGCCAGAGCATATCAAGAAGCTCTATGGCCTCGACCAAAAGCACTGCGCGCATTTTGCCGCGCAATGTCTTACCGCCCGTCGGCTCGTCGAGCGTGGCACGCGCTTCGTGCAGATTTATTCCGGCGGCATGGAGAACCAGCAGAGCTGGGATGGTCATAACGACATTGCTGGAAACCACACCGGCTTTGCGTTGGAGAGCGATCAACCTGTGGCGGCGCTCTTGGAAGATCTTGCGCAACGCGGAATGTTGAAGGACACGCTCGTGATCTGGGCCGGCGAGTTCGGCCGACTGCCGGTCGCGCAGAAGAGCGGCAAGCCCGGTCGCGACCACAACCCGCACGCGATGACGGCGTGGATGGTCGGCGGTGGCGTGAAGGGCGGTGTGACCCACGGTGCCTCGGACGAGATCGGCCACAAGGCGGCGGTGGACAAGGTGCACGTGAACGATTTCCATGCCACGATTCTCCACCAACTGGGCCTCGACCATGAGAAGCTCACCTACCGTTACAGCGGCCGCGACTTCCGTCTGACCGACGTGGGCGGCAAGGTGATCAAGCCGATTACGGGCTGAAGTTTTGGGGATTCTTGAAAAGCGCAGCGAGCGCTCTGCTCATTTGTGCACGGGTTGCTCGCGGCGTTTTTCTAGCATCGCGTGACGCCGCCGTTCGCGGCGGTCGTGATAGGCCTTGAGCGCGACTAGCACGAGGAAGTAGCTCAGAATAGCCGCGATCAATCCCGTCAGCGCGCTACCGACGAAGAAGGCTATTCCTTGCTCTTTCAAAAAAGCGATTTTGGCATCCCAGCCTTTCATCTGAGCTTTGGTAGTTTTCTCGAGGATTTGATGCGAGCCGAGCAGCCAGTGTCCGAGTTGGATATTCGGCCAGATGAAAATCCATATCACCATTTTCCAAAGCATGAAGGCGACCAAAGAAGCAGCGAGGTTGCCGCGTAGCAGCCAGTTCAGCGGCCACAACAATATGAACGCGACGCCGAGCGTGGGGAAAACGATGAATTCGACCCACGTGCCGATGGCGAAGCCGCGGGCGATTTGCTGCGGTGCGCCTTGGGAGCGCAACAGTTTAAGATACTGCAACCGACCGCGCCGGCGCAGGCCGTTGAAGAAGCCGCTCTGGTGGGGGAGCTTAGCTCGCTTGCCTTCGGAACTGGGCGGTTGCACGGCCGCATCCTGCGGAAAGGTGGAGGCGGAGGCAAGGCGCGAGGCGCTGCCGCGATGGGCTAACCTCAAGGCACCTTACCCGTCGCGACAAAGGCCTTGGCGGCCGCGGGCGCATCGAACTTCTCCAACACCGTAAGCTGCGCGCGCAGGGCGATGGCTGCGACGGCGTTGGGCTTGTAGGGCTTTCCGCTGACAGGCAGCGTGAGTGTCGTGTGGGCGTTGTTTGTAGCACCGATGTGGGTGAAGATTTCGCCCTTCTCCCACCCTAGATGGCCGCCTTGGCGATTGAACTCACCCAAGATAATCTTGGCCTGCTGATTGTCGCCACGCCCAAAGGAGGACTCGAAATCCTCACCGGTGAGCGGCCAGCGGAGGGAGAAACGGTTGCCGGTGAGGCGGAGGAAGGCGCCCTCGTTCGCCAGCGACTTGAGGATAACTTGCCGTTCGTTCTCATCGGTGCCCTCTGCCCCGGCTTTGTGACGTAGCCCGGCGCGCATCAACTCGTTCGCCGCGCGGAGGAGGTCGGTGACGTTCTGCACGGTCACACGCTGAGCGGCACACAGGCGATGGTTGGCGTCATAGAAGAAGGGGCCGTTATCCACGCGCACGTTGGCCAGCAACAGCTCGAGGAATTTCTTCTCTCGCACGACAAGATCGTTCGGCTTATCGCGGGTCTGGTCTGGGTCATTGAGATTCTCGAGCTCCTTCTTGAGGCTGGCACGGTTGTATTCGAAAATCCAGTTGCTGAAGAAGAAGGCGCGGTCGCCGGCGAGCATCTCGGCCAGTTGCGCCTGTTCCTGTTCGGAAAGACCATCGCGGCCGTCGGCGCCGAAGATGCCGTTATACACGAGAAAGAGTCGGAGGGTGTCCCCCTTGGCGTCATGGTGGTAGGTGACGGTCTCGCGTTCGAAATCGAGGCAGCCACTGAGGAGCGCGACGGCGATGAGTAACGTAAGCGCGAGGAACGGGGGCTTCACCTGAGCAATCTCGACGAGTTCATTGTGGCTCGCAAGGCGAAATTAATTCGCCGGACGTCGCGGTCGCTCGAGATTATTTCGCTGCGGCGCGGGCGGCGAACCATTCGAAGGTAATCTTCACCTCGTCGTCGGTCTTGATGAGGCCGAGCGCGAGTGCGGGCGAAGGTGGCTTGATGCCGAAATCGGTCATCTTCACTTTCGCCTCACCCTTGAACTTCAGCTTGCCGCCTTCGGCGTACTCCATCGTGACGGGCAGGAGTAGATTCTTCGCGACGCCGGCGACGGCGAGCGTGCCAGGGGCTTCGAAGGTGAGCTTTCCGTCCTTCGCTTCCTTGAGCACCAGCTCCGAGGCCTTGAAGTTGATGAGGGGATGATTCTCCATCTTGATTGCGCCCTGCATGACGGTGTTCATCGCCGCCTTACCGCTCGTGTTGAGCGAGCGGATTGGTACGCGCACATCGACGCGTGCGGGGAACTTGCCGAGGGTCGGCTTTGCGTCGGCCTTCACGGGGAATTTCTCGTCCACCTCGATGAAGCCGCCGATGAGCCCGCCTTCCATGAACCAATCGTGGATGTTTGATGTGCCTTCCACGCGAATCTTGCTGCCGACGGGCTGGGCCATGAAGCGAATGACCTCGGCGCGCGCGGCGATGTGGAGAACCGGGAGCAGGAGTGAGAGGATGATGAGATGGCGCATAATGGGAATCAGGTTCGTGGGTCAGACTTCGAAAAGGTCTTTGGTGAAGGCGAGTTTCTTGCCGGTGAGGATGGCCTCGTTGGCCTTGAGCACGGTGACGAGTGACTCATAGCCTTCCTGCCAACCGGCGGCGGGCATCTTGTTCTTGGCGAAGTCGGCGATGTAGTCGCGCAACGCAGCCGCGTCGCTGTCGCCGAAGTTCGCGATGAAATCCTCCACACCGCCCGCGATGAGCCGCGAGTTGTAGAGGAAGGCGTCGAGCGCGTAGAAGAGCGGCGTGTTGGTGAACGGTACTTCTTCCGCGGGCTTTTCACCCAACGCGGCGAGCTTGGTGGCGTTGGCCACGAGCGCGATGCCGGTCTCCTTATAGAAGTCGTCCTTGCGCGCGTACACCTCCCAGCCGAGCAGCGGCGAGTCGGCCTCCTTGAACATCCACGCCTTGTTTTGGCGCACCATCACCGCCGCATCGGTGCCGTAGAGCATCTCGTAATCGGCGTCGAACGAGTTGCCGAGCGTGGCCTCGTAGGTGAGCAGTACACCGCCAGGATACTCGAAGATAGCCGTGATGGAATCGGGTACGGCCCGCCCGTCGGCCCAGTAAACTACGCTGCCGAAGCCGGTTACAGAAAGCGGCTTCGTGTTGAGGAACCAGCTCAGCAGGTCAATCTGCTGGATGCCGATTTCGCCTACGAGACCGGTGGAAAGATTGCGGTCGAGACGCCAGTTCAACTCCTTCTCGCGCTCGGGATTCGCGGCAGCGCGGCGCCAACTCTCCTTCTTATGACGCTGTGCGCGTGCCTTGATGTTTTTGCCCGCGGCACCGGAGCGTATGAACGGCAGCAAGAACTGGCGCTGCGGTTCCGAACGCATCAGAAGGCCGGTCTGGAAATTCGAACGCGGCGCGGCCTTCGCGGCGGTGGCGATGGCTTTGCCATCCTCGGCCGTGTGGGCGATGGGCGCCTCGCAATAGACGTGCTTGCCGGCCTTGAATGCGGCCTCGGCAATCGCGCGGTGCTGGTGCGTGGGCGTAGCGATGAGCACAGCCTGCACATTCTTGTCCGCGAGGAGTTCCTTGAAGTCGGCGTAGCCCTTCGCGTCGGGCGCAATCGACTTGGCGCGGTTGAGGAAGGCCTCGTAATGATCGCACACGGCGGTGACGTGGGCGTTAGGCAGGCGGAGCAACGTGTTGATGATGTCGCGACCCCAGACGCCGCAACCAATCACACCGCACTTCACTGGCGGTCCGGCGGGCTTCTGGGCCTCGCCTTCGGCCGGCTTCGATTTTTCCTGCGCAGCGACTTCCTTTGCGGCGACGATCGCCACCAGCGCGGCCACTGATCCGCCGTAGATGAAATCGCGCCGGTTCAAGTCAGCCGTAATCGGAAACGCTTCGTACTGCTTCATAGGTTCGGTATTATTGACGCTTCGCCAAGCCGTTTTCGAACAAAAACCATTCGCCGTTTGTCTCAGTCGAATTGCGCAAGCCGTTCGATCAGCTGGCGCCTCGCCCGGAGCAACTGGTTGCTGACGCTCAGCAGCGAGGAGGTAAACGCGGCGATGAGGCGGACGCGCGCGGGCTTTTGGAGAAGCGCTTTCATCACGGTCGTTTAGTGGAGTTTAGCGGATTACTTCTCGACGGCGGCGAAGGCCTTGGCCGCCAGCGCGCCGCGGGCGACGTCCTTGAGCTTATGAAATTCGGCGGCGTCGGCGTTGAGCTGCTTGAGAAGCGCGCCATCTTCTTTCTTGGCGATGAGTTTCTCGAGCAGCGGCGCGGCGTCGCGCTTGGCCTCGGCGGCGGCGGTGGCGAGGTAGGACTTCGCGTTTTCCAGTGCGCTCACTTCGGGGTTCGGCGTGGCGGAACCTTGTTCGAGCTTGAGCGCCCAGCGGATGCCGTTCAGCAGGTGTTTCTGGAAGGTCGCATCTTTCCACGTGGCGTCGTTGTGGCCGAGGTTCGTGTAGAAGAGTCGGCCGGTGCCGTATTCGCGGACCCAGCTGACGGGTACCTGATAGGGCATCTTCGGATTGGTCTTGGCCATGTTAAGCGAGAGGAGGACCCGCACGGCGGCAGGGTCGAATGAGCGGTACTGGTAAATCTCGTCCTTCCACTGGAACTCGGCTGGGTACATTTTCACGGCGGGATGCGTGGGATCGTGGTTGGTGAATGTACAGAGGGTGCCGGCACCCCACGGATGGCCGGCGAAGTTACCGTTGATCATCTGCACGTAGCCGGGGAAATCGCCGAAGGTATCGGTCGCACTGTGCGCACCGATGAAAGCCTTGCCCGATTTGACGAATTCGAGAATCGCCTCACGCGGGCCGCCTTTCGGGATGACCGCGCCGGTGGTGTTGGCGAAGAAGAGAATATCGTATTGCTTCAAGTTCTCGGCGGTGAGCTTGCCGAGTGCGGCCTCGTAAGTGCCGGTCCACGACTTCTGCGCGGCCTGCAGCTTCGGCAACTCGGCCTCGAACTTCGCGAGGTCCGCCTTGTGCTTGTCGAGCGCGGCCTTGTAGGCCGCCTCTTCCTTGGCGTCCTTGAACTGAGCCGGCTTGGTCGGCTCCTTCGGCTTGTTGATGTTCGGCTTGTTATCCGGTTGGCGGACGTAATCGACGCTGAACAGACCGCTCTCTTTGCCGATTTGGGCGATGATCGGCTCAGCAGTGGTCACCGAGCCGTGGCGGAAACCCTGGGTGATGGTGATGAGGAGCATCTTCTTCGGCGAATCGGCGGCGATGGCTGGAAGAACGAGTGTGGCGACGAGCAGTGAGGCGAGGAGTGACTGGGAGGTTTTCATGTGTGTGAGGTGGGCAAGGAACCCGTGCAGTTTTCAGACTGATTAAAATGGAGAGCCATTCAACGCCCGACGCACAAGACCGTCAAGGCTTCTCTGCCCCACGACCTTCGTTGGAAAAGATATTGATTCGAAAGTGCGCCAAATCTACTCTTGCCTCAGCGACTTTATCAGGCTAGTTTAGAGCGTCAATTTGGCACTCTATTGCGGGAGATTTAACGCTTCAAATTATGATTCGATCGCTCACCTTTACTACACAAGGCAGGTTGCACAGCAAGAACTTGGACATGTTTCTGATGCCGACCTTGTTGGGCGATACGAATCTCTTTCTTTGGGTGGATCTTGAGAGCCCAACCCCCGAGGAGGCCAAAATGGTTCTAGAGGATATTTTTCATTTTCATCCGCTCTCCATCGAGGATTGTGTGATGGTCAGCCCTTCGCCGAAGGTGGAGGAGTACGAGCCGAAGGATGAGGACAAGTTCGTGCCGTACCTTTTCATGGTGATTCATGCGGTGGACTACAATCGCAAGGACGGTGTCTTCGGCACGAAGGAGCTGAATTTCTTCCTCGGGAAAAACTTCCTAGTGACCTACCACGACGTGCCAATGCGCAGCGTAGCGGAGGTGGAGGAGCGTTCGCAGAAGGGCACCATCCATATCGCGCGCGCTCCCGATCGCGTGGCCCACAACATCCTCGACACTCTGGTGGAGAATTACAAGCCGGCGCTGGAGGAGCTCTCGGTGGAAATCGCCGAACTGGAGCAGCAGGCTTTGCAGCATCCAACCCCGAAGACACTCAACAAAATCATCGAGGTGAAGAAGGAGGTGCTGCACCTCAAGCAAATCATCGGCCCGCAGCGTGAGGTGCTCAGGCGTTTCGCCGCGGGCGAGTTCAAGCTCATCCGCTCCCATCTCGTGCCTTATTACCGCGACGTGTACGACAGCATTAACCACATCGGCGAGCGCGCGCAGAGCTACTTCGACGCCCTCACGGCGATTCTTCAGGTCTACCTCAACATGTCCAGCAACCAGACCGGTGAAGTGATCAAGTTCCTCACGCTCATCACTGTGATCACCATGCCGGTGATGATTCTCGGCACCTGGTACGGCATGAACTTCCAGCACATGCCCGAAACTAAGCCAGCCGCCGCCTACCCCGTCGTCATCGGGGTTACCATCGTCAGCACCGCGCTGACCTACTGGTATTTCAAACGCAAGAAGTGGTTCTGAGCTGCCCTGCCCGTATGGCCGCCCGCAAATCCAGTTTTCTCGACAAGGTTCTCGGCCGCATTGACAGGCTCGATGCTGGCGGCCTGCAGACCGTCGTGCAGCGCCTCGCCCGCGAGCGCGGCTTCCTCGAGACCCTCTTCAACACCATTGAGGACGGCGTGCTGGTCGTGGACGCCAAGGGTCGTGTCGTCTGGCTCAACCACGGCGTCACGCAGCTCCTCGGCTTGCAACCGGACGACGCCGAGGGTCAACCCGTCGCCCGCCTGCTGCCGGAGTTGGACTGGGCCCAGCTCGTGGCTGCCACGGGTCGCGCGGTGAGCCGCCACGAGACAGAGGTGCATTATCCGCGCCCGCGTTTTCTGCGCATCTATGTCGCGCCGCTCGACGCCGAGGCTGTCGGCGCTAGTGGTCTGGCAATCATCCTGCACGACGCCACCGAGGCGCGCCAAAAGACCTTCGAGGCCATCGAGAGCGAACGCATCCAAGCCCTCACCTTGCTCGCCGCCAGCGTCGCGCACGAGATTGGCAATCCGCTTAACGCCCTTCACATCCATCTGCAACTGATGGAACGGGAGCTGAAGAAACTGCGCCAGTTCGCTCCGTCCAACGCCTCGGCTTCCGCTCGCGTGAAGTCGAAGGCCCGCTCTGCGTCCGCACGGGCGGATGCCGACGACATTGTGGCGCGGCTGGAGAATTATCTCGGCGTGGCGAAGGGCGAGATCACGCGCCTCGATTATGTAGTCAGCCAGTTCCTCCAGGCTATTCGCCCCACGAAGCCGCAGATCAAGAGCGGTTCACTCAACGACCTTGTGCGCGAGACGCTCGAGCTGCTCCGGCCCGAGCTGGAGAACCGCGGTCTCGTCGTCGTAGAGCAGTTCGCGCGACAGTTGCCCGGCGCCTTCATCGACTCGGCGCAAATCAAGCAAGTACTCGTCAACCTCATCAAGAACGCGATGCAGGCGATGACCAAGGGTGGCACGCTCACGCTCGCCACCGGTGAAGGGCCGCAGGATGTCTGGATGAGCGTCGCGGACACGGGCGGCGGGATTCCGCAGGAGCAGCTCAACCGCATCTTCGAGCCGTTCTACACGACGAAGAAAAAGGGCTCGGGCCTCGGCCTGATGATTGTGCAGCGCATCGTGCGTGAGCACGGCGGCCGCATCGAGCTGGAGAGCCGCGTGGGCGAGGGAAGCTGCTTCCGCGTCTGGCTCCCGCTCCACGAGCGCCGTCCGCTCCTGCTCGAATCGCACCACCGGGATTGATTTATGAAACCGATGCTCCTCATCGCCGATGACGAGAAGCCGACGCGCGACGGCTTGCGGGCCGCGCTTGAGGACCGTTTCGACGTCTATGTGGCCGAGGACGCCGCCACCGCGCTGCAGCTCATAGAGCAGGAGAACTTCGCCGTGCTGCTCACCGACCTGCGGATGCCGGGTGACGATGGTCTGCAGCTCATCACGCGCGCCAAATCGCTTCCGCGCCCGCCCATCTGCATCCTGATGACCGCGTACGGCTCGGAGGAGATCGCTGTCGAGGCGATGAAGCACGGTGCCGACGATTACATTTCCAAGGGCCGCCTGCAGATTGACGAGCTAGAGATGCGCATCGCGCGCGCGTTGCGGCGCGAGAATCTCGAGAGCGAGAACCGCGAATTGCGTCAGCGGCTGGAGACCAAGTTCGGTCTCGAGAATGTCATCGGCCAGTCGCCCGCGATGGAAGAGGTCTTCGAGATCGTCCAGCAGGTCGCACCCACGCGCGCCACCGTGCTGCTGCTCGGCGAGAGCGGCACCGGCAAGGAACTCATCGCGAAAGCCATCCACCAACTCAGCCCGCGCGCGCAGCGCCCGCTTGTCACCGTGCATTGCGCCGCGCTTTCGACCACGCTGCTCGAGAGCGAGCTCTTCGGCCATGAGAAGGGCGCCTTCACCGGCGCGCACGAGCGGCGCATCGGCCGCTTCGAACAGGCCCAGGGCGGCACGCTTTTCCTCGACGAAATCGGCGAGATCAACGCCACGCTGCAGGTGAAGCTGCTCCGTTTCCTTGGCGAACGCACCTTCGAGCGCGTCGGTTCGAACAAGACGCTCACCGCCGATGTGCGCCTCATCGCTGCCACAAACAAGAACCTCGAGGAACTGGTGAAGGCCGGCACGTTCCGCGAAGATTTGCTCTTTCGCCTGCGCGTCGTAGAGGTTCACCTGCCGCCGCTGCGCGAGCGCGCCGGCGACATTCCTCTCTTGGCGCAGACCTTCCTGCGCGAGTTCGCCAAGGCCAATGGCAAGAAGGTGGCTGGCTTCGCCCCGGATGCGGTGGACGCCCTCGCCGAGCACGCCTGGCCGGGCAATGTCCGTGAGTTGCAGACGGCTGTGGAGCGCGCGGTGGTGATGTGCCGCGGCGAGAGCATCGTGGTGCGCGATTTACCCCTGAACCTCCGCGGCGATTCCAGCACGGCAGTCGGCCGGCCGGCCATCCGTGGCGCGATGACCGTCGAGAGCGCCGAGAAGCAGCTCATCATCCGCGCACTGCGGGAATGCAATGGCAGCCGTACACAGGCCGCCACGAAGATCGGCATCAGCCGCCGCACCCTCCATCGCAAGCTCCACGAGTATCAGATTGAGGAACTCTGAGGCGCCGATCGCGCGTTTGAAAATTGTTTTGCCCCCCACCGGTCAGGCCCGTATCGTCCGCCCGCTATGTTTTCGCACGTTGTCATCTTTTGGACCGACCCTGCCAATCCCGCCGCCGCCGGTGAACTCGTTGCCGGCGCGCAGAAATATCTGGAACCCATTCCCGGCACGGTGAAATTCCACGTCGGCAAGATGGTCGGCAGCCCGCGTCCGGTGGTTGAGCAGACCTATCAAGTCGCGCTGAACATCATTTTCACCGACAAGGCCGCGCAAGATACCTACCAGACCCATCCACTCCACCTCGAGTTCATCGCTCAGTGCAGCAAGCTCTGGAAAAAGGTGACGGTGTATGATTTTGCCTGAGCATCCGCGCGGCAAAAAGAGGGCTTGCAATCCGCTGCCCCTGACCTATTCTGCCTGCCGATTTTACGGTCGCGAGCGTAGCTCAGCCTGGTAGAGCATCACGTTGCCAACGTGATTGTCGAGGGTTCGAATCCCTTCGCTCGCTCCAATTTCACCGGAGCGTCAGTTTGCGCCTGAACCGCGGGGCGCCTTGAGCCAGTTTGATGGAGTAGGCGTGCTCGCACGGTCGTCTAAATGAGTATAGAATGGCTTGAGAGGCGAGCCAGTCGGGCGCCTTCGGGAAGGGTCCGAGCGGGCGACCTCTCCTTGGATTTGATTACGGAGCCATTGGAAGCAAAGGAAACTGGAATGAGCCACGAGCATCAACCGTCGTCTAAGGCCCTCGCGCCGCAGCGTGGGATGAAAATCGGTAGCTTCGCCTTGATGAACTCGGAAAATCCGAAGCGAATCAACGGCGCCGTGGGAAACCCTCACCCGACGCTTATCGCCTAGTGTATTCGATGCTGGAGTAATTGTTGACCGACTAAAAGTGTGTGTCCCTCTTAAATTGAAGGTTAAATAAGGATGTTCTCAAAAATTATTCAGTGGTTTGACTCCGACACCGGCATTAAGAACCCCGAAGCGTTGGAGGATCGCCCCGACTTCATTCGCACCATTCCCTTCGCCATTCTCCATCTCGGCTGCTTTGGGTTGATTTGGGTGGGGTTCAGCTGGGTCGCGGCCATCACGGCCATCCTGCTCTACGTGGTTCGGATGTTCGCCATTACCGGTTTTTATCACCGCTACTTCTCGCACCGGACCTTCAAGACCTCGCGCCCGGCTCAGTTAGTCTTTGCGCTGCTGGGATCCTCGGCCATCCAGCGCGGGCCGCTGTGGTGGGCCGCCCATCATCGCAATCACCATCAACATTCCGACCACGAACCTGACGTCCATTCACCCATCAAGCACGGGTTCATCTGGTCGCACATCGGCTGGATTACCAGCTCGCGCAATTTCCCGACCGACTACAAGGCCGTCAAAGACTTTGCCCAATACCCGGAGTTAGTCTTTCTCAACCGCTTCGACACGCTGATTCCAGTGCTGCTCGCCTCGCTCACGTATGCCTTCGGCGCGGCGCTCGCCTACTGGTGGCCTGCGTCCGGCACGAGCGGATTGCAGATGCTCGTATGGGGATTCTTCATCAGTACCACCGCTCTGTTCCACGGCACAGCGAGCATCAATTCCCTCGCGCACCTCATCGGTTTTCGTCGGTTCAAAACCACCGACAAGAGCCGTAACAATCTCTTTCTCGCCCTCATCACGCTCGGCGAAGGCTGGCACAACAATCATCACCACTACATGCACTCCACACGGCAGGGCTTCTACTGGTGGGAGATCGACATCACCTTCTACGTGCTGAAGACGATGAGCTGGTTCGGCCTGATTTGGGACCTCAAGCCGGTCCCTGTCAGGGTTTATGACGAAGCTCTCCAGCAGCGGCAGCTTCATTGAACTTCGCGCGGCAGCGGATTGGCTTGGTTTGAATACGGTGGCAGCACCGTGCAGTCAGAAACCGAAAGCCCGATGTTTGTGACTTTTCAAAACAAGCTAGGGCACGAGCTGTTTCGAATTCAGGAAAAAAGCTGACCTGCCCGCAGTCATGGCCACCGCACGCCAACCAGATTCGTTCGCCACGCTGACGCGCCGGCGCTGGTTGCAGAGCGGTGGTGCGTTGGCTGGCGCGATGCTCTGGCCTAAGCTGCTCCACGCGCAGCAGGCGAACAAGCACAACGCGCCCGCGAAACAGGCCATCGTCATCTACTTGCAGGGTGGTCTGTCGCATTACGAAAGTTTCGATCCGAAGCCCGACGCGCCCTCCGCCTACCGCGGCACGTTCGGCTCCATCCCCACGAGTATCCCCGGCGTGCATTTCGCCGAGCACCTGCCGTTGCTGGCCAAGCGCGCTCATAAGTTCAATCTCATCCGCAGCGCTTACGTGGATTCGCCGAGCCATCCGGTGGCGATTCACATGACGCTCACGGGTTGGGATTTGCCCGACGCGTCGGTGGAGGCCAAGAACCGCAACACCGCTCATCCGTCCATCGGCTCGGTCATTGCGCGCGCGCATGGCAAACGCGCGCCGCTGCTCCCGGCCTACGTCACCATTCCACACTCGGGTCAACTGGGTTATCGCGTTCATTATGCGACAGCCGGCCCACTCGGCGCGGCGTTCGAGCCGATGGATTCCGGCTTTCCGCCCGTGCGCGCGGATGAATCGTTCACGGGTCCACCCGACTTGAATCGCTCACTCCCCGAGCAGCGCCTCGCCGATCGGCTCACGCTGCTCCGTGCCCTCAACGGTTCTGCGCCTCGCGCCGACATTGAGGGGCTGGACAAGTTCCATCGTCACGCCGGCGAGATGCTTGCGGGCGGTGCGGCCGCGAGCGCCTTCGATCTCAGCAAGGAATCGTTGCGCGTGCGCGAACGGTACGGACATCACCTGTGGGGGCAGCACACCGTGCTCGCACGTCGGCTCGCGCAGGCGGGCGTGCCGTTCACGCTCGTCAACTACACGCTCACGCAGCATCACGGCCAGGATTGGGATACGCACGTGGACAACTTCAACCTGATGAAAAACGTGCTGCTGCCGCCGATGGACATGGCGGTGAGCGCGCTGCTCGACGACCTCGACGAACGTGGCATGTTGGACACGACGCTTGTGGCGATGTTCGGCGAATTCGGCCGCACGCCGATGATTAACGCGCAGGCGGGGCGCGATCATTGGGAGAAAGTTTTCACCGTGATGCTGGCGGGCGGCGGCTTGAAACGCGGTGTGGTCGTCGGCGAAAGCACGAAGGCCGGCGACGTGCCGCTGGAGCGCCCCGTCCACTTCAACGACGTGCTCGCCACTATCTACCACCAACTCGGCGTGCCCACCGACAGCATTTTCCACGACGCACTCGGACGGCCGAATCCCGTGCTCGCGAAGGGCCAGCCGATTGCGGAGCTGATTTAGCTCGCTGAGCCCTAGCGGTAAGGCTGGTGCAGTTCCACTTTCGTCGCCTTCTTGCCGCGCATCTTCACGTTCAGCATCTCCACACCCACGCTGAAGGCCATCGCAAAGTAGATGTAACCCTTGTTCACATGCTGATGGAATCCCTCGGCCACGAGCATCGTCCCGATGAGAATCAAGAACGATAACGCCAGCATCTTAATCGTCGGATGCCGGTCCACAAAACGGCTGATTTGCTCCACGAACAACAGCATCACAATCATCGCCAAAATCACTGCGGTGATCATCACCCCGATTTGCTTCACCATCCCCACGGCGGTGATCACCGAGTCGAGCGAGAAGACGATGTCGATGAGCAGGATTTGGATAATCACACTCGTGAACGTCGGCGCGAGATGATTGGTCACAGAACCATCTTCACCCTCGAGCTTCTCGTGGATTTCCTTTGTGCTCTTGGCGATGAGGAACAAGCCGCCGAGCAACAGAATCAAATCCTTACCCGACACCGCCAGATCCCAACTAAAGATGCGCGCCTGCCAGAAAGGCTTGTCGAGCGATACCAACCACGCCAGTGAACAGAGCAGTAAAACGCGAGTGATGAGCGCGAGAGAAAGGCCAATCTTACGCGCCCGGACCTGTTGCTCCGCCGGCAACTTACCGCTGAGGATGGAAATGAAGATGAGGTTGTCGATACCCAGCACAATCTCGAGCAAAGTGAGCGTGAAGAGGCTGATCCAGATTTGGGGGTCGGTAATCCATTCCATAATTCGCGCACGCTAGCTGATTGTCGCGGGATTTGGAACTAAGAACGGGCAGGGCTCGCCGCCGTCAGGTTCCGGCCTTGATGGCCTCCAGCTCTGTCCACCGAGCGAAGAGCCGGTTCAGGTTCGCTTTGTGTGCGGCTAGTTCAGCGAGCAGGCCGTTGGTCTGTGCGGAATGGGTTTTGTGGAACTCCGGATCGGCGAACAGGTTTTCGATGCGCCCAATTTCCTGTTCCACCTTTAGAATCTCGGGCTCGATGCCTTCGAGTTCGCGGGTTTCCTTGAAAGTGAGTTTGCGACCTTTGCTTCCTGACTTAGCAGGCGTGGAGCCGGCGTTTTTTGCAGTCCAACCGGCCGAGACTTCGCGCGTCGGAGCGGCGGCGCGTTGTTTTTTCTCCAGGTAATAATCGTAGTTGCCGACACTGTAACTGATGCGCTCGTCGTCCTCGAAAGCGAAGATGCCGGTGCAGACGCGGTTCAGGAAATAGCGGTCGTGGCTCACGACGAGCACGACGCCGGGGAACGCGATGAGAGCTTCCTCGAGCACGCGCAGCGTGTTTAGGTCGAGATCGTTCGTCGGCTCGTCGAGGATGAGGAAGTTGCCGCCTTGCTTGAGAATCCGCGCGAGCAGAAGCCGACTGCGTTCGCCGCCGGAGAGATGTTTCACCTGCAGATTGATGCGATCGTCTGTGAAGAGAAAGCGCTTCAAATAGGAACGCAGCGAGAGCTTGCCGTTGCCCCAGATAACGAACTCGGTACCGTCGCTCACCTCGTCGAGCACCGTGCGTTCCTCCCGTAGTTGCAAGCGCGATTGGTCTACATAGTTGAACTTCGTGAGCTGGCCGATTTTCACCGTGCCGTCGCTGGGTGAAAGCTCGCCGATGATAGCTTTGAGCAAACTGGTTTTGCCCACGCCGTTGCGTCCAGCAACGCCGATGCGATGGCCGTTCTCGAATGTGTGTGAGAAGTTACGGAAGAGCGTGCGCCCGCCTAGTTCGATGGCGAGATTGTTCAATTCTACGACGCGGTTGCCGAGCGGCGGCGGCGGCGGAATGACGAGATCCACGTCTTCCTCGATGACTGGCCCAGACTCGGCAGCGACTGCGTAGTAGCGCTCGAAACGATCCTTCGACTTGGTTCGCTGCGCGCGCGGGCCTTTGCGCACCCACGCGAGTTCCTTATCGAGAAACATTTGCCGCTTATGCTCGACGACCGTCTCGGCACGCTGCCGCTCGGCCTTGGCGAGAAGATATTCGGTGTAGCCGCCTTCGTAGGAATAGAAACGGCCGTCGACCAACTCGGCGGTCAGTTTCGTGACGCGGTCGAGGAACCAGCGGTCGTGCGTGACGACCAGAAATGCGCCACCGAAGTTTTCCAGAAACTCCGCGACCCATTCGATGGACTCGGGGTCGAGGTGGTTCGTCGGTTCGTCGAGGATGAGCAGGTCGGGCTGGGCGACGAGCGCGCGGCACATCGCGACCCGGCGTTTCTCGCCGCCGGAGAGCGAGAGGATGTCGCGGTCGCCAGGCGGCGTGTTGAGGTGCGACATCGCGGTCTCGATCCGGTTGTCGAGATTCCAGCCATCGAGATGTGCGATACGTTCCTCCAACTCCTCGTGGCGCTTCGATGCGGCGGGCAGCGACTCAAACTCTGCGATGAGATCGAGCACGTGCCGCGCGCCGTCGCGGATGTTTTTGAGGACGTTATTTTCCGTGTCCAACGTGAATTCCTGCGACAGGTAGCTCACGACGAGACCGCGGCGCGCAGCGACGGTGCCGCTGTCTGGCGTGCGTTGGCCGGCGAGGACTTTGAGGAAAGTGGATTTGCCCGCGCCATTGCGGCCGACGAGGCCGACGCGATCACCTTCATGTAACGCGAAGGTGGCGCTATCGAGCACGACGCGGTCGTTGAAGGCGACGACGAGGTCCGAGGCGGTCAGGAGGGCCGGGGCGGAATCGCTCACGCGGGTTTGATCTTCAAGCGGTGACCGCGGATGACGGTGCGTTTGAGTTTGGAGATGATGGCGTTGACGGACTCCGCCGCCACGTCCACGAAAGTGTGCCGCTCACGAATGTCCACGGTCCCGACGGTTTGCGTCGGCAGACCGGTTTCGCCGAGAATGCAACCGACGATATCGCCCGAGGTGACGCTATGCTCATCCCCCACGCTTAACCAGAGACGTGTCATCTGTTCGGGCGTGCGGCGGCTGGCGGGACGCTGCGGGATGAGGTTTGGGACCGACTTGCCGTGTTCAGCTTTGGTGTGTTGGGGACGCTCGCGCGGTTGATCTTCGTATTCGTCGTAATCGCGGCGGACCGGTTGGCGAGCGCCGGGACTGTCGAGTGCAGCGCGAACAGATTTCTTGGGCAACGGAACTTTTACCATCCGAGGTAGAGGCGAAATGGCGGGCTCGCTCATGGGCGCAGACGGTCCGCTGGAGATGGAGATGGGAATAACAGACGATTTAATCAGAGGCGCGGCAGCGATGGGCGCGGCGGTCTTTGCGGTCTTGAAGGATTTGGGTTCAGCCGATGCTGGGCGTGGTGCGACGGTTTTCGCAGTGGCGCGCAATGGTTGTTTAGGCGCAACCGGCGCAGAGGAGGCGGTATGCAGCGGAGCGGTTCGCTCGGGGCGTTGCGGGTGTTCACGCGCGTCGGTCTTTGCGGGCGGTTGTGATGCGTTGGATTCGTCGCCTTGCAGCAGGTGCAGCAGCGCGGAGATGACATCGGTACTGTCGAAGCCTTCCTCAAGCAGGCGCTCGACGGCGTGGTCCTGGCGCTCGAACTCGCCGGCTTGCAGCGTCGCGCGTACCTTGTTGAGAAGAACGTTGGCGCGCGCCTCGTCCACTTCCTCGACTGAGGGAACGCGCCCGCGCTGGATACGCATGTTGGTGAAGCGCTCGATGTGGCGGATTTGAAACAGCTCGCGGCCCGCGACGAACGAGAAGGCCATGCCACTGCGGCCCGCGCGGCCGGTGCGGCCGATGCGGTGGACGTAATCCTCCGGATCGTAGGGCAGATCATAGTTGAAGACGGCTTGGATGTCGTCCACGTCGATGCCGCGCGCGGCGACGTCCGTGGCGACGAGGAACTCGAGGCCGGCCTTGCGGAACTTGTTCATCACGCGGTCGCGCTGGGCTTGGCTCAGATCGCCGTGCAGACCTTCGGCGGAATAACCCTGCGTGTTCAGTTGCTCGACGAGGTCATCCACCATTCGTTTGGTGTTGCAGAAGATGATGGCGAGCTTGAGGTCGTGGATGTCGATGAGTCGGATGAGCGCGTCCACCTTCCAGCGGCGGTCCACCTCGAAATAGATTTGCTCGACTGTCGGGACGGTCATCGCCTGCTGCTCGATGCGGACGTTCTCCGGCGTTTTCGCGTATTTTTCAATTAGCTCCCGAATTGGCCGCGGCATTGTGGCGGAGAAGAAGACCGTCTGGCGGGAGGCGGGCGTGCTCTGCAGGATGAACTCGATGTCCTCGCGGAAACCCATGTTCAACATCACGTCGGCTTCGTCGAGGATGACCATCTTCAGCTTGTCGAGGCGGAGCGTGCCGCGCCGCATGTGATCCATGACGCGGCCGGGCGTGCCGATGACAATCTGCGCGCCTTGGCGAAGACCGTAGAGCTGGCGGTCGTAAGATTGGCCGCCGTAGATCGGCAAAGCCTGGATGCCGCGCTTGAAAATCGCGAGTTTGTGGACCTCCTCGGCTACCTGCACGGCGAGTTCGCGCGTGGGGCAGAGGATGAGCACCTGTACGGCGCGGTCGTTCGGGTCGGTCTTCTCGATGGCGGGGATGGCGAATGCGGCGGTCTTCCCGGAGCCCGTCTGGGACTGACCGACGACATCTTTGCCGGCAAGCAAAACGGGGATGGCCGCCCCTTGAATCGGTGCAGCTTGCTCGAAGCCGAGCTTATCGATGGCCTTGATTATCTCGGGCGAAAGACCGAGTTCGGAGAACAGTTTGGGTGTCATGCTGTGTCGAAACGACTTGGCGAGCCTATCAGAGAACCACGACTGTGCGAGAGCTATTCTTTGACTAACTTCAGAGGTAACCTCGTGTTTCTCTGCCGCGTGTTTCGCTGTATTCCTTCTCGTTGGCCAGTGGCAGGAGGCTTTGCGGCGATTTCTGATGATGAAGTGGGGGTTCTTTTTGATGCTGGTCGCGGTTTCCGTTTGCGCGGTTGTCTTCTGCGGCGCAGTGCCTGTGCCGGTGCTATTCGAGGTGTGGACATGCGGGCAAGAGAAGCTCACCGCAACGGCTGGCATCCCCGGGAAAGCGAGTGGGGCCACGGTTCGCTAAAAAAGTTCTTCCCATCGCACGAATAATTTGGAACCGTTCGCCGTCCATCCCTGACGTTTCAGAAAGCGTTTCTGGAATGTGAACTGTTTGGACTCAGCGAAAACAAAGTGATGAGCACGACGACTATTGACTTTACGAAGCCAGAACTGGCGGACAAGGATTTGAAGGCCCTCGAGCGGCTGAAGGCCGCGCGCGCAGCAATCAAGGCCGAGCTTAGCAAAGCGATTGTTGGCCAAGACGAAGTGATCGAGCAGGTGCTCATCGCCATCTTCACCCGCAGCCACGCGCTGCTGGTTGGCGTGCCCGGCCTCGCGAAGACGCTGCTCGTCTCGTCGCTGGCGCAGACACTCCACCTCGCCTTCAAGCGCATCCAGTTCACGCCCGACCTGATGCCGAGCGATATCACCGGCACGGAGGTGCTGTACCAGAACCAGACCACCGGCGGCCGCGAGCTGAAGTTTCTCAAGGGCCCGATTTTCGCCAACATGTTGCTGGCGGACGAAATCAATCGTACGCCGCCCAAGACGCAGGCCGCGATGCTCGAGGCGATGCAGGAGCGCAAGGTGACGGTCGGCGGCGTCGATTATCCGCTGCCAAACCCGTTCTTCGTGCTCGCCACGCAGAACCCGATCGAGCAGGAGGGCACCTACCCGCTGCCGGAGGCGCAGCTCGACCGTTTCATGTTCATGATCGCGGTGGATTACCCGAGCACGCAGGAGGAGTTGCAGATTATGCAGATGGCCACCGGCGTCGGCGGCGCGAAGCCGCAGGCGGTGCTGAGCGAGGAGGACATTCTCTCGCTGCAGGAGACGGTGCGCCGCATGCCCGTTGCTCCGCAGGTCTTCGCCTATGCGGAGAAGATCGTGCGTGTCACACGCATCAAGACGCCTGAGGCGGCCGATTTCTGCAAGAAGTGGCTTACGTGGGGCGCTGGCCCGCGCGCGGGCATCAACCTCATCCTCGCCGCCAAGGCACGTGCGGTGCTGAAGGGCCAAGTGTACGTGAGCTGCGACGATGTCGCCGCCGTGGCTGCGCCGGTGCTTCGCCACCGCATCATCCCGAACTTCGCGGCTCAGAGTGAGAACGTCACCGCCGACGACATCGTACGGAAGATTCTCGAGACGGTGCCCAAGCACGGCACGCTCGCCTGAGTCTGCATCCGTCCCGTCCGCGCGTGATTGCTGCGGTCGGGGCAGGCCACTTGAACAGGGATGGACAAGCAGACCATTGATTCGTTGCTCGACCCGCTGACGATTCAGCGGGCCGAGGCACTTGGCTTGCAGGCTCGTTACGTGGTCGAGGGCTATATGGCTGGGGAGCACAAGTCGCCTTATCGCGGCTTCGCCATCGAGTTTGCCCAGCATCGCGAGTACGCGCCGGGTGACGACACGCGTCACATCGACTGGAAGGTGCAGGCGCGCACCGACCGCTATTTCATCAAGCAATACGAGCAGGAGACCAACTACGTCTCCAACATCCTGCTCGACGGTTCCGAGTCGATGCAGTACGGCTCCGGCCGGCTCACCAAGTTTCAGTACGGCAAGATGCTTGCCGCCTGCCTCGCCTACCTCATCCTACATCAGCGCGACGCCGCCGCCGTCGGTATCTTCGACCAAGCGATGCGGGACTATGCCCCGCGCAGCGACAACCGCGCGACCATTCACACCGTGATGCAGCGGCTCGCCGCCTTCGCGCCAACGGCGCAGACGAACATCGCCGGCGTGCTGCACGACATCGCTCGCGTCGTGCGTCGCAAGGGCATCATCATTGTCATCAGCGATTTGTTCGACGACGAAGAGAAGGTGCTCGAGGGCATCCAGCACTTGCGCTTCGCCGGCCACGAGGTGGTTCTTTTTCACACGCTCGATCCGGACGAGTTCGAGTTTCCATTCAAGGGGCTTGTCGAATTCGAAGGGCTCGAGGGCATTCCGAAAATTCTCACTCGCCCCCAGGAGATCCGGAAGAGTTACCTGCGCGAATTCGAGGCCTTCCGCACCCGCTTGCGCGAGGGTTGCGAGAAGAACCACGTCCATTACGTGATGGTGAACACAGCCCAACCGCTGCAAGAGATGCTGAGCAGCTACCTCGCCTTCCGTCTCAAGACCACCACCCGCTGAGCCATGGGCTTTCTCAATCCATTATTGCTGGCGGGCGCGGCGGCGGTGGCGGTGCCGATCATCATCCACCTGCTGAACCGGCGTAAATTCCAGCGTGTGGTCTGGGGGGCGATGCGCTTCATCAAGGCCAGCGTGGACCAGAACCAGCGCCGTATGAGGATCGAGGATCTCATCCTGCTCGCTCTCCGTTGCCTCATCCTCGCTCTGCTCGCGCTCGCCCTTTCGCGTCCGGCGATGAAGTCCAGCACGACCGACCTCTTCGGCCAGACCAAGGTCACCGGCGTGCTGCTGCTCGACAACTCATTTAGTATGGGTGTGAGCGACGGCGCCGAGACGCGCTTCGACAAGGCCCGCAAGGCCGCCGAGCAGGCGATTGATGCGCTGCCCGCCGGTTCTGCAACTGCGGTGCTGCTCGCCTCGGATATTGCACAAGGGCTGATTCCCGAGCCGACCTTCGACCTCAACTTCGCCCGCAAAAACATCCGCGAAGCGAAACTTTCCGACCGCGCGAGCGACCTGGCTCCGGCCATCCAAAAAGCAATCGAGACGCTCAAGGGCCGCGCTGCGCTGCGCAAGGAGATCTACCTCGTCACCGACGGGCAGGCTGCCGGTTGGCGGCAGCTCGGTGACATTCAGAAATCGCTCGAGCAGACGAAGTCCGAAATCAAGAGTCACATCCTGCTCGTCGGCGCGAAGGAAGAGGGCAATCTCGGCATCAGCGGGCTTACCGTCGCGGGCGGACTCACGCCGGTGAACCGCCCAATCCGCTTCGAGGTGCAGGTGACCAACTTCGGCAAGGAAGAGGCCAAGAACGTCCGCGTGACGCTCGGCGTCGGTAGCGAGCCTTCCGGCGATGAAATCACCGTGCCGCTCCTGCGCCCGGGGGAGACGATTGGCGTTTCGCTCTTCGGCAAGCTCCGCGCCGAGGGTTTTTATCCCGTCACCGCGCGCATTCCGGACGATCGTCTGCTGGCCGACAATAAGCGCACGGTCGTCTGCCGCGCTATCCGCGAAGCGCGCGTGCTGCTCGTGGACGGCGAACCGGGCACGGAGCCGCGGGACAGCGAGACGTTCATTCTTGGTCATGCACTCGTGCCGGTCGCATCGCTCGACCGCGAGAATTATTTCGTCAAGACCACGACCATCTCCGCAATGGAGCTCTCCACCACGCGACTGGATGATTTCGACGCCGTCATTCTCGCTAACGTGGCTGATTTCCCCGAAGCCACCGTCAAGGCGCTCGAGCAATACCTCAAGCGCGGCGGCGGCCTGATGGTTTTCCCCGGCGCGAAGGTGAACGTCGGCTTCTACAACGACGTGCTGTTCACGCGCCACGCGCTGTTGCCCGCCGCTCTCGGTCCGGCTGAAGGCAACGCTGACCAGGAAGAGAAGTTCGTCACGCTGCAGACGCGCAACTACGAGCATCCCGTCACCGCGCTTTGGAACAATCCCGGGGCTGGTACGCTCGCCTCGGCGCGGTTCTACCGCGCGTTCAAGCTCGAGCCCGCTGCCGCAAACCAGAAACCCGCCGCGACGGACGCCGGCCCGGCGCGCACCGTCTTGCGCTACGCCGACGGCGGTCCGGCCGTGATGGAACGCGCGTGGGGCCTCGGCCGCGTTTTCCTCTTCAGTAGCACGGCGGACACGGCGTGGAACGACCTGCCCGTGCGGCCGGCCTTTCTCGCGCTTGTACAGCGCACTCTTGGATCGCTCGTGCAGCGGCAGGACGAAGGATTGAACGTGCCCGTCGGTCAGGAATTCACGCGGCAAGTCAGCCTCGATCTCATCGGCCGCGACGCGCAGGTCACGGGTCCCGCGCAGTCGACTGCCACCCGCGAGTTGCGCCGTATCGAGCTGGCGAATGGCGTGCCGACGTTCCGCTTTGCCAGCACCGATTCCGGCGGTGCTTACGAGGCGACGGTGAACGATCCACCGGTGGTGATTCGCTTCGCGGCGCAGCCCGACCCGCGTGAGTCAGACCTTGCCGAACTGGCGGTGGAAGACAAAGAGAAGCTCAAGACCGCCGCGAGCGTATACGACTGGTCGCCCTCACTTTCATTCCGCGATTTGGTCGAAAAAGAGCGCGTGGGCACGGAATTCTGGCTGCCGCTGGCGCTGCTAGTGCTGGCGTTAGCGGCTGTCGAGACCTGGTTGGCACAGTGGTTCAGTCGGCAAAAATGAGTTGCACGCGATGACGGAATTACTCCTCAAACTCCTCGGTGTGAAGGTCGATGCGGCGGCGGAGATTGCCGGCACTTCGGTCGCCTTCCACGGTGGCGGGATCGCGCCCGGCTGGCTGGTGCTGGCCGCGCTCCTCCTCGCCGCGCTCACCTGGTGGAGCTACCGGCTCGTGCCCGAGAGCCTCACGCCCGCGCGCAAGGCGGCGCTAGTTACACTGCGCGGTGTTTTCCTTGCGCTGCTGCTCGTGCTGTTGCTACGCCCGGTGCTGGCCTTCACCGTCGAGGGCAGCATTCGTCGTTCGCTGCTGATTCTCGTGGACGGCAGCTCGAGCATGCAGATTCGCGACCCGCGCGTGAACGTGGATGATCTTAAACGGGCCGCCCTCGTCCGTGGTGCACTCGGCGCGACCAACGGTCTTTCCCAAAACCTTCCAGCTGGCCGCACGGATGAATTTAACCAGAGCATGCGGATCGACCTCGCGAAGGCTGCGTTCCGCAACGAACAGCTCGACCTATTGCCGCGGCTCGACGAGCAGTTCGATCTCGTGCCGTTCAGCTTCGGCCAGCGTGTCATCGAGTTGCCACGCGAGAAGGCCGGCCAAGCGCCTGTGAAGGAAGGCGAGCCGGAGGTGGAGCCGAACAAGCGCCGCAAGGCGAAGCCGCAGGATTTCCTCTGGGTGGACAAGCTCGAGGCGCCTAGCCCCGGCACGGCGATGGGTGATGCTCTGCGCGAGGTGCTCCAGCGCAAGCGTGGCCAACCGCTCGCCGGTATCGTGGTTGCCACCGACGGCGCGAACAATCTCGGCAGCCAGCCGCGCGACGTCGCCGCGCAATTGCGCGAGGTCGGGGTGCCCCTCTTCATCTATGGCATCGGCATCACCGCGCCGCGCGATATCATCGTCGCCAACATTTTTGCGCCCGAGATCAGCTTCGTCCGTGACGAGGTGGAAGTGAAAGTACGCGTTCGTTCGCAGGGTTTGGCGGGCGAATCGGCAAAGATACAATTGAAGCTCGGCGAGACGTCGGTGGCCGAGGTGCCGGTGAACTTCGCTGGTGACGGCGAGCAACTCGTCACGCTCCGTTTCACGCCGGACAAGATTGGTGAATTTGACCTCACTACATCGATCGAGGCGCGTGCTGACGAGACGGTCAAGGACAACAACAGCCGGACGCACCACATCCGTGTGATCGACGCGAAGATCAAGGTGCTGCTGGTGGAGCAGTCGCCGCGCTGGGAGTTCCGCTATCTGCAGGCCATGTTCATGCGCGATCGCCGCATCGAGCTGAAGACGCTGCTCATTGAGGGCGACCCGACTATCGCGCGCGGCGAGGATTCGCCCTATCTCGAATCGTTCCCGACGCGGAAGGAAGAACTCTTCAAGTACGACGTGATTCTCTTCGGCGACGTGGACCCGAAGGGGCTCACCAATCAGCAACTCGAGAACCTGAACGAGTTCGTCTCGCGCTTCGGCGGCGCGTTCGTGATGGTCGCGGGTCGTCGCTTCTCCCCACACGCCTACCGCAGCACCGTCCTCGAGCGCCTGCTGCCGGTCGAGTTTGATTCCACGCTCAGCGCGGCGGCCAATGGCGAGGGTATTTATGACAAGCCGATCCGGCTCGAGTTGACCGGTCGCGGCAAGGATAGCTCGATGCTTCGCCTCTCTGATAAGGACGATGAGAATCTCGCGCTCTGGCGCAAGCTGCCGCCCGTATATTGGGTGGCGCGGGTCACACGCGCGAAGCCGGCGGCTGAGGTGTTGCTCGTGGATCCCGATCCGGCGAAGGAGACGCGTTTCGGGAAGATGCCCGTCGTTGCGCAGCAGCAGTATGGCCTCGGCCAGGTCCTCTACATCGGCACGGACAACACATGGCGCTGGCGCAAGAACGTGGGCGACGAGTATTACACCGCGCTCTGGGGGCAGGTCTCGCAGCGGATGGCGCTCCAGCGGCTGATGGGCGCGAGCAAGCGCACGCAACTCTCCGCCGACCGGCAGAACTTCGTCACCGGGGAACGAGTCGGCATCTACGCGCGACTCTACTCGGTCGGTTTCGAGCCGGTGCAGGAGCCCGTGGTGAAAGGGTTGTACGTGCAGCGCGGCACCGAAGAGACCGCCGAGGTGCAGCTCAAGCCGGTGCCTGAGCAGCCGGGCATCTACCGCGGCGAGTTCATTGCGCCGGCGGCGGGCTTCTACAAATTTCATGTCGAGCAGGATCCCGAGACTCGACTCGACTTCAACGTGACCGAGCCGAAGTTTGAGCTGGGTGAGACGGCGATGAACGCGCCGCTCCTGCGCGATCTCGCCGCGGCGACCGGCGGCGCCTTCTTGCGCGAGGAGGATTTGCACCGACTGCCCGCTCTCGTCGGGGAGAAGACCGAGCGGGTCCGTTCCAAGCTCGAAGTCGAGCTGTGGTCCTCACCGCTCTACTTCCTGCTGATTCTTCTGGTCGTGACCAGTGAATGGATCCTCCGCAAAGTGTCGTACCTGAAATGAGCACCGACACTGCCAACCAATCCATCGCGCCCAGCGCACTGCTGCACGAGAAGCTCGCCGGCGTTCGCACGAAGCTGCTGACGGTCACCGCCGGCAGCGGCGTGTCGATTGCGATCATTCTTGTCACGGGCCTGCTTGCAGGGGGGATGCTCGCCGATTGGCTGCTCGACCTTCCTCTGACCGCACGCGCCGCGTTGCTCGCGCTGAATGCGAGTGCCCTTGCCTACGTTCTTTTCCGGGACGTTCTCACGCCCATTCTCCGCCGCCCGGATGACAATGCGGTGGCGCTGCTTGTCGAGCGCGCGCTGCCGCAGTTCCGTTCGCGCCTGATTGCCGCGCTCCAGCTCACGCAGCCGCGCGCGATTCCCGCTGGCGCCTCGCCGGTGCTGGTAACGGAGTTGGTGCGCGAGACCGAGCAGATGGCGCGGCCGATTCAGTTCGGCGACGTGATCAACGCCCTTCGTTTCGTGAAGCTCGCTCTCGCCGCTCTGGTTTTCATCGGCGCCGGCGCCTACAGCTATCGCTCGCTCGGCGACGATGCACACGATTTGCTCAAGCGCGCCTTCCTTTCGCAGGACACGTCGGTACCGCGCAAGACCCGCGTGCAGCTCGTGGGTGGGGACCGGATTGTGCCGACGAGCGAATCGGTGACCATCGAAGCCACCGCGCGCGGTTTGGTACCGAAAGACGGTAAGCTCCTCGTGAAGTACGCCTCGGGTCGAACGATGGAGTATCCGATGGGGCGCACGAACGAGGTCCGTTTCGTCCGTACACTCGAGTCGGTGACCGAATCGTTCACCTTCATCGTGAAGCTGAACGACGGTCAGAGCCAGTCCACGAAGGTCGAGGTGGTACCGCGGCCGAGCATCGCTGCCATCGAAGCGGTGCAGGATTTTCCGAAGTACACCGAGCTCGGTTCGGTGAAGCGTTCTCTGGGCGACCTGACCCTACTCGCCGGCAGCGTGCTGAAGTTGAAGGTGACGCCGAGCAAGGAAGTGACGCAGGCGGAGGTCTGGCTTTTCGGCACGACCACCACAAACAAATTGGCGATGAAGATTGCCGCTAACGCGCGCGATCTGACGACCGAGATTCCTGTGCCGAAGGAGGAGTTCAACGGGTTCAGCATCCATCTCGTGGACAAGCAGGGCATCACCTCTAAGGATGAGGCGGTCTATCGCGTGGACCTGCTACCTGACAAGGCGCCGACCGTGCGCATCACCTATCCCGATCGCAAAGAAGACCTCATCACCCAGCGTGCGCGCCTGCTGATGGCTTTTGAGGCGCTGGATGATTTCGCTGTTACCAAAGTCCGCCTCGCCTATTCGGTGGATGGCGCTGCGGCGAAGTCGTTCCCGCTCGACACCGGCCGACCCGATCGCGTCGTTCGCAACCGCTACGAATGGAACGTGGGCAAGCTCAGTCCGCTTCCGCCCGAGGGTAGTTCCATCGATTACTGGATCGAGGTGGAGGACAACAACGACGTGACCGGTCCCGGTGTGGGGGTCAGCGCTCGTTTCACCGCCAAAGTGGTGAGCGATGCGGAGAAACGCGCTGACTTGCTGAACCGCGCCGGCGATTTCTTGGGCAGCATCAGCGACGTGGCCAGCGACCAGGAAAAGCTGAACCAGCGGCTCGGAACGTTGATCCGCGAAAAGGCTGAACAAAAGTAGGAGGCACCCGTCGAAAGGGCGTCTAATTCATTGCGTGTGCGGAGGGCTTTTGCTACTTTTCACCTGCAATCCGGTTTTTAAAGCAGTCGTTGGAACACAACCGCACCAAACAAAGGTCAGGCAATATGAATAAACTGATGCTCGCAATGCTCCTCGCGCTCGCCCCGATGGCGTTCGCCGTGCCGGTCGAGACCCCCTCGGACCGCCTGCTCCAGCAGGAGGTCAAGCAGGAGCAGATTCGCACCACCACCGACCGCGTGAACAAGCTGCTCTCGAGCGTCATCGAGGAGTACGAGCGCAACGGTCTCACCGGCGACGACGTCGAGATTCTCAAGGCCATCCGCGGCGTCCTCGGCAAACTTTCTGAGAAGGAGATTCAACGCGTTGTCGAGTTGCTCCGCGACGCGCGCAACGACAAGGATGCCGGCACCGTGAACCGCCGCATCGTGGATGCCTTTACGGGTCAAAAAGGCATCGTTGTCCAGCTCCGCCAACTTCTCCTTGAATACCAACGCCAACAGGTGCTGCAGCAGCTCTCGCTCCGTTTCGCCGCCCTCGCCGTCCGCCAGAACGCGAACCTCAAGGAAGGCGTTGGCCTCGAGGCCACCACTCGCGCCGGTGCCGGCCGCTACACCGAGTCCTACAAAATCTCTATGCAGCTTCAGGAATCCGAGCAGGGTTCCCTCGGTGACGAAGCGAAGATTCTCATCGCGAAGCTCGAGAAACTTTCCAAAGAAGTGGACCCGAACATCGAAGTCCGTCCGCGTCTCGCGTTGCAGAAATCCGCTGAAGGCCGCTTCCTGCCCACGATGGATTCCGCTACCGGCGACCTCAAGCAGCAGAATCTTCTCTCCGCCGCCGGCAACGAGAAGAAGGCCCGTGACCTGATGCTCGACCTCTCCAAGCTGCTCGCGGCCGCCCGCGATAAGGACGAGATTATCCGACAGGCGCTCCGTGACCTAGAAAAGGCCATGGTTGACCAGAAGCAGTTGATGGAGCAGACCAAGAACATTGAAAAGACCACCGACACCGTCGATGCCGAGAAGAAGCAGGGCGATCTCGTGGACCGTACCGATTCCATTCGCGAGGACGTACAGACTGTCGCTCCGAAGGCTTCCGAGGATCTCAAGACCGCCACCGATAAGCAGCAGGAAGCTCGGGCTGCTATCGCCGATAAGACCACCGAGGTGCGGCAGAAGACCGCCGTCGCCCCCGAGAAGCAGCAGCAGGCCCTCGCCAAGATGGAAGAGGCCAAGAGGTCGCTGCAGGAACAGCTCGCCAAGATGCAGACCGAGAAACCCAAGGACAAGATTGCCGCTGCCAAGGAGCTGCAGAAGCAAGTCCGCGAGTTGATTGAGGCCGAGAAGAAGATCAAGGAAGACGCCGCCAAGGCCGAGAAGAACGACAAGCCTGAGACCAAGGATTCCGCCCTCAAAGAGCAGGCCCCCAAGCAGGCTGAGACCAAGGCCCAGACGCAGGATGCGCAGAAGCAGGCCGCCGAGACGGCACCCGAGGCCGCCGAGTCGATCGCCGAGGCTGCCAAGCAGATGAAGAAGTCCGAGGATAAGCTCGCCGAGGCGAAAAATTCCCCCGAAGCCCAGCAGGCCGCCATTGACGCTCTCAACAAAGCCGACCAGCAACTCGGTCAGCAGATTGCCCAGATGGAAAAGGCCAAGGAAGAGGTGGCCAAGCTCAAGGAACTCGGCCAGAAAATCAGCAAGCTCATCGAGGACCAGCAGAAGGTGCAGATGGACACCGCCAAGACCGCTGAGAAGCAGAAGGCGGCCGACACGGCCAAGCCCGAGAACAACGCTGGCAAACCAGAGAACGCCGCTAAGCCCGAGAATTCTCCCAAGCCCGAAAACAATCCAGGCAAGCCTGAGAATGGCGCCAAACCAGAGAATGCTGGTAAGCCTGAAAACGCTGCCAAGCCCGAGGCCAACGCGAAGGAAATGGCCAAGGAGAATGCTGCCAACGCCAAGGCTCAGAACGATCTCAGCAAGGAGACCGCCGACACCAAAGCTGAGGCGATGAAAGCCAACGCCCCTGAGGCTGCCGCCAACGCTCTTGAAAATGCCAAGAAGAACATGGAAGCCGCCAAGGGCCAGCTCGACAAGCCCAACGCCCAAGCCGCTCGTGAGCCACAGGCGCAAGCGATTGCCGATTTGCAGGCCGCCAAAAAAGCCGTGGATCAGCAGGCCGCCCAGCTCGCCGCCGAACTGGGTGAACCGCCGAGCAACGATCAGAAAGCGATCGCCGCCGCGGCCGCCGCGATTGATCAGGCTCAGCAGGAACTCAATCAGGCCCTGGCCAAGCTCGAGCCGCAGGCGGGTCTTGCCGAGCAGTTGATCGAGAAGCAGCAGCAGATTGCCAAGGCCCTCGGGGAAGTTGCCAAGAATGCACCGGCCGAAGCGCCTGTTCAGGAGGCGAAACAAGCCGCTGCAGAAGCGGCAAAGCAACTCGCTGAGAACAACATTCCGGGCGCGATTGAGAGCATGAAGAAAGCACAGAAGGGCATCGAAGCCGCTCAACCCGCCGGTGAGAAACCGCAGGACAAAGGCGAAGGCGAAGGCAAAGGTGAGGGCAAAGGTGAGGGCAAAGGTGAGGGCAAAGGTGAGGGCAAAGGCGAGGGCAAAGGCGAGGGCAAGGGTGAAGCCCCACCGTCATTGCCGCAGCTTGGTAAGATGCAAGCCGAGGCCGTGCAGATGGCGCAGCAGTTGGCCGCAATGAGCGCCACGCCCGCCGCACAGCCGCTTGAGAACGCCGCCAATCTTGTCAGCCCGCTTGCCGCCGGTGCGCAGCAGCTGCCCGCCGCCGCGCAGCAGGCTGTTCAGCAGGCGCAGCAAGCGCTCGCGAATGCCGCCGCGCAAGCCGCCGCGAACGCCCCGATGCCCGCGCAGGCGAATGCCGCTGCCGCGCAGCAGGCGTTGGCTCAGGCCGCTGCCGCTCTCGCTCTCGCTCAAAGTGGAGTCGGCACCCCGGAATTGGCTCAGGGTCAAGGTCAGCAGCCTGGCCAACAACCCGGTCAAGGCCAACAACCCGGCCAAGGTCAGCAGCCGGGGCAGGGTCAAGGCCAAGGTCAGGGTCAACAGCCCGGCAAACAGCCCGGTCAAGGTGAGCCGGCGCCGAAGGGTACTGGCGACATCGGTAACTGGGCTGGTTCGGGTGGTGCAGATGGGCCGCGCCGCAACGTGAAAGGCCAGTCCACCTTCATCAGCCTGCCCAAGCGCGATCGCAACGCGATTCTCCAGTCGCAGGGTGAAAAGTATCCCGAGGAATACGGCCCGCTGGTCGAGCAATTCCTTCGCAACCTGTCCGACTCGGGCAATCGGAAGTGAAGTTTATGTCTGGGTTGTTCCCTCTCGCTGCCGCGTTTTGCGGGGTGTTTGCGACTCTTTCGATTGCCGCACCCGGCGCCGGTCCCGCTGCCAAGCGCGACACGGTGGTGGTGGATGAAAAGACGGAAGCGGTCATCAAAGGCTCTCTCAAGTGGCTCGCTGCAAATCAAAAAGCCAACGGCTCTTGGGCCATCAGCGGCGAGGAGCAGGCGCACCCGGTCGCCATCACGGCTTACACGTTGATGGCTTTTCAATCCGCCGGTCATCTGCCCGGTGAAGGTGAGTATGGCAAGCAGGTCGCTGCCGGATTGCAGTATCTCCTCGATCAGATGACCACCGAGGGGATTTACGGCCAGCGCCCCAGCGGTCAGTACATGTATGCCCACGGCATCGCGACCATTGCGCTCGCCGAGTTGTACGGGCAGACCCGTTCGCCGGTCATTCGCCAGAAGCTCGACCGCGCCATCAAGCTCATCATCAGCAGTCAGAACGACGAGGGCGGTTGGCGTTACCGCCCAATCGCCAAGGATGCCGATATGTCCGTGACCGTGCTGCAAGTCGTGGCGTTGCGCGCCGCGAAGAACTCCGGCATCGAAGTGCCGCAAAAGACAATTGATGACGCGGTGAAGTACGTGAAGGCCTGCTACCATCCCAGCAGCGGCGGCTTCGGATACCAACCCGGCGGCGGCCCTGGTTTCGCGCGAACGTCGGCGGCGATTTATTCGCTGCAGGTCTGCGGCCTCTACGAGGACCCCCAGGTGAAGGCTGGTTCCGAGTATCTCAACAAGAACAACCGCGAGGATCAGGAATGGTACGTGTACGGCAGCTTCTACGCCGCGCCCGCGCAGTACATGATTGGTGGTCAGACGTGGGAGAAATGGTACGCGGAGATGAAGGATAGATTGATCAAGTCTGCGAAGAAAGACGGCGAAAACTACTTCTGGGGATCGGCGGGCCGCGGGAGTGTCGGACCGGTATACGCCACCGCTGTCTTCACGATGGTCCTCGCGATGCCTTATCATTATCTTCCGCTTTACCAGCGATAATCCTACCGCCGGATGCACCGCTCTCGACTCATTCTGCTCTCCGTACTGGGATGGACGCTCGTGGCAGAGGCTGGTTCCGTTCGCACGCGCACCGATCAAATTATCGAGGGACAGATTGCGATTGTGGGTGGGTCGATTCGCGTTGTCACACCGCAAGGTAAAATCGAAACAGTCCCGCTCGCGCAACTGAAGCAGGCCCTGTTCGACGCGTCCTCGCCCATCGTTCCGGTTGCGCCCGCCACCAATTCGCCGGTCGCATTTGCGATCACGAACGCCGTTCCTCACGGCACCGTGCCGATAGGTGTCCTGACATGGGGCGGCGCGTTCTTTGTCGGTGGGGTAGTCGAGATGGATGACTCCGTCGTGCGCCTTGCTGAGTCGCCCGCTGGCTTCACTTTGACCACGGCGAACACGGCTGCCATTTTTTTCCAACCGATCACGCCTTACCGCGCCAATACATTGCGCTCCGGTCGGTCCGGTGTGCTGCTTGTGACCGGAGATTTTGTTGAGGGCAAACTCAAGTCCATCGAGAACGGTTCGATCAAGTTGACCTCTGTCCTTTTTGGTGAACGAAAATTCGAGATGAACCGTGAGGCCACCGCTGTGGTGCTGCAAAAACCTGCGCTCGCGGGGGAGCAGTTCGAGGTTCGTCTGCGGGATGGTTCCGCGCTGTTTGCCCGCGACCTCCGCGCTGAAGCTGACACCCTGATCCTCGTCGATCCATTCCTACGTGATTTGCGTTTGCCAGTCGCGAAACTTGAGGAGATTTCCTTCGGTAAAACCACCAACCGCCTCGCTGCCGCGTGGGCTGCGTGGGAGATGTTGACCGAGATCGATCGCCAACGAGCTGCGCAGCAGGAGAATCTAATCACCAAAATTGCCTCGTATCATGCTTTGCGCTGGCGAGCCCGGACTCAATTGTTTGCCCAGGCACGTGCCGCCTCCAAGAAAGCTGCGGAGAGGAGCCTCTCGCTCACAAACGCCCAGCGCAATCTGGTCATCGCCGAGGAATTTTCTAGGGTTGCCTTGGCGGCGGTTAAGCAGGCCGGGACCAACGTCCTAGCCAAGGACAAGACAAATATCGAGTTGCGTCATAAGTCGGACCTCCTCAGCGGCGCAGCTAAAGACAAAGCCAACAGGGGCGTCGTGATGAAGACCGAGTTGGAGAGAGCCACGGCCAAGACGAAACTTGATCACGCGGTTGCCGAGTCAGCTATCAAGGCGCAGCGCCTATCTGGCGAGATAGCTCTAAAGGCAGCGATGGATCGGCTCAAGAGCGCGAGCGTGCAGAAGGAGATTGCCGAGAAGCTGCTCGCCGTCTCGAAGAAATCGGTTGCACAGCACAGCGAGCTCCTAGAGGAGGCGCGGAAGAAACTCATCAAGGCAGATCAGGATGTCGCCACGCACAAAGAGATCGTGGCCATCCTCGTAGACCTCAACAAGATCAACCGACTTCCCAATGCCAAGGAGGCCGAAAAAAAGCCCGAGAACGCGGCCAAACGGGAGGAGGCGAAAGTCGTGTCGGCTGCTGCCACAAAATCCCTAGCCTCGATGCAGGGGGTGCGGGTCTTGGCCGATGCACGCATTAAGGAACTGTCCACGATGCTGATGCGGTTCAAAACCGAAGAAGGAAGCTGCGCCAAAATTTTAGCAGGGTGGGTCACTACCATTGAGAAGATTGCCGGAGAAATCGTGAGCGTGCAAAATAAAGCGAATGCAGACGTGATGCTCGCTGAGATGAAGCGGACCAAGGTCATTGCCGACGGTGAGAAGCTGCTGACCGAGTTGCAGGCGAAACTCAAGGAGTGGGACACGGCCAAGGCTGCTCTCGAGAAGGCCGCGACAGAGGCGCTCCTTGCCGCCGAGAAGGCGTTGACCGAGAAGAACGCCGCTTACAATGCCATGCACCTGTCTCGAGCGGCCTTTATCAAGGCCGAGGCTGAGGTGAACCTCAAGCGGACTCTTTTCAACGAGGAAAAACTTCTGGCGGAACGTGGGCAAGTCGAGAAGATGAGCTTGGAGAGAACCCTCGCGGAGCAGTCCGCCGGCGGTCTCCCGAAATGAAACCGAGCTTCCCGCCGCGCGCGCGTTGGCTGTGCCTCGTGCTTCTCCTTTTCTGTCTGCTCGACGTGGAGGCGGGCACCGTTCGCACGCTTGATGGTCAGACGCACAGCGGCTTGGTACGCCTAGTGCCCCCCGGTGTGGTGGAGGTGATTCCTGTGAAAGGCGCCGCAGTGCGCGTGGCACTGACGAACCTGCTCTCGGCGACGTTTGAGCTGCCCGAGAATCATCCGTTGCTCACGGCGAAGTTCCCGAATGCGGGCCGTGGCACGGGGCTGGTCGGTGCCTACTACGAGCGACCGAACTTTTCCGGTCGAGCCATCTATCGCGTGGATGAAGCGATTGATTTCAACTGGGGCGCGCGCGAGCCGGTATTCGATCTTCCACGGGATTATTTCACCGTCCGCTGGAGCGGCCAGATCGAGGCGCCGGTCGGTGGTCTCTACACATTCTGGCTGGCGACCGATGACGGCGGGCGAATGCAACTCGGGAACGATCTCAAGCTCGAGAAATGGCAGAAGCAGGAGTCGGGCGAAACGAATGGTGTGGTGCGACTCGAAGCGGCGCGGCGCTACGACCTGCGTGTGGAATATTTCGATAACGTGGGCAACGCACGCGTGCGGCTCTTCTGGAGCGGCCCGGGTTTCGCTAAGAGCATCGTGCCACGGAGCCAGTTGTATCCAGCCAGTCCGCCCGATTTGCCTGCGGCGAAGCTCGGCGCACTGAATGGCCTTCTCGCGACCTACTTCAAGAGCCGCTTCTTTTTCGGCGACGCCGTGGTACGCGTGGATCCGGTGGTGAATTTCGCGTGGACCAACTCGCCGGCAGCAGACGTGGCGGCGGAAGATTACAGCGTACGCTGGACCGGCCAGCTCGAGACGAAACATTCCGAGACCTACACTTTCCACGTTGAGTCAGATGAAGGAGTGCGGCTTTGGGTGAACGGCAAACCGCTCCTGAATGAGCTGTTCGCCGTGCCGCGTGGCGAATTGACCGGCAGCCTGGCGCTCGAGGTAGGCAAGCGTTACGAGGTGCGAATGGAGACGATGAACCGGCAGGGCGGTTGCACGGCGCGACTGTCCTGGAGCAGCCCGTCGACCCCGAAAGCGTTGATCCCGTCCAGCCAACTTTTCCCGGGCGTGCCGCCGCCGCCGTTCCACCGAGTGATTCCCGCCGGCGATGATGACGGCGAAATCCAGGCGGCGGGCGTACTGACGTGGGGTGGTTCGCTCCTGCCCGCACCGATCCAGACCGCCGACGACACCGCGATCCGCTTCGGCTCCGCGCACTCGCCGCCGTCGCTCTCGCTTGTGAATGTCGCGCGCCTGTATCTTCAACCGCTCACCTCGCGCACGGTGGAGAAGATTCCTGCGGGCCGCAAAGGCGTCCTGCTGGCCAACGGCGACTTCGTGGATGGCGAGTTCAAGGGTATCGAGGGAGGCCGTGTGACCGTGAGCTCGGTGCTCTTCGGTCTACAGGCCTATGCACTGCCGGAGGTGTTGGCGGTCTCTCTGCGCGATGTGCCGCGAATGCCGCCCGCCGGCGTGCTGCTCCGCGTGGCACTTCCTTCGGGTGCGTTGCTGCACGCCAAGGCCATCACGATGCGCAACGGCGCGGTGGTGGTGGAGGATCCGTCGATTGGTGCGGTGGTGCTGTCGGCGGATGACTTACGCGAGATCAGGCGCGTGAACGGCACGACGAAGTGAGGCGGTCCGGGCAACAAACTATTGCCGCACCGGAAATTGCTGGTACGCTGCCGTGAGATTCGTGCGCGAGTAGCTCAATTGGATAGAGTGTCGGTCTCCGAAGCCGAAGGTTGTGGGTTCGATTCCCGCCTCGCGCACCACTTTCCCTCTTAAAATCATCCCTCTAGTGATTTTTATGACGAATTGAAGCTGTGGACGCCTTCGTCATGAATCTGCATCAAATCAATCTACTGGAGTAGTCCAGTAGCCGGGCGGTAGGAAGGGAGCAAAGTGTCGCGCCGACCTCCTCTGGTTCGAGGAGAAGTTCCGTGTGCGTTGGGTGTGACTCCACGGTGAGCTGCGTTTCCTCCTGTAACAACTTGCGAGCAACCGAGGGCGTTCAATTAATCATCTCACGCTACGGCACGCTTGGAGCAAGCAAGCTTCGTAACCCCACTTCGAGATTCGGTTTCTTGAATTGGAAGCCAGCCCTTCGCAGTTGCGCTGGCTCTACACACGCGCTGGCTAAGAGCAGTTCCTCCGCCATTTGGCCCAGCACCAATCGAGCGACAACCGCTGGCATTGGGAAAATCACCGGCCGGCACAATACACCCCCGAGGATTCGCGTGAACTCAGCATTGGTCACCGGATTGGGTGACACTGTATTCACTGGGCCATCGAGAGTTTCATTCGATAGCGAAAAGCAAATCGTACCTACCACGTCCTCAATCGAAATCCAGCTCCACCACTGTTGTCCATTGCCGACGCGGCCACCCAAGCCGAAACGAAAGGGGGGCAGCATCTTGGTCAACGCACCACCGTGCGCGCTCAGGATTATTCCAAACCGTAGCTGGACGACGCGGATGCCGTGTTCACGGGCCGGTTGCGCAGCGGCTTCCCAGTCGCGCACCACTTCGGGGAGGAACCCGCTTCCCATCGCGCTTTCTTCCGTCAGCTTCTCGTCACCGCGGTTGCCGTAGAAGCCGATTGCAGAGGCGACGATTAGCGCATGCGGTGGCCGGTCTAATTTAGAGAGCGTTTCACACAGCAGGCGGGTGCCGGCGACTCGACTCTCGCGAATGCGCGCCTTCTTCGCCACCGTCCACTGACCGGCAATATTCTCGCCGGCGAGGTGCACGACGACATCGAGTCCTTCCAATGCCGCGGCATCGATCTGATTCGCGTCGGGGTTCCAGAGAATTTCGTCCGTACCTGGCGTGGCGCTACGAAGTAGCCGTAAGACTCGATGACCATCAGCCATCAGCGCGGGCAGCAATGCCGAGCCGACTAAGCCATGCGAGCCGGTGACGAGAATTTTCATGTACTCAGGGAAACATTGGCCCAGTCAATGCCCAGGGCAAGTCAGCGATTCGAAAAAAACTCCCAGCGTCCAACGCGCTCAATCAGTTTTAGCTCGCTGTTCGTCACGCCGGGCCGGATCGAATTGAACGTGCCTTGGAAGCCGACGACGAATACCCGCCGCTCGCCGTTCAGCAACGCTGTGAAGGCGTCTTGGTCTGGCAGCACGAGGTCGCCGAGGCGCTCGCGGTTGCCGGGGAATTCGTACGGAAGGCGATTGAAGGGGATGCCGCCGAGGTAGGGCCTGTTCGTGGCGTTAATGATCGGATGCGCTGCCAGCGGCAGACCTTGCGGGAGTTGGCCCCATGCGACAATCGCATCACCCGGCCGCCATTCCGCGCGGAGCAGCGCGCCGAGCGGCTTCAGCGTCTGGTTGCTTCGTAGATGCGTCTCGATACGTGGCACGCCTGCGATGATGACAAGTAGGGCAATCACTGCCAAACCGACCGCCCATCGCTGACAACGGTGCAGCGACCACGTGGCACTAAGTTTGAGCAGGACGGCGAACACCGTGGTCGCGATGGCAATCTGCAACCAGAACCGCGACTGGTCGGCAACTTTGAACACAAAGTGATAAGCGAGTGGCACGGCGACGAGCATCACCAGCGGCGATAGTAACACCATTCGCCACATCCCAGTCGGCGCGGATTTCTCGGTGGATGATTCCTCCGTCCCGAACCAGCGACATGCGACCAGTACTGCCAACGGTGGAAAAAGTGGCACGATGTAGGCCGGGAGTTTCGAGCGATTCAGCGAAAAGAGGAGGAAGGTAAACGCGATCCAAGCGGTGAGAAAAAGCCACCCGTCCTTTTGACGGTCACTAAGCGCACGCCAGTGACTGCGTCGCCAAAGCCAGCCGAGCAATGATGTCCACGGCAGAAAACCAATCACGAGAATCGGCACGAAGTAGAGCAGCGGCCCGCCACGGTTCTTCACCGTGGTGCCGAGCGCATGGCCCGCGAAACGGTCGCGCACCATAAAGTCGAAAGCCTGCGGGACATTCTGGAACACGAGCAGGAACCACGGCAACGCCAGAAGGCAAAAGATGGGAATACCAACCGCCGCGCCAAGGAGTTGCAGTTTCCAGCGGCGACATTCCTTTCGACGGAAAACTGTGAGCGCAGTAATCGCCGCGAATGGAATCGCGAGCGCGACGGGGCCTTTGGTGAGGAAACCGCCGGCCAACGCCACCCACATCGCAAGTTGCCAACCGAGAAATTGTTTGAGGAGATTGGCTCGCACATCGGCAGAATCCCAATTGTCCAAGGTTTGCCAACTGCGCCAGAAGAAATAGCCGGCCCACACAATGAACTGGGCGAGAAAGATGTCGGTGGTCAACATCCGCGCCATCGCGAAGTAGAGAAGCGAAGTGCTGAGGATAAGAACCGTCCAGCGTGCCGGACGGTCGCCGGCCATGCTGCGCGCGAGAAGAAACGCCGCTAACACGCCGCTCAATCCAGCCAACGCCAACGGCAGCCGGATGGCCCATTCGTTGACGCCGAACGCTTTGATAGAGAGCGCGACAAGCCAGTAGGTCATCGGCGGCTTGTCGAGGTGCGGCACATACCAGATACGGGGGACGAGCCAGTCGCCGCTCACCGCCATTTCGCGGGCAATCTCGCCGTAACGGCCTTCGTCCGGCTCATTCAGCGAACGAGTCCCAAGAAGGCCGAAGAAAATGAGCACCGCCAACGCAAAAACAAGTCGGTTGGATCGGATGTTTGCGGCGTCGGAAACTGACACGAGCGGCTTTGTATATCAGGGCTGCTGACAAAACCAGCGTTTTAAAGGCAATAGGTGCCCTGTTTGTGTGAATTTCTGCCTCAAAATAATCTGAATAAAAGCCCATTGACAATTCATTTATTCGGCATAAGTTCGCTTCTATGAACGCAAGACTCTCACTTATAGTGGTTTTGTGCTTGGGTGGGATAATCCTTCCAACCGACCGAGCCTTCAGCCAGTCTGCCGGCAATGGCTCTAAATCGGGTAGTTCATCCACGAATTCCGTTCTGAGGCGCGTTTCACTCCGCGGAACTCCCATTCGGCAACCCAGTGCACTTACGGAACGCACGAACGTCCTTTCGACTCAAATCGCAAATTATCAAGCTTGGGCTGTAATGCACCGGCTCCGGTTAAATAGTACCAACTCGGGAATATCACGATAGGTGCCTCGACGAAATTTGCTGGCCCACCTCATTCCTTTGAAACCAAAGTGCCGCGTGACTCCACGCGGCATTTTAATTTCTACGAGCCGGTCCGATTCCGCCTGTCAGAACTTCAGCAGTTCCTCCGCGATCTGCACGGCGTTGAGTGCAGCACCCTTGAGGAGTTGATCGCCGGCGACCCAGAAGCAGAGACCGTTATCCAGCGCGCAATCTTTGCGGATGCGGCCGACTTGGCAGTTGTATTTCTCGGCCACATAGAGCGGCAGTGGATATTCCTTCGCCGCGGGGTTGTCCACCACGTCGAGGCCGGGAGCCTTGCGCAGCACCGCGAGCGCGGCCTTCACGCTAATCGGCTTTAGGAATTCCGCGCTGACGGCCACCGAATGGGCTCGGTACACCGGCACGCGCACGCAGGTGACACTGGCGCGGAACCTTGGGTGGTGCATGATCTTCCGGCCCTCGTTTTCCATCTTCATCTCTTCCTTGGTGTAACCGGTTGGCAGGAATGAGTCCACGTGCGGTAACACGTTGAAAGCGATCTGGTGCGGGTAGACCTCTTTCGTCACGGGCTGGCCCTTCACGACCTGCTTGACCTGTCGCTCCAATTCCTCGATGGCCTTTGCGCCGGTGCCGGAGACGGCCTGGTAGCTCGAGGCGAAGATGCGCTTCACGCCGAAGCGCCGGTGCAGGGGGTAAAGCGCCATCAGCGTGATGGCTGTGGTGCAGTTCGGATTGGCGATGATGCCCTTGTGCCGACGGATGTCCGCGGCGTTGATCTCGGGCACAACAAGAGGCACGGTGCCGTCCTGCCGGAACGCGCTCGAATTATCCACCACCACGCAGCCGGCTTTCACCGCGACCGGCGCGAACTTGCGAGAGATATCGCCGCCAGCGCTGAAGAGCGCGATATCAATCCCGGCGAAGGAATCCTTCGTCAGCTCACGAACAGTGACCGGCTTACCTCGAAACTTCAGCTTCTTGCCGACGGAACGGGATGAGGCGAGCAACGTGAGTTGGCCGACAGGAAATTTGCGTTTCTCGAGCGTCTTAATCATCTCGACGCCCACGGCACCGGTCGCGCCGACGATTGCGATATGCGGTCTGGTCTTCATAAACAAAGGGCGCATATCTTACCGAAGATGCACGTCGTGTCAAACCGCAGAAGGCTGACGGGGAGAAGTCTGCGGACATTCTACACGACACCCTGCAGAAAAAAGCGGGACAGGCTTTAAGGCCCGTCCCGCGTTGTGATCCTGAGAAAAGCTACAGGGGCTCAGTTCTTATCGCCGTTCTGGCCACCTTTCGGACTCCCTTTTTGAGGGCCTTTCTGACCGGTGGTTCCGGAGTCGCGATTGCTGCGTCCACCACCTGACTCGTTTCCTTCGCCGGGAGGACCACCACCTCGACCGCCAAAGATGAGGCTGCCCAAACCGCCGCCTTCTCGCGGCGGGGCATTCGGGTCGAGGCGGCGTTCCAGTTCCTGATTCACGCGGTCCATCATTCCGGTCATGCGTTCATCCTTGATGTCGGGTTTCATCGAGGTGAGCAGTTGCTGGCGGGCCTTGATGGTCTCAGGTGTTAGATTATCCCCACGCGTCAGGCTGCCGACGACCATCCAGCGGCCGGCCGCGTTTTTCTCATCGAGCATGATTTCCTTGAACATCGCATCCGCCTGCGGATGCTGACCGACATAGTTGAGCGCCGCGGAGATGACCGGAACCTTGGCGAGATTATTGGTGATGGTCGGGTCCTTGTAAACCTTGTAGAGGAGCGGCAGCGACTGATCCTTGAGGGTCTCGGTGAGATAGTTCAGCGCAGAGTTATTCACGCGACCGTCGGCGCTGACGAGCATCTCCTGCGCCTTGTCTGCGAAGCTCTTATCCTGATATTTCGAAAGCAGCGAGAAGAGATATTGGCGCCCCATCTCGTCAAGGCGGGATGGATTTTCGCCCGCCGGTGGCGGGTTGGACAGGAGCTCCCTGGCCGCGGCCAGAATCCGATCGCGATACTTGCCAGGTGCCATCTCGTCGAGGACACGTGCGAGATGAGCCACCTCGATGCCTCGCGCGGTCTGGCTCAGCACGTCAGCGAGGATTTCTTCGGCCTCTGTGCCGCCGATCTGGCGCGCGACCTCAAAGAGGCCGAGGCGAAGCGACGCTGGGTAGAGGGAATCGGCATCCGGCATCCGGCTGGCACCCCCAAACATCGCAGCCCACGGCGGCGGACCGCCGCGGTCACCACCCCGATCCCGACCACGGTCGCCCTCGTTGCTGGGGCCGCCTTCGCGTTGGAACTCGACGTCCTTGTTCTTGGCAAGGAACGCCTCGATGGCCGGCAGCGCGGCTGGTCCCATGTCATTCAGGCTCTCAAAGCGGTGAATGAGGCGGCGCGTCGAGGCATTGCGGCTCTTCTCGGCGGCGGGCTTAAACTGGATCAGTTCTTCGATGATCTCCTCAGCGGAAAGGCCAGCGGGGGCTACTGCCGCAGGCTTCGGTTCGGTTGTCTCGCCCCGTGCGGCCTTGGCCTTGCCCGTAAGCAACGTTCGCTCCGGCTTTACCTTGCCCTTCGGCATCTCGGGGGAGCGGGTCTCGGTCTGCTTGGCCGGCTCAGCTTTCTTGACCACGAGGTACGTGGCGGCGGAGCCGACGGTGGCGGCGGCGATTATGGCGAGGAGGATTTTCATAGATAGTCTTTTGTTGGGACTGGGGAGTAGAGACGTGGCAAACTTTAATCGGGTTACACTCTTCTTCCTAGCTAAATAACGCTGGCTTCGGGACGCCACGGTGGGCGGCGACCTTCGCTTCGCGCTCGGCAGGCGACATAGCTCGGAGTTTGGCGATGATGGGCGGCAGTTCCTTAAGCAAATGATCCACCTCCTCGGCCGTGTTATAGATGCCGAGGCTGAAGCGGACCGAGCTGCGGGCGCGCGCGGAACTGAGGCCCATCGCCGTGAGCACATACGACGGCTCAAGCGAGCCGGTGGTGCAGGCGCTGCCGCTGGAGGCGCAGATACCGGCCTGATCCAGCAAGAGCAAGACCGCCTCGGCCTCGATGCCGTCGAAGGAAAGATTCGCGGTATTCGGAAGGCGCGGTTCTTTGCTGCCGTTCCGCACGGTACCGGAGATGGACCTGATCAGCGTCTCCTCCAACCGGTCGCGCAGGGCGCGCACACGGGTGTTCTCGTCGTTCAACGTGGCCAGAGCCAAGTCGGCCGCACGGCCGAAGGCAACAATGTTCGCGACGTTCTCCGTGCCGCCGCGCCGACCGCGTTCCTGTCCACCGCCGACGAGATACGGCTGGTAGGGCGTATTTTTTCGGGCGTAGAGCAAGCCGACGCCCTTCGGCGCATGAAGCTTGTGAGCGGAGAGCGAGAGGGAATCCACGCCCAGCGACTTCACATCGAGCTTTAGTTTGCCAGGCGTTTGCACCGCGTCGGTGTGGAAAAGCACGCCCTTGGCACGGCAGAGCGCGGCGATCTCCTCGATCGGGAAAATCACGCCGGTCTCGTTGTTCGCGTAAATCGCCGAGACGATAGCGGTGTCGGGGCGGATGGACTCGGCGAGCAGATGTACATCGAGCTCACCCATCGAATCCACCGGCAAGAAAGTGACCGCGTTGCCCCTCTTCGCGAGCGTCTGGCAGAACTTGATGTTCGCCGAGTGCTCGACGGCGGTGGTGAGGATATGACGTTTGGCCGGCTGGGTGACGAGCGCGCTGTGGATTGCGGTGTTGTTGCTCTCGGTGCCGCAGCTGGTGAAGATAATCTCGCGCGGATCGGCATTGATGAGCGCGGCACACTTCTCCCGCGCCACTTCCATGTGGCGGGCCACGTCGCTGCCAAAACGATACGCGCTGGAAGGGTTGCCCCAATGCTCCGTGAGGAACGGCAACAGCACCTCAACCACCTCGGGCGCGACCCGCGTAGTGGCGTTGTTGTCGAAATAATAAATCTTCCGCTGACTCATTTTGCTGGATTGGCCGACACACGCTGCGGCCAGAGCGCAAGGGGCAATTTAAGCCGCAATACGCACTCAAACGCAAACGTTTTCTCGGCGGATGGGAAGGGGCAAAAGATGTCGACCACTCACGGCACGACAGGCGGATTTTGGAAGCGGATAATCGTCTCACCCGGCTTGGCGTAGCCGAGTTTTTCGCGGGCAAGGCGCTCGACCGTGCGCGGATCATTGCGCAGCGCATCGGTGGTGGACTTCATCTGCCGAGAGAGATCCTCCTCCCGCTTGACCTCCGTGGCGAGCCGATGCAATTCCTGACGCATCCGCTCATTCTGGTTGATGAGCGGCAAATACCAGATAGCCACCCCGACGACAACGGCCACAAGAATCAATGCAATGACAGCCTTGGTCAGTTTGGACCAAATACCTAAATCGACTTTCTCGGAATCGCTCATCTCCCTACCCAGACGGGATAGCAGAAAGGTGCCGGCGAAGCAAATCGCAAATCACCCCGCCGCTAGGCGCGCGGATGCGCCGCGTCATAGGCGCGCTTGAGCCGCTCGGTGGTGAGGTGCGTGTAAATTTGCGTGGTGGCAAGATTTGCGTGCCCGAGCAGCTCCTGCACGCTTCGCAGGTCGGCACCGGCATCAAGCAAATGGGTGGCGTAACTATGACGCAACTTGTGTGGCGTGAGCTTCGGATCAAGTCCGGCGGTCGCGAGATAATGCTTCAACCGCGCCTGGATGACACGCGGTGCTACGGAATCGAGGCGGTTCGTCGCACCGTAAAAAACCGGCATCACTGAACCGGGTAGCTCGGGCAACATCTTCCAGTAGGTCCGGATGGCGTCGAGTGCCGGTCCACCGATGGGCACTTGACGCTCCTTCTTTCCCTTGCCGCGCACACGCACGAGCTGCTGTTCCCAGTCGATATCCTCCACGCACAAACCACACAGTTCGCTGATGCGCAGGCCGCAGGAGTAAATGACCTCCAAAATCGCGGCGTCTCGCACATAGTCCGAGGCATCGAACTCGACCGCGGCCGCCTTGCGACGCAACTCGAGCTCCTTGAACGGTGCGGCTAGCAAATCGTTCATCTGCTGTACGGTGAGGAACTGCGGCAGGTGCTTGGCAAGTTTCGGCAGAATCAAATCTTTGATCGGCACGTGTTCTAGCCGACCACGGCGCACATGGAACTTGTAGAACGTGCGCAATGCAGAAAACCGAAGCCTCGTCCCTGCGCGGCTCAAACCACGTCGGCCGAGGAAACGAAGGTAAATGCGGAAGTCATCGCGCTGCAATTGCGGCCAGACCGGCAACCCGTTGCGCTCCGCCGCGTGCCACGCGGCAAACTCCGTCAGCGCGTGTCCGTAGTTACGCTGCGTATGAACCGAAGCGCCGCGGTCGGTCGCAAGGTGTTTGAGAAACTCCTCCACCCACGCATCCGGCGACCCGGTGTTGAGGGAGGTGTCGGCCATCGTCGGCTCCGCGAATCGTGACTAATCGCTGTCGGCGAACTTGAAAATGACGCGCCCCTTCTCCTTGCCATCGGTGCCGATGGCGAGATGCGCGCTGAACGGTTTGCCACGTTTGGAGATGAAATTCTCGAGCAGATCCGTGCGGCTAGCGCCCAGGAGTTTGAGCACCTGCTCGGGCTCGATCGGCCGCTGGCAGACGACTTTGCCAGTCTTGAACTTGCACGCGCGCTTGTCGGCCTGTGTCTTCTCGCAGAGGTAATCCTTTTCCGTCTCGAAGACATTGCCTCGGCAGACGGGGCACTTGCCGAACGGCTGCAGCCCTGTGAAATCAATCTTCGGCTGCGCCTCTCGAGCCTTGCGCGCCCCGCCGGCACGTGGTTCGCGCTTTTCAAACTCGAACGAGACCTTGTTTTCCTTATCGAGCGCGAGAAACGCCTTGAAGGTGCGACCGGTGCGTTTGGAGACGAACTTATCGAGCAGATCGGTCTTCCGTGTCGTGAGCAGCTTGACGATTTGTTCGGGGCTGATTGGCTGCTGCAGAATGATTGCGCCGGTCCGAAAATCGCAGGTCTTCTCGGCGCCCACGGCCTTTTCGCAGACGTAGTTCATGACGTTATCGAAGACGCCTGCGCTACACTTCGGACATTTTCCGATCGGCACTTTGCCCGTGAAATCGACCGCTAACGCGCCGCCGGCCTCGTCTTTTTTCTCTTCGCCGAAGTCGAAGACGAGCTTGTTCTCGGCGTCGAGCTTGAGCACGGAGGCGAATGGGAAACCCTTCTTGCTACGGAACCCTTGCAGCGGACCGATCTGCTTCTCCGAGACGAGCCGCTCGGTCTCCTCCGCTTCCATCAAGCGACCTGCCAGAAATTTCGGCAGACTGAACTCACATTTCTGGCACTGGAACCGTCGGTAGTTTTCCTTCAGCGTGCCGCCGCATTTTGGACACGGCACCGATAGATCCCCAAAATCGCCGGGCACTTCATCGCCTTGAAACGCCTTCGTGCGGCCCACGATATGCCGCGTCATCTCGGCGATCTCAGCCATGAACTCCGGACGCGAAAGGCGGCCCTGCTCCATCTCGCGCAGCTTGAATTCCCAGCCGCCGGTCAGCTCGGGTTTCGTCAATTCCTCTACGCCGAGACCACGCAACAGCGCCAGCAACATGAACGCCTTGGCCGTCGCCTGCAGCTCGTTGCCGGTCCGATGAATATATTCCTCACCAATCAAACCTTCGATAATCGCCGCGCGCGTGGCTGGCGTACCGAGACCGCGCTCGCTCATCGCCTCGCGGAATTCCTCGTCCTCGACCATCTTGCCCGCGCCTTCCATTGCGCCGAGCAGCGTCGCTTCGTTGTAGCGCGGCGGCGGCTTGGTCTGCGTTCCGCGCGCTTCGATTTCGCGCGTCTGCACGCGTTCGATCGGCTGGACGGCTACGAGCGTTTTCCCTTCGCCTTCTCCCTCGTCGGCTTCCTTCCCGTAAACCTCCAGCCAACCGGGCTTCATCAGCACCTTGCCGTCACTCTTGAACGGTTCGGTCTCGACGCGGGTGATGCGTGTGGTGACAAGGAATTCCGCCGCCGGATAGAAGACCGCGAGGAAGCGGCGCGTGACCATGTCGTAAATCTTCCGCTCCGCGTCGCTGAGATTCTTTGGCTCAACGTTGGTCGGGACGATTGCGAAGTGGTCGCTCACTTTCGCGTTGTTGAAAACGCGCTTGTTTGGCCGGACCCAGCCTTGACGCAACACCGTGGACGCGAAGCCCGCGTAATCCGTGCCGACCATCGACTCGAGGGCATCCTTCACCGTACCCAGATAATCCTCCGGCAAAAACCGCGAATCGGTGCGCGGATATGTGAGCACCTTGTGCCTCTCGTAGAGGGCCTGCGCGATGGACAGGGTGTTCTTGGCCGAGAAACCAAAGCGACGGTTTGCGTCGCGCTGCAGGCTCGTCAGGTCGAAGAGCAACGGCGAAAGCGACGTGGAGGGCTTGCTCTCTTCGGTGACGATGCCGGGTTTGCCGAGGCACTTGGCGCGAATCGCCTCGGCCTTCGTTTGGTCCCAGATGCGCTCGGCGCGCAATGCTTCATCGGCTTCCTTGCCCGAAGGCCGCTCAAACTTCTCATCGAACCAGCGACCGGCGTACTCGCCAGAGGCGCATTGGAAATTCGCGTGGAGTTCCCAGTAACCGCGCGGGACGAATTTGCGAATCTTCTCCTCGCGCTCCACCAACAGAGTGAGCGTCGGCGTCTGCACGCGACCGACCGTGGTCTTGTTGAAGCCGCCGCCTTTCGAGTTGAAGGCCGTCATCGCGCGCGTCCCGTTGATGCCCACGATCCAATCGGCTTCGCTGCGGCAGGTGGCGGCATCCGCGAGCGGCCGCTTCGATTCGTCGCTCAGCAACTTCTCGAATCCGCTTCGGATCGACGCAGGCGTCATGGACTGCAGCCAGAGGCGCTGGATCGGCTGCTTCGCTTTCGTGTATCGAACGACGTTACGGAAAATCAACTCCCCCTCGCGGCCGGCGTCGCAGGCATTGATGAGCGCGTCCACGTCCTTCCGCTTGATTAGTTTTTGCAGCGTCCGCAGTTTTGAGGCGCTGCGCTCAATTGGGTTCAGGTCAAAATGCGGCGGGATCACCGGCAGGTTAGCGAGCGACCACTTGCCCTTCTTCGCTTCGAACTCTTTCGGGCATGCAATCTCCACGAGATGACCGACCGCCGAGGCGACCACGAACTGGTCGCTCTCTTGGTAGTCATCATGCTTCTTGAAACCGCCAAGCGCTTTGGCGATGTCGGCGGCGACGGACGGTTTCTCGGCGATAATGAGGGCCTTACCCATAGGCGTAACGGCAGCTTGTAACGCCGCCGTGATTTCATTTGCAACCGTCTTTTTGATAAACCGTAAAACAACCCGCGGATGCAAGGGGTCATTTCGTGACCCGAAAACCTGCACGAAAGACGGCGGCAGCCTCCCTTCACTTCAATATTTCCGTGCGCGCCTCTTTCCGCAATACTCCGGGGGATGGGCAACGCTTATTACGCCTCCGATGCCACGCGCGCGGCGAAGGTCCACACCCTTTTCGCCCGCATCGCCCCGCGTTACGACCTCATCAACGACCTGCAGAGCTTCGGCCTGCACCGCCTGTGGAAACGCCGGCTCGTGCGTTTCGCCGGCGCCCGGATCGGCCTGCGCGCCATCGACCTCTGCTGTGGCACCGGCGACGTCGGTTTCGCACTCGCCCGCACGGGCGCCGAAGTCACCGGCCTCGATTTCAGCGAAGAAATGCTGGCGGTGGCGAAGCAACGCAAATCGTCCGGCGACCCCGGAAAAATCGAGTTCCTCCACGGCGATGCGTTGAAGATACCCTTCCCCGACGCGCACTTCGACATCGTGACCATGAGCTACGGGCTGCGGAACCTCGCTGATTTCGCCGGCGGCCTGCGCGAGATGCACCGTGTGGTGCGCCCCGGCGGACGCATCGTCATCCTCGATTTCGGCAAACCTCCGAACCGCCTCTGGCGTTCTCTCTACTTCGGTTACCTCCGCTTTGCCGTGCCAATCTTCGGACGCCTCTTTTGCGGCGACGCCGCGGCCTACGCCTACATCCTCGAATCGCTCCAGCACTACCCTGGACAGGAAGGAGTGTCGGCGGTCTTGCGCGAGCTGGGCTGCGCGAACGTGCGCGTGACAAACCTGCTCGGCGGCGTGATGAGTCTCAACTACGCCGACAAGGCGCTCTAGGGCTGCTTCGCTGCAGCCAACTCTTCCATCAACCGCAACGCGACGGCTTCCGCCAGTTCAGCCAACTTGAAGTGGCGCAGCAGACGCGCCGCTTCGACATCCGTGCCGAACAATTCGCGAGCATTCGCCTGCGCCAGCAAACGGCCATCGGCCAGCCGTACCGCCGCCAACTGCAGCTCCGGGACAAGATGCTCACGGTCGCCTGACAGTTCCCGCACGATTATCCGCCGCTGCGCCGCGAGCACTTCGATGACAATCTCCGCGGGCTCGGCACTGGTCTCACGCTCCATAACGCGCGCGCCCGTTTGCTGGAATGCCTTTGTTAAAAGAGCCGTCAACTCGCGCGACGCAGCCAAGTTCTCTTCCACTTCCGTTACACCGCCGCGTTCCGGAGCGCTCCGATTCGCCAATGTGCGTGCGGCTGGATTGACACGGATGAGCAAGCGTGGCAGGCCGAGTTTCGCGTACGTAGTCTGGAAACGCTCCGCGACAGCCCGCACCGCGCTCGAATTCACGAGTGGCGCGAGAATCAGCGCGGGCTTGTCAGTGTAAATAAAGGGCTCCTTCGGCACAGTCGGCGCAGGAACGGTGAAAACGGGAATTTGTTTCGACACCGGCAGCCCTTCCGGTGGCGCCGCGAGGGCCGCAAGTGCGGTGAAAGCGAGGCTGAGTTGGGCGAGCCGTTTCATCACGCGCCGCAGACTCGCTCAGCGGGCGAGCCGGATGCGCACGGTGTAGCGCTGAGCCTTGTCGTTGAGCGAGGTGAAGGTGGCGGTCTCCTGCGCGTTCTCGGTGAGGATGAGCGTCTGAAACGGCGTCTCGTCACCGGCAGAGAAACCAGTGGCATCCTTGAAAACGCAGTTAATCTGGACTTGGATGCGCTTGTTCTCACGGTTGCGCACGTTCGCGCTTACCTCAAGCCGGCCGTCGGCCAACCGGCGCTCCTGCAAACCAGTGCAGGTGACCGCGGTCTGAGTGAGGCTGTCGAGTAGCACGAACTTCTCGCGGTTCTCAGTGTCGTATCGGGAAGTGTTGACGGGCGGATACGCGCCACCGACACAACCAGCGAGCAGAGCGATGACGAACGTGAGGGTAACGAGGAACTTGGTTTTCATGGTGGTTGGTTTCATTGATCGGCGATGAGCATTACGGTGTCGCGGCCGGCCCGCACATCGAAGGTGAGCGCACGCGAGAGTTTCGGCAAGGGCTTCCCCGCACCATCAAGGAATTCGACAGTGATGGAATGCGGTCCCGGCGGCAACCGGAACGCGGCGAAGGCGAGGTGTTGCGGGAGGTTATTCCACGTGCGCGTATCGGCCATCGCCTCGGCGCTGTTACTGATGGCCCCAGCGGCAATCCCCGCGCCGATGAGCGGCAGGGCGGCGCCGCGCGTCTCTTTCGGTCCGGCCAAGACTACACCCACTGCGGGCGCGACGGTCGCGATCGCGTCGAGCGGCTTTTTCAACGTTCCCTTGTCCGCGAGGATATCGTCCATCAAACGCCCCCCGCGCGTGGTGGCTTGGAAAGACAGGTCATCGAATGCCTGCACCTGCATTGTCTGTTCACCGATCTTGAGACTGGCTGCGCGGACAGCCGAATGGCCGGCGTGATATTGCAGCCGTTCACCATACTTGCCGCCGCCGTGCTTGAGTGGGCCGAAACCGAACTGGAGAAAGACCATCACGTTCGCTACGCGGTCGTAGTCGGGCAACGCGTTGGTCTTGGCAGAGACACGCGCACGGCGGAGCATGTCGCTGCCATCACCGAGCAGCTTCGCCGTGACGAAGCCATCGAGGTAATCGAGCAGCACGAAGTCGCTGGCGAAAGCCTTGTCCTTCGCGTCGCCATCGATCAGCTGCGCGCTCTTGTAACAGGCACGGGCGTTGTCCGGTTCGCCGTCCATCCAGTAAATCAGGCCGCGATAGAAATAAGCCATCGCCTGCTCGTACGGTTCTCCCACGTAGATCTTGTGCGCCTCGTTGCCGAAGAGGCTGCGGGCCTTGAGCGTTCGTTCGTCGGCGGTGAGGATCGCACCAACGGTTGGGAGGCATTCGTCGAGAAGTTGGCGGGCTTCGTCAAAGCGCCCCGCCTTCAGCGCCACCAGCGCCACACGGTAGCGCCAGAGAATCTTGTCTTTTTCCGCCGCGCCGGAGATGAGCTTCTTGCCCTCCTCGACCAAGTCATTGCTGGCCACCGGCGCCTTCTTGATTTCCGGCGCCGCACAACCGGCCGCGAGCAGCGCGACCCCAGCGAGCTGGCAGACCTTGTTCATGGCCACGAGCGCGGTGCTCAGCGATAGACCGCGTCGCTCTGCCCTTGTTTCTTAATCTCTGCGAAGTCCTCCCACAGAATCGCGCTCGTACGCGGGTCGAGGAGCTGGAAGGTGTAAAGGACGTAGTCGCTCGAACCTTTATTGCTTCGGGTAGAAATGCTCTGCAGCTTGCCAGTGAGTATGAAATCTGCCCCCTTGAACTCCACCGGCGCGTTGGGCGTGCCGCCGGTGACCTTGCCGGTCTGTTTTAGGTCGCGCTCCTTCTCCAGCGCATCCATTCGGTCGCGCGCGAGGAAGATCACTTTGCCCCCGGCCTTGGTGCTCAGCGTCACGCGGATGCGCGTGAGGAAAATCTCCTTGTTAATCGGGAACCGCGTCTCGTTGACAATCGGCTCAAGCACGATGCTCGGCTTGCCCTGGGCATTGGCAATCTGCGGTGTGGCGAGAATGCTCCGAGCCATTTTATCGGCTACCGCCACTAGGTCCTGAGACTCGATGCCGGTGCCAGCTACGAAGCCGCGCTCATCGGCCTTCATCTCAGTGACATTGGCGCCCTGCGGGTTCAACCCTGTGGTTCCGCAGCCAGCAACAAACAGAGCCAGCAGTGCGGCCGCGATGACAGTTAAATAATTGGCTCGAGTCATAATCTTCCTTTCGATGCGCGCTCCCCGGCGCAATTCGGGTCTGTTTTCGTGTGGACACCGTACGTCACGCAGGGATTTGACGCCAGCGGAAACTGGACATTCACAGCGTGCCAATCATTGGTTCGCTGTAAACGGGAGACAATAATATGCTTGCCTGTTTTTTATACTAAGATTAATCAGAACTTTCTTATGGCTATTAAAAGTGACGCTCTCCACCAATACGCACAACTCCGCAACTCGATCCTGAAAGAGAAGGTCGAGATTGAAGCTCGGTTGGTCCAGATCAACAAGACCCTCGCCGGCGCTCCCGAGGCCATCATGCGCGCCCCAGCCGCACCGAGTCGCAAGCGTGCGAAGAACAAGATGTCACTCAAGGAGGCCGCGACCCAAGTCATCAGCCGCAAGGCACTCACCAAGCCCGAGATTCTCGAAGCCATCAAGAAGACCGGTTATAAGTTTGCCACCAAAAATCCGATGAACTCGATTAACGTCCTGCTTTATACCGGCAAGACGTTCAAGAAAGCCGATGGCGGCAAGTTCATCTTGGCCAAGTAATCGGCGCCTAATTTTCGCAAGACCGGCGGCGGCCAGCCGCCGGTTTTTTGTTTCCAGCACATGACCCGAAAACCCCGTTGCGCAGGGGCATCCCCGCCATTTAAGATGCTCGCCTTGTTGTTATGCTAGCAAAACGCGTCATCCCGTGCCTCGACGTCCACGGTGGTCAGGTCACCCGTGGCGTGCAGTTCGGCCGCGCCGAGGCCGGCGAGTTGCGCAATGTGGGCGATCCCGTCGAGCTCGCCCTCCGTTACAACGAGCAGGGTGCTGATGAGATGGTCTTCTTCGACATCACCGCCAGTGCCCATGGCCGGGCCACGATGGTCGAGACCATCGAACGCGTCGCTGACGAATGTTTCATGCCGCTCACCGTCGGCGGCGGCATCCGCACCGTGGAGGACATGCACACGATGCTCAAGGCCGGTGCGGACAAGACCAGCATCAACTCCTCTGCCCTCGCCACGCCCGACCTCATCCGCGCTGGCGCCGAGAAGTTCGGCAGTCAATGCATCGTTGTCTCTATCGACGCCAAGAAAGTCGCGCCCGACCGCTGGGAAGTCTTCGCCAAAGGCGGACGCGAGCCCACTGGTTTCGACGCCGTGGAATGGGCGGTGAAAGCTGTCCAACTCGGCGCGGGTGAGATTGTGCTCAACTCCATCGACGCCGACGGCACGAAGGCTGGCTTCGATCTCGAAATCACCCGTCGTGTTAGCCAAGCGGTGGGTGTCCCCGTCGTCGCCAGCGGCGGCGCAGGTAGTCTCGAACACATGGCCGACGTACTTCTTGCAGGCCGCGCCGACGCCGTACTCGCCGCGAGCATCTTTCATTTCGGCACCTTCACTGTCGCCGATGTGAAACGCCATCTCGCCGCCAAAGGCATCCCGGTCCGATTCACATGAACGCCATGTCCTCGCTCGCCGATGCGCGGTTCACGCCTGTCCTCCTGCTCATCGCATCGAACGTCTTCATGACTTTCGCGTCGTAAGAGCATCTCAAGTTCAAGCATCTGCCGCTCTAGTCCGTCGTCTTGGCGAGTTGGGGCATCGCCCTCTTCGAATATTACCTGATGGTACCAGCTAAGCGCTGAGGTCACGGTGCCTACTCGCCTGTGGAACTGAAGATTCTCGAGGAAGTAATCACCCTCACCATCTTCGGGGGATTCGCGCTGACCTACCTCAGTGAGAACCTCCGCTGGAACCACCTCGCTGCCTTCGCCTGCATTCTTGCAGCGGTGGCGTTCACATTTTTGCCGAAGTCAGATTAACCCGTCGCCACTCCTCGCCGCGTTTCCCGAAACAAAAAGACCCGCTCCATGCATATATAGAACGGGCTTGTACCAACTCCGATTTCCTTTGCTGGCTGTTAGTGGTTCCTCGCTACTTTCAGTGGCTGGAGGAGTGTGGTGTGAGCGGCAAGGATGATACCTGAAAAAGCTTTTGAACGATTGCTAGGGCTGGACGATTGCTGAGTTGTGGTGGTCGCTCTTCAAAGTGAGAAGGGTTGAGGATTGCAACCCAGGACACCTTTAACTCCCTCACGTTTCACTTCTCCGATTTTTTCTTCGACTTCGATTTTGGGTCGGTCTTGCCCTCTTTCGCCTCGGCTTGGAGCTTGCGCGTCGCGAGCTGGTTCTTGAGGAAGTTATCCACGGGCGCGCTCTGGTAGGCGGTGAGCCAGATGTCGCCGAGCAGTTGCGCGGCAACAGTGATTTGCTTGGTCAACACTGGGAAGCCCTCCATGCCCTTTTCACCGGTGCCGGAGAGGCGACCGTCCTTGTTCATCTCGTAGAGCGGTTCCACGAGCTTGTGCTGCTCGCTGATGAAGCGCATCACCAGCTTGAAGACTTCCTCGGCATCGCGGACCGGCACGCCGTCGAGCGCGAGCAGAGCAGCGGGCCGCAACTTCGCGTGCAGCTCGGCATTCTTCAGCCCGCCAACCTTACGGAGGTAGCCGCCATCAATCCACGAGTGGAAAGTCTTATTCGTACCGTAGCCTTTGGGGTTCGGACCTGCCCAGCCGTTGAAATGCTTCGTCGTGTGCAGCGGTTGGGTGGCGTCGCCCACGTAATGGCCCATCGTGCCCATGACGTAGAGTATGTTCCGCCGCGCCTCGGCGACTTCCTCGGGCGCACCCATCTCCTCATACACCTTCAGGTAGCTGAAGCCGGACTTGAGCTTCGCGTAGTTCTCCATGATGGCCCACGGCAGAAAGCCGGGCAGGTATTTGATGCGGTCGTTGTCCTTCTCGTCAGCGGGGAACTTCTCTGGCGACTTCGCGCGCACGGCAGCCATCTGCGCGGTGAACTCGTAGCGAAATGGACTGAGATTCGTGGCAGTCATACCGTAGTAATCCGCGAGGTATTCCATGTCGAAGTAGTGATCCAAACCGTTGAGATGGCGCAGCGGCTTGTCTATCGTATTGCGCCAGCGATCCGGCTCGCCCGCGAGAAAAGCCACGCGCTCCTGTGCTGCGGCGTCGCGGAGGGCGGCGGGGAAATTCGTCGGCAACGACGCCAGCGCGAGCTGATTGACCGTGCGATGGCCCTCGTAATCCCATGCGCGGAGCGGGACCGCAATGGCGAGAGCAACCAACAGCGAGGCAAGAAAACGGCTTTTCACGCCGAGAGATTGGGGAAGGTTTGGATTGCTGGCAACCGCTGAGTTCCGGGCAAAGAAGCGCAGAAGACAAAGCAGATTCTTCCTTGCACCCACATTGGCTTTTGAGGAAGAGGCCATCGGTCGCGAAACTATTCATGGAACCTCGCCAGAACGACTTTAGGCTTGGTCAATTCATGTTAACAGATGCGCACGATCCGTCAGCTTTTCCTGGAGTCAGCAAAATGGCTTTGAGGCGTCGGCGAGGCTGTGGTTAGCTCTGACTCATGTCTTTCTACGAGAAGTTGAAGTTTAACCCGGATGGCTTGATCCCGGCCATCGTGCAGGAGCAGTCCACGGGGCGCGTGTTGATGATGGCGTGGATGAATCGCGCGTCGCTTGAGACGACAATCGCTACGGGTAAGACGCATTTCTGGAGTCGGTCGCGCCAGAAGTTCTGGATGAAGGGCGAGTCGAGCGGTCACGTGCAGTTGGTGAAGAATGTGGCGTTCGATTGCGACGGTGATACGTTACTCATCCAAGTGGAGCAGACGGGCGCGGCGTGTCACGAGGGTTACAAGAGTTGCTTCTTCCGCAGCGTGACGGAGGGTGCGCGCGAGAAGGTCACGGAGCCGCAACTGGAGACGCCGGAACAGATCTACGGGAAGAAATGACGCAAGCCATGTCTCTGTATTATCCGCCACAAGAGGAGTTCGTGAAACTGACCGCGCAGGGGAATCTCATCCCGGTGACGCGCCGCATCCTCGCTGATTTGGAGACGCCGCTCTCGGCTTACAAAAAGATTCGCGGACAGGGCGAGGCGTTCCTGTTCGAGAGCGTCGAGGGCGGGGAGCACATCGGCCGTTACTCGTTCGTTGGCTGCAATCCGCGCGCGGTGATCAAGCAGACCGGCAACCGCATCGAGCTGATCCAGAACGGGAAGGGGGTCGAGAAATTCGCAATCCCCGCTCCCGGCAAGGAGCCGTGCGAGAATTGTGTGAAGGACGGCCTCGAGGTCGTCGAGAAGGTGCTAGCGCGCTACAAAGCCGTGACATTGCCGGGCCTGCCGCGGTTCACCGGCGGCGCGGTCGGGTTCATCGGGTACGAGTTCATCCACGACGTGGAGCCGATTGTGCCGCGTCCTCAGAAGGACGAGCTGGGCACGCCGGTGATGTACTTCCTCATCGCGGACGAACTGCTCGTGTTCGACCGCGTGGCGCAGACCATCACCATCCTCGTCAACGCCTGCCTCGACGACTTCGCCACTCCGGCCGAAGCCTACGAGAACGCGGTGAGCGAGATTGACCGTCTCGTCTCCCTGCTGGAGCAACCGACGGATCACGTGCCGGTGACGCTCGGCGGGCCGGTGCCCGAGGCGCCATTCGAGAGCAACACGACGAAGGAGCAGTTCCTGGCGAATGTGCTCAAGGCGAAGGAATATATCCGCGCTGGCGACATCATTCAGGTCGTCGGCTCGCAGCGCTTCAGCACGCCGGTGAAGGCCTCGCCGTTGGACATCTACCGTGCCGTGCGTTCCATCAACCCCTCGCCCTATCTCTTCCTGCTCGAGTTGGAGGGCTTCGCGCTCGTTGGCGCCTCGCCGGAGATACACGTGCGTTGCGAGGAGCGGCAGGTGGAGATTCGGCCCATCGCCGGCACGCGCAAGCGCGGCGCGACGGAGTCGGAGGATCTCGCTCTCGAGAAGGAGTTACTCGCCGATCCAAAGGAACGCGCCGAGCATGTGATGCTCGTGGACCTCGCGCGCAACGACCTCGGTCGCGTCTGCGACTACGGCAGCGTGCAGGTGAAGGACCTGATGACCATCGAGCGTTATAGCCACGTGATGCACATCGTCAGCCAGGTTGAAGGGAAGCTTTCGGCGAAACATACGCCGTATGACCTGATGCGCGCGACGTTCCCCGCCGGGACGCTTTCCGGCGCGCCGAAGATTCGCGCCATGCAAATCATCAGCGAAATGGAACAGTCCTCTCGCGGACCGTACGGCGGCTGCGTGGGTTACTTCAGCTTCAGCGGTAATCTCGACTGCTGCATCACCATCCGCTCCGCGCTCATCAAGGACGGCAAGGCCTACGTACAAGCGGGCGGTGGCTGGGTGAACGACTCTGATCCGGAAGCGGAATTTCAAGAGACGGTGAACAAAGCCAAGGCAATGCTCAAGGCCGTCGCGCTCGCGGAAAGCTTTGCCCGCCGAGACTGAGGTCAATCCCCGCCCGAAGTTCCTTGTTGCACCGGCCCCGGTTTCTTGGCTATAAAGACCCCCCCTTTTATGGAGCGGACCTTGATTTTATTGAAACCCGACTGCCTCGCCGACAAGCGCGTCGGCTCGGTGATGGCGCGGTTTGAAGAGGCCGGCCTTCAGATTTGCGGGGCCAAGATGCTGCGCCTGAGCTCTGACGTGCTGCGCGAACATTACTCACACCTCGTGGAGCGACCGTTCTACCCGGACATCGTCGCGTTCATGCAGTCCACACCGGTAGTCGCGCTGATTCTGCAGGGGCCGGACGCCGTGGCGCGCATTCGCGAAATGCTCGGGCCGACCGATTCGAAGAAGGCGGCCAAAGGGACCATTCGCGGCGATTTCGGCACGGAAAACATGCGCAATATCGCCCACGCCTCCGATTCGGTGGCGAACGCTGAGGTCGAGATCAAGCGCTTCTTCAAGTCCGAGGAAGTCTTCAACTGGTAACGGCGGAAATCGTCCCAGCGAAAAACAAAACAGGCCGGCATTGCCGGCCTGTTTGCTTTTTGCAATTGGAGCGAAATCTGTTTAGTCCAGCCGCTTGATGGAGATATTCCGGAACTGCACAGCGTCGCCGTGTCCGGCGAAACCAAAGTGGCCCTTCGTCAGCGCGAGACCGGGGTGCTTGGATTTTCCCATGAAGGTCGCCGGATCCACTTTGCTCAGATCGGTGTCGAGGATGGTCGTACCATTGAGAACGACCTTGATGCTGGATCCTTTCACGGTGACTTCCTGGGTGTTCCATTCGCCAACCGGCTTTTGGTGGCCTCGCTTCGGGGCCGCCATTCCGTAGGCCGAGCCGTGGTACTGGCGCGGGTCGAGCTTGGCGTACTTGGGCGCCGAATCATCGAGCACCTGCAGTTCGCACATACCGACGTAGGCGGTGTCGCCCTTGCCGGGATAACGGATGGCCAGGCCATTGTTGCCGCCGGCAGGCACCTTGAACTCGAGCCGCACGACGAAGTCGCCGTACTCTTCCTTCGTGTAGATGGTGCCGCCCTTGCCGGCTTTGCAGGCGACGGCGCCTTCCTTCACCTCGTAGTTTTCAACCGGGCCAGCCCAGCCGGTGAAATCCTTGCCGTTAAAAACAGGGGTGAAGCCATCCTTGTCGGCGGCCGTTGCGGTGAAGGCTGCGAGCAGCACGGGGATAAGGAAATGCGTCAGTTTCATATCAGTATCGAGGTTGGGTGTTATTATTTTCCGCCGTTCTTGATTTCGCGGACGAACACATTGCGCCAGCGGATTTCGCCGCCGTGGGTCTGGAGCTGGATGGGACCCTTCTCCGGCACGCTCACCTTGCGATCGTAGAAGTTCTCCAACTTGGCGTTGTCCACAACGAGCTTCTCGTTGAGGTAGATGGTCACTTTCTCGCCGATCATCGTGATGCGAAACCGGTTCCACTCGCCAAAGGGCTTGTCGGCCAGCACGAGCGGATCTTTGCCCGCTGCGCCCGCTGAATTGTTCCAGAGACCGCCGGAGCCTTTGTTCGCGCCGAGCTTGAACTTGGCTTCTTCTGTGTAATCCCAAATCTGCACCTGCGGCACGCCGCGCAGGTAAATGCCGCTGTCAGCCTTGGCCACCGTTTTGTATTCGAGCAGCAACTCAAAGTCGCCGTAATCCTTTTCCGTCGTCGCGTAAGCGCCGAAGCCGTCGTTCACCAAGTCGTCGCCCTCGACATACCAGTGGGCCTTGCCTGATTGCTTGGTACTGGCTTCCAGCAGCGAACCCTTTTGGTCGGCAGCGGTCCACTTCTTGATTTGCTCGGCGCGCGCTTCCGGCGTCATGGCCAGCAGCTTGCGATGGTCGAAGGTGCCGCCGCCGCGCCAGCCTTTCAGATCCTTGCCGTTGAAGAGCGCGGTGAAACCTTTCGGCGGTTGGTTCTGCTCAGCGGCGGGGGCGGTCGTGGTGGAGAGCGCCGCGAGCGCGGCGACGATGGCGAGGAACTTGTTTGAGTTCATAGTTGCGTTAATGGACGCGCGAAAACTAAAGGCCTTTCAACTGGAAGCCAAGCCAAGAAGTGCCGACACTTCACGAACATCGAGAAGTGGATGAAATTCGAGCCGGCGGGAAGAGCCCTGTACTTCCCGTCCGGCGGGTTCCGCGGTTACATTTTGCTTTTCAAGACCAGCTTCTCTCCAGCAAAAAGAAAAAGGGGCAGCCTTGCGGCCGCCCCTTGGGTTAGAGCGCTAACTCCGACTGCAAATTACTTCTTCTCGGGAGGCTTGCCACCGGGAGGCTTGCCGCCGGGACGGCCGGGGCCGCGCTTGGGCTGCAGTTCCTTCATCTTGGCAGCCTGCTCGGCGGTGAGGAGCTTTTCCATGAACTCTTGGCGGGTCTTGCCGAATTCCGCGTACTTGGCTTGGCGAGCTTCCTGGCTGAGGTC
>CAMDJP010000002.1 GCA_945900775.1 Akkermansia muciniphila | reverse complement strand
AGATCAGACCCTCGAGGGTGGCAACAAATGGCTAGCCCACAACTGCGTGGAGGGAATCCCCGTTCGCGTTACGCGGGGCCACCAACTCGATTCCCGTTACGCGCCGAATAGCGGCTATCGCTACGATGGGATGTATCAAGTTGCCAGCTATTGGCCCGAGAAAGGCCGTGACGGATTTCTAGTTTACCGTTTCCGTTTGGAGCGACTACCCGGTCAATCGCCGATTGGAGAGTTGCAAAAGCAGGCTTCGTCGAGCCCTAGTGTGGGCGATGGCTTGGGGAATAAAAACCCGCAACGAGCACTCACGGCTTCGAGCCGCATTGTTAGAAGCACCGCCGTTGGAAACAAAGTAAAGGAGCACCACGACCACACGTGTCAGGTTTGTAGTGTGCGCCTCTTAACGCCCGCTGGGCCTTATGCCGAAGGCTGTCATGTTCGCCCTCTGGGCAAGCCCCATAATGGACCAGACACAACTGATAACGTCCTTTGCCTTTGTCCGAACTGTCACGTCTTGTTTGATACCCACGCCATTACGATTGATGAAAGATTGAATGTTCTGCCTTCCAACAAACCACTGATCTTCAGGATTGGCCATGCAATTCATCCGGATCATGTCAAATACCGCATTTCAATTAGTGCCATAACCAATTCGTGAAATCATGAACACACCCGCCCTCCAACGCCTCGCGACGTTCTACGCGCAGAAGCTAGCCGCGCTGTTTCAGGTTTGTCCGCAGTAAATCCGCTTCGATGCAGCGGTTGTTGTCGCGCTTGTTCCACTCACCGAGGTAATCGTAGCCGAGGAGTCCTTCCGGACGGGCACTACTGAAATCCGTTTCGGCAAAGTGGGGTGCAGGCACTGCCTGCTCGGCGGCGTCCCAGAGGCGCTTTTCCAGCGCGGGGTTGTCGACGTCCTTTTCGGATGGGGCGATCCAGCACATTTGCGTGACGCGCAGCGTGGCAAGGCCCGAGGTACGTCGCAAGGATGATTCACGACAGCGGCACCGGAATCGAGATACAAGGAGTAGGATCAGGTGTCCGGAAGGTTTCCTGGACGGGCCTGGCCCGAAACATCGGAACGATGAAATGTGGAATCACTGCGCGGAAGAACCAAAACACCGTGTAAACACGCTGGAATCACTCTTAAAACGCCATCAAAACACCGCAAAAATACTCTGAAAACGTCCTGGAACCACCACGAATCGTCCACGAATCGTCCACGACCCGTCCACGACCCGTCCACGACCCGTCCACGACCCGTCCACGACCCGTCCACGACCCGTCCACGACGTCACCACGATTTATCCACGATTCCATGACCGATTTGTGATGATAATCCTCCCGCTCCAATGGACCATCTCATCACCTACGCTGGGTTCACGCGCCTTGGCTTGAGCTATGACCATAACGAGGATGTGGTGGTGGCTGAGGGCGCTTACTTCTGGTCAGGGGAGTTCGCAGGCAGTTTCAGCGGGGCCGAAATGGAGGGTGGCGGTCATTTTGACGGCATGGGTGGCAACAGCGGCGGAGAAATGGCTAGCGAGGAAGCAGCGCGGATGCTGCCCAACCATGAACTAAAACTCTCGTAGCAACTGGATCAACAAACGAGGGCTTGCTACTCCGCGGAAGAAGATCTGAAAACACCGTGTAAACACGCTGTAATCACTCTTAAAAGGCCATTAAAATACTCTGACAACGTCCTAGAACCACCGTAAACCACCGTAAACCACCGTAAACCACCGTAAACCACCGTAAACCACCGTAAAACACCGTAAAACACCGTAAAACACCGTGGTTTCACCGCGGTTTCACCGTGTACTTTCCGCACGGTCGATTTAGGATAAAACCGCTTATTTTTACGGAAAGTTTGAGGAGTTGGACACGCGCTCCGAATTGCGGTTGTTTTCGAGGTTCAACTGGCGATTGATTGTCTGAAAAGTGGCGTGAATTCTCTTTCTGATTGGTGGACCCGCAGCTAACTCGGCGTCATCGGGTAGGGATGCTTTTTCGGCGGAGCACTCTGGGAAATGGCGTTCTATTTGTGATGACAATTGATGACAAAACATCTTCGTATTCGTTCGTCTTGATGCAAGACGCCAAAAAGTGGAATACGCAAAAACACCAATAAAATGGCGTTATTGTTGCGATTTCACGAATGGTCGCGAAGGCGTCAAACGGATTCAATTCCCGCCGCCTCCACCACTTTCCGCTAAAAAACCACCTTCCTACTGATTTTGATGGCAGATTGAAGGCAAAGTGTGGGCGTGAAAGCCCCCGTCATCAAATCGGTCCGGATCAAGAAAGGTGGTCTCTCGGCTTCCATCTATCCCACGCCTCGAGATGGGTACGAGGCCTATACGCTAGTCTTCTACCGGGACGGTAAGCAGATTCACAAAAGTCTTTCCCTGCCTTAGAAGAGGCTAAGAGAGAGAAGCGGGGTGGCACCGGTCGGCGGCATCATTTGCTATGATTTCATCCGAGAATTTACGCCCGTCCCATTCCTCCGCCAAATATCTTGCCTCCCCCTCCCCAGCTATGCACCGCGCTCGGACGGATGACAATGGGAGCTTCCATCGTTAGGCTAACTTAGTGAAAAGAGTGATCTAGTGGGGCCAATGGAAAGGGAAAATTATCACCAAGAAAACAGCTAAGCCAAAACGCAAAGCTCAAACCGCGCCCCCCCCTCGACATTTGCTAAGGCCAAGAGCGGGACCGCGAAGCGGGCAGGCACTCTTCTCTGGGAATTTGAAACAGGAGATGGTGTCTCCTCCTCTCGCGCCATTGGCGCTGATGGCACGGTTTACGTCGGGTCATCTGACAAAAAGCTCTATGCCATCAAGACCGAGAGTAAAGGCCCCGCCGAAAGCCCGTGGCCTATGCGTGGCCAGAATGCCGGACATACCGGGCGGGCAATAACGAAATAGGCACACCTTTCATTTAAGCACTCTCCCCGAAGCGCGCCGAAAAGAACAACCTCGCCGCCACGAAGATTTCCAGCTTCGGCAAGGCGCTGGGTTACTGACTCACCTTGGGCGTTTCCTGAATGTCAAACCCCTCCACCGATCACGCAGCCTTTGAGGAAAGCGAAACTTTTAGACTTTAAATCTGAGCAATCTAACGTAAAGTGTGGCCGTGACTTATTGGATCCAACGCGACGGGGAAAACTACGGACCGTACACGCAGGATCAACTGCAAGATATGCACGATAAGGGCGAGGTGGCGCTGACCGACTTGGCCGCCGAAGAAGGCGGAGCGGAATGGCAAACCGTCGGGGATATTTTGGCCGGCGAAACCTGCGTTTCGGTATCGGCCCCCAAGATTCGCACGTACAGTGCGGATCCCCGTCGCCCTGCTCTCGGAAAACCCCGCGCTCGGAAGATTGTTGAGGCTGCGCCTCCGAGCCGTCGCAAGTTATGGACATCCTTGGCGCTACTTCTGCTGCTAGGCGGCGTCTACTTCATTTGGTTCAAGAAAGCTCCGGAAGTGGAAATTGCGGAAGTGAAACCTCCGGAAGAGAAACCCCCAGAATTGATCAAGCCGATTCAGAAACAGGGCGTCAAACCTTCCCAGGAAGCGATCAACCAGCTCGGCGGCTCGGACGCCACCGAAGACGCCATCGGCCTCGCGATCGAATGGCTCGCGCGCAACCAGGAACCCGAGGGCCACTGGGAGACGCGTAAACACGGCGGAAGCGGCGATTACAACACCGCCACCACCGGACTCGCGCTGCTTTGCTTCTACGGCTGGGGTACCAGCCACATCGGCGATGGCAAGTATCAGCCCACCATCCGCAAGGCAATCGACTGGCTGGTAGCCCAGCAAAAGCCGGACGGCAACCTCACCGGAACGACGCCAACCATGTATTCCCACGGTATCCCCACCATCGCGCTCTGCGAAGCCTATGCCATCACCAAGGATCTCGCGCTCAAGTCACCGGCGGAAAATGCTATTGCGCTCATCATCGCGGCCCAGAGCACGAATCCCACCAGGGGCGGTTGGCATTACTCGTCGACGCCTGGCTTGACCGCCGACACCTCCGTCACCGGCTGGCAATACATGGCGTTGCACAGCGCGCGTCTCGCCGGGCTCGAAGTTCCCGAGGAAGTTTTTGAAAAAGCCCGCAAGTGGTTCGACTTCGCTGGCGGCGGCAAACATGGCGGCCTCTACGGCTACAATCGGCCGGCGACCAACACCGCGCCGACCGCGATGATTGCCACTGGGATGTTCTGCCGCCAGCTTGACCTCCTCCCGCCGACCGACCCGCGCATGATCGAAAGCGCCGAGGCGCTCAAGATGTACCCGATGACACAGAAGTGGGAGGAAGAGAAGGCCATGGGAATGCCCTTCAGCCCACCAGACCTCTACACCCTCTACTACGTCACCCTCGCCCTCTACCAGCATCAGGGGCCGATTTGGACGGATTGGAACCTCAAGCTCAAGGAAGTCCTGCCGCTACTGCAAAAGAAGGACGGACCCGACGCGGGCAGTTGGGATCCCATCGGCATCCACGTGAAGCCCGGTGGACGTGTGATCTCCACCGCCATGGCGACCCTGAGCCTCGAAGTGTATTACCGCCTCCTCCCGGTGTACGGCACCCGCAACATGGACCTACCCCCGCCAAAGCAAAAGAGCGAACCCCCAAAGCAAAAGAGCGAACCCCCAAAGAATCCGTAACCCCTCCCGGCGCTCGTGCAATGGATGGAAAAACGTTCTTCCATTTTTCCACCTGCCTCCTAGAGTTTCATCTCTTGGTTTTTAACTTTTTGACCTGTTAACGAAGGAAAACTATGGGTGCTGATACGTCCGCTGGAGTCAAAGCTGTCGAGGCGCCGCCGCTCGCGCCCCTGAACCTCAAGAGCCGCTTGGCCGGTGCGCCGGCGGGTGCGCCAAAATACTCCGTGAAGGTGAAGAACCTCGCTGGCGCCGAGGTGATCGTCGCCGACCCGCGCGCCACCCGCGCGGCGGTCGCGTTGATGAACGTCCACGCCGTGAACGGCGGCGCTGCCTGCCACTGGGGTGGGCCTTCGGCCTTCGCCGAAATCATGGCGGCAATCCACGCGCAGATGTTTTCGGTGAAAGGCCGTGCGTGGCATGAGGCGTTCAACTTCGTGAACGACGCCGGTCACGCCGAGAATGGTATCTACGCGCTGCGCGCGGTTTATGGTTTCGACGGGACGAGCTTCGAGAGCCTCAAGGGTTTCCGGAGCATCTCGAGCAAGCTCACCGGCCACGGCGAGAGCCACATCAATCCCGAGGGTGTGCTCGTCAGCAACGGCCCGCTCGGTTCCAGCCTGCCACAGGCGCAGGGATTGGCCATCGCCGACAAGGTTGCCAAACGCGACCGCGTGACGCTCTGTGTCGTCTCCGATGGTGCCGCGATGGAGGGGGAGGCGAAGGAATCTTTCGCCGCCATCCCCGGTCTCGCCGCCAAGGACCGCGTGAACCCGTTCGTCCTCGTCCTCTCGGACAACGACACCAAGCTCTCCGGTCGCATCACGAAGGATTCCTTCTCCATGCAGCGCAGCTTTCAGGCGATGGGTGCGCTTGGCTGGAACGTCATCTCCGTTCCGAGCGGCCACGATTTGCAGGCCGTCTATCTCTCCATCGAGCAGGCCATCGAGCAGGCCCGTGCGAACCCGAATTACCCCGTCTGCCTCTGGGTGAAGACTATTAAGGGCTACGGCATCAAGTCCACCGAGGAGAACGCGGCCGGTGGTCACGGCTTTCCGCTCTCGAATGGCGAGAAGATTGCCGACTGGATTACCGAAATTTACAAGGACGCCGCGGTGCCCGAGGAGTTCGTGAACTGGGCCAAGGCGCTTCGCGCCGATTGGGAAAAAAAGGAGGCCGAGAAAAAGGCGAAGGCCGCCGCCGCGCCCGCCGCGGCTTCTGCGGTGAAGAAGGACAAGGTGCAGACTGGCCTCGCCAAGGCCGCTGTCCGGGCTGCCCAGGAGGGCTACCCCGTTTATTCCATCAGCTCCGACGTGCAGGGTTCCACCGGCATCAGCCTTTTCCAGAAGAGCTTCCCGGACCGCTATGTCGAGGTCGGCATTGCAGAGGCGAACATGATTAGCACCGGCGCCGGATTCGCGAAGGCTGGGTTCATTCCCATCGTGGACACCTTCGGCCAGTTCGGTGTCACGAAGGGTAATCTGCCGCTCACGATGGCCGCTCTTTCGCAGGCGCCGGTCATCGCGCTCTTCTCGCACGTCGGCTTCCAGGACGCCGCCGATGGCGCGAGCCATCAGGCCACGACTTACTTCGCTGCTACCAGCGCGATTCCGCACACCGTCGTGATCGCCCCGAGTTGTTCGGATGAGGCCGAGGCGCTGATGTACGAGGCGATCAAGCGCTTCGCTGAAGACCGCAAGGCGGGCAAGGACGGCGAGAGCGTCATTTTCTTCGTTGGCCGCGAGAATTATCCACTCTCGTGGGTCGAAGGCGCGACGTTTCCGTGGGGCAAGGCGCAAGTGCTCCAGCAAGGCACCGACGTCGTGCTCGTCGGCTCTGGACCACTGCTGAGCAAGGCCATCGAGGCCGGCAAGAAGCTCAAGGAAAAAGGTGTCAACGCCACCGTCATCAACAACCCTTTCATCAACCGCGTGGACCTAGAGACCATTGGCGCTGCGGTGAAAGCCGCTGGTGGACGACTTGTCACCATCGAGGATCATCAGGCTGTTTGCGGCATGGGCGCACAGGTTTCCCACGCGCTCAGCGAGGCGGGCATCGCCCATCGCATCAAGACCCTCGCTATCCACGGCGAGTTCGGTCAGTCGGCCTACCTCGCCGACGAGCTCTACAAGAAGCACGGGCTCACCGCCGACAAGATGGTCGAGGCTGCGCTCGCTCTGCTCGGCAAATAATTTGGCGAGAGCAAACCAACACGACGCCCGTGGCTTCTCGGCTGCGGGAGCTTTTGTTTTTTTGAGAACGGGAGGGGCGAAGGAATCCCAATAGTGCCGCGAATGCTGGCTTGAAGGCTGGCGGTCTGCTCGGCGGCAACCTTTAAGAATGTCACCGATTCACCGGAACCCAGCCTTTGCCGGGTATGAACTCGCGACTGCCGGCGTCGAGGTTCTTGCAGCCGGGGAGGAGGGCGAGGAGGGTTGTCAGCAGGATGAGTAGCAGTTTTGCCATAGGGCGAACTTAATCGGTATTGTCAGGAGCGCAAGCCTGTTGCACATTGGATTGGGATTCCGATGGACAAGGTCTCCAAATCACTCCGTGGCGAATTGCTGCTCGACGGCGGTGGATTAGCTGGGTCGTTCTTCAGCCACACGGTCATTCTCGTCTGCCAGCACGACGCCGAGGGCGCCTTCGGCCTCGTCCTCAATCGTTCCAGCGACAAAACCGTGGGCGACGTAATCGAGGCTGATCTGCCCGATGCCATCAAGAGCGAGACGCTCTATCTCGGCGGCCCGGTGCAGCCTTCCGCGCTGAGCTACTTGCACGCGCTTGGAGGCGACCAGAATGGTAACGTGATGGATCGACTCCGGCTCAGTCACTCGGTTGAGGAGTTGGAGGCTGTGGCGGACAAATTAAGCCCGCCGCAGCGGCTCAAAATGTTCGCGGGCTACGCGGGCTGGGCGCCCGGCCAACTCGATGACGAAATGAAGCGCAAGTCGTGGCTGACGCATCCGGCGGATTGCAGCCTTATCTTCAGCGCCGATCCGAAGAAGCTCTGGAAGCAGATTCTCAGCGGATTAGGCTGGCGATACAAATTGCTCGTCGAGAGGCCAGAGGATTTGTCGTCGAACTGAGGTCAGCCCCGGTCTGCGGCTACTTCCGCGCGGTGCCGCGCTTCTTCCGGTAACTCGCCGATGGGCTTACGACTTCCTTGTCGAACATTCCTTTGAGCTGCCTGACTTGGTCGCGCAGCAGCGCCGCTTTTTCGAACTCAAGTTTGCCAGCGGCCTCGAGCATTTCGGCTTCCAACTCACGGAGCGTTTCGGTCACGTCGAATTTTGTGCTGGCCTCGTGCAGCATCGCCTCGGCCTGCTTGGCCGCGGCGCGGTGGGATGAGAGGCTCTGCTCAACGGCCCGCGTCACGCTGCGCGGCGTGATGCCGTGGGCTTGGTTGTAAGCGAGCTGTTTCTGGCGGCGATATTCGCAGATGGCGAGGAACTTCTTGATGCTCTCGGTCATTACGTCGGCGTAGAGGATGACGCTGCCGTGGAGGTGCCGCGCCGCGCGACCGGCGCTCTGGATGAGGCTAGTGGTGGAACGCAAATAGCCTTCTTTGTCGGCATCAAGAATTGCAACCAGTGAAACTTCTGGCAAATCGAGGCCTTCGCGAAGGAGGTTGATGCCGACGAGCACGTCGCAATCGCCCTTGCGCAGGGCTCGGAGAATCTCGACGCGTTCGAGGGCGTCAATCTCGCTGTGGAGGTAGCGGACGCTGATGCCAAGGTCGCGCAGGTAATCGGTGAGCTCCTCGGCGGTACGCTTGGTGAGCGTGGTGACGAGCACGCGCTCTTTGCACTCAACACGCTTACGGACTTCCTCGATCAGGTCGTCGATCTGTCCCTTGAGCGGCTTCACGGTCACGGGCGGGTCCACGAGGCCAGTGGGGCGGACGATTAGTTCGGCCACCTCGCTTCCGGCCCAGCCCAGTTCACGCGGGCCGGGCGTGGCGCTCATGTAGAGCGTCTCGCCCTGCAGCGACTGGAACTCGGAGAAGTTCAGCGGCCGGTTGTCGAGCGCGCTGGGCAGTCGGAAGCCGTGTTCCACCAGCACCGTCTTGCGCGAGCGGTCGCCCTCGTACATCGCGCCGATCTGGGGGACAGTGGCGTGCGATTCATCGATGACGAGCAGGTAATCTTTCGGGAAAAAGTCGAGCAACGTGGATGGTCTCGAGCCGGGTGGTCGCGCGGCGATGTGACGCGAATAGTTCTCGATGCCCGAGCAGTAGCCGAGCTCTTCCATCATCTCGAGGTCGTACTCGGTGCGCTGCTTGATACGCTGCGCCTCGAGCAGTTTGCCGTTCTTCTCCAACTCGGCGATGCGCAGGCCCAGTTCCTCGCGGATATAGAGAATGGCGCGTTTGAGCTTTTCGCTCGAGGTGACGAACTGCTTGCCGGGGAAGAGGGTCACGTTCTCGAGTGTCTCGGTCACATGGCCGGTGAGCGGTTCGAATCGGCTGATACGCTCCAACTCGTCCCCGAAGAATTCCAGCCGCAGGCCGTCCTCGGTCTGCGCGGGACGGATCTCCACCGTATCGCCGCGCACGCGGAACTGGCTGCGCTCGAAGGCAATATCATTGCGGGTGTACTGGAGGTCCACCAGCCGCAAAAGGAGTTGATCGCGGGAGAGGGCCATGCCGCACCGCACCGGCAGCATGAGCGATTCGTAATCCTCCTTGCTGCCGATGCCGTAGATGCACGAGACGCTCGCCACCACCACCACGTCGCGCCGCGAGAGCAGCGCGCTCATTGTCGAGAGGCGCATCCGCTCAATCTCCTCGTTCACGGAGGAATCCTTCTCGATGAAGGTGTCCGTGCGTGGAATGTAAGCCTCGGGTTGATAATAATCGAAGTAGCTGACGAAGTACTCGACGGCGTTATGCGGGAAAAAGCCTTTGAACTCTGCGTAGAGCTGGGCCGCGAGCGTCTTGTTATGCGAGATGACGAGCGTGGGTCGGCTTACCTGCGCGATGATGTTCGCCACGGTGAAGGTCTTGCCCGAGCCGGTCACGCCGAGCATCACCTGCTGGCGTTTGCTGGCGCGGAGGCCGGCGACCAGCTTGGCGATGGCCTGCGGCTGGTCGCCAGCGGGCGAGTAGGGCGCGGCCAATTCGAACATCAAACGACGTTACGGGCGAGGCGGGGGAGGTGTCAATCGGCTGAGCGTCGGGTTTCCCACAAGAAAAGTCCGCCTTCTCTGCAAAGTCTGTTGCCGTGAGGGGAATGCCTTGTTACAACCTCCGCTCGCGAGTCGTTCAGAAATTTTGTGATGGAAACCAGCGCCACCAAGCCCACCAAGTCGTTCAAGAAGTTACTCGTTGCCAACCGCAGCGAGATTGCCATCCGCATCTTCCGCGCGGCGACCGAGCTCGGTCTGCGCACTGTGGCCATCTACGCGCAGGAGGACCGCCTCTCGGTGCACCGCTTCAAGGCGGACGAGGCCTACCTCGTCGGCCGCGGCAAGGGGCCGGTCGGCGCCTACCTCGACATCCCCAGCATCATCACGCTCGCCAAAGAGAAGGGCGTGGACGCCATTCATCCCGGCTACGGTTTCCTCTCCGAGAACGCCGAGTTCGCCAAGGCGTGCGATGAGGCGGGCATTACTTTTATTGGTCCACGCCACGAATTGCTGAGAATGATGGGCGACAAGGTTGCCGCTCGTACGCTTGCGCAAAAGATCAATGTGCCGACGCTGCCCGGCACAGAAGATCCAATCGACGATCGTGCCACAGCGCTGAAGATGGCGAAGGAGATCGGCTTTCCGCTCATCATCAAGGCGGCGTTTGGCGGCGGCGGTCGCGGCATGCGCGTCGTGCACGCCGCAAAGGATTTGCCTGACCTGCTTGACGAGGCGCGCAACGAGGCCGACCGCGCTTTTGGCAATCCGGCGGTGTTCCTCGAGAAGTACATCCCGCGCGCGAAACATCTCGAAGTGCAGATTCTCGGCGACAAGCACGGGAACGTGCTTCACCTGCACGAGCGTGATTGCTCGGTGCAACGGCGTCACCAAAAGGTGATCGAGATTGCCCCGAGCGTGGGCCTCGAGGACCGCGTACGCACCGAATTGTGCGAGGCGGCCGTGCGGATGGCTCGTGCGGTCGGTTACGACAACGCCGGCACCATCGAGTTCCTCTACGACCTCGACCGGCACAACTGGTTCTTCATCGAGATGAACCCGCGCATTCAGGTCGAGCACACGGTTACCGAGGTGATCACCGGCATTGACCTTGTCCGTTCTCAGATTCTTGTATCGCAGGGGCATTCCCTCCACGGGCCGGTGTTGAGCCTCCCGGCGCAATCGGATATCCCGCGCAACGGCTACGCTGTGCAGTGCCGCGTGACGACCGAGGACCCGGAGAACAAGTTCATCCCCGACTACGGCAAGATTCTCACCTACCGTTCTGCCGGCGGCTTTGGCATCCGACTCGACGGCGGCATGGGCGACGCGGGCACCGTGATCACGCCCTTCTACGACTCCCTTCTAGTGAAGGTGACAGCTTCAGGGCCGACCTTCGAGATGGCCCTACAGCGGATGGATCGTGCTCTGAGCGAATTTCGCATCCGCGGCGTGAAGACCAACATCCCGTTCCTTGAGAATGTAATCGCCCATCCGATTTTCCGCTTTGGTAACGCCGTCACCACGCTGATTGACACCACTCCGGCGCTCTTCACCTTCAAGCCTCGCCGCGACCGCGCGAGCAAGCTGCTCAGCTTTCTCGGCAACGTGGTGGTCAACGGCAACCCACAGGCTAAAGGCCACAAACTCGGCGGTCCCGCGCCTCTTATCCTCCCGCCCAATTACGATCGCAAGCAGAGGCCGTCTGACGGCACGCGGCAAAAGCTTCTCGAGCTCGGACCGAAGAAATTCGCTGCGTGGGCGGCAAAGCAGAAGCGCTTGCTCGTCACCGACACGACCTTTCGCGATGCGCACCAGTCGTTGCTCGCCACGCGCGTGCGCACGCACGACATGCTCGAGGTGGCCGCCGCCGTCTCGCGCCGCACGCCGCAACTCTTCAGCATGGAGCTGTGGGGTGGCGCGACGTTCGACACGGCAATGCGTTTCCTGCACGAGGATCCCTGGCGGCGCCTGCACCTGCTGCGCGAGCGCATCCCGAACATTTGCTTCCAGATGCTCTTCCGCGGCTCGAATGCCGTCGGCTACTCAAACTATCCGGACAACGTCGTGGCCGGTTTCGTGAAGCACGCCGCCGCGTCGGGCATGGACATCTTCCGCATCTTCGACTCGCTCAACTATCTGCCGAACCTCAAGGTGGCGATGGAGTCGGTGCAGGACACCCACGCGGTCTGCGAGGCGGCCATCTGCTACACGGGCGATATCCTAGACCGTCGGCGCGCGAAGTATTCTCTGAAGTACTACGTGAAGCTGGCGAAGGAGCTCGAGCGGATGGGCGCACACGTGCTCGCCATCAAGGACATGGCCGGTCTCTGCCGGCCCTACGCTGCGCACGCTTTGGTAAAGGCTTTAAAGGAAGAGATTAGCATTCCCATCCATTTCCATACGCATGATACGAGCGGCTTGAACGCAGCTTCGATTCTGAAGGCGAGCGAAGCGGGGGTGGACATTGTGGACCTCGCCATCGCCTCGATGAGCGGTTCCACCAGCCAGCCGAACCTCAACTCGATTGTCGCGGCGCTCCAAAACACGCCACGCGACACGGGTCTCGACATTGATGCGCTCAACCAGTTCTCAGATTACTGGGAGCAAGTGCGCGAGATTTATGCTCCGTTCGACACCGCGCCGAAGACCGGCAGCGCCGAGGTGTATCTGCATGAGATGCCCGGCGGTCAGTACACGAATCTCAAGGAGCAGGCGGCCTCGATGGGGCTTGCGAGCCGTTGGTCGGAGATTGCCCGCACCTACGCCGAGGTAAATCAACTCTTTGGCGACATTGTGAAGGTCACGCCTTCCAGCAAAGTCGTCGGCGATATGACGATGTTCCTCGTCACGCGTGGCATCAAGCCGGCCGACGTGGTGAATCTTGAGCCCGGTGCCACGCCGTTTCCTGCGTCGGTCATCGACATGATGCAGGGCGGTCTCGGCAAACCGATGAACGGCTGGCCGCGCAAGGTGCAGCACGTGATTCTCGGGAACCGTAAGCCGCTCCGCGGCCGGCCGGGGGCGAATCTCAAGCCGCTCAACCTCGATCGCGCCCGCACGCAGCTGACTGAGAAGCTCAAACGCGCTGCCACCGACGACGATCTTTTTAGCCACCTCATGTATCCCGAGGTGCACGCCGATTTTTCAAAGTTTGAGCGCGAGTTTGACGACGTCTCCGTGCTGCCAAGTGCGGCGTTTTTCTACGGACTCAAGCCGGGCGAAGAAATCACGGTGGACATCGAGGAGGGCAAAACACTCTTCATCAAGCTCATCAACATCTCCTCGCCCGATAAGGATGGCCGCCGCACCGTCAACTTCGAATTGAATGGAATGGCGCGCGAGACCAGCGTTCTCGATAAGACGGTGCAGACGAAAGCCAAGAGCCGCACGAAGGCCGACCCCGCGGACCCGCTGCAGGTCGGCGCACCAATCCCGGGCATCGTTACCGCGCTCGCCGTCGGCGTCGGCGCGAAAGTGGCTAAGGGCGACAAGCTAGTTACGATGGAGGCGATGAAGATGCAGACCACCATCTACGCGGCGGCCGATGGCGTGGTGGCCGGAATTCACGCGCAGGTGGGTGAATCGGTTGAGAGCAAGGACCTGCTCGTCGAGTTGCGCACGTGATTTTTGAGATGAAGCTGGGCCACGAGAGTCAGATTTGCTTCACCGTGCCCCAGTGGACGTCCAGCCGCTTGGAGAGATAGAGCTTCACCGCCTTCACCAGCACTCGCGTTTCGAGCTTCTGGCCCGCGGACATGACGTCCCTCAAAGCCATGTTAGGCCTCACGGCAAAGCCGTCCTGCGCGATGATTGGGCCTTCATCCAAGTGCATGCTCACGAAGTGCGCGGTTACGCCGGCGATCTTCACGCCGTGCTCGTACGCCTGCCGGTAGGCCTGTGCGCCGGGGAAGCTTGGCAGCAGCGAGGGGTGGATGTTGATTATCTTGTTCTTGTAGCGCCACACGAACTCCGGCGAGAGGATTTTCATGAACCGCGCCAGCACCACGAAATCCACGGCGTGGCGTTCCAGCACGGCGAGGGATCGACGCTCAGCCGGCGCGCTCTCCACCCACGGCACGTGCTCGAAGGGGAGCCCATAGCGCTTGACCAGTCCCGCCAGATCCCGTCGGTTCGAGAGCACGACGACTGGTTCGGCCCGCTTAAGTTGACTGGCGTGGTGCGCGGCTAACAATCCTTCGAAGCAGTGGGATTCGCGCGTGACAAAGATGGCCATCCGCTGCCGACGGTCGGGCTCGGTGAACCGTAACTTAATCTCCATCTCCAGCGTCTTGGCCAGCGTGCTGAGACCGGCGCGAAGCTTTAATGCATCGAATCGACGATCCTTCCACGAGGCTTGGATGGTCATGCTGAACTGCCCGCGGGTGACCTGTTCGTCGAGCGCCTCGATGTTCGCCTGCTGTTCGAAGAGGAAATTGGTGACGCGGGCGATGACGCCGGTTTTGTCGCGGCCGATGACGGTGACGGTGGCCAGATGCTTCATGGTGCGGTCAGTGAGCCAGCGGTCGAACGAACCAAGCAAGTCTTTTTCGGAATGATCGGCTCACTGGGACGCCTCCAATGGATGCCAATAACTTCCTTCAAAAACCACTTGCTGACCCAATATGCGGTGTTAGCCTTTACCAGTTGCAACAATATGTTGGGTAGATGCCTCAAACAATGTTTATTGAGTGGCAGGGCCATCTGGCTTTGCCGTAGGTATTCCACGGACTGAGCAAGGCTATGGCATTCACCACATTCAAGAACTTCTGTTTGACGGCGGGCTTGACCACTCCGGGTAAGTACGACGAGTGGCATCGCGCGTGGCACGTGGCGGCGGCGGAGGGAGCGATTGAGTCGTGGCCGGTCTTCCTCTGTCGCGAGGTCGGCATGTTGGAAGACGCGTTCCTCGGCAAGCTATCGGAGGCGTTCGACTGGCCGAGGCTCGAACTCGCTCAACTTTCTATCGGAGCCGAGGTGCGTGAGAAGATCTCCGCCAAGGTCGCCTTTCAGTTTAACGTGCTACCGACGAGCTACGGTGGTGGCGTGTTGCAGGTAGCGGTGAGCGATCCTTTCGACAATGCACTACTCAACGCCGTTCGGTTCGAGGCCGATGGCCCGGTGACCTTCGCCCTCGCGCCGCGCGCGGAGATTGAGAAGGCGCAGCGGAAGTACTACGGCATCGGCGCCGAGACGCTCGATGAGCTCGCGAAGGACGAGCCGATGGATATCGTCCTGCCCGAGGGCAAGGAGATTACCGAGAACGAGCAGGAGGCGAGCGTCATCAAGTTCGTCAACCAGATCGTCTGGGAGGCCTACAATTCGCGCGCGACGGACATCCATTTCGAGCCGGCCGAGGACGAACTGCGCATCCGCAACCGCATCGACGGCATCCTGCATCAGATTCCGATGCCGCCGCAAATCAAGCAGTACCAGGCCTCGCTCATCTCGCGCATCAAGGTGATGGCCGGGATGAACATTGCCGAGAAACGCCTGCCGCAAGACGGTCGCATCAATGTTCGTATCAAGGGCGAGGAGATCGACATCCGCGTCTCCACCGTGCCCACGGTGTACGGCGAGAGCGTGAGCCTGCGCTTGCTTACCCGAGGCAAGATTTTCCTCGGCCTTGAGCAGCTCGGGTTCGCGCAGCAGGAAGAGATTGCCCTGCGCGACATCATCGTCAAGCCGCACGGGATGGTGCTCGTCACCGGCCCGACTGGTTCGGGCAAGTCCACTTCGCTCTACGCCTTCCTCAGCTCGATTAACTCGGTGCACAAGCGAATCATTACCATCGAGGAACCGGTCGAGTACGAGCTGAAGGGTGTGAACCAGATTGCTGTGCGCGCCGACATCGGCCTCACCTTCGCGCTGGGTCTGCGTCACATCCTACGTCAGGATCCGAACGTGATCATGGTCGGCGAGATTCGCGATCTCGAGACGGCGGAGATTGCTATCCGAGCCGCGCTCACCGGCCACCTTGTCTTCAGCACCCTGCACACGAACGACGCTCCGAGCGCCTTCACACGCTTGGTGGACATGGGCATCGAACCGTTCCTCGTCGCTTCGTCGGTCGAGGCAGTACTGGCGCAGCGTCTCGTGCGAACCATTTGCCCGAAGTGCAAAACCGTGCAAAAGATCGACTCGGAATATCTGATGAAGGCTGGCTTCCCTGTCGCCGAGTTGCCTACGGCGGAGTTCTGGCATGGCGTCGGATGCGAAAATTGCCGGCGGCTCGGTTATCAAGGGCGGATAGGCATCTACGAATTGTTGTTGGTGAACGAGGGTATCCGCCCGCTTGTGCTCGATCGCAAACCCGCCTCGACCATCGCCCAGAAGTCCATCGAGTTAGGGATGCGCACGCTGCGCGATGACGGCTGGCGAAAGGTCCGCGCCGGTCGTACCACCGTCGAGGAAGTCTTGCGCGTGACGCAGACCGAAGAGCATTTGAAGTCGTTGATTGGATGACGCCCGTGGCTGACACGAAGAACATCAAAACACCGAAAGCGCCGGCTCTGCGGGCCTCGTGCAACGTGCTTTCGTTGGACGGCGACCAGCAGCAGTTCTGGCGATTCGCCTTGGGCAAGGGCGACCTCACTTTGGCGGACGTGCAGGCGGGTACGGCCGAGGATCCTTTGCCGGCCAAGCACGTGAGCAAGACGTTCGCCGACCTGTGGAGCCCGCGGCTCAATGTCGCTTGGTTGCCGCCGGACCGCGTTTTCTACCGCGTGCTGCAGATGCCGCAATGCGAACGGGGCGAACTGGTGGCGATGGTCGAGTTGCAAATCGACAAGCTCTCGCCTCTGCCGCTGGCGCAAACGGTTTGGACGATGGATGTGGTGCCCGCGCGGGGGATGCTGCCGCCTGAGACGCAGACTGTCGTCGTGACAATCGCGGAACGGAAGACAGTGGAAGAGTTGCTCGGCCGGTTGGAAGGCAAAGGGTGCGTGGCCGACGGTATCGAGGTCGCGGCGTTGCGGCAGGCATTGGCTGCGCCTGCAGATGTGGATGGCGTGTGGCTTTACCCGCAATCGCGCGGCGAAAAGGTTTCCTGTCTCGTGGCGTGGTGGTGTGACGGGGTGCTGCAGAACCTCACACAGGTCACGCTCGTTTCCTCCAGCCACCTGAACGGACTGGCTGAGCATCTCACATGCAGCACATGGGCTGGCGAAATGGCCGGCTGGCTTGTACGCCCGCCCACGTGGCATCTTGTGGCCGAGGGTGAATTGGCGGCGAACTGGGGGCAGGTAATTGGCGAATGGCTCGGCGAACCAGTCGAAGTGGTCGCGCCATTCCCTCCGTCAAATGTGGCCGCCATCACGGCGCGGCACGCGGGACGAGTGCGCCCAGGCGAGCCAACCCTGCTGCCGTCGGAGATTTCGGGACGTTACCGCCGCGATTTCATAGATTCAATCTGGTTGCGCACCTTCGCCACGGGATTGGTCGTTTACCTCGTTCTGCTGATCGCCTTTGTGGTCGCGTCGGAAATGGTCAAGTCGAAGCAAGCTAATCTGACCAAGGAACTGGTGCCGCTCGGCCGGGAGAGCACGAACTCCGTGCAGTTGGGCGACCAGATTGTGCAGTTGCAGTTGCAGGTAACACTGCGCAATGCCGCGTTGGACGCCTTCCGCATGGTGTCCGACAAGGTACCGGTGGAGCTGTCGCTCGACCAGTTCACATTCAGCAAGGGCGAGAAGATCGTGCTGCGCGGGACCGCGCCCGCTGCGATGTCGGACAAAATCGAGGAATACACCGAGGTGCTCAAGGCCGCTACGAACAGCGTGGGGCAGTTGCTTTTCCAGAAGGTGTACCCGGCCAATTTCAACCGCATACAGGGCGGCTCGATGCTCCAGTGGAGTTTCACCTGCGATTTCCGTCGGAAGGAGGAAGAGCTGTGACCACGCTTTTCGACCGGTTCAACATCCGGCGTGAAGACCGTCGGACGGTGTTTGCGGCGCTTGGCGTCGGGTTTCTCCTAGTGAACGCGTTCATCATCCCGTCGCTTTATCGCAGCTGGGTCACGCTGAGCGCAACCATCGAGAAGGATGAGTCACGGCGCGGGCGTCTGCAGGCCCAGATTGATAAGAAGCCGGCGATTATGGCTGAGTTGGGCGAGTTGAAGAAGCAGGTGGAGTTGGCCGAATCGGCCGAGCGTGCGGAGCTGATCCTGCGCCAGCAGAGCGAGTTGGCCGAGAAGAGCGGCCTGAACATCGAGAGCAAGCGCCCCGGGTTGCGGCAGGTTGGTCGCGCTGGCGATTTGCTCGGCGAGGAGACGCTCACGCTCGCCTTTACCGCCGGTGACAAGGAGTTACTAGACTTTCTGGTGAACACTAGTGGCGAGCGATCCGCTGTGCGCATACGTGATTTGGACGTGAAACCGGAGGAGCCGGCCCGTGCCAAGCTGCGTGGCACTGTCACGCTCGTCGCCACTTACCAGAAGAACACTTCGCCCAAAACCGCCAAACAGAAAGGGAAAGCCCAGTGAAAACCATCCAGTCTCTCTCGTTGTTGCTGCTGAGCGCATTCGCCCTTCAGGCCCAGCCAGCAGCTGTGCCACCCCCGCCGCCGCCCGCCGTCTTCGCGCCCGCTGCGGTGCCGGTAGTCGCCGTGCCCGCCGCCAACGGGCAGAAAATGATTCCGAAGGGGATGTTGCGCCTCGAGGCAGCGCCCCTCGATCAGGCACTCAATTTCTTTTCGGAGTTGGTAAGCCGCACACTGATCCGCCCGGCTACGCTACCGAACGTGAGCATCACCTTCCGCGCACAGACGGACCTCACCCTCGCCGAGGCGGTCGAGGCGTTAATCACGCTCTTCGCTGCAAACGATATCGCTGTCATTCCTGTGGGGGAAAAATTTCTTAAGGCCGTACCGGCCGCCAACGCGATGAAGGAAGCTGTGCCGTTCAGCCCACTTGAGTTTTCTTTGCTGCCTGAGGCTGACACCTTCATAACCAAGGTGGTTAAGCTGAAGAATATCCGGCCCAGCGAAATTACGCAGGTGCTCCAGCCGATGTCGAAGCTGCAGAACGGCATCACGGCGATTGACGCGAGTCACACGCTCGTGCTCCGCGATTACGCCTCGAACGTGAAGCGGATGCTCGAGTTGATTGACCAGATAGACATTCTGATGCCGATTGACGATGAGGTAGAGTTGATCCCGATTAAGTACGCCCTCTCAGCGGATATCGCTTCCGTGATGGGCTCACTCACTAGTGGCGGGCCAACCGCCAGCACCACGCGTTCCGGGACCACTGGCTCGAGCGGTACGGGGGTCAGTGCTTTCGTGCCCGGTGGTGGGAGCGGCACACCGACGGGCACGCCACCGGGTGGCACTCCTCAAACCGGTCAGAGTAGCCAACAGGGCAGCCAGCAGCGTACGTTGCAGCAGCGTTTACAGGGAGCGACGGGACGTCTGGCGATGAGCGGTTCCGGAGTGCCGATTCTCGGAGAAACTAAGATTATCTCTTACGAGCGCAGCAATTCCATCCTCGTCATCGCAGGACGGCAGGAGATGCTCCTCGCCAAGAAACTATTGGCGCAGCTCGATACCGTGCAGCAACAGGTGCTCATCGAGGCGATCATCATGGACGTCTCCCTAAGCAACGAAAAAGATGTCGGTGTCTCCATCGGACAGCAGAAGCAGACTGTTGGCAACACCGACGCGTCAGGCGCGTCAATCTCCTCTGCCCTCGGGATGAAGCACGGCGGTAGTTTTTACACCACTAACTCCATCGCTGCGCTCACCAGTCCCGGCCTTAACTACTGGGGGTTCCTTGGTAATAGTTGGGAAGCGGCGGTCAGCGCCGTCTCTATCGATGGCCGCGTGAACATCCTTTCTCGCCCGCGCATCCAGACCTCCCACGCTGAGTTGGGTCAGTTCTTCGTGGGCGAGACACGTCCGTACATCAGCGGTACTACCACAGACATTACCGGGAGCAACCGCTCCACCTATCAGGACAAGAAGATTGGCATCACGCTCGAGGTGCTGCCCTTCATCAACCCCGACGGCCTCGTGGTAATGGATATCAACCAGATCGTTCAGGATATCATCGGAGAGAAGATCATCGACGGGAACCCGGTCCCAATCACCGCCGAGCGCTCTGCGAATGCGAAGATTGCCGTCAAAGACCGCGAGACCGTAATGCTGGGCGGGTTCATTCGTACGAAGAAAAACGCAACGGTTTCTGGTGTGCCGCTGCTCAAGGATATTCCACTTCTCGGGCTGCTCTTCTCCAACAGCACCGAAACGCTGGATCGCAAGGAGCTCATCGTGATGATGCGCCCTACCGTGCTACCCACGCCCGAAGCCGCCTCAGCCGCAGCGCAGATGGAGCGCGATAATCTCCCCGGTGTGAAGCGCGCGGAAATCCATGAGCGCAATGTGGAGTCTCAGGAGAACAGAGAACTCGAGAAGTTCCTCCGCGAGCAGGAAAAGAAGAACAAAAACAAGAAGCCGTAATCACCGGCGGCCGTCGTACCAGATGGGGCATTCCTCGCGTGTCCGCATGGGTCGCCCGAGCGTCATCACCGACTTCACCATGAACCATGCGTACTCCCACGGCGAGTAGAGATGGATTTTTCGAGCCGAGGTCACCAGCGGATGACGGTGAAGAATGACTACCCTCTTGCCGCGCCGTCGCGCCTCGCGCTTCAGGCGCTGGCTGAAGTCAATTTCTTCCGCGGCATACAGCGCCTCGTTGAATCCGCCAATCGCCTGGAACGCCGCCGCTTCGCACAGCACGAAGGAGCCTGCCGCCCACTTGAAGACGCGGCTGATTGTGTTCCATGCGAATATACAAATACTTGCGAGGAAGTGACGCTCGTCCAGTTGCACTGTGGAGCCACCGCCAAGGAAGCGGCCCTCTTCTACCCTTGCCCCCAGATCAGTGAAGAGCTCACGACTGGGCCGTGAATCAGCATCCACGAAGAGGAGCCACTCGCCTGCTGCCACTGCCGCACCTGCATTACGTGCGCGGGCGATCTGATTCTTCGGCTCGAACACAACCTTCGCGCCCGCTGCTCGGGCCAAGTCGCCGGTCCGGTCGGTCGAGTTGTTATCGCAGACAACGATTTCCCATTCCCAGCCGCGCTCGGTGAAGGCCGTCGCGGCCGTTCGAATGCTTTCCAAGGTGCTGGCAATCAGCTTTTCTTCGTTGAACGCTGGCACGACGACCGAAATCTTCATCACGCGCATCCTCGCCTGAAACAGCAGAAAAGCAAAGTCTGTCGAAATGCGCCTTGCGCTATGCCGTCTGATTCCTAACTTAGCTGTATGCAGAACGTCTTACGCTACCTCGCAGAGAACGAACCGCGTTTCATTCGGGAACTGTCGGAGTATCTTGGCTTTCCAAGTGTCTCTGCCCAAGCGAAGCACGCGGTCGATATTGACGCCTGTGCGCGTTGGCTCGCCGATCACAGTCGCGCCTTCGGTCTAGATTCGAAGATTCATCAGACAAAAGGGAACCCGATTATCACGATTCGCACGCCGCGCACGAAAGGGAAACGCAAGCCTCACTTCCTCGTGTACGGTCACTACGACGTGCAGCCGCCCGAGCCCTTCGATCTCTGGAAGACGCCGCCCTTCGAGCCGCGCATCTCGGGGCGCAGCATTTACGCGCGCGGCTCGACCGACAACAAAGGTCAGCACTTTGCTCATCTCAAGGCCGTCGAGGCCTATCTGAAAACCGGCACGGAGTTGCCGTGCGACCTCACCTTCGTTATCGAAGGCGAGGAGGAGATTGGTTGCGAGAGCCTGCCGCCGTTCTTGCGGAAACACCGCGCTGCGCTGCGTTGCGATACCGTCGTCGTCTCCGACACAGGGATGCCCGACAAGCGGCACCCCGCACTCACCTACGCGCTGCGGGGGATCGCTGCCATCGAGGTGAAGTTGCACGGTCCGTCGCGCGACCTCCACTCTGGCATCTACGGTGGCTCGCTTGATAACCCTGCGATGGCCTTGTGCCAATTGCTTGCGAAGTTCCGCGACAAGAATGGTCGCGTGACCGTGCCGGGTTTCTATGCCGGCGTGAAACCTCTCTCACCCTTCGAGCGAAAGCAGCTCGCGCGGCTGCCATTCAATGCGGGGCAGTACCGGAAGTTCCTCGGTGTGCCGCAGCTTTTCGGTGAACGCGGCCACACACCGGTCGAGCAGCGCAGCGCGCGACCGACAGTCGAGATCAACGGGCTCACGAGCGGTTATCAAGGGCCGGGAAGCAAGACCATCGTGCCGTCATGGGCGAGCGCGAAGCTCACCTTCCGTCTCGTGCCCGGGCAGAATCCGAAGAGGATTCTCCATCTCGTCGCGCGTCATCTGCGCAAGATTTGTCCGCGGACTGTGCGTTTGGAAATCTCGGAGGGCCACGGTGGTGAGCCGTATCTGGTTTCACCTACGGGACCACAGGCGCAGGCGGCCTTGCGCGCCTTGAAGGCCGCATTCGGACACGAGCCGGTGTTGATGCGCGAGGGTGGTTCGATTCCCATTGTGAATGAATTCAAGAAGATCCTCGGAGCGGACACCTTGCTGCTCGGTTTGGCGTTGCCGGATGACAATCTTCATTCACCGAACGAGAAGTTCGATCTCGATAACTTCGCCGCCGGCTCGCGGATGAGCGCGCATCTCTGGCAGGAGTTGGCGAAGTGCGGCTAGCCGGCGCGGCGGTCTACGAACTGGCGCTGGTGTAGCGGCGAAGAGAAAATCGCCAGAAGAGTTCTGAGGCCGCAAAGCAGGCGCAGGCCATCGCCAGAAGCAGCGCCGGTTCCCACGGGGACTCGAGTTTTTTCGCGAGAAGCTTCACCGGCACATTCACGACCAGCAGAATCGGCAGGACGAATGTGAACACCGCCTTGAACGGGCCTCCGAAAGCGGCGTCCGGCATTCGCGCGATATTGAACAGATTGTAGTAGCCGTAGACGATGCCTTGCGCCTGCACTGTCCAGAAGCTGATGGCCGCGAGCAGGAACATCAGTGAGTAGTGGATAAGGAGGCCGACAGCGCAGAGGGCGAGGAAACCGGCGATCTGCGCCGCGCTCGGCGCGAGCTGCAGTTCGCGTGCAGCGTAAACCATCACCGCTACGGCGCTGGCGGCGTTGATGAAGCCGCCGAGGTCCACCTGCCGGAACGAGACGAGGAAGCGCGTGTTGACGGGCAGCAGCAGCATGAAGTCGAGTTTGCCGGTGCGGATGTGCTCGGAGAGTTGGGTGCAATTCACGAGGAAGAGGGCGGTGAAGATTTGCTGGATGAAATGCGCCGCGCCGACCAGTAGCACTACCTCCCACTTGGTCCAAGTGCCGATGTGATCAGTGTGCGAGTAAATCACCGTCATGAAGGTGAGCTGAAGCGCGAACCAGAGAAGCTCGACCACAATCCAGAGGAGGAAGTTGGATTTGAAACCCATCTCTCGCGTGACGGAGTTTTTCCAGAGCGCGGCGTAGAGGCCGAGGTAACGGTTCAGAGGCGCGAGAGAACTTGTGTCATTCGCCCTAACATCGTCGCGTTCAGGGGATGGTTTCATTTTATCCTCCGAACGCCGCATATTTCCTTATACCGCGGCTCCAGACAAACCGCGCCAGCGCATAGGCGGCCAGCACCCAAGTGGCTTGTATAGCGAGTCCTTGCCAGAGCGCTGTCCCAGTGGCTTGCCCAAGATAGACGCTGACGGGGAAGTAGAGCAGGTAGGGGAAGGGCGTGAAGTGCAGCGCCTGAGCCACGACCGGTGGCAGGATGTCCAGCGGGAAGAGATGGCCGGAAGCGAGGTATTCGAAGGCGAACAGGATGAAGATGAACGTGGCGACCTCCAGAACCCAGAACGAGAGCAGGGCCATCGTATAGGAGATGAGAAATTGCAGAAGGCCCGCCATCGCGACCGAGAGGGCAAAGCCAACGCATGCGGCGGCATCCTTTGGCAGGACGAAATAGTCGCGCAGACAGAAGATGAAGATTGCGATGGGCACACTCGCTACAGCGGTGTAGATGAGACGGCCGGCGGAGTAGAGGCTGAACCGGTAGGCGAGGTAATCGATTGGCTTGACGAGGAACTGGCTGATGTTTCCATCGCGGATGTCAGCGGCAATCTGCCAGTCGTCCTCCGCGACAGCGGTCAGGGCATCCACAATGGTGGCAATCAGATAGTACGAGATCATCTGGCGCAGCGTGTAGCCGGCGACGTCGCCGATGCGGTCGCGGTAGATGGTCTGCCAGAGCAGGATGGTGGCTGTGAGCGGGATCAGGCCGAAGAGAGAGCGCGCGAAGAAGTTCACGCGGTACACGAGCGTCCTCTGAATGCCGATACCGATTATGTGCAGATACTTTTCCATCCGAGCTGCTGTTCCTTGCTTCTTCTCGCTGTTGAAAGTAGAACGGCACCGTGAAAAAGCAATCCGACGCTGCTGTCGCTGAACCCGTCTCCCCCGGCCTACGCCGTTTCCTCTACGGCACCGCCGCCACGACTGGCGCGGCCATTCTCATCGTCGAGATTCTCGGCGCGAAGATGCTTTCGCCCTTCGTCGGCACGTCGCATTTCGTCTGGACGGCGCAGATTGCGGTCACGCTGATCTCGCTCGCGGCGGGCTACCAGTTTGGCGGCTGGTTGGTGGACCGCTCGCAAAACCTGCATCGGCTCTATACCTGCATCCTGCTCGCGGGCGTGTATCTGTGCTTCACCGTGCCGTTCACCGCGAAGGTCGCCTTCTGGTGCCTGCAATTTCCCCTCGAGGTCGGCTCACTGCTGGCTTCGCTGTTCCTGTTCTTCGTGCCGCTGACCTTGCTCGCGACCGTCGGGCCCTTTGTCATCCGCGTGATCACCTCGGCGGTTGCCGGCGTGGGCGGGAACGTGGGTCGACTTTCCGCCATCAGCACCTTGGGCAGCGTGCTGGGCACGGTGCTGATTGGCTACGTGCTGATTCCCTTCCTACCGAACTCGGTAACCATGTTCATCACAGCGGGGATCCTGATGGCGGTTTCGCTGGTGTATTTCGTAGGCTGGCGCCAGCGGGGTGATTCGCTGGCCGGCCCGCTGGTGTTCCTCGCCGTGGGTCTGCTGTCCGGCTGGGCGGGCGTGCGCAAGGACGCCAATCCCCCCTCGGACCAAATGCGGGAAGTCGCGCGCCAGAACTCGAACTTCGGCCTGATGCAGGTGGTCGAGAACTTCAATGGCTCCCGCCGCTACTACCTCAACGACTATCTCACGCAGAACACCTACGACCCCGAGGCGAAGCAAAGCGTCTCGCTCTTCACCTACGGACTGCACGGGCTTGCGGGCGTTTACACCACCCAGATCAAGGACGTACTATGCATCGGCATGGGCGTTGGCATCGTGCCCATGCAGTTCGTCCACGAGGGCGCCCGAGTGGACGTGGTGGAAATCAACGGCGCGGTGGTGGAACTAGCCCGCGCGCACTTCGACCTGCAGCCGGAAAAGCTCAACCTCACCATCGGCGATGGTCGCCAGTTCGTGAACGCGGCTACGCAGCAATACGACGCGGTGATTCTGGATGCCTTCCTCGGCGACTCCTCGCCGTCGCACTTGATGACGCGGGAGGCTTTCACCGCGATGCGCCGGGTGCTCCGGCCGGAAGGCGTGCTGGTGATCAACAGCTTTGGCGAGTTCGATGCGGGTCAGGACTACTTCGCGGCGTCGCTGCACAAGACCTTGAAAGAGGTTTTCGGCAGCGTGCGCATCCATGCCAGCGGCAACGGCAACGTGTTTTACGTGGCGAGCCCGGCCCCGGAGCTCAAGCAGCATCGAGCAATGGACTTCGACTCAATGCATGCGACGGTCCGTCAGCAGGCACGCGACGCGTTCGATGGGATCAAGGAAACAGACCCAAAAAGAGGCATCGTGCTGACGGATGATTTCAACCCGGTGGAGTTTTACGACGCGCGCAACCGCGAGCAATTCCGCCGGCAGCTCGCCTTCGCCATGCGGCCGCGGTAGGCGCTGGCGGCTCAGCTCAGCCCGGCGGCTTGCTTCACGGCGTTGACGATGCGGCGGTCGTCCGTGTCCGCGTCCCGCACCAACTCCAGAAACTTCGGCAGCGTCAGGTTCATGCGCCGGAGGAAGGGCCGGTCGCCCGCGCAGCCATACATGAGCTCGGCGGGCATTTCTCCGCGCAGCTTCAGGCGGGCCTTTACGATCAGCCGGGGCAGCCAGGAGATGCCGTCCACTTCGGTGGACTTCAACGGGAGACTGTCCATCGTGGCGGTGCGACCGGAGGGCTTGCCGCCCATGACGGTCAGGAAGTAGTCCCGGCGAACCGCCGTCACCGCGAGGGTGGTGGCGAAGTCAGGGTCGCCGTCGTAGTTCAGCGAGTCGTCCACGAAGTCGAACAACTCCTGTGTCGAGCAGCCGATGCCCGTCAGGAGCCCGGCGTCGGCGGCATCAAACATGGAGCCGGGCGTGCGGCGGCCGGCCTGCCACGCGGTCACGGCCCGGTCCCAAAGCTTGCGGAATTGTGGCTGCCAGTCGGTGTCACTCATGGATCGGAGAATACTGCGGGAAAACCGCACCGCAATCTCTCGATTGCCATGTGTGTTATTTTCGCCGCGGTATAACCGCTGCATTAAGCCATTGCCGTCGCCCTGCAAGAAGCCCCCCGGGGCGTGGTCGCCGCGCGCCCGCTGCCCCCCCCCCCCGGGCTCGGGCAATGGTAATGTCTTCTTTGTACCGGGTGATGTGGCGGAGATGAAGTTCGTGCGGGAGCCGGATACCAGCGGCGAAAACGAATTAGTGCGGTCGCAGGCGGATGCCGCCTATGCGAGCGTGGTCGGAGTGGATTCCACTCGCGGCCGCGTGTTGATGGATGATTTCAACCCGGTCGAGTTCTACGACTCGGCGAACCGCGAGCAGGTGCGCAAGCAACTGGCTAGCGCGATGCGTTGGCGCTGAAGTCTTACTTGGACTGCTAGTCCGCACGTCCTCGAATACCGCGACGCGCTCTATTCGAAACCGCCTTCTGCGGACGAAGCATCTCGGCGAGTTAGGTCAGACGGATATTAGCAACAAGGCGGTCATCGGCGACATCGCGCGCGAGTTCTACCAACAAACCAAAACTGACTACACTAACGCCGCCTCGAGGAGGCTATCTCCATCAGAACAATTCGCTGCGGAGGGTGGTGGATAGGGTCGAGCTCGTTCCTGGCGCGAGCGCGAGTCGGTCGCGGTCCACGTTACCCGATTCTACGCAGAGCATCCGCTGGTACTCGTCGTCGCCGAAGTCAGCCATCGCTTTGGCTTTGGCAATCCACGGGTTCCAGACCACGGTCGAGCGGGAGCCGCTCTTCTCCACGACGATCCGCCGGTGCCACAAGGGGTCGATGATGGTGACGGTGGAATCTGTGTTCAGATAAACGCGGTCGGTCTCGCCAGTGATGGCAATCTCCGCTGCGGTCTCGGTCTTCTCGACGAAGTTGTCCACCTTGTCGAGATAGCACGCGCCCTGCAGACCGGCGATGCGTGTCGTGTGGATGTCGCCGATGGCGAAGTAGGTGTGCAGGCAGGATTCATGGGCCAGTTCGCGCGCGGTGCTGTTGTTCGTCACTTCCAACTCGAGCCGCAATACATCGCTCACGGTCACGCGATAGCGGAGTCGGTGCGCCGGCCATTCCCCCAGATCCGTCGCTTGTGCGAGTTCGAGTGTCACGCGGGTTTCGTTGTTCGTGGCACTGGAATCCACGAGTGACCACGCGGCGGTCCGAGCGAAGCCGTGCGCCGCTGCGCCATCGCGCGGACCAAACCACGGGAAGATAATCGGCACACCGCCGCGGATTGGTTTGTCCGGCGCGAAGTAGCTCTGCGCGCTCATGAAGAGCAGGGGACGTTCGCTCTGTTTCTGGAAGTACGTCACCTGCGCGCCGTGTAGATAGAGCTCCGCCGTGCTGCCCGCCGTGCTGAGGAGAAGCTTGGGCAGTTGTCCGTTTTCCGTCCGTGCCTCGACGCGGCCGGGAATCAGGAAGGAGCGGAGTGCGGTTTCCGTGTCGGTCATCGCACGAGGTTAACAAGCGGCCTTTCGCGGCTCACGGTTTTTCCGCTTCCTTTCGATAGTGGAGTTCACCAGCGTCTCGCGCACCTCGAGAACAGCCGCCGCACGTTCCTGCGATTGCTTGCGAAGGTGCGCAGCTTTGACGAGAAACAGGCGAAAGTGCTCATCGCCGATCGTAATTGCCAGGCGCTCGACCAACTCGTGATCGAACATCTGCTCGGGAAGTAACCGCGCTTCGTCCCGTTGCGTGGAATCAGCCCAGCAGGCCGGTTGCGCGCACGGCCGCCTCGGTGACAGTCGGCTCCTGATGAAGAATCGCGCGCCAGCCACGCGCTGCGCCAGCGGTGATATTCTCGTGGCGATCGTCGAGATAAAGCAGCTCTGTTCCGCGCAAGCCGGTGATTTCCTCGACGACAGCGTAGAGAGGAGCATCGGGTTTCATCGCGCCGTGTTCATAAGAGAGCACGTAGCCGGCAAAGTTGCTGAAGAAGGGAAACGTCCGCCGAATGTATGCGATGGCGATGTCGTTCGTATTCGAGAAGATGTAAGTCGGCACACCGCGTGAGCGTAGTTGGGCATGCAGCGCAATCATTGGTGCGATGGGGGTAAATATGTCGGCGAAGAACGAGGTGAATTCGTCCTCGCTCCCATTGAAACCGGAAGCATTCTGTACCTCGGCGAAAAACTCGGCGGTGGAGAGAGAGCCGGTTTCGTAACGAAGCAGCAGCGGGGCTTGATTGAGCAACTGGTTCAATTCGACTTCATTCAGCCGTGAACGCGGAACCATCCGGCGGACGAGAATGCTGTAGTCGAAATCGAGCAGCACTTTGCCCAAGTCGAACACGACGGCCTTTGGCGCGGGCAACGTCACTGGATTTCGTGCCGGCCTTCGAGCGCACGGCTCAACGTGAGTTCGTCGGCGAACTCCAGTCCGCTGCCAGCCGGCAGACCGTGGGCGATGCGTGTGACCTTCACCCCGCGTGCCGTCAGTCGCTTCGCGAGATAGTAGCTCGTGGCATCGCCTTCCACATCGCTGCCGAGGGCGAGGATGACTTCTTTAATCGGCTCGAGGCCGAAGCGCGTCTCGAGTTCGCCGATGCGCAGGTCTTCGGGACCAACTCCATTGAGTGGTGAAATCTTTCCACCGAGCACGTGGAACTTGCCGCTGAACGTGCCGGCCTTATCCACACTGAGGATGTCCACTGCGCGCTCAACGAGACAGAGGAGCGTCGCATCGCGGCGCGGATCGGTGCAGAGCATGCACGGCTGTTTCTCGGTGAGCGCACCGCAGATTTGGCAGGATTGAATCTTCTCGCGCGCGGCGAGGATGGCTTGCGCGAGTTGGCGCACGTCGTCGGATTCCGTCTGCACGAGGTGCAGCGCAAGGCGTTCAGCCGAGCGTGGACCGACGCCGGGCAGTTTGCCCAGCGCAGCAACGAGCGCGATGATTGGTTCAGGAAGGGCGGCCATCAGCCTTCTTCAAATCACATCATCCCCGGAAGACTAAAGCCTTGGGTGGCCTTGCCCATTTCCTGTTCGGAGATTTCCTTGGCTTGGGCGAGGGCGTTGTTGACCGCGCTGAGCAACATATCCTCGAGGAGTTGCGCATCGGCTGGATTCACCGCGGCGGGATCGATTTTGATGCCGGCGAGCGTACCGTCGCATTTGGCGGTGACCTTCACCGCGCCCCCACCACTAGTGGCTTCGACGGTGCGCGTGGCGAGGCCGGCTTGGATTTCTTGGACCTGCTGCTGCATTTTCGCAGCTTGCTTCATCAGTTTGCCGATGCTGGACATGAGTTGATGTGGGTTGAGGGTTACTTGCGGACGTCAACGATCTGACCTTTGAAAACCTCCAGCGCCTGCTTGATGAGTGCATCTTCCTTAAACTCCTCCATGCTCACCGGGGCGGTGGTCTTTTTCTTGGGGGGCTCGGTAACCGCCGACTTGGTGACAGCCGCAGCAGCGGTGGTCGGCGCGGCGGAAGCTGTGGGTGGGGGAGCATTGAAACCAAGAGGCCGCTCGGACTTCGCGAATTTTACCGTGGCATGCGCGTGGCCCAATTCGCGGAGCTTGGTTTGAATCAACGCGTGGTTCTTCGGGTTGTCCACGAGGCTCAAGTGATCGGCGAACTCGGGGTCGAAGCCGATGATGAGCGTCTCTTTCATGAAGGAGACCGGGTGCGCCTCGATGAGGTAGCTGCGCGTGAACTGGCTCGCGCGGCCGATGGCCTCGAGCAACTGCGGCCAGAGGAGGTTTAAGTCTGACACCGGGCTTGTTGCGATTGTCGGCGACGGCGGTTCGGGTGCGGCTGGTGCTGGAGCCGAAACGGTGCTGGAGGTTTGGCTGGGCCTTGGCGCCGTGTAAGCGGGTGGCGGGGTTTCGGCGATGAGGCTGGCGCGGGTGACCGTGGCGCTGGAGGGCAGTGCAGGGGAGGCAGTGCCTTCGCCTTCGGCGCGAAGTTGCTGGAGTTGCTTGAGAACGGCATCGAGACTCACGGCGCGCACGGCTTGGATGGCCTTGAGCAGCGCGACTTCCAGTAGGATTTTCTTCGAAGCCGCGTCGCGGAGGCGACCCTCGGCGTCGGTCAGCGTCTCGAGGATGCGTGCGAAGGCGTCCGTTGTCGCGAGCTTGGACTGTTCGGCCAGCACGGTCTTCTCGGCCTCGGAAATCTCGAGGAGGCTTAAGTCACCTTTGGAAACCTGATAAACGAGCAGGTTGCGGAAATGGTTCAGCAGGTCAGCGAGCAGTCGGGCGAGGTCCTTGCCGCCGTTGGCGAGGCTGTTCAATTCGCACAGGGCCCTCTCGGCGTCGCCCGTAAGTATGGCGCCGCTGAGCGCAAGAATCTGGCTGCGCGCGGTGAGGCCGAACATCGAGAGCACGTCGTTCTCTTCGATCGTCTCGCCGCAGAAGCTGATGAGCTGGTCGAGCGTGGATTCGGCATCGCGCATGCCGCCGTCCGCGCCGCGGGCGATGCCGTGGAGCGCGGCATCATCAATCTTCACCTTCTCGGTCTGCGCGATAGAGGCGAGATGCTGGACGATGAGCTTGTTCGGGATGCGGCGCAGGTCGAAGCGTTGGCAGCGGGAGAGAATTGTCGGGAGCACCTTCTGCGGGTCGGTGGTGGCGAAGAGGAACTTCACGTGCGCCGGTGGTTCTTCGAGTGTCTTCAGCAGCGCGTTGAATGCCGCCGACGAGAGCATGTGAACCTCGTCGATGATGTAGATCTTGAACTTGCCGGCGGCGGGGGAGTACTTGCACGTCTCGCGCAGCTCGCGCACCTGTTCCACGCCATTGTTGCTCGCGCCGTCGATTTCCAGCACGTCGAGCGCGCGGCCATCGGCGATCTCCACGCAGCGCACATCGGCCACGTCGAAGTCCGCCTTCGGTCCGCCGGTGCAGTTCAGCGCCTTGGCGAAGATGCGGGCGATGGTGGTCTTGCCGGTGCCGCGCGGGCCGCAGAAAAGGTAGGCGTGGGCGATGCGTCCGGCGGTGATGGCGTTGGAGAGAGTCTGCGTGACGTGCTCCTGGCCGACCACCTCCGCGAAGCACTGCGGCCGGTACTTTCGCGCTATGACCTGATAAGACACAGGCGAAGGTTGAAGGATGCCGGCGGAATGATGAAGGAAAAAGTGTCAACAGCGGACGCTTCTTCCAGTTTCGGTGGGGGGGGGGAAAGTGCCAGGGTGACCGCGGCAGATGCGGAGCAAGCACCGTTGCTGCCTTCCGGCCCTGGCGGGGTTCACAAGTCCGTATTCCACGGGCCCTAGCAAAGCGATTAAGCCGCACGCACCCGCGGCCTTCAAGCCCTATTCGAGGGCCGAGCGCGATGATTGCATTTTGAGCGGCCGCGCGGCAGAGTTCGCTCCAGTTTTTCGACTCAACCAGCGAACCAGACCGACTCGTATGCCCAACCCCTGGACCGGAAAAGGGAACCCCTACACCCGCAAGGAAGTCCGCGACCGCCTGATGGCTACCGTCAAGAAGGGCGGCGCGATCATTGCCGGCGGTGCTGGTACGGGCATCAGCGCCAAGTTCATCGAGAAGGGTGGTGCCGACCTCATCATCATCTACAACTCCGGCCGCTTCCGCATGATGGGTCACGGCTCGACCTCCGGCCTGATGGCTTACGGCGACGCCAACGCCATCGCCATGGAAATCGGCGAGTTCGAGGTGCTTCCCGTCGTTGAGGAATGCCCCGTTATTTGTGGCGTCCACGCCACCGACCCGCGCCGCCGCATGTGGCACTGGCTCGGCAAGGTGAAGGAGATGGGGTTCAGCGGCGTGAACAATTTTCCCACGCACACCATTGTGGACGGCCATTTTCGCGGCGTGCTCGAGGAGACCGGCATGAGCGTGAAGAAAGAGTACGAGATGATTGCCATTGCTCGGAAGATGGACCTCTTCAGCATCGTCTATGTCGCCACGCCGGAAGAGGCCGTGGAGATGGCCAAGGCTGGCGCCGACGCCATCATCGCGCACGTTGGCACCACTGTCGGTGGGAGCATTGGCGTGAAGAAAGCCGTTGTGAGCTGGGACTTCACCTTGAAGCGCACGCAGGAAATCATTGATGCCGCCAGCCGCGTGCGGAAGGACATCTTCTTCCTCTGCCACGGTGGCCCTATCAACACTCCGGCAGACGCCAAGCGCGTGATAGAAGGGACTGATGCCGTCGGCTTTGTCGGTGCGACGAGCCTCGAGCGAATGGGCATCGAGACCTCGCTCACGAACCTGACGAAGGAATTCAAGGCGTTGAAGGCGCCCGCCGCGAAGAAGTTCCGCTGAAGCTCTCCCCCTCCTCCGTTTCGGAGCAGAGGGTTGGGGAGAGAGAGGCTTGCCTGTTCTTGGTAGAAGGATTACTGCCGCAGACGTGAAATTCCATTTCGTAGTCCTCTGCCTCTGCGTCGCAAGTCTGCTCATCTCCTATTCCGGTGACGCGGCTGAGCCGACCGAGGCTGAGCGCAAACGCTTCGTTGAGACCAAAGCCAAAGCCGAGTAAGGCGATGCCAAGGCGCAATGGTTCCTCGGCTACATGTATGCGGGAGAAAATGGCGTCGTGAAGGATGAAGCGGAGGCTGTGAAGTGGTATCGCAAAGCGGCGGAACAAGGCGTTGCGAATGCTCAAACCTTTCTCGGCTTAATGTATGCCGATGGCCGTGGCGTGGTGCGAGATGAATTGGAGGCGTGTAAGTGGTGGCTTTTGGCGAGTGCGCAAGGAGAGGAAAATGCAAAGAAGATTATCTCAATCATCGAGAGTCAACTGACGCCGCAGCAACGTGCCGAAGGCCAACGGCTCGCGCGTGAATGGAAGCCGGTCCAGCCTTCCCAGTAGGGGTGCGCTGTTACACGAACCTTCTCCTCTCTCTCAAGCACTCTCCCATTGGGCGAGGAGGAAACGATGTCCGCGATTGCTTTGTAGGGGTGCCGTCCGTCCCGCTCACTTCCGTACGGTGAACTTGTGCGTGGTGGTCTGGCTGTATTTCTGGCCGGGCCGCAGGACGGTGCTGGGAAACTTCGGCTGGTTGGGTGAGTCGGGGAAGTGCTGGGTCTCTAGGCAGAGGGCATCGTTCTTATTGTAAACCTTCCCGCCTTTGCCGGTGTTGGTGCCATCGAGGTAATTGCCGGTGTAGAGCTGGATGCCGGGCTCGGTGGTGGAGATGCTCATCACGCGGCCGCTGGTCGGTTCGTAGAGTTCGGCAGCGAGATTGAGCGGTCCGGGGCCTTTTGTGTTAAGCACATAATTGTGGTCGTAACCGCCGGGGTCGCTCTTGGCCGGATTTCCTTTGAGCTGATCGAAGCGCGCGCCGATGGCAAGCGGCTTGGTGAAATCCATCACGGTTCCTTTCACGGCGCGAATCTCACCGATGGGGATGCTCGTTTCGTCCACGGGCGTGTAATGCTCGCCGGTGATGCGAAGTTGGTGGGCGAGAATGCTGCCACTACCGGCGCCGGCGAGGTTGAAGTAGGCGTGGTTGGTGAGGTTGACCACGGTGGCCTTGTCGGTGGTGGCCTGATAATCAATCCGAAGCTCGTTGTCGTTGGTGAGTGTGTAGATGACGGTGACCTTGAGCGTGCCAGGATAGCCTTCCTCGCCATCGGGGCTGGTGTAGTCGAAACGGACGGCGGCGCCGAGGGGGCTGGGCTGGGCGGCGGCCTTCCAGACTTTCTTGTCGAATCCCTTGAGACCGCCGTGCAGGTGGTTCGGACCGTTATTGGTCGGGAGTTTGTAAGTCTGTCCGTCGAGGGTGAACTGGCCTTTGGCGATGCGGTTGGCGTAACGACCGGTGGTGCAACCAAAGTAGGGATGGCCTTTGAGATACCCCTCGAGCGAATCGAACCCGAGGACGACGTCGGCGAGCTTGCCGTTGCGATCTGGTACGTGCAACTCGGTGAGCATCGCGCCGTAGGTGGTGATCTTGGCGACGAGGCCGTTCTGGTTCGTCAGCGTGTAGAGTTCCACGGGCTGGCCGTCGGCCTTGCCCCAATCCGTTTTCGTGACACCTGTTTTCATCGTGTTTTTCGCAGCCGCAGCGGTCGCGGCGGAGGGGGAGACTAGGGTGAGAGCGGCGAAGGCGGCAACTAGCAAAGCAGTTTTCATATCTGGTAAGGGAATGAATTAACCGCCCGCGGTCGTGGACACAATCACTTTTTAGGGGCAACGAGGTTGGCGAGGAGCGCTTTCACACAGGCGTCGGCGAAAGGGGCGTCGTTGATGGCGCAGTCGAGCTCCACAAGGGAGATGCCCCTACGGAGGGTCGCTTTCAGGCCATCGAGCAAGGCGCGGTCGGCGGCAGGGTCGTGGAACTTCTGTCCCGGCGCGCTGATGATGCTGATGCCTCGCAGCGGCCAGAGCACGGTGACGGGGCCGGTGGAGGCGTTGAGTTTCTGCGCGATGATTTTGCCGAGCTGCGCGCATTCGTCCGGCGTGGTGCGCATGAGCGTCACCTGCGGGTTGTGCTGGTAGAAGTTGCGGCTGGCGAACCGCGCGGGGACGGTTTCGGGCGCGAGGAAGTTCACCATGTCGAGGCAGCCGGGAGCGACGATGGCGGGTGTGCCGGCACGCGCGGCGGCATCGAGGCGCGTCGGTCCGGCAGAGAGGACGCCGCCGCAAAGTTCGTCGGCCCACTCGGTGGTAGTGATGTCGAGCACGCCGGCGACCATGCCGGATTCGATGAGCGATTCCATCGTTCGCCCACCGGTCCCCGTGGCGTGGAAGGCGAGGACTTCGTAACCGGCGGCCTCGAGTCGACGTCGGCAGAGGTCCACGCAGGTGGTGGTGTTGCCGAACTGGCTGGCGACGATGATGGGCTTGTCCTTCGCCAGCGGGACCGTGGTCTCAACCATGCCGCAGATGGCACCGGCGGCGCGGGAGAGAATCTGGCGGGAGATGCGATTGAGACCGGAGACATCCACGATGCTTGGAAACATCACGATGTCCTTCACGCCGACGTACTGGGCGGTATTGCCACTGGCGAGGGTGGAGACCATCAGCTTCGGAAAGCCGATTGGCAATGCGCGCATCGCCGCGGTGGCGATGGCAGTGCCGCCGCCGCCGCCGAGCGAAATTACGGCGTGGATTTTGTTTTCAGCAGCAAGGCGCGCGAGCAGAAGTGGCGCGGCATGGCTCATGGCGGTGACGCTCTCGCCGCGGTCACGGCGCGCGACGAGGCTTTTCAAATCGATGCCCCCTTCGGCTGCCACTTGCTCGCGCGTGATGTCGGGCGCGAGCCGAGGCGCATCCAGCGTGCCGACGTCGATGAGGAGCGGCTGATGACCGCGCTGGCGGATGAGGTCGGCCACGAAGCCGTGCTCTTCGCCCTTGCTGTCCATTGTACCGAGAACTGCGATGGTCGCCATAGGCTGGTCGGCGACTATCGCCGTGCGAGCGCGGCTTTGACAAGCTCCGCTTGCCTCGGTTCATTGCCGTCGATTCTTTGGAGAAGAGAGAATGGCGCGATACGAATTTGAGGCTTTCCACGGCGAAACGATTCTATAATCTGCAACCGCAAAACAAATCAACCTATGAGCAAGAAGTTCAACATCGCGGTCGTGGGTCTCGGTTTCGGATCTGAATTCATCCCCATCTGGCAAAAGCATCCGCACACCGACTGCTATGCCATCTGCCAGCGTAACGAGGAGAAACTCAACGCCGTCGGCGATTACTTTGGCGTGGAGAAGCGTTACAGGGAGTTTGCGGACGTGCTGAAGGACCCGAATGTGGACGCCGTACACATTAACTCGCCCATCCCCGACCACGCGTGGATGAGCATCGCCGCGCTCAAGGCTGGCAAGCACGTCGCCTGCACCGTGCCGATGGCTACGAGCATCGCCGACTGTAAGAAGATCGTGGACCTCGTGAAAAAAACGGGGCTCACGTACATGATGATGGAGACTGTCGTGTACGCTCGCGAGTATCTCTTCATGAAGGAGCTGCTAGACAAGGGCGAGCTCGGCAAGCTTCAGTTTGTGCAGGCGAGTCATCAGCAGGACATGGACGGCTGGCCGAACTATTGGCCTGGCCTGCCGCCGATGTGGTACGCCACGCATTGCGTCGGCCCGGTCGCGGGGCTCATCGGTAAGGCCGCCGAATACGTCTCCTGCTTCGGCTCTGGAACAATTCGCAAGGAGTTGCAGAAGAATTACAAATCGCCCTTCGCTGTGGAGACCGCGCACGTGAAGTTCAAAGGCAGTGATGTCAGCGCCCGAATCATTCGCTCGCTCTTCGACACTGCGCGCCAATACCGCGAGAGCATCGATGTGTACGGTACCAAGAAGAGTGTCGAGTGGCCGCTGATCGAGCACGAGGCGCTCATCGTCCATACGGCGAAGAAACCTGAGCCGAAGATTCCGAGCCACGTGAAGTGCCCCGACTTCGCCAATCGCCTGCCCAAGGGTATCGCTAAGTACACGACGCAGGGCGTCTATGACTCGAGCAAGAAAACGCACCTCAGCTTCACACAGGGCAGTGGCCACGGCGGCAGTCATCCGCACCTCGCACACGAGTTCGCGATGGCACTGGCCGAGGACCGCGCGCCGTTCCCGGACGCCAAGCAGTCTGCAAACTGGACTTGCGTGGGTCTGTGCGCGCACGAGTCAGCTCTGAAGGGTGGCGCGATTGTGAAGCTGCCGAGCTTCACGCTCTGATTTCAGACGGGGCGAGAGACTTTTGTGGAGACCCGGGGCGGGGAAGGAAACTTCCTCGCCCTACTTTTTTGCCACGCTCTCTTCCGGCTGGATGATGGCGACGACGGCGGAGTCCGATTTCAGGTGTTTACGCGCAGCCTCGCGCACTTGCTCCAGTGTGACGGCTTCGAACTGGGCCACCTCGTCGTCTGTATTCGCATAGCCGAGGCCGTATAGTTCGTCGAGAGCGGTCTCCATCGCGAGGCTGCCGAGGTCTTGGCGGGCGATTTTCTTCTGCCCGACTACCTTGGCCTTGGCGCGTTTCAGCTCGGCTTCGCTGAGGCCGTGTTCGCGTAGCGCCGTGGCTTCTGCGAAAAGTTCTTGTTCGACCTGCGCGGTCTTCTCCGGCGCGGTACCTGCGTAGAAGGCGAAGTAGCCAGGAACCAGCCCCTCGAAATTTTGCGCGCCGACGTAGTACGCCAGCCCCAGCTCTTCGCGGATGCGGAGAAACAGGCGCGAGCCGAGGTCGCTGCAGGATTCTTGAATCAGCTCGAGCGCGAAACGATCCGGGCTATTCAGCGTGATGCCGGGAAAACCAAGCACGACCACGGCCTGCTTCTTGTCGCGCGTATCGTGAACGTGTTGCAAAGTCGTTGGTGGAGTAACGGGACGAAGCGGCGAGGGGAGATTGCCGGAGTTCCAGCGGCCGAAGGCCTTCTCCACGGCGGCGTGCGTGGCCTCCGGATTCACATCGCCGTAGATGGCGAGCACGCAGTTGTTCGGAACCGTGAGGCGGCGGTGGAATGTGGCAAGCTCGGCGGCTTGCAGGCGCGCGACGCTCGCCTCGCTGCCGTGCGGATCCAGGCCGTAGCCGGCTTCGCCATAAAGGCGTCTGCGCATCAAGCGGAAGGCGCTCTGAAGTAACTGATCTTTCTGTGCCTTGAGCCCGGCGAGTTGGACCTCCCGTTCGCGTTCGATTGCTGCGGTGGGAAAGGCGGGGTTCAGAATCACGTCCGAAAGCAAATCGAGGGCGAGATTAAAATCCTCCCGCAGCACTTCGGCGTTGACACCGAAGCTCTGATTTCCACCGTAGCTGTCGAGGCTGCCGCCGACCGATTCGATCTCGAGAGCAATCTGCTCGGCGGTACGCGTGGGAGTGCCTTTGAGCAACAATCGGCTCATCAAGTGGGTGATGCCGTTGTTGGCAGCCGTCTCAGCCACGGCGCCGCCCTGAAACAGAGTGCGGAATTGGACGAACGGCAGGCGGTGGTCTTCTTTCACCAGCAGACGCAGGCCATTGGCGAAAGTGAATTTCCGGATCGGGTTGTCGACGCTGATTTCCCCAGCAAAACTCTTTTTCGGTGCGGTGCCCTCGGGCAGGAGTGCGTAAAGCGTGTGGTTCTCGCCGGTGAGATAATGACGTGCGACGCGACGGATGTCGGCGGGCGTCACCCCCTTGACCGCGGCGAGATAACGCTCGGAGAAGTTAAGGTCGCTTGTTGCGTTCCAGTTCGAGCCAAGGTCTTGGGCTTGTCCGGTCATCGTCTTGCGACTAGCGAGCATGCCGGCCACGAATTGTTTGATTACCTTCGCCAGTTCTGACGCTGGAACCAACTCATCCCGCAACCGAGCGACCTCCTCAAGCATCGCGTCGCAGGCCGGCTGGAACTTATCCGCATCGACCATCGCGCTGAGGCCGATGAGGCCGGTGTTGCCGGGGCTGTAAATCCAAGCGTCAGCCGAGTGGACGAGCCTTTTTTTCTCGCGCACCTGCTGATAGAGGCGCGAGCTGCGGCCGTTGCCGAGCAGTGTGGAGAGAACGTCGAGGGCAGGTACGTCGGGGTGGTGGATGTCTGGGATGTGCCAGCTGTAATGCACGTGGCCGAGCTCGATGGAGGTTTCTTCGATAACTTCGCGAGCCGCAAGCTGACGCGGCTCGGAGGGGATGAGCAGGGGTGGCACCGACCGGGTCTTGGTCTGGGCGAAACTTTCACGGATCTGCGCCACAATCTCATCGGTCCGCATATCGCCGACGATGACGAAGAAGAGGTTGTTCGGTGCGTAACGGGCGCGGTAGTAGCCGACGATGTCCTCGCGCTTCAGTTCGTTGAAGATGTCGGGCAAACCGATGATGGGCAGGCGGTAGGGGCTCCGCACGTAGGCGGTCTCGAAGAGCCGCTTGCTCGAGCGCCGATGCGGGTCGTCCTGCCCCATGTCCATTTCGCGACGGATGACGTCGAGTTCTTTGGCAAGCGTTTCTTCGGGCAGCGCGGCGTTCTGCACGATGTCGCACAGGATGTCGATGGCGACACGGGTGCCGGTGTTCGGCACGTCGATGTAATAGACCGTGCGGTCGAACGACGTGTAGGCGTTCATGTAACCGCCGGCTTCTTGGACCTCTTGGTCGATCCGGCTAGCAGGGCGAGTGGCCGTACCTTTGAAGAGCATGTGCTCGAGCACGTGCGAGAGGCCTGCGCCGAGCCAGGCGCCTTCGTGGATGCTGCCGGTTTTGCACCACACTTGCGCCGCGACAACCGGCGCAGAGTGATCCTCGCGGACGATGATGATCAGGCCGTTATCGAGCGTGATGACGCGCACGCCGGCGGGCAGGGCGGGGATGCCGTTGGCGCTGTCGGGGGAAGGAAAAACCTCATGCATTCCCAGACATCATCGGCGGAAGCGAAGCGGCGGTCAACTGCCGCCTGCGCCCAGGCAACGGCTCAGGCGCTCTCGGCTTCGGCGGCGCGACGATAGCGCTTCGCCGTCGGTGGTGTGGCCGGTGGCAGGAACGGCTCGCGAAAGGCGGCGTGGAAATTATAACCGCCCTTGAAATCGGCGCGGTTGTCTTGGTCGGTCTTCGCCAGCGCGCCGCCTTCGACAAGGGTGAAAACGATTTCGCCGAAATCTTCGCAGCAGTTCACGCCCCACTCGGTGAGGACGGTCAATGTCATGGGGCCGAACTGTTCAAGGGCGTAGGCGCGTATGCCGTCGAGCAGTTCCTGGCCGGTGACGTGCCGGGGAGTGGTCTTTGAGGCTTTGCTGGCCCGCTTCTGAGTGTAGTCCAAACCTTCGCGAACGAAATGGTAGGCGTCGCGATGATAGCGGTTATCCGCCGCGAGGATTCTCTCGAGCACTTCTTCGAAACTCAGCGTTTGCATACAATCAGGGTTGCGGATAGGCCTCGACCAGTTTTTTGAGGATGGGCCGTACGCCATGCCTTCACCGCCAGACCAGTCAACAGCAGGAACAGCACTACGGCGACAACCATCTGCTCCCGCTGGGTGAGCCATTTCACGACTGCAACCCTAACGGAACTGTTACGAGGCTGCAACATTCACCAACTTACTCGGCACGCAGATGATTTTCTTTACCGTTTTTCCGACGAGGAACGATTTTACCTTCTCGCTCGCCAGGGCTACGGCCTCGATTTCCGACTGCGCCGCATCGCGCGGCACGCGGATCACATCGCGCAGCTTGCCGTTCACCTGCACAGGAATCTCGATGGTGTCCTCCACGAGTAGTGCGGCATCAAAGGCCGGCCACGGCGCGTAACTGAGGCTGGGCACTGCCGCGCCAGAGTGCAGTTTGGCCCACAGTTCCTCCGCGATGTGCGGCGCAAACGGCGCGAGGAGTTGTAGGAATGTCCGCAGCACGGCGCGCGGGCGCGTCTCCCAACCCGTCGCTTCGTTGACGAACACCATCATCGCGCTGATGGCGGTGTTGAAGCGCATCCCGTCGAGGTCTTCCGTGACTTTCTTGATGCACGCGTGCAGTACTTTGAGTTGTGCTGGGCTGGCCGCTGCGTCGGTGATGGCCGGGCTGAGTGTTATGGCCGCCAGCAGCGCTGCGCCGTTTTGCGGTTCGACGGTCAGCTGCTGTTCAAACTCCGTCTCGCTCACCTCGTCCACAAACAGCCGCCACGCGCGACCGAGAAAACGATACACGCCCTCCACACCTTTCGTGTTCCACGGCTTGGAGTCTTGGAGCGGGCCCATGAACATCTCGTAAAGCCGAAACGCATCGGCGCCATATTCCTTCAAGATGTCGTCGGGGTTCACCACATTGCCGCGCGACTTGCTCATCTTCTGGCCGTCCTCCCCGAGGATGAGGCCTTGATTGACGAGCTTGAAAAATGGTTCGGCTGTGGAAACATGGCCGAGGTCGAACAGCGCCTTGTGCCAGAACCGCGCATAGAGCAGGTGGAGAACGGCGTGCTCCGTGCCGCCGACGTAAAGATCCACGCCGGGCGTTTGGCCGGGCGATTTCATCCAATAATTTTCGGTGGCCGTGTCCACGAACGCCCCGTCGTTCTTCGTGTCGAGGTAGCGCAGATAATACCAGCAACTACCCGCCCACTGCGGCATCGTGTTCGTTTCACGCACGCTGCCGTCGGGCAGGTTCACCCAATCCTTCGCACGCGCGAGCGGCGGTTCGCCGGTGGCAGTAGGCTTGTAATCTTCGAGTGTTGGCGGCAACAACGGCAGGAGGGACTCTGGCAACGCCTCGTGAAACAGCGTTCCGTTCGCGTCGCGTTTCCAGACAATCGGGAACGGCTCGCCCCAGTAACGCTGCCGGCTAAAAAGCCAGTCGCGCAGTTTGAAGTTGATGGTCTTTTGGCCAAGCCCCTTTTCTTCCAGCCACGCGGTGATTTTCTTTTGCGCCTCGTCCGTTGGCATGCCGTCGAGGAAGCCGGAGTTGACCACCACGCCGTCATCAGTGAACCCCTGCCACGCTTTGCCCGCTGGCGGCTCAACGACCTGCACGATGGGCAGCGCGAACTTTTGCGCGAACTCGAAGTCGCGCGTGTCGTGTCCGGGCACAGCCATAATGGCGCCGGTACCATAACTCGCCAAGACGTAGTCGGCGATCCAGATTGGAATCTTGTCGCCGTTGACCGGATTGATGGCGCACGCGCCGGTGAAGACGCCGGTCTTCTCCTTCGCCAGCTCCGTGCGTTCCAGGTCCGATTTCGTCGCAGCGAATTCCTGATACTTCTTCACTGCTTCGTGCTGCGCCGCCGTAGTGATTTCGGCGAGGAACTTGTGCTCCGGCGACAGCACCATGTAAGTCGCGCCGAAGAGCGTGTCCGGGCGCGTGGTGAAAACGCGAATCTTCGCCGCGTGTCCGGCCACTTGAAAATCGACCTCTGCGCCTTCGCTACGGCCAATCCAATTTCGCTGCATCTCCTTGAGCGAGTCGGTCCACTCGATGGTGTCAAGGTCAGCCAGCAGGCGCTCGGCGTAGGCCGTGATGCGCAGCATCCACTGGCGCATCGGCCGGCGCACGACAGGGAACCCGCCCACCTCGCTCTTGCCGCCAATGACCTCCTCGTTCGCCAACACGGTGCCGAGTTCCGGACACCAATTCACCGGCGCTTCGCTCACGTAGGCTAGCCGCTTGGAATCATGAAACGCGCGGCGCTTGGCATCGCTATCGCAATCGGCGGGACACGTCAGCGTGGCGATGGGTTCGGCACGATTCGTTGCCGGGTTGAACCATGCGTGGTAGAGCTGCAAGAAAATCCACTGCGTCCAACGGAAGTAATCCGGGTCCGTCGTCGCCACTTCGCGGCTCCAATCGTAGCTGAAGCCGAGCGATTTGATCTGGCGCGTGAAGTTGGTGATGTTCGCCTCGGTGGTCACCCGCGGATGCTGGCCGGTCTTCACCGCATACTGCTCGGCTGGCAAGCCGAACGAATCCCAGCCCATCGGATGCAACACATGGCGACCCTGCGCCCGGTGCCAGCGTGCGAGGATGTCCGTGGCCGTGTAACCCTCTGGATGACCCACGTGCAATCCCGCGCCACTCGGATACGGAAACATGTCTAGGATGTAAAACTTGGGAGGCAACTGCGTCGCGGCCACGTTGCCGGAGAGTCCGTGGCGCACGCCAAAAGGATGCGCAGCGTGCACAGAGTCGCCGGGATTAAAAGCGCGGAAGGTCTCCTCGGCAGCCCAGTGCTGCTGCCACTTGGGCTCGATCAAATCGAATGGATACTGTCTGCGCATGGACATCGGGCGGGGATATTGGGCAAACCCGCAGGCCAGAGCAATTGCGGAATTGGGAAGCGCCGTTCGCGATTCTATTTCCCAGCCTTGGCGTCGATGCGGGTGCGCAGCAGAGCTGAACGTGCGATCGCCGACGTAATTTGTGGCGCGGACATTTTCTTGGCCACTTCATCACGCCATTTTTTAGAAAGCTGATGAGTCTCCGCCGAGAGATGGAACCACACGTAGGACTCCACACGATCCCTCTCAATGCCGAAACCATCCCGGTACAAATTGCCCAACGCGCATTGCGCCGGCACATGATCCTGTTCCGCCGCCAGCCGATACCACTCCATCGCCTTCGCCACGTCCTTCTTCGCCCCATCGCCGTGTTGGTACATCACACCGAACTCATATTGCGCGACGGGGAGATTCTGCGCCACGGCCAGCCGCCGCCACTTCAACGCCTCCGCCTTGTCCTTTTTCACACCGACACCAAACTCGAAAATCGACGCGATGCAGTGCTGCGCCTCGGCATCACCCTGTGCAGCGGCGAGCCGATACCATTTCAGCGCTTCGGCATCATTCTGTTTCGCGCCGTTGCCCTGCGAGTAACAATTGCCAAGGCCGCATTGACCCTGCGCATCGCCCTGCGCGGCCGCGCGCCGGTACCATTTCAGCGCAGCACCAAAATCCTCCTCCACGCCCTCGCCCATATAATAGCGCAGACCCAGTTTGGATTGCGCCTTGGCATCACCCGCCTCGGCCTTGGCGTGCAACTCCGCCAGCGCCTTGGCAGCCAGCGCCCTTTTCTCAGCGAAAGTCTGGCCACCGCAAATGTCGGCCGTGAATAATAGAGCGAAGCAGAACCCTGCAACCCACCTTGTCGTGGAACCCATCACGCACCCAGCCTAACTCATCCGCCAATAACTTCAACGTCTCTCACCCTCGACAACACCACGAGTTCTCGGCGGATTTGGCAACGGATTGATTTCCCGTTCTATGTCCGCTTGACTGCACACATGTCGACGCTGCTCATCGCCACGCACAACGCGCACAAAGTCGCCGAGATTCAGGCCATCCTCGGTTCCTCTTTTCGCTGTCTTACTTTAGATAACTTCGCTGCCGCGCCTGCGGTGGTGGAGGATGCCGATACCTTCGCGGGCAACGCCTTTAAAAAAGCACGCACGCTTACCTCGTGGTTAGCGCAACAGCCCACACCGATGGAAGCAATCCAGTTCGTTCTGGCAGATGATTCTGGGTTGGAGGTGGACGTGCTCAACGGCGCGCCGGGCGTCTACTCGGCCCGCTTCGCTGCGCTGGATGCGAAGGGACACGGCAACACCCCGGACGCGGACAACAACGCCAAGTTGCTGCGCCTGCTGGGGGAAGTGCCGCGCGAGAAACGCACGGCCCGTTTTCGCTGTGTGATTGCGCTCGTGCCGGTCCGTGCATCCGATACGGACGCGGACTCGCCCACGTTTGACGGTGCGTGCGAGGGACGGATTGATTTCGCGCCGCGTGGCTTGGGCGGTTTCGGCTATGATCCACTGTTTGTCCCGGATGGTTTTAAAGAATCGTTCGCCGAGTTGGGTGAAGAGGTGAAGAACCGCCTAAGCCACCGTGCGAAGGCGTTGGAGAAGCTGCGGACGTGGTTCGCGTCGCAGGGTTGAATTAACCGTTCTTCGGCTCGAAGGCGGAGAGCAGGTCGGCCAGCGGGTTGAGTCCGGTCGGCTTGGTGGATGCGGGGTCGAGCGTGCGGCGCAAGTAGTCGATGGCGTCACCTTCGTTTTGTACCGTGCGGGGGAGAGTGGCTCCACAGGCGTTCTCGTGGCCGCCACCCTGCAACTGGCGCGCAATCGGCAGCGCCTCGCCGTTCTGACTTCGGAAGCTCACCACCACGGTACGGTTTGCCTTCACATAGAGAGTCATTAGCACTGGATACGGCGTGGTCTTCTCCACAAGCAGGCGGTGAACAATCAGATTGGGGTTGCCCACGGTGGTGTTCACTAGGCCGAGTGTCGGGCTGATGCGTTCGATGTTTCCTTTGCTCCACTCGTACCCAATTGGGTCCTCAACGCGGCGCTTCACGGCCATCACTTCCAACAGCGGATGATCGAGAAGCGTCTCGAGCCGTCCGCCGGTGACGGCGTGGAGATTCCAGAAGCCATAAATCTTGATTAGATTCGCGTAGTCGAGGGCGAGCGGGAACTCGGGTGCATCATCGAGAAATAGGTCGGCGAGATTGCTTAAGTGGACGAGTCGGTCCAGTTCGGCATTGGCGAGGCCGTGTTCGCGGCAAAGCTCGTAGCAGAGCAGGCTGGCAGATTTCGCGGCATCGTGAATCAGCTGGGCGTATTGTGGCGCGGTGGTGGTCTGATGATGATCAATGACCGCCCAACCGGGCTTGTCGAGCCGAGGCTCGAACGTGAGGTCGGTTACCCATGCGGTCTTCTCGATAGGCTCGCGCTTCTGCCACGCGACGTAATTCCACGCCTCGAGGTGCGTGGGTGCGCCGAAGAGTTTTTCAGAGAGACGCTGGAGCAGGAGGCCAGCGACGTAACCATCCAGGTCACTCTCGTGAGTGAGAATCACCTCTGGCTTTGGAAGATTCGCCATGACCGCATCGTAGCCGCCGGGGGCTGGCTCGGCCAGATTTTTCCCTTCACCCGAGACATTCCCTGCATCACACTCGTCGGCCTATGGAATTATTCGATTTGAAGGGCGAAGTGGCCGTGGTAATCGGCGCGACCGGCGTGCTCGGCGGCGCGATTGCCGAGGCGTATGGCGCGGCCGGCGCGAAGGTGGCTGTGCTCGGCCGCAATGCCGAGCGCGGAAATGAGCGCGTGAAGGCCATCGCTGCAAAAGGCGGCACGGCGAAGTTTTACGAATGCGATGCGATGAGCCGCGCGAGTCTGCGCGCTGCCCGTGAAGGGTTGGAGAAGGATCTCGGTCCCACGACCATCCTGCTGAATGCAGCGGGCGGTGCGGATCCGAATGCGATCGTCACCGCCGACAAGCCGTTGGAAAATCTGCCGCTCGAGGCGTGGGAGAAGAATTTCGACCTGAATCTGACCGGCGGTGTTTTGTTACCATGTCAGGAGTTCTGTCCCGGCATGGTTGCGCGCAAGCGCGGCAGCGTAATCAACATCGCCAGCGTCTCGGGGCACATCCCGCTTTCGCGTGTGATCTCCTATAGCGCGGCGAAGGCGGCGGTCCTGAGCATGACCCAGTTTCTCGCGCGCGAATACGCCAAGAGCGGCGTGCGCGTGAACTCGATTACGCCCGGCTTCTTTCCGGCCGAACAGAATCGCAAGCTCCTCTTCAACGACGACGGCAGCCCGAGCGCGCGCACGATTTCGGTCTGGGCGCACACGCCAATGGGCCGTTTCGGCGAGGCACGCGAGCTGGTCGGCGCAGCGATCTTCCTCGCCAGCGAAAAGGCCGCAAGCTTCGTCACTGGCACGGACATCCGTGTGGACGGCGGGTTCCTTTCGCAGACCATCTGAAATCTGACCGCCGCAAAGTTTGAGGTGCGCATGAACGTGTTGTCCAAAACGGCGGCGAGTGACGTGGCCGTTTCCGTTGAAGAGGTGTCGGTGCTCGTCGTGCAGGCCTTCCCCGCCGAGATGTATCGTGGCAAGCGGGTGCTGTGCGTCATCCCCGACGCTACGCGCACCGCGCCCGTGGGGTTGTTGTTTCAAACCCTCTTCAAGCAGATCGGCGCTGAGACAAAGGCGCTCGATATCTTGATCGCGCTCGGCACACACCAGCCAATGAGCGAGACGGCGATTTGCGAGCGAATTGAAATCAGTGCCGGCGAACGGGCGGGTGCGTTCAAGAATGTACGCTTCTTCAACCACGAGTGGAACAACCCCGGCGCGCTCCGTCAGGTTGGTGTGATTCCTTCGGCGGATATTTGTGAACTGTCCGGCGGCCTTTTCTCGATGGACGTGCCGGTCGAGATCAACAAGCTGGTGTTCGATTACGATGAGATAATCATCATCGGTCCGGTATTCCCGCACGAGGTAGTCGGCTTCTCCGGAGGCAACAAGTACCTTTTCCCCGGTATTGGCGGACCGCAGATTTTGAACTTCTTCCACTGGCTCGGCGCGGTGGTCACCAACCCGATGATCATCGGCAACAAGTGGACGCCCGTGCGCCGCGTGGTAGACCGTGCCGGCGCGCTGGTGCTGGTGACGAAGCGCTGCCTTGCCATGGTAGTGCGGCCAGATAAGTCGCTCGCCGGGCTCTTCATCGGTACACCGGAGAACGCGTGGGACGCTGCGAGCGAGTTATCGAGGCAGGTGCACATCACCTGTGTGGAGCGTCCGTTCCGCACGGTGCTTTCGTGCTGCCCTCCGATGTACGACGAGCTGTGGACCGGCGGCAAGGGTATGTACAAGCTCGAGCCGGTCGTGGCCGATGGTGGTGAACTGATTATCTATGCGCCGCACATTACGGAGGTCTGCGTGGCGCACGGCAAGACGCTGCTCGAGGTCGGCTACCATTGCCGTGATTACTTCCTCAAGCAGTGGGATAAATTTAAACATCACCCGTGGGGCGTTCTCGCGCACTCGACGCACGTGCGCGGCATCGGCACGTTCGAGGACGGCGTGGAGAAATGCCGCATCCAAGTGACGCTCGCGACGGGCATCCCGCCCGAGGTTTGCAAAAAGATTAATCTCGGGTACCGCGACCCGAAGACAATCAATCCGGAGGATTACGCGAATCGCGAGGCCGAAGGCGTGCTGCTCGTGCGCAAAGCGGGCGAGATGCTCTATCAACTCAAGGACCCGCCGGCGTGGGCGAAGCGCAGCTAGCGTTTCTTCTTGCCGGTGCTGAGTGCGCGGAACGGGGCGTTGTAGCGGGAGGTGAGGCAAATACTGGGTCCTGCGCCCAGACTCCATATGGCGCGGGGCAGTAGTCTGGGAATGTCAAAACTGTGCGTTAGCACATGGGCGTTTTTGGGCAGAGTAGCGGCCAGAGATTATTTGCGGGTCCGGTACTTCGCCTTTAGCTGGATGGTCGGGGCGCGGTTCGTCCTGCTGGCGGACGAGTGCTGTGCGCCGGACAATCTTCACCGACGCCATTCGCCTGTGATGGTCCGAGCCAAACACACCTCTCCATAGCCGCCGCGCCCGATCAGTCGCAGCAGCAGATGATCCGGAATACTCGGCGGGAGCGGCGTCTTCAATGAATTTGGCGTGTTGGCTGGCGGCTCGCCCATCGGTTGTATCAGAAGTCCATCGGCTTCGTTGGGTTCCAGTCGATTCGATGTCCTTCAGTGTCCGATGTTTCAATGACTAACCGAGCGATGGAACAACCGGCGTGAAAGCGTCATTAGGGGAAACTTGATGTGTCTTACAAACCGCTGGGGGTTCAGTGGATGCTAAAGTTTTGCCTTCCTTCGCTGTGCGTCGAGGCGTTTCATCGCTTTGTGCAACTCAATATCCAACCCGACTTGCCGCAGCGATTGGACTGGCGCATCGGCATCCTCGGCAGCGGGTTCATCGTGAACGACTGTCACTTGGTCGCCTATCGCAAGGCGGGCTTCAATCCCGTGGCCATCGCCTCGCGAACGCGGGCGAACGCCGATAAGGCTGCTTCTCGCCACGGCATCGTGAAGGTGCACGATACATACGAGCAGTTGCTCGACGATTCCTCGATTGAAGTGCTCGACATCGCCGTGCCGCCGAACGCGCAACTTGGGTTAATCCACGCCGCCTGTGTCCGTCGCACGGTGAAGGGTATCCTTGCGCAGAAACCACTCGGGATGAATCTCGCCGAGGCGCGCGAGGCGGTGAGCCTGTGCGAGTCCGCCGGCATCACGCTCGCGGTCAATCAGAACATGCGCTATGACCCCTCGGTGCGTGCAGCGAAGTCGCTGCTAGCGGACGCCGCGCTCGGCGAACCGGTGCTGGCCACGATCGATATGCGAGCCATTCCCCATTGGATGCCATGGCAGGCGGAGTTGGGTTGGGTGACGTTGCGAATCATGTCCATCCACCACCTCGACTGTTTTCGCTACTGGTTCGGCGAGCCGGAACGGATATTTTGCAGCGTACGGACGGACCCGCGCACAAAGTTCCCGCATGCGGACGGTATCGCCACTTACATCCTCGAATACGCCAACGGGCTGCGGTGTGTGGGGATTGACGACACGTGGACCGGCCCGGCGAAGGAAGGATGCCCCGGCGATCTGCGAATCCAGTGGCGCATCGAAGGGCTTAATGGCCTGGCTATCGGGGACATAGGCTGGTGCCGCAACCCGCACACTACGCCGAGCACGATTCGCTACGCGCGCAAGGGAGACGCACAGTTTCACGAGCCGCAGTGGACGGAGAGTTGGTTCCCCGACGCGTTCATCGGCACGATGGCGCAACTCCTCGTGGCGCTGGAGCAGGGAACGGAGCCGGCAATCGGTGGCGATGATAATCTGAAGACCATGACGCTCGTCGAGGCGGCGTATCGCAGCGTAGAGACGAAACGGGCGGTGGCCTTAAGTGAAATGACTGCCTAACCCATTTAAGAAGGCGAATCCGAGGGGCGAACGCGATTAATGCCTGGGTTCGCTTACTTGACGTAAAGCGGTTCTTTGAGGACGCCCAGCTCGGCGAAGTTACGCAGCCGTTCCAGCCCCAGTTTTGAAATACGGCTGGCAGCGGGCAAGAGGACGAGCCCATCCTTGGAATTCACGTTATCCATGAGGAGCTGTCCGACTTTTATATCCGCTGCGCTGAGTTCCTTAATGCCGTCCATGTCCGGCGTGTGCGCTCTGGTCACAAAACAGACATGCGCAGCGTCGAGTACGGTGAGGTCATAAGCACTAAAGTTTTCCCTCATCATCGCCAGAGCCGTCGGTTTAAATTTCTTTTTCGCCTCGAGGTCGAGCAAGTCGTTGAGCACTTTCAGTATGCGACCGCCTAGCGGAATTTTATCGCCCAAGACCCCGTCATTCGGAAACCCTTTGCCGTTGTAGTCTTTGTTTTGATAACGAATCATCTCGGCTACACCCTCGAGTCGCGGTAGATGGCTGATGAGCTTGCTTGTCGTACCCGGCAGCCGGACGACGATTTGTTGCTCATCGCTGGTGAGATCTTCGGCTGCGTTCAATTTCTTCAGGAGCGCGGGCGGTAGGGTCACATAGCCAAGCGGCGCGAGCATCGCCGCCGTTTCCAATTCCCACATTGACGCGACTTTCATCTCCGCAGCGAGATGTTGCATGTATTCCCGCAATTGCTGGCTGCGGCTGAACTGCTTTGGCGCAGCCATCGCGAGCACCTCTGTGAGAAGCTGCAGGCTGCCGCTGAGCGTTTTCTCGAGCAATTCCGCCTCAATCATGTTGGTGGCGTATTGTTTTTCAGCCGATTCGAGTATGTTCAGGAACGATTCAGCGCTGCAGTCGTTGGCCAGGAACGCGAAGATGTGGTCGCGGTTTATCGCCTCGAATACGAGGTCGGTATCCTCACGAGAGGCGAGAAGTATTCGCACTGTCTTCGGTGCATGTTCAAAGGCTGCGGCCAAAAATGCGATACCATCGTTATCTGGGGCGTGACTGGCGCATAGAACGACCGTAAATGGCGGTGACTGTCTCAGCAGTGCAATTGCTTCGTCGGGATTGGTGAAGATGACGACCTCGCGATCTGTTCCAAGACCAGTGGCTCGCGCGGCTAGAGAACCGCTCTGCAAATCCACCAGGAGGATGCGTGAGTTCATATGAAGGAAGCAGTGGTAACAGAAAAGCTGGATTTTTAACACCATTTTTCTAAAATCTTCCTTGGCTATGAAACTTGGCATCATCAACAGCGTCTTTCACCAAGCGGGTGTGGACACCGTCACCGGCCTGAAGCACATCAGCCGCATCGGGTTCGATTGCGTGGATATCTTCACCGAGGCCGACGGAATCTCGCGCAAGGAGATTAGCGTCGTCGCTCGCGCCTGCGAGAAGCTCGACCTGCCGATTGTCTCACTGCCGGTGGTGGCTGTGGGGTTGATTGATTTCAATGAGCCGGTGCGCGAGTTCCATCTGGAGCGGTGCAGAAAGTTCATCGACCTCGCCCATACGTGGGGCGCGCGGAACATCCTGCTCGTGCTCGGCGAATATATCTGGCAACGCGAAGTCATCCCGCCCGCGGAACAATGGCAGTGGGGCCTTGAAACTTGCCGACGCCTCGGCGATTACGCGGAGAAAAAGGGTGTGGACATCGCCTTGGAGTTGGAACCGTTCCGGCTCAGCCTTCTGAACAACGTCAGTGAGATGGTCCGTTTTGTGGACGAGTGCGACCACGCACGCGTGCGTGCGAACATCGATATCTCGCACCTCGTCCTCTCCGACACCTCGCCAACGGATTTACGGAAACTCAAGGGCAAGGCCATCCACGTCCACCTCTCCGACTGCGACGGCAAGGTGCACGGTGACCTGCCGCCCGGTCGCGGCGTGGTGAAGTTCGCGCCCTACCTGCAGGCGATTAAGGAGCTGAAGATGGACGGCGCCGTCTCTATCGAGCTCGAGTATGCGCCCGACCCGAAACGTATCGTTGAATGGGTCGAGGAGGCCTATACGCAGACGGCGAAGTTGATGGAGCAGGCCGGCTTGCGGGGCTGACCGTTTTTATGATATCTCGTTCACTCGATTCCCAGCAGGCTGCCGACTTTAATCGCGACGGTTACCTCATTGTCCGAGGACTGTTCGATGCCGAGGAGGCCGCGATTCTGTGCGAGGCCGCGCGGGCCGACAACGCCTTGCAACAGCATGCCCACGGTATTGAGGATGGCGAAGGTGGCAAAGCCCATCTCGCACTCTGGAACAAGGCGGGCGAGGATTTGTGGGGCGCAATCGCGCGCTGCGAGCGGGTGGTGAACGCGATGGAGCAACTTCTCGGCGACGAAGTCTACCATTACCACTCGAAGATGAGCATCAAAGAGCCGCGCACCGGCGGCGCGTGGGCGTGGCATCAGGACTACGGCTACTGGTACCAGAACGGCTGCCTCTTTGCGGACATGGCCTCGGCCTTCATCGCGGTGGACCCCAACACGCGCGCGAACGGCTGCTTACAGGTGCTGAAGGGCTCCCACAAGATGGGTCGTATCGAGCACGGGCGTTTCGGTGAACAGACGGGTGCCGACCCCGAGCGTGTCGCTGCGGCAGAACGCATAATGGAGCTGGTTTATGTCGAACTGGCGCCGGGCGACACACTGTTCTTCCACAGCAACACGCTCCATCGTTCCGACCAAAATAAATCCGAGCACCCGCGCTGGTCGCTCATCTGTTGCTACAACACGCGCCACAACAATCCCTACAAGGACTCGCACCATCCCTCTTACGAGCGACTCGAGAGGCTTCCGGATGACGCCCTGAGGAAAATGGGTTCGAAAGTTTCTGATGCGCGAACCGCGTTCTGGCGGCCAGGCGAGGATGCGACCACCGGCGCTGGAAAGAAGTGAGGGGTCCTGCGGCTAGGTTCCGAGATTCGTCCGCGCGGCGATTTAAACCCACAGGGTTTTCAGCAAACTCTCCGAGTCATCTCACTCTCGTTCGTCGAGTCGTTCTGTCGCGTGAAGTCTGGTTTCCAGCTTGGCAAACGTGTCGTGAATCATGGGGTCATCTCCGGTTTCTGGAGCAAAATAACCCAGCACCACCAAAAGGGAAGGGGAGTGCCTACTATGCTTAGTGCTTAGCGTGCAGCACGCAGTGCGGGTTCTGCGCGAAGGCGAACTCCTGCACCGGACGACCGCCAATCAGATGCTCCTGAATGATTCGCTCCAGCGTCTCAGGCGTGCAGGAGTGGTACCAGACAGCCTCGGGATAGACCACGGCGATTGGCCCTTTGGTACAGACGCGTAGACAGTTGGCCTTGGTGCGGAAAACCAGCGGGCTCGCCCCAGTGAGGCCCAGGTCCTTCAGCCGCTTCTTCAAAAATTCCCACGACTCCAGTCCGGCCGTTTTGCTGCAGCATTGCGGATTGGTCTGGTCGGCGCAGAGGAAGATGTGCCGGTGATACTCCGCCAAGCCAAGCTCGGCGGGGGCTTTCTCGAGTTTGTGGCTCATGTGTTGCTCGATTCAGGTAATCTACCTTCGCCGCTGCGGAAAAGGAACACCAAGCTTGCACTTGGCCTCGCTCGCTTCTGTCTGGTAGAGTTTCATGTGATGAAACTCGCCAAGATTTCCCTCTGCGCCGCAACGTTTGCCGCCCTGTTTTCTGTTGCAACTGCTGCTGATTGGCCGTCGTGGCGCGGGCCGAATGGTGACGGCACTTCGTCTGAGAACAGCCTCCCGATGAAATGGAGCGCTGCGGAAGGCGTGAAGTGGAAGACGACGCTTGCAGAGCCGGGCGACTCTTCGCCGATTGTTTGGGGCGATCGCGTTTTCATTGCTCAAGCGAAGGAAGCCGAGGGCGGGCGCACGGTAATCTGCTTTAATCGTCGGGACGGCAAGCTGCTCTGGCAGCACGGTGTGACCTGGAAGCAGCCTGAGAAACGTTATGGACAGAACCCATTCTGCGCGGCCTCGCCGGTCACCGACGGCGAGCGCGTCATCGCCTTCTTCGGTTCCGCTGGCCTTTTCTGTTGGGACATGAACGGCAAGGAGCTTTGGCGTCGTGACCTCGGTCATCAGGAACACGAGTGGGCCTACGCCGCTAGCCCGGTCCTGCACGGGAACGTCTGCGCACTTTATTTTGGTCCGGGCTTGAACGCGCGGCTCATCGGCCTCGATAAACGTACAGGCAAGACGCTCTGGGAATTCGCGGAGCCGGCACACGAGCAGCGACCCCGCACCGATGGCTTTCGCGGCAGCGAGGCGCGCGGGATGAGCGGTACCTTCACTACGCCCATTGTTGTCCGTGCCGGCAAACGTGATGAGCTGATTCAGACCTTTCCGCAGCTCACGCGCGCCTTTGATCCCGCGACCGGCAAACCACTCTGGCACTGCGACGGTCTCAATGAGCTCGTGTACGCCTCGCCGATTCATGCCGATGGAGTGCTCGTCGGCATGGGCGGCTATTTCGGCACGAGCATCGCGGTGAAGACCGGCGGTTCCGGCGATGTCACCGCCACGCACCGCCTCTGGCAAACCGTCCGCACGAAGAACCGCCTCGGTTCCGGCGTGATTGCTGGTGACCATTTGTACGTGCTCAACACCGAGGGCATCGCTGAGTGTTTGGAGTTGAAGACCGGCAAGACCGTCTGGCAAGAGCGGCTGCGCGGTACGGGCGCGAAACAGGAGTCGTGGTCTTCGATGGTGCTGGCTGGAGGTCTGATTTACATCCTTAACCAATCGGCTGAGACAATCGTTCTCAAGGCCAGCCCGAAATTCGAGCCCGTGGCCACGAATCCGCTCGATGGTACTCTCTGCAATTCATCGCACGCCATTTCCAATAGCGAAATCTTCATCCGCACCCACAAGCATCTCTGGTGTATCGGCGGGAAAAAGAACGTGGCCAGTGGGCCGTGACGCTCGAACGCGGGGGAGTTTCCTCGACTTAGGCTAGGGTCCAGCGTGCCTGTCGCAGCACGGCCTTCGGATGGCCCTTCATCGCTTCGTACCAGACGGTGACGAGGGAGCCGTCCTCGATCTGCATCGTACTCGGATAACCGAGGTCGCCCGAGACGCCGTCGCCGGAAAGGATCATCGGCTCGCTCCACGTCTTGCCGTGGTCTTCACTGAGCCTCGCTTGGTTGCCGAGCGGCGCGCGCCGGTGACCGTAGGTCATCAGCAGTCGCCCGTCGCGCAGGCGGAGCAGGTGCGAAGGCAGGCCCCACACGCCAATGGAATGAAGCTCGCTCCATGTTTTGCCGCCATCAGCCGACTCGCATTGCAACGTCTCGCCCCGGTGGGCCACGTTGTGGTTGCGGATCTGGACGATGATTTTTCCGTCACCAGCCTCGACCGCGTGTAGTTCGTGGTACTCCTTCAAAGAATCGTCCTTGCGCACGGGAATCTCCGCCAGCCAACGCCAAGTCTGGCCGTCGTCCGTGGATTCGCATACGCCCACGCGCCGCTGGCCAGTCCACAACTCCTTGCCAGCGTAGAGCAGGCGACCGTCACGGAGCTGGATCGGCCCGTGCGGGCTGTTGACGATGCAATCGGAGCGCGGCGACCAAGTCGTTCCGCCGTCGGTCGAGCGCAGCATCCACTGACCGAGTTCCTTGTTTCGCGCGCCGGAACCGAGGCGATTGTGCACGGCCTGCCATCGGGCGAGCCGGTCGGCTGGCCACTTGCCCGACTTCACCGCCGCTTCGAGGAGCGGTTCATAGGCGAGCGAGGTGAAGGTCGTGACGAGTAGCGTGCCCTTCGCTGTCTCCAGCACGCCGGCGTCGCGGTCGTCAATCGTGCCGTCCAGCAGGACGCGTGGCCAGGTCCACGTTGTGCCGTTGTCCCGCGAGGTCATCGCCACTACTTGCCCGAATGGACAGACATGCTGCTCGCGCCCACCGGAGCAGACGAGCCACAGCTCGCCGTCCCGCCGGCGTGCAAGCGTGGGCCAGCCGTGATAGAGGTCCGGCTGCGGAGAGATGACTTTGGTCTCGATCAGCTTGAAGGATGGTGCGGCCGCCCGCGCGGCGCGCAGGAACGGCGCGCCGATTGTCACAGCGGCGGCCGTAGTTAGAGTCTGGCCGAGGAAAGAACGACGTGTCTGATGCGGAGAAGAATGGAGAGGGACGTGCATGGGAATCGTTTTAGCCAAAGCAATCGCCGAAGTCCATCGGGTTTTCTGGGCGAAGTTTTGAAGGAAGCGAAGAGAAAGAGACTACGGACCGTCGGCTGGAAAACTAAAACCTTCTGGGGACTGTAGAGATTACGGAGGACTATTTACCGTTACTGGTGGGGCGGTCAGCCCTGTCTTTACCTTTGGTACTGGTGCTGCCCTGCTTTGCAAGTGTGTCGGAATAGGCAGCGGTGATGGAGGCGGTCTGATTGATGGTTCGGGCATTATCGGCATCATCCGTGATGCCAGTGGCCGCGCCAAAATAGCTCACACTTGGATTCGAGAAGTAAGGTACGCGCACGCCCGGCGCGTAAGCCATCACGCTCCGATATTCGGTACCCGCTTTCGCGTCCTTGAATCGGTGACCATGGGAGTAGGGGAAGGCGCCCGTGCCACCGCCATCTTTTGTATGGTCACAACCGAGGTTGTGACCGACCTCGTGAATGAAGGTGAGCATAGGCGCAGCGTGGAGCTCAACCACGTTATAGCCATTATCGGGAATCGGTGTGCCGGGCATTACCCAGCCAACGCCTACTGCTGAGCCGCCGTGCGCGGCGGTAAAAAGTGTGACTAGGTCTGCTTTGTGTTGGAGCCGCAACTGGTGAACCTGCTTGAGGTTGGGGGTCGAGCCGTTGGTCACTGCATCGAGGTCCTCGGCGACGCCGGTCCCTTCGGTGTAGGCCACCTGCGCCATGTGTACCACGCGGATTTGGGCGTTGATTTTGCTATTTTTCAGCGCCGTGTTGGCCTGTGCGGCGGCCGTGGTGATCATATTCTCCGCGCCGCTCTTACCGCCGTGATCCGCTGCGGCCTGCGCCGTGTACACGACGAGGAGGTCAATGGTGGCGCTTCCCTTGCTGGGCGTGGCTTTGGTTGGAGCGGTCACGGCCTTCGTGGGAGTCACGGGCGTAGCGGTCGTTTGTGGGGTAGTTGGCTGCGTGGTGACGGGTGCTGTCGGCGGAGTTGCTGCCGTGGGGCGTGACGCGGTTCTGACGTAGGTCGTGGGGTATCGCAGATTGACGCGTTCGGTAGTGGCAGGGTTGATATAAGTCCGTGGGGTACGCCCAGAAGTGCTTTGGAAGGCCATCACGGCTTTGCCATCCTTTGAACGTCGCGCGATTTCGCCGCGGCCGGCATCGCAGTCAGGCAGTTTTTCATTGGCTATCTCAAGGATTTTATGGATGCCGTCGCTGGCGTGTGAAATCAGATACATTCGCCCATCGGGCATCATCACGGAGCCGGCCAAGGTGCCGCCGCCGGCTACGAGGATGACCTGGCTGTGGGGGATGCCTTTGAGGGTGCCGTAACTGGTGATGCTCTGATTGATGTTTTCTTCGGTGCGCTCGATTAAGGCCGTAGGAGCGTCGCCTTTGAAAAAATTGAGCTGCACTTCGCTATTGGCCTGCGACAGGGAGCCGACAGCATCTTCGTTCAGGCGGACAAAACGCACGCGGTTGGCAAGATTACGGTCAGCAAGTGAGGACTTGGCTGCATCCGTCGGCACGTCAGCGAAAAGCGCCGGCTGACTGGGGTGCTGAAGGAGCCAGAGCATAGCGCCACACGCCAAGAGGAGGGCGAAAGTGATGGCAGCAATTTTTTTCATCTGAACGCGCTGAGTTCTTATTACAAGAACGTACAGAGAGTAACACAACCCCCCCCATTGCAAACCTTTAAATTGGCATTTTCATTGCCTAGAATATCCGTTTTTCCGGTTTATCAGGCACGGAGCGTCTTGCTAGGGGTCTTTTCTTGAACGTCTGAGTGTGGGAGTGGGCATGGGATTACGAAGGTCACCGCGTCCTGAGCCAGAGAAGGAGGGGAAGCCGAGCGGTGAAGGGGAGAAGGGCGCGGTAGGGCGGGTGTTGCTGGAAGAGCAGATGGTGAAGAGAAGCGAGTTCCTCGCAGACTTGTAGTTGATGGCCTAGATGGAGGCGCCGCCGGATAATTTTCTCAAGGCGCGGTTGCTGGAGCGGAAGACGGGCGGCGAGCCGAAATAGTGAGGTTGGTGGGCCCAGTAGGATTTGAACCTACGACCAAGGGATTATGAGTCCCCTGCTCTAACCGCTGAGCTATGGGCCCGTACTGCGGGGCGACTCTGGCGTAAGCGGAGCGATTTGGAAAAGAAAAAAGCCCCTCCAAGCTTTGCGCGAGGAAGGGCTTTGAATTTTTGCGGGCGACTCAGCCCTCTTTTTGCTGATGGCCTTCCTCGCCTTCGAGGAAGCCTTGCAACTGACGGAGACGGGTCGGATGGCGCATCTTGCGGAGGGCCTTGGCCTCGATCTGGCGGATACGTTCGCGGGTGACCTTGAACATCTTGCCAACCTCCTCGAGGGTGCGAGCGTACCCATCGGCTAGGCCGAAGCGCATCTCGAGCACCTTGCGCTCGCGTTCGGTGAGGCTGGTTAGAACGTCGGAGAGCTTGTCCTTGAGCATGGCGTAGCTGGCCATGTCGGTGGGGTTCTCGGCGGACTTGTCTTCGATGAAGTCGCCGAAGTTGGTGTCTTCGCTGTCGCCGACGGGGCTCTGCAGGGAGATGGGCTGCTGGGCCATCTTCATGATAGCGCGAACGCGCTCGACTGGGAGCTGCATCTCGTCGGCAATCTCCTCCGGCGTGGCCTCGCGACCGAAGTCTTGGATAAGTTGCTTCTGCACGCGCATCAGCTTGTTAATCGTCTCGATCATGTGCACCGGGATGCGGATGGTGCGGGCCTGGTCGGCGATGGAGCGGGTGATGGCCTGGCGGATCCACCACGTAGCGTACGTGGAGAACTTGTAGCCGCGGCGGTACTCGAACTTCTCGACCGCCTTCATTAGGCCCATGTTGCCTTCCTGAATCAGGTCGAGAAAGGAGAGTCCGCGGTTCGTGTATTTCTTGGCGATAGAGATGACGAGTCGCAGGTTGGCTTCGATCATCTCGGTCTTGGCTTGCAGGGCCTTCTTGCCGAAGTGCTGGAGCTGCTGGAAGGCTTGGAGGTACTCGGCGGAAGTCATCCGGACGAAGATTTCGAGCGCGGTGGACTTTTTCCGTTCGGACAGGATGAGGTTCTGCTGAAGCGCGGATTTGCGGTGACGCTCCGCGTCGGAGATGGCGGTGAGGCTGCTCTGGAACTTGTCGTGGATGTTTTCCGCGACGAGCGTCATCTCCTCGACAACCTTCTGCTTGTAGAAGAATTTCGGGAATGAGCGTTGCAGCTTCTCGTCCGTTTTGCGCAGGACGACGAGGGCCTTGTCGCGCGCAACCTTGGAGCGCGCCTCGCGCACCTTCGTGAACTTCTTGTCCACGTCATCGTCAATCGAGCGGACTTCCTTGACCAACTTGCGCAGAACCTTGAGGTGGTCGTCCCGGCTTTCGACCTTCTTGTCCACGATTACGCGGTCGAAGCGTTCTTTGGGAGGCTCGCTGATGAGCTTTTCCGAAAGGGCGATGTGCTCTTTGCCGGAGAAGCCGAAGCTGTAGATAATACGCGTGACTTCGATCTCGGCATCTTCGATGCGCTTGGAAATCTCGACCTCTTGCTCGCGCGTGAGCAGCGGCACTTGGCCCATCTGCTTGAGGTACATTCGGACGGGGTCGTCGAGGATGTCGAGCTTGGACTTGTCCTCCTCCGGTTCCTCCGGCTCCGGTTGCTTCACGCGGTCCACCTCGGCCTGATCCACGATTTCGACCTCGAGGTTTCGGAGCTTGCTGTAAATCTCGTCGAGGTCTTCGGGCGTGATGACTCCCTCGGGGAGCGCGTCGTTGATGTCGCCGTAGGTGAGATAGCCCTGTTCCTGAGCGAGTCGGAGCAGTTCCTTGATCTTCTCGGTGAGGTCGAAGCCTGAAGAAGTCTTCAACGTTTCCTTGGCTGTCTCGGCGGAGAAGGCGGCGGCTTCGGCCTTCCTAGCGGCCTGCGCCTCGGTCTCCTCGCCTTCTTCGGCGCCGGTAGCGAGTCCGCGCTTAGCGCCAGCCTTGGCTGCGGACTTGCCTTTGGGCTTGCCTTTAGACTTTGTGGGTGGTGCAGCCTTACGCGCGGGGGGGGCCGTTTTCTTTACGGGGTTGCGCTTGCTGTTACTCGGCTTCGACTTTGACGGCTTTGATTTTAAGACCATAGGAAACAATACCATTCTCAATAAAAGAGCCGTCAAATCTGAGGCAGGATGCAGGTTTCGTCAAGGGAGTAAAATCTTAGGAGGAATCCATCCATCGAGCTGTGCAGAAACAGGCGTGAATTGGGCGTGGGAAGCGGGATGTTGGCAGCTTGTGAAAAAAATCACTAATTCACTTGCCCCACCCATGGTCGCTGATTAGCTTTCTCCCGCAAAGGTGGTTTCTGCCATCCCTCCGACTTATGCTGACGCAGACTGAGATTGGCTACAACTCAAAGATTGAGGGCGACGTTGTTGTAACGCGCGTGGATGCTGCGTTGAACTGGTTCCGTCAGAATTCTCTCTGGCCGATGCCGATGGGTCTGGCCTGCTGCGCAATCGAGTTGATGGCCGCTGGCGCGAGTCGTTACGACATCTCCCGCTTCGGCTCCGAGGTCATGCGCTTTTCCCCTCGCCAGTCGGATGTTATGATCGTGGCTGGCACCGTGACTTACAAGATGGCGCTCGCCGTTCGCCGTATTTACGATCAGATGGCTGAGCCGAAATGGGTCATCGCGATGGGCGCTTGTGCTTCGACCGGCGGGATGTATCGCAGCTATTCTGTGCTGCAGGGCGTGGACAATATCATTCCTGTGGACGTGTACGTGGCTGGCTGCCCGCCGCGCCCGGAAGCGTTGCTTGACGCACTTATGAAGTTGCAGAATAAAATCGGCAAAGAGCCGCTCATCGCCACACAGAAGAGCGTTGGCTGACCCCTTCACCTTGTGTTTTCAACCGGAATGACCCCCCTCGAATTAGCCCAGCAACTCAAGGCCAAGTTCGGTGACCTCATCTCCGCCCCAACCGAGTTCCGTTGCGAAATCACAGTGACGCTGGCTGACGCCGAACGTATCACCGAGGTCTGCGCCTTCGCGAAGCAAACCCTCGGTTGTGACTCGTTGGTTGATCTTTCGAGCGTGGACAACTACGGCGAGGATCCGCGCTGGACCTTGGTTTACGAATTGTACGGCATGGCCCATCGCTGCCATCTCCGCATTAAGACGAGCGTGAGCGAGGAGAAGTCCGAGTTGCCTACAATCAGTGGCGTCTGGCGCACGGCCGATTGGCACGAGCGCGAGATTTACGACATGATGGGCGTGCGTTTTCGGGGCCATCCCGACCTGCGGCGCATTCTGATGTGGGACGGCTATCCGTACTTTCCGTTGCGCAAAGATTTTCCACTCGCCGGTAAGCCGACTGATTTGCCTGAAGTCGCCTTCACCAAGTCCGCGCCGCTCGAGGGCGGCCCGTTCGTCACGGTCGCCGGTGGCAAGGACACCATCGCCCGTGAGCCGCGTGTCCGCATTCCAGAGACCGATTCCGTCGAGCCGAAGAAGTGATTTCCATGCCTAGCGTTCACGACATCCAGTTCAAGGAGCCCGCGGCCCGCGCGGCTTCGGCCGCTGAGGAACTGCAGGACGTGCAGGGCGAAAAGATGATCCTGAACATGGGGCCGTCGCACCCGTCCACGCACGGCGTGCTCCGAATCGTGCTCGAGATGGACGGCGAGATTATCACCAAGGCCATTCCGGACGTCGGTTATCTACATCGCGGCGACGAGAAAATCGCCGAGAACATGACCTATACCCAGTTCATCCCGTACACGGATCGGCTGGATTACCTCGCGCCGCTGGCGAACAACGTCGCCTACGCGCTCGCGGTGGAGAAGTTGCTCGGCATCCACGACAAGCTCCCGCCGCGCTGTCAGTACATTCGCGTGATCTGCTGCGAGTTGGCCCGCGTCTCGGCGCATCTGCTCGGTCTCGGCGCCTTCGCGATGGATGTCGGCGCGCTCACGGTTTTCCTGCACACGTTCACCGAGCGCGAGAAGATATACAATTTGTGTGAATCGCTCACCGGCGCGCGTTTCACGACGAGTTACACTCGTATCGGCGGACTCGCGCGCGACCTGCCGTCGGGCTGGACCGATGCGGTGCGGAAGTTTTGCGACGAAGTGGTCGTGAACTTCGACGAGTCTGAGAAGTTGCTTACGCGCAACCCGATCTTCGTGGATCGCACTAAAGATGTCGGCATCATCTCTGCCGCCGATGCGATTGATTTTGGTTTGTCTGGCCCTAACTTGCGTGGCAGCGGCGTGGACCACGACCTGCGCAAGGCGCATCCGTACCTCGTGTACAACGAGCTGGAATTCGATGTGCCGGTTGGTTCGGTGGGTGATTGCTACGACCGTTATCTCGTGCGGATGGAAGAGATGCGCCAGAGCGTACGAATCATCCGCCAGTGCCTCGACAAGTTGCCGGGCGGACCGGTGAACGTGGCTGATGGCAAGATTGTCCTGCCGCCGAAGGATAAGGTGATGACGAGCATGGAAGAGTTGATTCACCAGTTCCTGCTCGTGACGCAGGGGATGAACGCGCCGGTCGGCGAGGTCTATTTCGGAGCCGAGAATCCGAAGGGCGAACTCGGCTTCTACATCAACAGCAAGGGCGGCGGTACGCCGCACCGTCTGAAAATCCGTGCGCCGTCGTTCTGTAACCTAAGTATCCTGCCGCACGTGCTGCCCGGCCACACGATGAGCGACGTGGTGAGCATCCTCGGCTCGATTGATTTCGTGATGGGAGAATGCGACCGATGAGTTTCCAGCCCACAGCCGCGCTTGAGGCCGAGATTGACGAGTTGATGTCGCACTACCCCCAGCAGAAGCGGAGCGCTTCGCTCATGTTGCTCCACGCGGTGCAGGAGCATTGCGGTTACATCTCACGCGATGCGGCAGAGTGGGTCGCCAAGAAACTTGAGCTGCAGCCGATCAACATCTGGGAGTTGGTCACCTTCTACCCGATGTTACGGCAAGCGCCAGCCGGCCGACATCAGATCAAGGTTTGCCGTACGCTCTCATGCGCGCTCGGCGGTTCGCACAAGCTCTACGATCATTTCTGCACCAAGCTCGGCATGGACGCGCACAAGCACGGCCTGCAGACGACGCCGGACGGCAAGTTCTCCATCGAGTTCGTCGAGTGCCTCGCGAGTTGCGGTACCCCGCCGGTGATGATGTGCAACGAGGAGTTCCACGAGGGTGTCACGCCGCAGAAGGCGGACGCGATAATGGGAGGCTGCAAGTGAGGGATTGGTTGCCAGACATGGATTCGAACCATGACAAAGTGATCCAGAGTCACTTGTGCTACCGTTACACCATCTGGCAATGGGGAGGCGCAGCGTATCGTTTTTCATTTTCGAGTCAAGGCGCAGATTGATTATGCCTCAGGAATTTCGACTCATTCTCAAAGACGCTGACCAGCCCGGTTACACCCCGGACATGGAGTGTTACGTACGTCACGGCGGCTACGAGGCGCTGAAGAAATCTGTCGCTACCGCGCCACGTGAGTTACCGGATGGTAAGAAGATGACCGCGCAGGAGGTCATCCGCGACGAAGTGCTCAAGAGCGGCCTGCGTGGCCGCGGTGGTGCAGGATTCTCGGCTGGTCTCAAGTGGAGTTTCGTGGACCGCAAGAGCGGCAAGCCGATCTATCTCATCTGCAACGCCGACGAATCGGAACCGGGTACATTCAAGGATCGCCAGATCATTCACAAGGATCCGCACCAGCTCATCGAAGGGATGATCATCTCTTGTTGGGCGAACGACGTGAAGCTTGCTTACATCTACATCCGTGGCGAGTTCCCCGAGGGCGCCCGCATCCTCAACCGCGCTTTGGAGGAGGCCCGCGCGAAGGGCTTCCTCGGCAAGAACATTCTCGGCACCGGCTACGACCTCGATATCTGGGTGCATCGCGGCGCGGGCGCTTACATCTGTGGCGAAGAGACCGGCCTCATTGAATCGCTCGAGGGCAAGCGCGCCTATCCGCGAATCAAGCCGCCCTATTTCCCCGCCGTGCTCGGCCTCTACATGTGCCCAACCATCGTGAACAACGTGGAGACCCTCTGCCACGTGAAGCACATCGTCACGATGGGCTCGGCTGAATACGCCAAGCTCGGCACGCCGAACAATACCGGCACGCGCATCGTGAGTTTGAGCGGCGATGTAAAGCGCCCCGGCTACTACGAAATTGAAGTTGGCAAAGCGACGCTTGGTGAACTCATCAATGATCCAGCGTTTGGCGGTGGCCTCCTCGATGGACGGAAGTTGAAAGCCATCATCCCGGGTGGCTCCTCCTCGAAAGTTCTGAAGGCCGGCGAAGTTTTCAAACTCAACCGCAAGGGCGCTGACGGGCAGATGACCAAGGTGGACGTGCCGCTGCTCGACCTGCCGTACGATTTTGATTCGCTCCAGCAGGCTGGTACCATGTCTGGCTCCAGCGCCGTCATCGTGATTGACGACAGCCGCGACATCGTCGAGTGCCTCGCGAACATCGCCGATTTTTACGCGCACGAGAGCTGCGGTCAGTGCACGCCCTGCCGCGAAGGTTCCCTCTGGATGAGCAAGGCGCTCCACCGCATGACGCATGGGCAAGGCCGCAAGCAGGATGCTGACTATCTGCTGAACATCGCGCAGAACATCCAGGGTCGAACCATCTGCGCCTTCGGCGAGGGCTGCGCCTGGCCGGTGTTGAGCTTTGTGAAGAAGTTCAAGGAAGACTTTGAAGCCAAGGGTGCGGCGGACGAGGCGAAGCATGGCGCTATTGCCCCGCAAAAAGCCGCTGTGAATCCGAACGACTAAACCATGTCGAACGGCATCGCCATATCGAAAACGTCGGGCATCCGCGAGTCTGGAAAGGATGAGTATTGGTTGCAGGACGAAATCTTCAAGAACCCTATCATTTTAGGGCTGGGGGACTTGGATGTGATTTCAAAAGAGCACCGTCAATCAAGCGGTGGCCGACTTGATTTGCTATTGCGCGACTCGGAAAGCGGAACGATGTATGAGGTCGAAGTCATGCTCGGTGAAACGGACGAGAGCCACATTATTCGGACAATCGAATACTGGGACTTGGAGCGGAAGCGACGGCCCAAACAACAGCACATTGCCGTGTTGGTAGCAGAAACGGTTACGAGACGTTTTTTCAATGTCGTCCAGTTGTTAGGTAATTCGATTCCTATCGTCGCTATCCAAGCGAACATCATCGAAGTCGGTGGCAAGCGCGCTTTGCATTTCACAAAGATTCTGGACGTGCTCAGAGGCCCAGAGGAAGAAGCGAGCGAATCTGAAGGCAGTTTTGGAGAGGATTGGTGGAGGGCCAATGAGCCGGCGAATGTGGCGAACGCCGAGGCGTTTTCGAGGGTCGCACAATTTCCTCTGGCGAGCACATTCACAAAGAACTACCTGGCGCTGCGTTTTGATGGGAGAATCTTTTTTACTTTCCGGAAGCGCAGTAACGGGAAGTCGCGCATATCCTGTTGGTTTACGGATTCAAACCTGTCTCCAATTACGGATGAATTGGATCGAAAGGGATTGTCTTACGACGTGAGGCCTTATGACAGTGGCGGGCAAAAGCTGAGAATGACTTTTGACAAAAAACTGATTAAGGACAACGCGAAGCTCTTTACCAAATTGGCCGAGGCGGTTAAAAAATCTTGGCAACAAATCGGGGAGTAATTTGATGTCGTCACCAGCAATCACAACCGAAGCTAAGCCCGCCGCGCCCGCGCCGCCGCCGCCGGTCGACAAGATCAAAATCAAGGTGGACGGTCGCGAGATTGAGGTGCCGAAGGCGATGCCCAATTGGGAGGGCAAGCTCGAGCCGACGACGATGCTGCAGGCTTGCGCCCTTGCCGGCATCGACGTCCCGCACTACTGCTATCACCCCAAGCTCCCGGTCGCCGGCAACTGCCGCATGTGCCTCGTCGAGTTTGGCACGCCGATGATGGGTCCCGACCGAAAGCCCGTGGTGAACGAGGACGGTTCGCCGAAAATCGCGAAGCAAGTTCTTCCCTACGAGCCGGGTACGCCGCGCGGTGCCATTGGCTGCGCCACGCCGATTTCGCCGGGCATGGAGATTTATCCGAGTTCGCCTGCGACGAAGCAGATGCGCGAGGCGGTGCTTGAATCGTTGCTTATCAACCATCCGCTCGACTGCTCAATTTGCGATCAGGCCGGTGAGTGTAAGTTGCAGGAATACTCCGTCGAGCACGGTCAGGCGCAGAGCCATTTCGTCGAGATGAAGGTGCACAAGCCCAAGGCCGTGGACCTCGGGCCGCGCATCGTGCTCGACGACGAACGCTGCATTCTCTGCACCCGCTGCATCCGCTTCACGAAGGACATCGTGGGCGACGACGCCCTCGGCATCGTGAACCGCGGCAGCTACAACACGATTGCCGCCTGGAAGGAAGGCGCGTTCGACAATAATTACACGCTCAACACCGTGGACCTCTGTCCGGTGGGCGCGCTGACCTCGAAGGATTTCCGGTTCCAGATGCGAGTCTGGTTCATGAAGGAGACGAAGTCCCTCTGCACGAGCTGCGGCACCGGTTGCAACACCATTGTCGGTTCGCGCGAGGAGAAGATCTACCGCTACGAACCGCGCCAGAACGACGCTGTCAATTCCACTTGGATGTGCGACTCCGGACGTCTGAACTACAAGTGGATCGGCCGCGAAGACCGCTTGAAGGACGTGCTGGTGCGAGGCCAGAAATCCACATGGGCCGCCGCCCTGAAAGAGATTTCCGAGAAGCTCACCAAGGCCGTCGCGGGTTCCGTCGGAATCGTCGGCTCTGCGCGGCAGACGAACGAGGAGCTTTACCTGCTCGCCAAGCTTGCGAAGAAGCTCGGCGCGGTCACCGACTCCGTCCCCCGCGTCGGGCAGGCGGATAAGCTGCTCGTCAGCGCGGACAAGAACCCTAATACGAACGGCGCGCGGTTCACGGGAATCGCGGCTGCGGAGATGGGTTCCAATCTGAAAAAGATCGCCGACGGCATCCGCAGTGGCGCAATCAAGACGCTGGTCGTCTGTGGCGAGGACGTGACGAAACACGGCATCGGCGCCGACCTGCTGGCGAAGCTCGAGACGCTCATCGTCAGCGACATTCTGCCGAACGACACGACCGCCGCGGCGCACGTGCTGCTGCCCGGCTGTGCGCATGTCGAGAAGCGCGGTTCGTTAACGAACGTGAAGGGTCGAGTGCAGAAGTTCATAAAAGCCGTTGAGCCGAAGGGCGACGCCCGGCCGGAGTGGGAGTTCTTGCACGAGTTGGTTCACAACGTGACCGGTCAGAACGGTTTCTCGACCATCGAAGGCCTGTTCAACCAGATGACCGCCGAGGTCCCCGCCTTCGCTGGACTGAAGTGGGCCGAACTCGGGGACACTGGGAAGAGCGTGTCGATTTAAAAGCTGAGCGCAATGGAGGCGATCAAACAATTCTTCAGCGGCCTGAGCTGGGAGCAGGAGTTCGTAATCTTCACTACGCTGAAGGTGTGCATCGTGCTCTTCGGGGCAGTGCTGCCGATTGTCGCCTACGCCGTACTCGTAGAGCGCAAAGTTTCCGCGTGGATTCAGGATCGAGTGGGGCCAAATCGCGCCACGCCATTCTTCGTGAAATATCTGCCGGTGGTGGGGCCGATTCTCGTGCGACTTGGCATTTTTCATCCTTTAGCTGACGGGCTAAAATCATTTTTGAAGGAAGACTTTACGCCGGCGCATGTGCGTAAAGTTTATTTCTGGATCGCGCCGGCCATCGCGGTAGTGCCGGCGATGCTCGCGCTCGCGGTGATCCCGTTCGGCTCCAAGCTCGGAGATCAGAAGATGGTAATCGCCGATTTGAACGTCGGTATCCTCTTCACCTTCGGCATCATTTCGCTCGGCGTTTACGGCCTCGTGCTGGCCGGTTACGCTAGCAACTCGAAGTTCTCCTTCCTCGGCGGCATCCGCTCGAGCGCGCAGATGATCTCGTACGAAATCGCGATGGGGATGAGCGTGATTCCGATATTCATGCTCGTGGGCGATCTGAATCTCTCGAAGGTGATAGCGTACCAAGCGGATGGCGCGTGGTTGGTATTCAAGCAGCCGATTGCGTTCGTCATCTTCCTCGTGGCGGCGTTCGCTGAAACCAACCGTTTGCCCTTCGATTTGCCGGAGGCAGAGACGGAGTTGGTTGGTGGCTACCACACGGAATACAGTTCGATGAAGTTCGCGCTCTTCTTTATCGGGGAATACACGGCGATGATCGCGGCCTCTGCGATGATGGTGGTACTGTTCTTCGGTGGCTGGACGCTGCCGTTTGCGGGACTCAACGAATCGGCGACGACCTTTGCCATGGGGCTTGCGCACATCGGCATCTTTGTGAGCAAGATGCTGTTCCTGATGGTCGTGTTCATCTGGGTGCGCTGGATGTTGCCCCGTTTCCGCTATGATCAGCTGATGGATCTCGGTTGGCGTCGATTTGTTCCACTCGCCCTGGTAAATATCGTGTTGACGGCTGTGGTTCTGTGGGCGCTACACCCAAAATGAAAGCCGATTGATGATTGTCAAACGTGCGAATCTGACTTTGTGGGAACGCCTCTTTCTGCCGACGCTTCTCGGCGGTTTGCAGGTGACGGGGAAGCATTTCATCCGGACCGTCTTCGGCGGCAAGGCGGTCACGATGCAGTATCCCGAGCAGAAGTGGGTGGTGCCAGAAGGTTATCGCGGTGCGCCGTATCTCGTGCGCGATCAGGCTGGTGATACGAAGTGCGTCTCCTGCCAACTCTGCGAGTTCGTCTGCCCGCCGAAGGCGATTAAGATTATTCCGCCTGGCGACAGCAGCCTCAAGGCCGACCGTGCGAACGCGGAGAAGACACCGAAGGAATTTGAGATCAACATGCTCCGTTGCATCTTCTGTGGCTTCTGCCAGGAAGTCTGCCCGGAGGAGGCTATTTTCCTCCAGCGCGACTACTCCCTCACCGGCGAAACCCGCGACGAGATGATCTACAACAAGGAGAAGCTCCTCGCGCTCGGCGGGACGCACGCTGGCGTGCAGAAATGGAAGCAGAAGCTCGAGGAGGCGAAGGGGCAGGAGACGTTTCCGGTGAAGGACTGAACGAAAATGGAGAACGTACTTTTCTACATTTTCGCCGCGCTGACGTTGCTGTTCGCTTTCCTCTGCGTCGCCAATCCGTTCAGCCGAAACCCGGTGACGAGCGCGATGTTCCTCGTGCTGACGATGATTTCGATGGCCGGCCTGTTCGTCCTGCTCCAAGCCTTCTTCCTCGCGGCGGTGCAGATCCTCGTCTATGCCGGTGCGGTGATGGTACTCTTCCTATTCGTCATCATGCTGCTGGACATCAAGGAAGAGGAGCGCCGACGCTTCAGCCGTTTTTCCATCGCGCTCGGCGGTGTGTCCGTGATTGGTCTCGGGTTCATTCTTTTCAAAACCATCCGCGAATCGAAGGCGGGCGAAGGTTTGAAGCTCGTCGCGGTGAAGGGGTCGGACACCGCCGCGCTCGGCAAGGCGCTGTTCACACAATATTTGCTGCCGTTTGAAATCGTCTCCGTGCTCCTGCTCGTGGCGATGGTCGGCGTGATTCTACTGAGCAAAAAGGATCTCAAGTGAACGTCGGGCTCGAACAATACCTGATGGTGAGTGGGCTGCTGTTCTGCTTCGGTCTGCTCGGCGTGGTGGTGCGGCGCAACCTGATTATCATGTACATGGGGCTGGAGTTGATGTTCAACGCCGCCAACCTCGCGCTGGTCGCTTTTTCGCGATTCAATGACAACCTCGACGGTCAGTTGATGGTCTTCTTTATTATCACTGTGGCGGCGGCGGAGGTAGCCGTCGGGCTCGCGCTCATCGTCGCGCTCTACCGCAAGCGCCAGTCCGCTCACGTGGAAGATCTCACCACTCTGAAGCTCTGATGAACACCCACGCACTGCCTTGGTTCATCCTCTTCCTGCCGCTGGTCGCCGCGGCGGTGATTGCGCTTTTCACACAGCGGAACAAGACCGCCAGCGCCGCCCTTTCCATTGCAGCGGTTCTCACGAGCTTCGTGCTCAGCGTTGTTCTCTTTACAAAGCTCTCGGCCGAAACCCTGCCTGACCCGGAGACGTTCAATCTCCCGTGGCTGCACGTCGGCAATCTCTACATCGATTTCGGAATCAAGCTCGATCAGCTCAGCCTCTTGATGTTGCTCGTCGTGACGGGCGTGGGTAGCGCGATCCACATCTATTCCTTCGGCTATATGCAGGAGGACCGCGGCTTCTCGCGCTACTTCGCTTCCTTGAGCCTGTTCACCTTTTCGATGCTCGGTATCGTGCTGGCGGCGAACTTCGTGCAGATGTTCATCTTCTGGGAGTTGGTGGGTCTCTCGAGTTATCTGCTAATCGGTCACTGGTTCGAGCGACCCTCGGCGGCGGAGGCCTGCAAGAAAGCCTTTCTCACCAACCGCGTGGGCGACTTCGGCTTTCTGCTCGGCATCCTGCTCGTCTGGTCCACGCTTGATTCAATCAACTTCGGTACGCTCGCCGACACACTGAAAGCTAATCCTGCGGCGCTCGGCGGAGCTGCGACTGCCGCCGGTCTGCTGATCTTCTGCGGCTGCGTCGGCAAGTCCGCCCAGTTCCCGCTGCACGTCTGGCTGCCGGACGCGATGGAAGGCCCCACGCCCGTCTCAGCGCTCATCCACGCCGCGACGATGGTGGCCGCCGGCGTGTACATGCTCTGCCGTGTCTTCTTCCTCTTCACGCCGGACGCGCTGATGGTCATCGCTTGGATTGGCGGTATCACAGCCTTGCTCGCGGCGCTGATGGCGGTTCAGCAGAGCGACATCAAACGCATCCTCGCCTATTCCACGCTCTCGCAGCTCGGCTACATGGTGATGGCCGTCGGCTTGAGCGGGCCGGCTCCTGCGATGTACCACCTCAGTACGCACGCCTTTTTCAAGGCGTTGCTCTTCCTCGGTGCCGGTTCTGTCATCCATGCGCTGCATCATGAGCAGGACATCTGGAAGATGGGCGGACTGAAAGCGAAGCTACCGATTACCTTCGCGACCTTCCTGCTTGCTACGCTTGCGCTTTGCGGTGTGCCGCCGTTGAGTGGCTACTTCAGTAAGGACGAGATTCTCGCGCTTGCGCTCGGCAACAACAAGGCGCTCTTCGCCATCGCCGTGTTCGTGGCGATGCTTACCACGTTCTATATGTTTCGCCTCGTCTTCGTGGCCTTCACAGGCCCAGCGAAATCACAGGCCCGCGATCACGCCCACGAATCACCGCCCGTGATGACGTGGCCGCTCGTTTTTCTCGCTGCGCTGACGGCCGTTGCCGGTTTTGTAGGCATCAAGGAGCGCTATATTTCCGTGCTCGGCAAACCGACGCTGGGCAACCACAACGTCGCGGTCGCCTTCGGTCTCGGTGCCTTTGCGATTGGATTGATTGCAGCGTGGACACTTTATCGCAAGGCGCTGAGCGATCCGATTCCGGCCGTCTCGCCGGGCGTAGCCAGCCTGTTGCGTAACAAATTCTATTTCGACGAGTTGTACGCGAAGCTCATCGCCTGTACCCAGGGGGCGCTGGCGACGGTGGTCGACTGGTTCGACCGTTGGATCATCGCGTGGCTCGTCGTGCGCGGCACGCACGGGACGACCGAACTGACAGGCATGGCCCTGCGTCTGCTCCAGACAGGCAACCTGCAGACCTACGCCTTCGTGCTCGTCGCGGGCGTGGTGGTTTTGCTCTATGTGGTTTTGGGCTAACGAAAAATGTCACTCCTGACCCACATCCTCGGTTGGCCGCTGCTGGCGGCGCTGTTGCTGGCTTTCGTGCCGCGCAATTTTCGCTTCCTCACTCGTCTGATCGCACTGGCGGCGACCTTCACCTCAGCCGTGCTGGCGGTGGTGATGTTCGTGAAGTTCGACACGGCTGCTGCCACAGAATATCAGTTCGTCGAAAAGCTGCCGTGGGTGGCGTCGCTCGGCATCAACTACCACGTGGGCGTGGATGGTCTGAACGTCGGCCTCGTGCTGATGGGCGCGTTGGTCGCCTTTGCGGCGTGCTGCTGCGCGTGGGAAGTTCAGGAGCGCGAGAAGGAGTTTTACATCCTGCTGTTGGCGATGACAGGCGGTATCCTCGGCGCGTTCGCCTCGCTCGACGTCTTCTTCCTCTACTTCTTCCACGAGCTGGCGCTAGTGCCGACGTTCATCATGATCGGCGTTTGGGGCCGTGGTGAGGAAAAGGATTACGCGACTTTTAAAATCACGCTCTATCTGAGCATCGGCGCACTGCTGGCGCTGATCGGCCTCCTCGCGCTCTACTTGCAGATGCCCGAGGGCAAACGCACGTTCGACCTCGTGTCGATGACCGAGCATTTCCGTGGGAAGGCGATGGACGGCTCAGCGCAGCAGTTCATCTTCCCGCTGCTTCTATTCGGTTTCGGCATTCTCGTCTCGCTCTGGCCGTTTCATACGTGGGCACCGCTCGGCTACGGCTCCGCGCCGACGCCCACGGCGATGCTGCACGCGGGTGTGCTGAAGAAGTTCGGTCTGTACGGCCTCATCCGGATTGCGCTGCCGATGATGCCCGAGGGTGCGGCGATGTGGATGCAGTGGCTCGCGCTGCTCTGTCTCGGTAACATTATCTACTGCGGCCTCGTCGCGATGAAGCAGAAGGATCTGAATCTCCTCATCGGCAACTCCAGCGTCGCGCACATGGGCTTCGTCTTCCTCGGTATTGCCAGCTTGAACGTCCTCGGCGTCACCGGCGCGGTGCTGGTGATGATCGCGCACGGCTTCCTCGCGGCATTGTCGTTCGGCCTCAGCGGCTATCTCTACCAGCAGACGAAGACGCTCGAGATGGAGAAGCTCGGTGGGTTGCTGCGGCAGATGCCTTTCTTCGGGGCGGCGCTCGTGATGGCTGCGATGGCTGGCTGTGGACTGCCGGGCTTCGCCAACTTCGCCGGCGAGGCACTGGTCTTCTTCGGCGCGTGGACGGAGTTTCGCGTGGTGACCATCATCGCCGTGTGGGGCGCGCTCGTAATCGGTGCGGTGTACATGTTGCGCGCGGTCCGGAACGTCCTGCACGGCTCGCTGCCGGAGCAGTGGCACGCGGTGAAGGACGTCGCCACGCCTTGGCGCCGGCTGCCATTTGCCCTGCTGCTCGGGGCGCTGCTCCTCTTCGGATTTTATCCCGCGCTCTTGACGCGCAAGATTGAGCCGGTCGTGAAACAGATTGTGAAGGACGCCCGAGCCGTCCTGAAGCCGTCCGTGACGGTCGGCGTGAAGAACTTAAGCGAATGAACGCCTCGTTGATCGGATTCGAGATCGCAGTGGTCCTGCTCGGGTTGGGTCTGCTGTTGCTGGACCTCTGGACGCCGCCCGAGCGTCGGCGCGGTCTCGGCCTCGCCGCGGCGCTCTCGCTGCTGCTGGTGCTGGTGGCGACCTTCGTGGTGCCGATTCCGCAGGAGGCGGTGGGCTTCGGCGGCGGCTACCTGTTCGATGGTCTCGCGCTCTTCTTCAAGCGCTTCTTTCTTGTCGCAGCCATTCTCGTACTGGTGATGCAGACGGAGTTTGCCGACCGCATTGCCTCGGGTCTCTCGGAATTCTACGCGCTGGTGCTCTTTGCGCTGGCCGGAATGATGTTCGCCGCCTCTGCCAACAACTTCGTGATGCTCTTCGTCGCGATCGAATTAATCACGGTGACGTTCTACGTCCTCACGAGCTTCCAACGTGGCCGTCAGGCCTCGCTCGAAGCGGGTGTGAAGTATCTCATCCTCGGCGCACTCTCATCCGGCTTCCTCGTCTTCGGCATCGCGCTCGTGTACGGCACGTCGGGTACGATGTCCTTCCCGGAGATCGCCGCGAAGATTGAGGCAAACCACAGTCTCGCTCATCAAGGGCTCTTCCAGTTTGGCATTGTGCTCGTGATGGTCGCGCTCGGGTTCAAGATTGCCGCGGTGCCGATGCAGATATGGGCTCCGGATGTGTATCAAGGCGCTCCGACGCCGGTGAGCGCCTTCCTCGCCGTCGGCTCGAAGGCGGCGGGCGTAGTGCTGCTCCTGCGCGTGCTCCTCACGGCGGTGCCGGATCTCGCCGGACATTCGGCCAAGCTGCTCATGGTGGCGGCTGGAGTCACCATCCTTTACGGCAGTCTCTGCGCGATTCCGCAGCGGAATATCAAACGACTGCTCGGCTACTCGAGCATCGCAAGCGCGGGTTTCCTGCTCCTCGGTCTCTCGGCCCTGAATCTCAACGGCGTCTCCGCCATTCTCTATTACCTCGGCGGCTATCTGTTCACAGTGCTGGCCGCGTTCCTCGTCATCTGCATTGTGACCCGCAGCACCGCTGGACAGACGTCACAGGAGGATGACGTCGGCCTTTTCGCAGGCCTGCACCAGCGTTCGCCCCTCCTGGCCACGGCCTTGACGCTTGCGATGGTCTCCCTCGCCGGCGTCCCGCCGCTCGCGGGGTTCTTCGGAAAATTTCTACTGCTAAAAGCCGTGGTTGAATCAGCCAGCAGTCCCGATCAAACAGCGCTCCGCTCTGCGTACTACACGTTGATCGCTGTCGGCCTCACGGGCGTCGTTATCTCGCTCTACTACTATTTTGGTGTGGTGAAAGCGATTTTCTGGTCGAAGGGCGTGGGCGACCTTTCACCCATTCCTCTCTCGCTGCCCGCGCGACTCTCCCTGTACGTCTGCATCGCGGGCATGATTTTCCTCGGCGTTTATCCGGGGCCGCTTCTTGACCTAACCGACGGCGTGGTGAAAGCCGTCTTCAAGTAACCTCTAGCCGTCCAAGCGGCCTTCACGTCGGCTGCGGCGGATGATTCATTAGGCCAGCGTGCCACTGCAACTGCTGCCGCAACCCGCGGTGCAGGCAAGGCAATGGATGCCAGTCTGGATGCTGCGACCGATGAGATCGGCGGGAGTAACATCCCAGAGGTGCAGGGGAGAGCCGTTGCTTAGCTGCATCCCCAGCATCTGGTTGAAGTCGCAATCGAAGAGTTCACCCCGCCAACCGACGCTGAGCGTGTTACGGCACATCAACCCCTCCACGGTCGCTGGGTTGAAGCTCACGGCAAGTAGTTCAAGGTATTCGTCCCAGCGGTTCTGTCGACGGAGGTCCTCGGCGAAGCGAGCGATTGGTTGGTTGGTGATTGCGAAGAGGTGGGTGAAAACGACGCCGTGATCGCGCGCGAGGACGACTTTGTAATCGGCCTCGAGCTCGGCTTGTGGCGGCGGGAGCGTGGCGCCAACCGGATTGTACACGAGGTGGAGCGGAAGACGCGTGCCGTAGCCGAGGGCGTTCAGTCGGCGGAGCGCAGCGATGCTCTTAGTGAACACGCCGTCGCCGCGCTGGCGTCGGACGTTCTCTTCGAGGTAGCAGGGGAGGGAGGCGATTACTTCGACTTCAGTTGACGCGAGGAATTCTGCAAGCCAGTCGAAGCCTTCTTCTTCAAGGATGGTGAGGTTGCAGCGGTCGATGACGCGCGCACCGGTGCTACGTGCCGTCTCGACGAGAAATCGGAAATGTTCGTTCAGCTCGGGTGCGCCACCCGTGATATCCACGACTCGGGGGCGGTGGTGGCGAATCCAATCAGCAATGCGCCCGGCGGTCGCGGCATCCATCATCTCCGGCCGCCACGGTGCAGCATCCACATGGCAATGACGGCAGGCTTGGTTGCAGCGGCGGCCGAGGTTGAGTTGCAACGTGACGAGTGCGTCGCGCCGGAGGCTGAGTTGGTGCGCGGTCAGTTGTTGCGAGAAGCGGTTCATCGCACAACCGAGAGTATCAGAAACGAGGTCCACCGTCATCGAGGAATCCATGTCAGTATTTCGACAGCCACATTTTGTTCTTTGAACTTCTGATGGGGACAACTAATTTTTCCGGGATGGCGAAGGTTCCGAAGAAAAAAGCGAAGGCGATGATGCTCGGCGTGGGGCTCGATTCCGACGGGCACAAGCGCGTGACCACGGGCGAGAACTTCGCGCTGGTCGGCGGCTCGAAAGAGACGCACGAGGAGATGACTGAGAAGGCCATCAAGATTAACGAGAAGCTCAAGGGCCGCGGCAAGCAACTCGAGGAGGTGAGTCGCGAGGAATTCGACGACATCGCCCAGCAGGTCGGTTTGCGCCGGCATTCTGGCGACCAGAATTAACCGCACGCGGCGTTTGACTTTCTTTCGTTCCCGTCCATAATCCGTGCCGATGAAAACATTGATTGCCCTTTGCTCACTGGTCCTAGCCCTCGTCGCCCGCGCCGAAACCAAGTCCCTTTACGACATCCCGCTCAAGGATATAGACGGCAAGGAGTCCTCCCTTAAGCCGTTCCAAGGCAAAGTGGTAGTCGTGGTGAATGTTGCCTCGAAGTGCGGCCTCACCGCGCAGTACAAGCAGCTCGAGGAGGTTTACCAGAAGTACAAGGCGCAGGGCCTTGTCGTGGCCGGCTTCCCGTGTAACCAGTTCGGCAAGCAGGAGCCGGGCACCAACGCGGAGATCAAGGAGTTCTGCGCCTCGAAGTATCAGGCGACTTTCCCGATGTTCGACAAAATCGAAGTCAACGGCGCGAACCGCCATCCGCTCTATAAGTCGCTCATCGGCGAGGGTGGTAAGGACATTGGATGGAATTTTGGCAAGTTCATCGTTGGTCGCGACGGCAAGGTGCTGCTGCGCATTGAGCCGCGGACGAAGCCGGACGCGCCCGAGGTCATAAAGGCGATCGAAGCCGCCTTGGCCGCAAAGTAAACCAGACTTTAACTCGGGGCTTTGCCAGCCACTGTCGGCGGACAAAGCCCCGTTCTTTTTATATGTCGAAGCTCAATCACATTGTCCTTTTCAAGTTCAAGCCCGAGGTCACATCGGAGGAGATTCACGGTCTCTTCAGCGAAGTGCTCGAAATGACGGAGAGTGTACCTGGCATCGAGAACTACTCAGCCGGACCGAACAACAGTCCTGAAGGGCTAAGTCAGGGGTTCACGCACGGGTTGCTTATGACCTTCACAGACGCCGCCGCCCGCGACGCCTATCTGCCGCACCCCGAGCACGAGCGCATCCGACAACTGCTCCTCCCGAAGGTCGAGACGGCGGCTGTCTTCGACTACGAGGTCTAGTTCGCGGGTTTTCCCAGCCGCTTTCTGAGCTTACAAAATAATACTTGCGCGGAACGTTATTTTCAGTAATTTCTGTTTAGACAGAAATGAAAGAAAAACTCTCGCCAGTCGAACAGCGCTTTGTTTTGCACTGGGGTGAAATGGGCACGCGCTGGGGCATTAATCGCACCGTTGCCCAGATTCACGCCCTCCTCTACATCACCCCCAAACCAATCAACGCTGACGAGATTGTCGCGGTGCTCGGCGTCGCCCGCTCGAATGTCAGTACCAGTCTCAAGGAATTGCAGGGCTGGGGCATCGTGAAGCTTGTGCACGTGATGGGCGACAAGCGTGATCATTTCCAGAGCATAAAGGACGTGTGGGAGATGTTTCGCGTGGTGCTCGATGAGCGGAAGAAGCGGGAGATTGACCCGATGCTCACGGTGCTCCGCGACTGCATCATCGAGGCGGAGAAGGACAAGGAGACGGACGCGTACACCGAGCAGAAACTCCGTGAGTTGGGGGACTTTTTCGAGGTCACGACAGATTGGTACGGCCAGATTCGCCAGTGGCCGACGGGCGCGCTGACCAAGTTCGTGAAACTCGGCGGGAAGATGAGAAAGTTCCTCGGCTGAGAAGGTTATTGTTCTAGGAGAACACGATGAACACAGTGCCTCCAAAAGCCAACCCGGTGGCAGGACGCCTCTACTACGACGGAGCGTGTTCGTTTTGCGACCGCTGGGTGAAGAGGCTCGGCTTCATCGCGCGGCAAGGCGGTTTTGAAACGATGCCATTTCAAACTGAAAACGCCCGCCGCGATCTCAATCTCGCTGAAGGCGAGTTGCCCAATGAAATGAAGCTCCGCCTCGCGGACGGCGTCGTCGTTGGTGGCGTGGATGCTTTGATTGCGATGGCCCAGGCAGTTTGGTGGATCGCGCCGCTCGGTTGGCTCATGCGGTTGCCTGGGTTGAATGCCATCACGTGGTGGTGCTACCGCTGGATCGCGGCGAACCGTTATTGTTTTTCAGGGAAATGCCGCGTCGACGACGGGGTGCCAGGAAATCATTCAAAGGAAGGGCTATGAAGATTGCAATCACAGGCGGGACGGGTTTCATCGGGCGCCATCTGGCACGACGGTTGGCGGAGGAGGGGCATGAGGTTGTCCTCATTGCCCGCGGCGTGGACCGCCGTGATGAAGCGATTCGTGGCTTTCCGCGTGCGACCTTCTTGGCCATTGGCACGGATGACGAGGGAAAACTTGCCGCTGCGTTTCACGGATGCGAAGCGGTGGCGCACTGCGCGGGTATCAACCGCGAGATTGGCCGGCAAACCTACCAACGAATCCATGTCGAAGGCACGCGACATGTGGTTGCTGCCGCGAAACGCGCGGGCGTGAAGAAGATTCTCCTCACGAGCTTCCTTCGTGCACGGCCTGGTTGCGGTTCTGGCTACCACGAATCGAAGTTTGCGGCCGAGGAGATCGTTCGCGGATCGGGTCTGGATTACACAGTACTGAAATGCGGGGTCATCTACGGTCGTGGTGACCATATGCTTGACCATCTCAGCCATGCGTTTCACACATTCCCAATTTTCGCATTCGTTGGCTTCAAGGACTCGCTCGTTCGGCCGCTGGCGGTGGAAGATTTGGTTCACGTCATGCGCGCGGCCATCATTGAAGCTCGGTTTACACGAGATACCGTGGCAATCACGGGGCCGGAGGAGATGACTTTGGCCGAGGCGGTTCGTCGCGTGGCGCGCCTACTCGGTAAGAGCCCACTCTTCTTCCGTGCGCCGCTTTGGATTCATTACGCGTTTGGCTGGGCATTGGAACGGGTGATGACCACTCCGCTCGTTTCTCTGGCGCAGGTGAGGATATTATCGGAAGGAGTCGTGGAACCCTTGCCGCCATGCGGGGGAGTTCCGGATGATTTGAAGCCCCGTCTCGCTTTTACAGATGCGCAGATTCGCGCGGGCCTTCCGCCGCCGAAGCGCTTTGGACTGGCCGATTTACGGTTCCTTGGTGCGCAGCACTAGCTCGGCCTTTGCGGAGACGAAATTAAAAACACCGAAACCAATCGTCATGCACGAATCGAAGCTAATCATTGCTGGAGGCTCGGGGTTTCTCGGGCAAGTGCTGGCGCGGTATTTCAAAACGCTTGGCTGGGAAGTGATCGTTTTCACCCGCTCGCCGCAGGCGAACCGCGTCGCGCGCGAAGTCCAGTGGCACGGCGAGACGGTCAGTCAGTGGACCCGCGAACTCGAGGGCGCCACAGCGATAGTGAACTTGTGCGGTCGAACGGTGGATTGCCGTTACACGACGAAGAACCGAGAGGAAATCATGGATTCGCGGATGAAGCCAACTCGAACACTCGGCGAAGCAATAGCCCGCTGCAAAAACCCGCCGTCAGTCTGGCTGAACGCCAGTACGGCTACCATCTACAGGCATACGCACGGTCCGGCGTGGAATGAGTCAGGCGAGATTGGCGCAACGCCGGAGGCCAAGGATGAGTTCTCCGTCGAGGTAGCGCGGGCGTGGGAAGAGACCTTTAATACGACAGCCACGGCGCACACCCGCAAGGTGGCGTTGCGAACTGCGATGGTCCTGGGCGATGGACCGAACAGCGTATTTCCCGTGCTGCTGCGTCTGGCGCGTCTGGGCTTGGGCGGGCGGATGGGTAGTGGGAGGCAATTCGTCTCGTGGATTCACGAGGCGGACTTCTGTCGCGCCATCGAGCATGTCATCGCCCGCGCTGAGTTCAGCGGGCCGGTGAACATCGCCGCGCCGAATCCACTCACGAACGCGGAGATGATGCACCTCTTCCGCGGATTGGTCGGCATGCCGTTCGGATTGCCGGCTTCGGAATGGATGCTGGAAGTGGGCGCGTTCTTTCTGCGAACGGAGACGGAGTTGATTATCAAGAGCCGTCGCGTAGTGCCGGGGCGTCTGCTGGCTAGTGGCTTTCAGTTTCAGTTCGAGCGGATGCCAGATGCCCTGCGCGAACTGCGGATGCGTATGACCGGAGATGTAAAATGCACACTACCACTGCCAGCAATCTAGCGGTGGGCACCACTTTGCTCAGCGCCTTGGCGCGCGGTCGCATTCATGCGCTGCCGTGCAAATCGCTTTTGAAGAACGAAATAAAACTCCGTCTCGCGGACGGACGCTTACTGGGTGTTGTGGACACTTGCATCGCAACCGCAGAAGCCGCCATTTCGTCCATGCCTCTCGGTTGGCTCATCCGGCTTGTCGGAATCAACGCCCTCGCTCGCAGTACCCATCGTCGGATTGCCGCGAGCCGCTATTGTCTCGGTGATCGATGTGCAGTGACGTCTGCGCCAGAAAGGAAACACCCATGAAACTCATACTGGCTCATCGGTTGCGAAATATCTGGTTGTGGTTGCGAGCGCTTGTTTCGCCCGTTGCGTCGCGCCGCCCGCGTGTCTTTTTCGAGCTGCCATGAAACCGAGCCAATTGTGGAACTGGCACGGTGTCATCGGTCGGCGCGATTACGTATTGTGGGGAATCTTGCTCTTCGCCATTAAGTGGAATATCGATCGTTTCGTGCTGCCGATGTGGCTCGGGACGCCGCAAATTAATCTGTCAGATTATCTTCAAGGCGGCGCAGCCAAGAACGATTGGTTGACGCCAGAAGCCGTCCAGAATCACGGATGGAAGCTGCTACTGCCCGCGCTGCCATTTTTATGGGCAGGCATTGTTCTCACGGTACAGCGGCTACGCTCCGCTCGGTTACCGCTTTGGTTGACCATCCTATTCGTCGTGCCGGTGTTGAAGTGGTTCCTGTTTCTCGTCGCCTCACTTGCGCCTCGTCGTGACGAACCGGAACCGCCGCTTTTGGCAGGCGCGCGCGAGCCGATGTGGCTGGAGCGCATCTGTCCTCACAGTCGAATCGGCAGCGCGCTGGCCGGCGTGGCGGTTTCGTGCGCGCTGTTGTGGGGCGCAACGCTTCTCAGCACCTACGGATTTCGGCAATACGGCTGGGGACTATTTCTCGGATTACCTTTCATCGCGGGGTTTCTCGCCGTGTTACTCCATGGCGTTCATGTGCCGCGTTCGTCTCTGGAAAGTCTTGCCGTTGCCAGTATCGCGGTGGTGGTGGCGGCGGTCGGTTTTGTCCTGCTGGCAATTGAAGGAGTCATCTGCGTCGCAATGGCCGCACCACTCGCGATGCCGTTGGCACTTGGGGGAGCGATGCTGGGCCACGTGCTGCAACCTGCCCGACGTCGGCATCGATCACCGCACTTGTTTTGCGCCGCGCTTCTCGCCGCGCCATTGATGCTCGGCACGGAACGGCTTGCAGATGCGACCGCACCGTTGCTCGAGGTGAGGAGTTCACTCGATGTGGCGGCTCCGCCGGCGCGCGTTTGGCCGCATGTGGTCGCTTTCACAGAATTGCCGCCGCCGACCGAATGGCTGTTTCGGCTCGGAGTGGCGTATCCGCAGCGTGCGGAGATTTTCGGCCACGGCCCGGGCGCGGTGCGTCACTGTGTGTTCTCGACGGGGCCATTTATTGAGCCGATTGAAATCTGGGATGAGCCGCGCTTACTCCGTTTTGGCGTGACGAAAAATCCGCCGCCGATGGAGGAATGGACGCCGTACAAAAACGTTCATCCACCCCACCTCGATGGATTTCTCGCCTCTGAGCGAGGACAGTTTCAACTAATCGCGCTACCCGATGGCGGCACGCGGCTGGAAGGGACGACCTGGTACCGGCATCACATGTGGCCGGTCGATTACTGGCAGCTTTGGTCGGACTACATCATCCACCGCATTCACCTGCGTGTGCTGACGCATATCAAGGAGAGAGCGGAAGTTCACCGCGAGTTACCGTGAAACAGCCGCGTGGTACTAGGGCGCCTGCGTCGACGCGCTTTCATTCTCGTTTCACGGATTTTCGCGAAGCATTGAAGAACGCGAACGGTTAGCTCGCGAAGCTCACTTCACCGGCCAGTTTAAGTGTCGGCGCAGGAAGTCGAACGTACCCACGCCGTGGATCGTGTGTGGGCCATTGAAGAACTCGATCGCCGTCCGCTCGGGCGCGCCGAGTCGAGCGTAGAGGCGGCGTACCTTCGCGTATTCGTAGGCGACCTGTTCGTCAATTCCCACGCCATCATCATGCCCCCGTTCGACCATGAACGGGCGCGGCGCGATCAACGCGGCCATCTCTGCGTAGTTGAAGGTGTGACCGAGATTGAATTCGTAGATCTCGTACTCCTGCGTGAACATGTAACTATACCGGCCGCTGGTCGTCGTGTTCTTCTCCACCCACTCGTTGAAGTCGGCCGAGCAGATCGAGAGACAGTAGCGGTCGAGTACCGCCGGCACGCGCATCGCCGTCTTGCCGCCGTAGGAGAGACCGTAGAAGGCGATACGCTTGGAATCCACGAACGGCTGCGCGCTGAGCCAATCGAGGATGCGATCGTGCTGGGCAAGAATGACCGAGAAGAGCGATTGCCCGAGGGGGTTCGCCTTGCGCTGGAGGACTCGGAAGGCGTCCTGACCGCGATAGGGATTATGAGGCGCGAAGACGATGTAGCCCTGCTCGGCCAACCGCGCGGCAAAGGCCTTGTAAAAGCCGAACGCGCGGTCCTTCGGGTCGTTCGTGACCACGTCCGCAGGCACTCCTTCGAGTCCGTGCTGGCAGACAATCACCGGCCGGCGCTCGCCGGGCTTAAGATCCTTCGGCAGGAGTAGCCAGCCCCACGCAAAGACATCCGGCCAGACGTCGAGGGTGATTTCGTGAGCGGTCCATTTCTCGGATTCCTGAATCTTGCGCGACTGCGGGTTCGCCGGTAGCGAGGCCGCAGGGAGCCGGCCGATGACCTCGTTCCAGAAATTACTGCGATGATTTTGCGTGGCCGCGTGCCAGTTGTTGGTGGGCGATGGCTTGAGGCGGTTCCAGAAGAAGTCATCACGCACGCCCGTCGAGAGGCGCATCAGGCGCTGAGTGTGCTCCTCCAACTCCTTCACCGCGCGTCGTTGGCGCTGCTGGGCGTCGAACACCTTGCGCGTATCCATTGGCAGCGTCTTCGTGAAAGCGGTCGGTTTCTTGAGCCCAAGCGCATCGAAGAAGGCCTCGAGCGTTCCATCGCTTATCGGCGCGGCGAAGGGTTTTCCAGCGTCGTGGAGGAATTGAATTCCGCTGGCGATGTTCGTCTGGCCGGTGAACAGCGCCTGCGCACGTGAGACTTCAGCCTTCACCGAATCGAACGCGGGCGTAATCCATTTGCCCGGCGCTGCACCGGAACGACCGGGCGTGGGCGTGGGCGGACCATCAATCTTGGGAACGACGCTGTGTTCAATGACAAGTCGTCGCGGCGCGATGAGGCTCGCGATCTCGGCGTCGCCGAACTCGCGGAGTTGCCCGAAGACGTTGCGATAGATTGGCTCGGCCCAGAGGTTCTGTCGCGAGTCGAAGTAGCCGCTGACGAGCGTCGCGTCCACGCGCGAATCGAGCGCGGCGGCGTGCAATGCAATCAGTGCGCCCTCAGCGTAGCCAGCGATGCCGATTTTCAGTGGCTTAGTGTCGGGCTCCTTGTTTAAGGAGACGAACCAGTCGACTGCGGCGAGCGTTTTCTGTACCTCGTAGCCGATGATGTGGCGGCCCATCTCGAAGGCCTGCCGGTAAATCCATTCCCGGTGCGGTTGGTTCGTGTTACGGCCGACCAACTGACTGCCGGACCAGGTCGCCTGCCGATCCACGAGCACCGGCGCGAGCACCTGGCAGCCGTTTTCGGCGAGACGCCGAATCCATTGCTGTGCCGGGGGCAGACCGATGGCGAGGCCTGCGAGTTGCTCGGGTATCTGATCGGCATCGGTCAGAGCAACGATGCGTGCGGTAATCTTGCCTTTCGGTTCGAAGAGCAGGCCTTCGGCAAAGACGCCCTCGAACACCGGCCAACGCACAGCGAAGACGTTATACCCGTCGGTCTCCGCCACGAGCGCCGAGGCTGAGTTGATGGCGGTGAATTCCGGTCCGAGGAACGGTACGCGGGCGTCCACTGCACCGACCGCCTTGCGAAGTCGCTCGCGCTTCGGCTGGAGGGACTTCTCGCGCGCGTCGCGTGACGCGAATTCGAGCCGCCACAGGCTGGCTCGGTTGGTGAAGGCGGCGGCGGTCTCTCGGGTCAGGAAGCGGTCAATGCCCGCGACCATCTGGACCGAGAGGTCTCCCTCGCGCCGGAGCGGTTGCGTGCCGGGCAGAGCTGATTCTGCCGCGGACAGCCCGGTCACGAGGATTACGAAGGCGATGAGCGAGAGAAAGGTGTGCGAGTGGATGCGGTGGTTCATGGTGTGTGGAAGATGTGAGCCCTATGGCAACAGGGAGACGATGGGGTGTCAAAGTTTTCCGATAATCTGGCTACCCGAATGAACGTCATTTTTTGCGTGCGCCAAAGACTGTTAATAAAGTAGAATCTATTGGATGTCTAAGCAGCGCAAACGCCCAATCTTCATTGCCGCTGTCGTGCTGCTGGCGGTCTGGGCTGTGGCGTGGGCGGGCTATTCGATGGCTGAGCGTGCGAAGGTGACGCCGGAGAAGGTGCGCGAGTATCTCAAGAGCGTGGAGCTCGATAAGCTGCCGCCCGACGAGCGCAAGAAGGCGATTCAGAAGCTCGCCGCGATGGTCAACCAGCTTCAGAACCAAGAGCGCCGAGAGCTGCGCGGCGATGTGACCGATGGCAAGCGGCGCGAGCCGGGCCAGACGAACGGCCTCGGGCAGGGTGAAGGGCCGCGGGGTACGAACCGTCCGCCACGCGATCTCATCGGCGAGCGCTGGGGCAAGCAGATGAACGACGATGAGAAGGCTTTGTTCATCGAGGCCACGTTCCCCTCCGGCTTCAAGCAGATACTGGGGGCCTTCGAGAAGCTCCCGCCGGAGAAGCGACAGAAGGCCGTGGCCGATGCCGTGAAACGCCTGCGCGAGGCGCGGGCCAAGGGTCAGTTTCCCAACGCCACCGGCTCCACCAATGAACCCCCTGTCAGTAAGGAACTGCAAGAGAAGATTACCGCCATCGGCTTGAAGGCCTTGTACAGCGAAAGTTCCGCCGAGACTAAGGCTGAGTTGGCCCCGCTGCTGGATGAGCTCCAGCGTGCCATGCAGAACGGCCGCCTCTTACGTTGAGACTTTATGCGATACTCGTTTCCATTCCCTGTGCAACGGTCTCGAGCGGCTTTCACCTTGATCGAACTGCTCGTGGTGATTGCCATCATCGGCGTCCTCGCCTCGTTGTTCCTCCCGGCCTTCGCCAAATCGAAGGAACAGGCACGCTCGATCAAATGCCTTTCGAACCTGAAGCAGATAGGGTTGGCCATCCAGACCTATGTGACGGATAACGATAACCTCATGCCGGTCCTCTTCGATCGGTCTGTGGGCACGTTCCCCATGGGCAAGTCCATGGACGTCGTCCTGCTCAGACACGCCGGTGGCAACAAGCAGGTATTCAAATGCCCCTCGGATAGGGAGGACCTCTTCCTGAAAACCGGCTCCAGTTACGCCTGGAACGTCTTCCTGAATGGACAACCGGCTGACGCCCTGCGGGTCCTGAGCCTTTCCCTGCAGGATCCCGAAATCCCCGTCTTCTTCGACAAGGAAAAATTCCATGCCACGCTCGGTGACGACGTGAATGTGAACTACCTCTATGCCGACGGGCACATCAAAAACCAGCTCGTTGTGGGCGGTTCGATACTCACCCCCCCGCCGTGATTCGACTGCGCCAACTCTCGAAATGCTTCGGTACCCGCTGGGCGCTCCGGGATCTCGACCTCACGGTCTCGCGCGGCGAGATCTTCGGATTGCTCGGCCACAACGGCGCTGGCAAGAGCACCGCTATCGGCATGATGCTCGGCCAAGTCTGGCCGACGGAAGGCGAGGCGCTCGTTTGCGGCTACGACGTCTCTGTGGAACGCCAACGAGCACTCCTCAAGGTCGGTGCGATTTTTGAGACGCCAGTTTTTTACGACTACCTGAGTGGTTGGAAGAACTTGCAAATTCTGAGCCACTACACCGCGCCCACGCCACCGGAACGCATCAAGAAAATTATCGAGTGGGTCGGCCTTACGGGGCGTGAGCACGATAAGGTGAGCAAGTATTCCCATGGCATGAGGACGCGGCTCGCCCTTGCGCAGGCGCTCTTGCCCGATCCGGAGTTGCTCATCCTAGACGAGCCGAGCGATGGCCTCGACCCCGAGGGCATCCACGAGATGCGGCTCACCATCCAGCGTCTGCAAAAGGAGTTAGGCCTCACCATCCTCCTGTCTTCCCATTTGCTCAATGAAGTGGAGCAACTCTGCACGCGCATTGCAGTTCTCAACCAAGGGAAGAAGGTCTTTGAAGGCACGCTCGCCGACGCAAAGCAGACGAAACAATGGGTTCGCTTGAAAGTCGCTGATTTCGCTAAGGCCACTGCGAGCCTGCAGTCCGAGAGGTTCATCACCGACACACGTAACGCCTCGCTCGTCGCCCTCGCCGACGGCGTGAAGACCGATGCCCTCGTACGCCACCTCGTGGCGATGGACATGCCCGTCTACGAAATCGCCCAGGAAGAGGAGACTTTGGAGAGTTTCTACCTGAACCTCATGCAGGATAGCCGAAACAGCGCCAAGGCCTCAACCGCAGGTCATTGATATGTTCTTCCTCCAACTCCGCAGCGAACTGGCAAAGCTCTTCGGTAAGAAGCGCACTTACATCGGTTTCGGGGCATTCCTGCTCTCGCAGAACCTGATGCTGCTGGCTTTCCGCTACTCCAATTGGCAGAACGGAACAGCCCGATTACTCGAGGGAAACGGCTACGTCGCCACCGAATTTATCTCTACGCTCACGGTAGCGGTGTTGATGCTCATCCCGCAAATCCTCCTGCTCATGCCGCTTTATGTGATGCTTGTAGGAGGAGACCTCGTCGCGAAGGAGGCTGAGGATGGAACCCTGCGGATGATTCTCTCTCGGCCCATCTCGCGGGTCCGGCTACTGTTAACCAAGTGGCTCACCGGCGTGATTTTTTCAGCCATTCTTGTCACGGCACTGGGGGCAATGGCCTTGTTCTTTGCGCGCTGCTGGTTCGAGTGGAAGGGTATGTTTGTCTTCATACCCCTGCCCGGTGGTCAGACGATATTCAACGCTATGAGCGCGGGCGAGGGTCTGAAGTATTACGCGCTGACGCATGTGCTTCTCGCGGTCAACGCCTGCACCATGTTGAGTCTGGCGTTCATGTTCTCGTGCTTCAACATGAAGCCCGCTGCTGCGACCATTCTAGCACTCTCGTTTCTGTTCCTCAGCGTGGTGATGGAGGGGATGCCGTTCTTCGAGGACTGGAAGGAATTCGCAATCACGCACCACTTCCGCTCGTGGGTCTTGGTGTTCGCGAAGCCAATGCCGATCGCTCAAATTGCTGAATCGCTTTGCGTGCTGGCGGGCGTAAACGCAACGGCGTTCGTCATCGGCGCGACGCACTTCCACATGCGGGATATCAAGTCGTAGGTGGTCCATGATGGTCCGCGATGGCACGGCGATGGTCTGCTTTGATACTCCCCAGTCGGCTTGAGAGATTCAGGACTCGTGCAGCTCGACCTTCTAAAACAGGAGGTGCTTCGGAGAATCAATTATTAACCGACCCAACGAGGCGATTGATTCTCCGCATGAGCGGTGGCACGTCCAAGTTTTCCGGAAGAGGGTCAGACTTGGCGGGTCTGGACGGCGTTGGCGACCTGGGTGCCGAGAGTGATGGAGCTGATGATGACGGTGGTATCGCCAGATTTGAGGAGGCCGCGCTCGAGAAGGGTCTCGATCGACTTGCCGATGGTCTTCTCTGGGTCTTCGCGGTGAAAGGGGACGACGACGGCGGTGACGCCCCAGAAGAGAGCGAGGGTGTTGGCTTGGTTCTGGTTATCGCAGAGAGCGATGATGGGGGAGTGGCGCGGGCGCATCCAGGCAGCGTACCAGGCCATGGAACCGGTGAGGGTGAAGACGAGAAGGGCCTCGGCGTGGAGGTCGTTGGCGAGGGTGACGGCGCTCTTGACGAGCTTCGCGCGGGGAGAAGCGAGCTCGGCAGCGTCCTGATAGTTCGTGCCGCCAGAGCGTTCGATGTTTCCGCCAATGTGACTAGCGATGCGGTCGAAGACTTCGACACACTGGACGGGGTAACGACCGATGGTGGTCTCGCCGCTGAGCATGATGGCGTCTGCCTGTTCGTAGACGGCGTTGGTGATGTCGGTGACCTCGGCGCGGGTGGGCATCGGATTCTCGATCATGCTCTCGAGCATGTGCGTGGCGACGATGACGGGGCGACCGACGCGCAGGCAGGTCTTCACGATGCGGCGCTGGATGACAGGGAGGTCCCAGTAGGGGCATTCGATGCCGAGGTCGCCGCGCGCGACCATGACGGCGTCGGCGAGGTGAACGATCTCTTCGAGGTTTTTCACGGCGAGCTGGTCCTCAATTTTCGCGATGATGCGCGGTCGGCGCGGGGCGTTCTCGATCAGAGCTTTGAGCTGGAGGAGATCTTTGGCCTCGCGCACGAAGGAGAGAGCGATGTAGTCCACGCCGACCTCGAGGCCGACTTGGACGTCGGCGATATCCTTGGCGGTGAGGGCGGGCAGACTGACCTTCACGCCGGGGAGATTGATGTGGCGGCGGCTGCCGAGCGTGCCTTCGGTGAGGACCTCGCACTCGACTTGGCTGGCCGATTTGGCGAGGACCTTCATGTGGATCTCGCCGTTGTCGAGCAGGATGGTGTCGCCGACGCTGATGTCGTGAACGAAGTTCTCGTAATTGACGCTAGTCGAATCGGGCCCGGGGGGTGGGCCGGCGCCGACGTAGAGGGTGAAGCGCTGCTGTGGTTTTAACGCGATGGGCGCGGGCAGATCGCCGGTGCGGATGGCCGGCCCTTGGGTGTCCATGATGATGCCCACGGCGGTCTGGCGCGCGGCGGCGACGGCGCGGATGTCGGCCACGACGCGGCGGACCCAGTCGTGCTTGGCGTGGGACATGTTGAGGCGGAAGACATTCACGCCGGTGTCCACGAGGCGCCCAATCATCTCGGGCGAATCGGAGGCGGGGCCGAGTGTGGCAATGATTTTGGTGCGTCGCATAAGGGGGAAATCCAGCTACTGCAGCTTGTCCTCAGGCCATGCTGGATGTGGAGAAACTAGCAGATGGCAGCTGGATGGGAAGACGTTATTCGCGGACAGCAAGAAGCGCAATTCCATGCTTGCCATCGAATGAGACGAGGCCGATATTCACCCGCGCAACGTGAGAATTTGAATTATGGCTGACACCGCAAACAAATATCCTGAAAACGCTGGGGGCAAGTACTACGTCGATAACCAATGTATCGACTGCGACCTGTGCCGCGAGACCGCGCCGGAAAATTTCAAGCGCAACGACGACGGCGGTCACTCTTACTTGTACAAGCAGCCCGCCACGCCAGATGAGCAGAAGCTATGCGATGAGGCGATGCAGGGCTGCCCAGTCGAGGCGATTGGCAGCAACGGCTGAGCGCGACTGACGCTTTACCAAACCCGCAGGTTCGCCTGCGGGTTTTTTCTTTTGCGCGCGGCTTAGTCTAGAAACGCTAGGTTCAGAATGCGTCGGCGGAGCAGTTCGAGTGCTTGTTGCGAGGTGGCGAACTTGAACGTCTCGCGGTCGTAGCGGTTGAGGCGTCGTAGCACCCTTGTTTCCTGATTGCAGGCGAGAGCGATGAAGACTGTGCCAACAGGCTTGGCCTCGCTGCCGCCGCCCGGTCCAGCGATGCCCGTAACCGCGAGGGCGTAATCGGCCCGGTTCCGCGCGCGCGCACCCTCGGCCATTTCGCGTGCGACCGCTTCACTCACCGCGCCGTGCCCGGCCAACGTCGCGGGGTTCACGCCGAGGAAGGTCTGCTTCGCTTCGTTGCTGTATGTCACCAATCCCGAGAGCAGGACAGCCGAAGCGCCGGGGACGTTCGTGAGCCGGTGGGCGAGATAGCCGCCGGTGCACGACTCGGCGAGCGCGAGCGTCTGTTTGCGGTCCGTGAGTAGCCTCACGAGGGTCTGTTCCAATGATTCGTCGTCCGCGCCGAATATGTAATCGCCGATGGCACTGCGCACGATGCGTTCGCCCTCAGCCACAGCTTCCTGTGCGCCGCCACCACGCTTAGTAAGTCGTACGTCCACCTCGCCGATGCGCGCGCAGTAGCCGATGTCGAGTCCGGCATCGGTGAGATGCTTGAGCGGGCCGGCCACATTTTCCTCGACCCACGATTCGCCAAGGCCCGTGCTGCGAAGTGTGCGACAGATGAACGCGCCTTCGGTTGGGAACCAGTTGCGGAGCAGGGGAGCGATTTGTTCGATGAACATCGGACGCAATTCACGAGGCGGCCCAGGAAGCATCACGAGTCGGCTTGCCTTGCCACCGCTGCGGAAGGGATTCGGATTCACATCAATGATAAGCCCGGGCGCTGTGCCGTGGGCGTTCATCAGCACGCTCGCGCCTTCGGGTACTAGTCCCTGTACGCGGGTGCTGGCGGGCATTGGGCGGTTGCGTTTGGTGAAAAACTCCTCGACGTGCCGGAGCGCGGCGTCGTCCACACACAATTTCCGGCCGAGCAGCTGGGCGATGAGGTCGCGAGTGATGTCATCTGATGTGGGACCGAGGCCGCCAGTGGTGATCACGAGATCGGCGCGGCTGAGCGCCTCTCGGACAGCGGATTGAATGTCCGCGCCTGTGTCTGGAACGGCCACTTGGCGGGCGACAGTGTGGCCGAGGTCCGCGAGCCCGCGGCAGAGCCATTGCTGATGGGTGTTGAGTACGCGACCGAGCAGAAGCTCGCTGCCGGTGTTGATTAGCTCGATGGCCACGGGTGAAATTTTACCCTAAAAGTGCAATTTTTCAGCGAAAAACTTTTGATACTGAGACGCAAAAATTATTTGACAGGCCCGAATTCCTTATTAGAGTCGACTCTAATGGCACGAATCAACCGCGCTGCCGCTAAAGAGAAGTTTCTTCGCTTTCTAGAGCAGAAGAATCTGAGGATGACCTCGCAACGCATGGCCATCATCGACACCGTCTTCAGCACAGACCAGCATTTCACGGCCGAGCAGATGCTCGACTGGGCTCGCGAGCGGGACCAAGCGGTCTCCCGCGCGACCGTCTACCGCACCCTGCCGCTTCTCACCGAGAGTGGTCTAGTGCATGAGATGGACTTTGGTAAGGACTACAAGTACTACGACCCGAACTACGCCGACTCGCCAAACCACAACCACATCATCTGCCAAGATTGCGAGCGGATTGTGGAATTCGAGAGCGACAAGATTGAGAAGCTACAGGGCGAGATCAGCCAGTCTCTCGGCTTCTCCCTGAAGGCCCAGCAACTTCGAATCACCGCCTCGTGCGACGAGTTGAAGCGCCTCGGCGCCTGCAAGAACAAAGCCTCCTGACAATGTCGGCGTCGCTGACGCCGGCCGACTGACCCTCGCCCGTGCGGCTGGGCTGCCTACGCTGCGTGGCTTTAAGGATTATTCGCCGCCAGCCAACTTTTCGCCGAGCGTTATTTTACCGTGGACGAAACGCAGAGGCTCTTTTTCCGATACGCCGCCGGCAAGTCCTGATAGCGGCTTGATTCGCGCGCCTGCTTGTGCGTTCATTCCCACGATTTTCGAATGAGTACTATCGGCATCGCCATCGTCGGCTGCGGCGGCATCTCGCTGCAGAACCATCTTCCGGGCCTCACGCTCTGCAAGGACGTGAGGGTCACCGCCCTCTGCGACTCCAATCCCGCCACGCTCGAGGTCGCCCGCCAGCAGACCGGCTGCAGCGTTACCTCGACGAGCTACGAGGAGATCGTGCGGCGTGACGACGTGCAGGCGGTGATCATCGCCACGCCGAACGCCACGCACGCACCCGTCGCGTTGGCGGCCATCGAGGCGGGCAAACACGTCCTCTGCGAGAAGCCGCTTGGGATGAGTGCTGTTGAAGTCAAGGCGATGGCTGACGCCGCCGATAAGGCCGACGTGCGCCACCTCACCGCTTTCACCTACCGCTTCGTACCGGCGATGCGATATCTGCACCACCTCGTTAAGCGCGGCGACCTTGGCACGCCGCATCACTATCGTTCCTGCCGCCTACAAGACTGGGGCACGCGCAACGTCGGTTGGCGCCAGCAGAAGCGGCTCGCCGGCACCGGCGAGATTGGTGATATGCTCAGTCACCGCATCGACTTCGCTCACCACCTCGTCGGCCCGATGAAACGACTCGTGGCGAACCTGATGACGCTTACTCCCGTGCGTGGTGGTCAGCCGAATGACACGGACGACTGGGTGGCTATCCTCGCTGAGTTCAAGAGCGGCGCGAGCGGCGTGCTCGAATCGAGCAAGCTCGCCAGCGGCGTAAACGAGAGCTGGCGGAGCCCGGACCGTGTCGAGATCAACGGCAGCGAGGCGAGCTTCAGCTTCACGACCGGCGCGTGGGGCGAATTGCAGTTCGGCAAGATCGGCGGCCCCGGTCTCACGTCGCTGCCCGTGCCGCGCGAGTTCTGGACATGGCCTGGCAGCCCGCGCGATCCTCAGCAGGGCGACCCGCTGGTGACTTTCCGCTACGACCAAGCGTTCGAGTTCATCGACGCCATCCGCAACCAGCGACCGTGCGCCGTCACCTTCCACGACGGTTTGCGGATGCAGGAGGTGACGGACGCGGCGGTGAAGTCCGCGCAGACCAAGCAATGGGTTGAACTCGAATCACTATGAACAAGAACGGAGTCGTAACAGGTGCAGGTAGCGGTGTCGGCCGTGCGGTGGCCATCGCGCTCGCGAAGCAAGGCTGGCGCGTAGCCATTCTTGGACGCCGATCTGAGGCACTGAACGAGACGGTGAAGTTGGCAGGCGACTGCGCGAAGCAGTTACTCGTCTTTCCATGCGACATCGGCAAATCCGACGACGTGACGAAGTGCGGCCGCGAGATCGAAGCGAAACTCGGGCCTGTAGAAGTGCTCGTCAACGCCGCTGGTACCAACGCGCCACGCCGTGCTCTCGAGGTCCTTTCCCTCCAGGATTACCATGCGATGATGGATGCAAACATCAACGGCGCCTACTACTGCGTGCAAGCCTTCCTGCCGGGGATGCGCTCGCGCAAGTCTGGCACCATCGTGAATGTCGTTTCGGACGCGGGGCTGCAGGCTAGTCCGAAGGCGGGGCCGGCGTATGTGATTTCCAAGTTCGGCTTGCGTGGGCTTACGCAGTCCATCAACGCCGAAGAGCGGCCGAACGGTGTGCGTGCGTGCGCCGTCCTGCCGGGCGACATTGATACGCCGCTGCTGGACAAGCGTCCCTCGCCGCCGCCTGCTGAGGCACGTGCGAAGATGCTTCAATCAGAGGATGTCGCGGAGTGCGTGCTGTTGGCGATTAACCTGCCGCCGCGCGCCGTGGTTGAGGAAATGCTCATCCGCCCGCGCTGACCCCAGCTCGTGCAAGCAATCAGCTAGCCGCCGAGATAGGCACTTTTCACCTGCGGGTTCTGTCGCAGTGCGCTCGATTGGTCCTGCAGGATCACGCGGCCTGTCTCCAGCACGTAGCCGCGCTGCGAGACTTCGAGAGCCAGATTCGCATTCTGTTCTACCAGCAGGATGGTAATCCCGTGAGTACGGTTAATCTCCACGATCTTTTCGAAAATGGTCCGGACTAAGAGCGGCGCGATGCCGAGCGACGGCTCGTCGAGCATCAGGAACTTCGGCCGACCCATGAGCGCTCGGCCGATGGCGAGCATCTGCTGCTCGCCGCCGGAGAGCGTGCCGGCCACTTGCTTCAACCGCTCTTTCAAGCGGGGAAAAATGGCGAAGACAAACTCGCGCTCGCGTTGGATGACCTCCGCATCGCGCTGGAGGAACGCGCCCATCTGAAGGTTTTCTGACACGGTCAGGTTGGCGAAAATCATTCGTCCCTCAGGCACATGGCTGAGGCCGAGTCGGACGGTTTCATGCGTGGGCAGGCGGGTGATGTCCTGCCCGTCGAAAAGAATCTGACCACCAGCGGCGCGCTGCAGTCCGGAGATGGCACGGAGCGCGGTGGTCTTGCCCGCGCCGTTCGCGCCGATGAGGGTGACAATCTCGCCGGCTTTCACTGTGAGCGAGACGTCGTGCAGGGCGGTGATGGCGCCGTAGCGGACGGTGAGTTGCTTGATCTCCAGCATCGTCTTCAGCTCCCGGTCTTTTGCTCCTCACCGAGATAGGCCTCAACAACCTTCGGATTTTTCCGGACTTCGGCGGGTGTTCCTTCGGCGATTTTCACGCCGTGATCGAGCACGACGATGCGCTGGCAGATGCCCATCACCACTTGCATATCGTGCTCTACAAGCAGCACGGCGAGCCGGTATTTGTCCTGCACAAACTGAACGAGGCGCATGAGTTCGACCTTCTCGGTCGGGTTCATCCCGGCAGCCGGCTCATCGAGCAGCAGCAACTTTGGCCGCGTGGCGAGGGCGCGGACGATCTCCAGCCTCCGCTGGTCGCCGTGAGGCAGACTTTTTGCCGGCGCATCACGGTGCGGAGCGAGATGGAAGAGGTCGAGCAGTTCCATTACCTGCCGAGCGACGTCGCGCTCCTCGTCGCGGAAGGCGCGACCGCGCCAGAGCGCGTGTCCGATGCCGCTGGTGGCGCGGAGCTGGAAGCCAGTGCGAACATTGTCGAAGACCGAGAGCGAGCTGAAGACACGGATGTTCTGGAAGGTGCGCGCGATGCCGTGCGCGGTGATCTGGTGCGGTTGACGGCCGGCGATGGATTCGTTATCGAAGGTGATGCGGCCTTCAGTGGGCTGATAGACGCCGGTGATGAGGTTAAACGCTGTGGTTTTGCCTGCGCCGTTCGGTCCGATGAGCCCGACCAGTTCGCCAGCATTGATGTCGAGGTCCAATTCGGCGACCGCGGTGAGGCCGCCAAAGCGGATGGTGCAGCGTTCGATTCGGAGCAGGGAGGCGCTCATTCGCCTGCCTTTTTGCGGGGCGCCCAAGTGAAGAGGCCCTGCGGACGGAGCAGCATCATCGCAATGATGAACAGGGAGTAGATGACCATCTGCAGCTCCTTCCAGACGAGGTCGATCCGATTTCCAGCGAGGTTGAAAGTGAACGTGGGAAGCTCGCGCAATCCGACCGGCAGGAGGGAGAGTAGCACGGCGGCGACAATGACGCCGGTCGTGTTGCCCATGCCACCGAGGATGACCATGATGACGATTTCGATGGAACGCATGAAGTCGAATCCGGTCGGGTTGAGGGAGGATTTCAGATGAGCATAAAGCCCGCCGGCGATGCCGGCCCAGAAGGCGCCGAGGACGAACGCGGTGACTTTGTAGCGCGTGGGGTTGATGCCCACCGCAGCGGCGGCCACCTCGTCGTCACGCACGGCGATGAAGCCGCGGCCATAGGTCGAGTTCACGAGGCTGACGACCACGTACACCGCTACGCCGGCGAGGCCGAAGGTCCAGAAAAACGAGGTGTGCTGCGGGATATTGTGCAGTCCACTCGCGCCACCCACCGACTCCATATTCTGAAAAATGACACGGATGATTTCGCCGAAGCCGAGCGTGACGATGGCGAGATAGTCTCCGCGTAGACGTAGCGATGGGATGCCGACAAGGAGTCCAGCCAGCGCAGCGCCGAGGCCGCCGGCGAGAAGTGCGGCGAAGAAAAAGACCTGCGTAGCCGCTATGCCGGGGATTGCGCCGAGTAATCGCGGCGCAAGAAAGCTGGTGAGCGCGGCGGAGAGATACGCGCCGACGGCCATGAATCCGGCGTGGCCGAGGCTGAACTGGCCGGTATAGCCGTTGATGAGATTGAGGCTGACGGCGAGAATGATGTTGATGCCGATACCGAGTACGACGTCCAGGAAGTAGGGGTCGAGTTGCGAGGAGATGAGTGAGACACCGAGACTAGCGGCGAGCGTGGCAAGCACGATGAGTTTGGAGCGGGCGGCCTTCATACCTTCTCCACCTCCGTTTTACCAAGCAACCCTGCGGGACGGAAAAGCAGGATGAGGATGAGCACTGCGAAGGCGATGCCGTCAGCGTAGTTACTCCAGCGGGTGGCTTTGACGAGAGTCTCGATGAGGCCGAGTACGAGGCCGCCGAGGGCTGCGCCGGGCAGGTTGCCGATGCCGCCCAGCACGGCGGCGACGAAGGCTTTGAGGCCGGGCATCACGCCCATCAGCGGCTCGATAGAGGGATAATTCATCGCGTAAAGAATGCCGCCCGCGGCGGCAAGTGCCGAGCCGAGGCCGAAGGTGAAGGAGACGACGACGTTGATGTTCACGCCCATCAGCGCCGCAGCCTGCGGATTGAAGGAGACGGCACGCATTGCGGTGCCGATGCGGGTCTTAAGCACGATGAATCGGAGCACAATCAGAAGCAGCAACGTGAGGGCGAGAACGACGAGCTGGTGGCTGCCGAATACTGCGCCGCCGATGGAGAATTGCGTGGCGGGCAGCAAATCGGGGAAGGTCCGCGGGTCCTTGCCGAGCATCGCCTGATGCTGACCGCCGTACTCGATGAGGAGCGAGACGCCGATGGCCGTGATGAGGACGTTCAGGCGCGGTCGGTCGCGGAGCGGTCGGTAGGCAAGCCGTTCGATGAGAATGCCGATGGCAGCACAAATCGCCATTGCCAGCACGAGCACGAGAATTGCGCCGCCGACCGATGGTTGTCCTCCAGCGAGCGGATAAAGGAAAAGAGCGGCGAAGGCGCCGAGCATGAAGACATCGCCGTGGGCGAAATTGATGAAGCGCAGGACGCCATACACCATTGTGTAGCCGAGGGCGATAAGCGCGTAGATGGAACCGAGCGCGAGGCCGTTGACGAGTTGTTGGAGCGCTTCGGTCATCAAGACTGCGGTGCGTCGCGGCGGATTACGGGGCGACGGTCTGGAGGTACTTGAACTTGCCGTCCTTCACCTGCAACACGACGGCGCTCTTGTCGGCGTCTCGCTTCGCGTTGATGGTAATCTTGCCGGCGACGGCCTCAAAATCCTTCGTGGCGGCGAGAGCGTCGCGGATCTTTTGGCCATCGGTAGAGCCGGCGCGCTTGATGGCGTCTGCTAGGAGAAGGGCGGAATCGTAGCCGTTGGCAGCAAGGGCATCGGGTGTCTCGTTGAATCGCTTCTTGTAATTCTCGACGAAGGCCTTGCTCAACGGTGAGGCGACCTCGGGAGCGTAATGAGTGGAGAAGTAGTGACCTTCCATCGATTCGCGGCCGATCTCGACGAGCTTGCTCGATTCCCAGCCGTCGCCGCCGAGCAGTGGTGCCTTGAGGTCGAGCTGCTTTGCCTGCTGTGCGATAAGGCCGGCCTCGGTGTAGTAGCCGGGAACAAACACGGCGTCGGGGTTGGTGGCCTTGATGGCGGTAAGCTGAGCTTTGAAATCCTTGTCGCCGCCGCTGTAGTCCTGCTCAGCCGTGATAGTGCCGCCGTTGGCGAGGTGGCGTTCCTTGAAGAATTTCGCGAGCCCTTTGCTATAATCGCTCTTCACATCGGTGAAGATGGCGATGCGCTTTGCGTTCAGTGTCTTGGCCGCAAAGTTCGCCATCACGGTGCCTTGGAAAGGGTCGATAAAGCAGACGCGGAAGATAAAGTCGCCCATCTCGGTCACCTTCGCATTTGTCGAGGAGGGCGAAACCATCGGGATCTTGTTCTGCTGGCAGACGGGTGCGCCTTCGAGCGAGCGGGAGCTAGCGACCTCGCCGAGTATCGCCACGACCTTATCGCGGAAGATGAGCTTGCGCACGACGGTGGCCGGCTCGCCCGGCTTGGACTGCGTGTCTTCGGTGATGAGCACGAGCTTCTTGCCGAGCACGCCGCCGGCGGCGTTGATCTCGTCAATGGCTTGCTGAGTGCCGTTGTGCGAAGAGGTGCCGAAGGTCGCCTCCTTGCCGGTGAGTGAGGTGTACTCGCCGATTTTGATGGTGGTGGCAGCGGACGTGTTCTCGTCGGATTTTTTGCAGCCAGCGAGCGAAAGGGCGAGTAGGCAGGCTAGGGCGATATTGTGTGTCGGCTTCATAAGACGCAGCGCTTCGGAGAACTTAGGAAAAAGCCGTTCGACTTTCAACATCGTAACAGGTAAACTTTATGGGCAGCGAGACCGTGAACCGGCGCTCGTTTCGCCCCGCATCGAACAAGGCTGGCGTTGCGTGCGTCCAGTGGACGGGCTCGACGGATTTCCTTATGCGATTTTTGCCAACCATCGTCCTCGTTCTTGCGTTTACAGGCACCGCTTGCAAACCCAAGCCCGCCGCGCCGGTCGCGGTCGCGGTCGCCAAAACGGTCCGCCCGCCCACGCAGGTGGTCGTGGCGGAGGTCAAGCGCGAGACGGTCTCGGAGAAACTTGCCCTTGTCGGCACCTTTGCTGCGGACGAGCAGGTGGAGATCAAGGCCGAGATTGAGGGCGTGGTGCAGGAAATTAATTTTGAAGAAGGTCAGCCGGTCGAGGCCGGTCGGATGCTCTTCAAGCTCGACGAGTCAAAACTCTTTCTCGCTATCAAGGAAGCCGAATCGGGTTTTAAACTTGCACAGGTGAATCACACCCGCGCCGCGCAGCTTCTCAAAGAGAAACTCATCCCGCAGGCCGAGTTCGATCAAGCCGCCGCGCAGTTCGAAGCGAGCCGCGTGGTGCTCGAGTTGCGCAACCGGCACCTCAAGGATGCGCGCATCCACGCGCCGTTCGACGGCGTGATGAGCGCGCGTAATGTCAGCGTTGGCCAGGTCATTGCTAGGAACACCGCCCTCGTCACGCTGGTGAAGCTCGACCCCGTGCGCGTGGAGTTGTCGGTGCCTGAGCGCTATCTCGGCCAGCTCAAGCTCGGCCAAACGATTGAGGTGAATGTGGCGGCGTTCCCCGGCTACAAATTTACCGGAACGGTCTTCTTCATCGGACCGCAGGTCGACCCGAGCACGCGCACTGCCATGGTGAAAGCGCGCCTGCCGAACCCGAAACGGGAGCTGCTGCCCGGAATGCTCGCACAGGTGGAGTTGATCCTCGCCATGCGCGAGAACGCCATCGTCATTCCCGAAACCGCCATTGGCCAGAACTTTGGTGACAATCAGGCTTCGTTGTTTGTGGTGGATTCGAACCAGACGGTGCAGCCGCGCAAGGTGCGGCTTGGCGTCCGACTACCGGGCAAGGTCGAGGTGCTCAGCGGCGTGGCGGCAGGCGAACAGGTCGTCGTCGAAGGGCTGCAGAAGATTGCCCCGGGTTCCAAGGTCAAGGTCGCTTCGCCTAACGACGAGAAGAGGTCTGCCCGACCGTAACATCCTTTCTCTGCGCATTTCGTGATCATCTCCCGCATCAGCATCCAGCGGCCTGTGTTGGCCTCGATGATGAGCCTTCTGCTCGTGCTCTTTGGCCTTATCGGCCTGAGCCGTCTGCCGGTACGCGAGTTGCCGGACATTGATCCGCCCATCGTCAGCGTCACTGCCATCTATCCCGGTGCCAATGCCGCGGTGGTTGAGACCGAGGTGACCGAGCGGCTCGAGGAGGCGGTAAGCAACATCGAGGGAATCAAGACCCTTTCCAGCACCAGCCGGGAGCAATTCAGCAGCATCACCATCGAGTTCAATCTCTCTCGCGACATCGAGCTAGCGGCGCAGGACGTGCGCGATCGCGTGGCCCGCGTGCGTGGACGTCTGCCTGACGCCGTCGAGGAGCCGATTGTTGCCAAGCAGGATGCCGATGCGAATCCGGTGATGTGGATCGGCCTGAACAGCGACCGCTATTCACCGGTCGAGCTGACTACTCTGGCTGAGAAGCAGATTAAGAATCGGCTACAGGTCGTCCGCGGCGTTTCCTCGGTCACCTTCAGCGCGAAGCGCTACGCTCTGCGCCTTTGGCTGGATGCGGACAAGTTGGCTGCGCATAGCGTCACGGTACTCGACGTGCAGCGCGCGCTCCGTCAGCAGAACGTGGAACTGCCAAGCGGTCGCGTGGAAAATCTCAGCCGCGAGATGACCATTCAGACGCGCGGCGAGCTGCGCACCGCCGCGGAGTTCAACCGCCTCGTGTTGCGTAACGACGGCGCGCGCATCGTGCGGTTGCAGGACGTTGGCGAGGCGCGCGACGGCAGTCAGGAAGAGCGAACCATCGCCCGTATCAACGGCAAACCGTGCATCTTCCTCGGCATCATCAAGCAGTCGAAGGGGAACCTCGTGGACATGGCGCAGGGGATTAAGGCTGAGCTGGAACGCATTCGGCCGACGCTGCCGCTCGGCGTGGAGATGCACCTGAGTTACGACGAGTCGATTTACGTCGAGCAGGCCATTGAGGAGGTGTGGGGCTCTCTCGCCATCGCCTTCGTGCTGGTGGTGTTAATCATCTTTTTCTTTCTCGGCAACCTTCGCTCCACGATTATCCCGGCGGTCGCCATCCCAGTCTCGATCATCGGCACCTTCGCCCTGTTTAATCTGCTTGGCTACTCGGTGAACATTCTCACGATGCTCGCGCTGGTGCTCGCCATCGGCGTGGTGGTGGACGACGCGATTGTAGTGCTGGAGAACATCCACCGGCATATCGAGGGCGGGATGTCCCCGATGCAGGCGGCGTTGAAGGGGATGGAGGAGATTGCCTTCGCTGTCATCGCCATCACCATCTCGCTCGTGGCGGTGTTCCTGCCACTGGCATTCCAGAAAAGCGCGACTGGGCGGTTGTTCCTCGAGTTCGCCGTGGCCGTCGCTGGTTCGGTGGTCATCTCGGCCTTTGTAGCGCTGACCCTCTCGCCAATGATGTGCTCGCGCCTGCTCAAACCTGCCGCCGAGCAGAAGCCATGGCTCATCTTCCGCCCGTTCGATTGGATGATCTTGAAGTTCACCGCCGCCTACCGGTGGTTCCTCGGTTGGTCGCTGCGGCATCGCTGGGTAATTCTGCTCGTCGGCGCGGCAAGCTGCTGGTTGATGGTGAAGTCCTACGCGCTCCTCGAGAAGGAGTTCCTGCCCGACGAGGACAAGGGCCGACTGCTCTGCTTCCTCAGCACGCCCGAGGGGAGCACTGCCGAGTATACCGACCGGATGATGCGCAAGATGGAGGCGCGCATTCAGAAGGTGCCCGAGGTGTACACCTTCGGCGCGGTCGTCGCGCCGAGCATCGCCGGCCCGGGTCAGCCGAATAGCGGCATCATTTTCGTGAGGCTGAAGCCCGACCGCGAGCGTAGCGTCCGCGAGATCGTCGGCGGACCAGATGGGTTGCGCGCCAACTTCTTCAACGAGGTCGAGGGCGGCATCGCGATCGTGCAGGTTCCGAAGGCGATTGGTCGCGGCTTCAGCGCGCCGTTACAGTTGGTGCTTCAGGCGAATGATCTCGAGAGCCTTGACCGTTTTGCGACCAAGGTCGTCAACAAGCTGCGCACGGCTCCTTATCTCCTCAACATCCGCTCCTCCTACGAGGTTACCAAACCCGAGCTGAGCCTGCGGATCGACCGCGACCGCGCTGCAGCACTCGGTGTCTCGGTCGAGGATGTCGCGCGTACACTACAGATCCTCTTCGGCGGACTCGACCTCAGCCGCGTGAAGATCGACAGCAAGGAATACGACGTGATCGCCCAACTCCAGCGCGAGGCGCGTCTGACGCCGCAGGACCTCGACCGCCTGCACGTGCGCAACGCGAAGGGCGAGATGATTCAACTCAACGCGCTGGTTCGGCACGAGACAATCTCCGCGGCCAACTCCATCCAGCACCACAATCGCCTCCGCAGCGCGACCATCTCGGCCACGCCCGTCGGCGTCCCGCTCGGCACGGCGATGGACCGCATGGAGGCGCAGGTGCTCGAGGAGTTACCGGCGGATTTCCTCTACGAATGGACCGGCGAATCGCTCGACCTTAAGGAGGCTGGGCGTGAGACATGGTGGATTCTTGGGCTCGCGCTGATCATCGTGTACATGGTGCTTGCCTCACAGTTCGAGAGCTTGTTGCATCCCTTCACCGTGCTACTCGCGGTGCCGCTGGCGGGGGTGGGCGCGTTCGGTCTGCTTTGGTTGGTCGGTTACGCGGGAAGGATGGGTTGGATTCCCCCAGTACCGGCGATGACGCTGAATCTCTTCAGCCAGCTCGGCCTCGTGCTGCTGATCGGGTTGGTGACTAAGAATTCCATCCTGCTCGTCGAGTTTGCTAACCAGCAGTGTGCGGAAGGCTTTTCGGCACGTGAGGCGATGCTGCGCGCGGGTGTCGTGCGCCTGCGGCCGATTTTGATGACGGCTCTCTCGACCATCGCGGGGATCTTGCCGATTGCGATTGGTTTCGGTGCGGGCGCCGAGAGTCGTCGACCGATGGGCATTGTGGTCGTCGGCGGGATGCTCACGAGCACGTTCCTCACGCTCGTCATCATCCCCGTCGTGTACACCCTCTTCAGCGATGTGGGCGGGTGGTTCTCAGGAAAGAAGGTCGTTCAACCGGCCGATGCCAGTTCTTCAAGTGAACGGAAGTGAAGCCGCGTTCGCTGCTCAGGCGAACGTCTTCTTCAGGTACTCGAGGCTCTTCGTGGCGATGACCTCCGGACCCTCGTCGAAGTTGAAGACCTCTACCGACACCACACCGTTGTAGCCGACCTCCTTGAGCGCGGCGGCAATCGGCTTGAAATCAATCTCACCGAAGCCGGGGCCCTTCAGGTTGGCGTCGTTGGCGTGGAAGTAGGCGAACTGGCCCTTCGACTCGCGGATGATTTGTGCGATCGGCTTGCCCATCGAGCACATCGCTTTCACGTCTAGGATTACGCTCATCGCAGTGGTCCGGAACTGCTGCGCGAAACGGATTCCTTCAGCTGCGGTGTTCACGAAATTTGTCTCGCTCGGCGCGAGCGGCTCGAAACAGATTGTAACGCCGCGTTCCTCAGCACGCCTCACCGCATCGCGGAAGGCAGCTGTGGCCCAGTCCCAGCCCTGCTCGAAGGAGACGCCCTCCATCAGGTTCCGCTGCTTCGGCGAGCCGACTACGATGCTTCGGCCGCCGAGATCGGCGCAGCAGTCTACCAACTCAACAAAATAACCTGCGGTCCGAGCGCGCACCGCCGCGTCCGGGTGCGTCACGTACATTCCCTCCGCCTGCACGAGGACCCAGTGAAGGCCTGAGATGGCAATGCCCGCGCGCGCGGCGAGGTCGCGGATGCGCGTGCGTTCGGGCGCGGAAATCTCAGTGACGGACTTGGCGATGGTGAAGGGGGCAATCTCCACCGCGTCGTAGCCGACCTGCTTCGCGTAGGCGAAAGTCCGCTCCAGCGTCCAGTCTTTGAATATCTCGTTGCAGATGCCGAATTTCATAGACGCTTTGTAAGGGCAGAGGAGAGAGTGCGTCGAGACTCTTTCATGAAGCTTTTCTACACCGGACCGGTGGTGAACACCGAGATGCTGGTGGCGATGCTCGAGAAGCACGGCATCGCCGCCACGCAGGAGTTCGCCGACCCTTCGCTGCCCGATGACGGAGACCTGAACCGACTGGCGAATGTCTTCGTGCCCGAGGCCGACTACGACCGAGCCCACCAACTCTTCTACGCGCCGCGCGAGGACGAGCTGTAGCCGCCTGCGGAGAATGCGGAGCGCGCTGGCCGGCTTCGCTGCAGCACCTGGTCAGGCGTTACAGGTCTTCTTCCTTCAATTCGGCGATTCTCATCAACGATTTGAGGAGGCCTATCTTCAGGGGATGATGCCCGTGGACTGGGATGACAATCCGCTCCCGGCGGCCTGTCATGACGAAGATGTGGTGACTGCCATTGATCCGCGCAAGCGACCATCCCTTTTTCTGGATTACCCGGACAAGGTCTTTGCCGGAGACCTGCTTCACACGGCGAGCTCTAGGATTTGGTCGTCCTTGCTTGCAGGCGATTCTGGGTTGCCCGCTTCGAGCCAGCCATGGATGGCCTCCTGAAGATTGGCGCGAATCTCGTCCATGGTTTCGGCCTGGGTGACGCAACCGGGCAGTGCGGGAACTTCAGCCCAGTATCCGCCCTCTTCCGCCTTGTGGACAATCGCCTTGATAATCATACCTCGAACGTAGCGGTTCCGGTGAAAATGGTCAAACGCCTAACGACCTAAACTCAGCGATCCAGTTCGTGGGACACCTAGATTGCAATCAGAGCGCGAGGGCTGGGTTCGCTGCAGCGCATGGTTAGGCGACATCTTCATGTGACTGTCAAATCATCCATCGTCACCACTCGACAGTTCGGGTGTCGCTCGAATAGCGGTCGTAGAACTGCGTCGCTCTGCTCACAAAGTGCTACTGCCTCCACGGACGCTGGCTCAAATGGCCGCATGAGGTCGATGGAGAATAGTGCCTGTCCCATGAGATACATGCCAAGCCGTCCGGTCTTGACTTGGACTACGGTGATGTGCTCGCCGCGCAAGCTGACCTCCGCAGGCTTGGCGATGCGCCTCTGGTCGTTACGGATGATGATGCCGTCGATGAATCGTGGCGCTCGGTCTGCCGCCTTTCGAACCGCCGGAAACTCCTCGATGAGGATGCCGCCAACCTTTTCCCAGTAGCGTCGCAACATTGGTGTCTCGTGGAGGCTCATGCTCGCGGTGTGCGTTCGATGCCGCGCATGCAGTCAGTTGTCTCTAGCAGACCTTCGATGTGGCCGAGGTTTTTCACCGGGGCGAAGATAGCTTGCACTTCGGGAATCAGGCCAGCAGGGCTTTGATGGGGGAGTGTTCTTCGACGCCGGTGAGGCGCTGGTCGAGTCCCTGAAACTTGAAACTGAACCGGCTGTGATCGATGCCCATGCAATGCAGGATGGTCGCGTTGAGGTCGTTCAGGTGGACGGGATCCTTGAGGATGTTGTAACTGAAATCGTCGGTCTCGCCGTGGACGTAGCCACCTTTAATGCCGCCACCGGCCATGAACATGCAGAAGTTGCGCGGGTGATGGTCGCGACCGTAATTGCTGGACGTGAGCCCGCCTTGGGAATAAACGGTGCGGCCAAATTCTCCTCCCCAGACGACGATGGTGTCCTCAAATAATCCCAGCCGTTTGAGGTCTTCCAGCAATGCGTGAGTCGCCTGATCGGTGGCTTTGCATTGGCGGGTAATGTCATTGGGCAGATTGCCGTGTTGATCCCAGCCACGGTGATTGATCTGCACGGCGCGCACGCCGCGTTCGGCCATCCGCCGCGCGAGCAGGGCGCAGTAGGCAAAGCTGCCGGGCGTCGCCACATCGGGGCCATACAGGTCGAGCGTGGCTTTGGATTCTTTGGAGAGATCCACCAGCTCCGGCACGCTTGTCTGCATCCGGAAGGCCATTTCGTATTGCGCAATCCGGGCCTGCGTCTCGGGGTCGCCGAGGCGTTGAAGATTGAGTTCGTTGAGCTGGTTGAGGCCATCGAGCATCTCGCGGCGAGTGGCGCTATCCACGCCGGGCGGATTTTTGATGTAGAGCACCGGATCGCCTTTGTCGCGCAGCATCACTCCGGAATGTTTGCTGGAAAGAAAACCTGAACTCCACATGCGCGTGAAGAGCGCCTGGCTGGGGCTCTGGACAAAGGGCGTGAGCACCACAAAACTCGGCAGGTCACTGTTGACGCTGCCCAATCCGTACGAGAGCCACGAGCCGAGGCTGGCTTTGCCGGGCACTTCCGTGCCGGTCATCGCAAACGTGCAGGCGGGGTCGTGGTTGATGGCGTGGGTGTGAACTGACCGGATGAGCGAAATGTCATCCGCGTTCTTCGCCGTGAATGGCAAAAGCTCGCTCACCCACGTTCCTGAATTGCCGTGCTGCGCGAATTTGAACTTGGACGGCGCGACGGGAAAACGCTTCTGCCCGCTCGTCATCGTCGTGAGCCGCTGACCCATCTGGATGGACGCCGGCAATTCCTTGTCGAAGTAATCTTTGAGAGTCGGTTTGTAGTCCCACAAATCAATCTGCGAGGGGGCACCATTCATGTGCAGATAAATCAGGCGTTTGGCCTTCGCCGGAAAATGAGGCAACTCCGGCAGCGCAGGATGGACGGTCGATCCGTAATTTCTCGCGGTCGCCGTCGTGGGCGCGGCCCGCAACGCACCGGGCATCGTGGCCAGCGCAATGGAACCGAGGCTCAAACCGGCTCCGGCAAAGAACTGACGGCGCGACTGGTTCAGGGCGAATTCTTGGAGTGGATTCATTTAGTTCTTTGTCAGAGTTTCGTCCAGATTGAGTAGTAGATTGGCGACCATCGTGTACGCCGCCAGTTCGGAAGCGTCGAGACCGGCTTTCACGGGCGCTTCGCCATATTTGATGAGTTTGGAGGCGGCTTCCTTGTCCTGTTGATAGCGCGCGAGTTGCTTGTCGAGCTGCTCCTTGAGAATTTTTGCTTCCGCAGCCGTTGGCCGACGCGAGGTGACGATGCGGAAACCCAAGTCCAGACGTTCCTCCGGCTTCACGCCGCCCTCGGCGATGAGGCGCTGGGCGAGATGGCGTGCGGCCTCGATGTGCTGAATATCGTTCAACAGTTGCAAAGCCTGTAACGGCGTGTTGCTGCGCTCGCGGCGGACGCAGGTCTGCTCACGGTTCGGCGCGTCGAACGTGGACATGAACGGCGGCGGCGCCGTGCGTTTGATGAAGGTGTACAAGCTGCGTCGATACAGCGCCTCGCCGTGATCCTGCACGTAATTGCGCGTGTTGCTGCTTTCAAAGCCGACGGGTTCCCAGATGTTCTCGGGCTGGTAAGGCTTCACCCCCCGGCCGCCCAATTTCTCCACCATCAATCCGCCTGCAAAAAGTGCGTTATCGCGCAGCACCTCCGCATCGAGCCGGAAGCGCGGGCCGCGCGCGTAGAGACGATTCTCGGGGTCGGTCTGGAGCAGTTTCGCAGAGATCTTCGAGTCCTGTCGGTAGGCGGCGCTGGTGACGAGCAGTTTCACAAATCGCTTCACGTCCCATCCGGTCTCGATGAAATCCGTCGCCAGCCAATCGAGCAACTCGGCGTGCGACGGCGGTTCGCCTTGCGAGCCGAAGTCGCTGCTGGTCTTGACGAGACCGGTGCCGAAAAACTGCTGCCAGAAACGGTTCGCGGCGACGCGCGCCGTGAGCGGGTGCTTCGGGTTCACGAGCCAGTTGGCGAGGTCGAGGCGCGTGGCGGCGTTGGTGGATTTGACCAGCGGCAGCAGGATGGCTGGTACACCCCGAGTCACCTTCTCGCCGGTCTTGTTGTACTGGCCGCGGAGATGGATGAACGCGTCGCGAGGCTGTGGCAGGTCGGCCATCACGAACGTGCTCGGGATGGCTTTATCGAAGGCGTCACGCTCGGTCTTCGTTTTCTTCAGCTTGTCGTTGAGATCAGCGAACTGGCCTTTCGTCTTCTCCCAGACGAACTGGATATAATACTCCTCGATTGTGCGTCGCTGCGCGTCGGTGCGTTTGTCGATGGTCGGCTTGAAGGCGTCCTGCACCGGCTGCGTCAGCGTTTTCTTGTCCACCGACTTTTCCCACGCGGCGAGCGCGAGCGCGGGATTGTCAGCGGGGTTGGTCGAGTCGGCGAGGCCGGCCTTGTCCCAATGAACCGTGCCGCCGAACTGCGTGAAGGCCATGCCGGTGATCTTCGTGCTGGGCTTGATACCAAGCTTGGCGGCGGACACCTCGAGGCGGACCCACTTGCCCGCTTCGGGCAACTTGCCCATCAGCACTTTCTCGGGTGTGTTCTTGATGCCGTAAGTGATGGCGTCGTCGTCGCCCCAATTGGCGCGGTGCTTCCAGCCGTCGGTGTGGAACTGGAGCATAATCGCCTTGGGCGGATTGGCCGAATCGAGATAAACGTGAGCGAAGAAATTGCCGGTGGCCGTTGGCGTGAGCGGTTGGCTGGCACCGGTGAAGAAGTCCTGGCCAATCGCGTCGGCCTTGCGGGTGAGCGCGCGTTTCCCAGATTGGACGGGGCCTTTGACGGCCTCAATCCACGAGGTCGGCGCGGTCCCGGCGTTGCTCTCCGCTTTCGCGCCGGCGGGGAAATCATCTTCGATCCAGACCGTCTCGGTGACCTTCACTGCGTTCGTGCTGGCGGCGGGTGGTTCGTATTTTAAGGTAGTGAGACGTTCCTTCGACTGCTTTTCGAGTGCGGTGACGGCGGCCGCGAATTCATCGAGCTTCCGTTGTTGTTCGCCTGTGTTGAGCTTGAGCACCGGCGGCGTGAGCAGGATGTTGCCGTCCATCGCGGGGTCGGCCGCGCTATTGAAGAAGGCGAAAAGCGAGTAGAACTCCTTCTGTGAAATCGGATCGAACTTGTGGTCGTGGCAGACGGCGCAACCGGCGGTGAGACCCATCCAGACGCTCGCGGTGGTCTCGGTGCGGTCCACGGCGTAGCGAAAGAGATACTCTTCATTGATGGAACCGCCCTCGCTGGTGGTCACGTTGCAGCGGTTGAAGCCCGAGGCCACGCGCTGTTCCAGCGTCGCGTTTGGCAGCAGGTCGCCGGCGAGTTGCTCGATGGTGAACCGGTCGAAGGGCAGGTTGCGGTTGAAGGCGTTCACCACCCAATCGCGATAAGGCCACATCGAACGTTCGTTGTCGAGATGCAGACCATGCGTGTCGGCGTAGCGCGCGGCGTCCAGCCAGGGCCGTGCCATGTGCTCGCCGTAGCGAGGACTAGCGAGCAACCGATCCACGAGCTGTTCGTAGGCGCCAACCGACTTGTCGGCGAGAAACTCGTCCACTTCGCGCGGCGTCGGCGGCAGGCCGGTGAGGTCGAGCGCAAGTCGGCGGATGAGCGTCTCACGGCTCGCCTCGGGCATTGGCGTCAGGCTGCTGGATTCCAGCTTGGCGAGGATGAAGGAATCGACGCCGTTGCGGCTCCATTTTACCTCCTTCACCTTTGGCGGGGGCGATTTCGCGGCCGGCTCGAAGGCCCAGTGCGTTTGGAAGGGAGCGCCTTGCTCAATCCACGTCTTCACCTTGGCGATCTGATCGGTGGTGAGTTTCTTGTGGCTCTCCGGCGGCGGCATGAGGTCATCCGAATTCTTGGTGGTAATGCGTTGCCACAGTTCGCTGGACTTGAGACTGCCGCCTTTCACCACGACCTTACCGTCGCGCACGCTGAAAAGACCGTCCTTGGTGTCCAGACGCAGCTTCGCCTTGCGCTGCTGCTCGTCTGGTCCATGACAATGGTAGCAATTGTCGGAGATGATCGGGCGGATGTCGCGCGTGAACTCGATCTTCGCCGAAGCGCCGGTGGCCGGACGCGTGTCGATCACGACAAGTGCGGCGAGGAAAATCGCTTCATACAAGGCGCGTACGAGGTTGGCCTGAAATCGCATATAAGCAGTTATATTGTAAAGCGGCGGTCAGCGCAGGCAAGCCCTCATTCGATTTTCTGACGCGGAAGACGCGCTGAACTACGCGCTTGAAAAACGGCCTGTTGGTCGGTGTACTAGTTGTGTGATTCCGTCCCCATCCTCCGCCGCCTCTGGATGGCCGCATTTTCGGATGAACCGGCGTGAACTGTTGCGCGCGGGTGGGTTGGGCCTGCTTGGTCTTTCGCTATCGGAGCTGTTGCGCGGGCGTCTGCATGCCGCCGGCGCGGTGGGCAAAGGTTCCTTCGGCCGCGCGAAGCGCTGCATCCTTCTCTTTATGTGGGGCGGCCCGGCGCATCAAGACACGTGGGACCTCAAGCCCGACGCGCCACGCGAGATTCGTGGCGAGTTTCAGCCGATTTCAACGAATGTGCCGGGACTGCAAATCTGTGAGCACTTCCCGCTGCTCGCCAAGCGCGCCGATAAGCTCTGCCTCGTCCGCTCGATGACGCACGACAACGGCGATCACACGACCGCCACTAGTTATCTGCTGACCGGCCAACCGCCTGCGCGTGGTGGTGCCATTCGTGAGCAGTGGCCGCATCTTGGTGCGGCGCTTTCAAACCTTGGGCGCGGCAAAGGCGCGCTGCCGCCCTTCATCTCGATGCGACCGAAGTTGGAGAACGATGTGCCGCGCTTCGTGGAGGAGAGCCAAGGACAGTTCGCTGGCTGGCTCGGGCCGCTCCACGACCCGATGACAATCGACGCCGATCCGAGTCGCGCGGATTACAAGATTGGCGAACTGACGTTGCAGCCGGAGCTTTCCGTGCGCCGGCTCGAGACGCGCCGCGATTTGCTTGATCAACTTGACCGCCGACTGGGCGCAAGCGCTGCCGCTTTTGCTTCGCAGGATCTTAATAATCAGCGCGCCTTCGATCTGCTCACTGCGGCAACCACTCAACGCGGGGCGTTCAATCTCGAGGAGGAGCCACGGCGCGTGCGCGAACGGTACGGACTGAATCCGCACGGGCAGTCCGTCTTGCAGGCTCGCCGACTCGTCGAGCGTGGTGTGCCGCTCGTCACCGTCTTCTGGCCCAACGACGGCATCAAGAATGTCAGCGTCTATTGGGACACGCACCGCCGAAACTTTGTGGATCTGAAGACGCGCCTGATGCCCGTCGCCGACCAAGCCTTCAGCGCGCTGCTCGATGACCTCGCTCAACGCGGGATGCTCGACGACACGCTGGTAATCTGGACGGGTGAGTTTGGCCGCACGCCGCGCGTGGGCCAGCGCTCGAGCGATGCGGGCGCAGGCGCCGATGGGCGAGATCACTGGGGCGGTTGCTTCACGAGTGTACTGGCGGGCGGGGGCGTGAAAGGCGGCTTCGTGCACGGTAAGAGTGACAAGGAAGCGGCGTTCCCCGCCGATAATCCCGTCGCACCGCAGGATCTCGTCGCCAGCGCGTATCATTTGCTCGGCGTGTCCGACGATCAAATCCTTCACGACGCGAATGGCCGGCCGCACTTCATTCGGCCAGGCAAGGCGATTACGGACCTTTTCCTTTGAGGATTCCTGAGCGCGTGGCTCAGCGATCGAAAAAGTAGAAGAGGGCGTCGAGGGGCATAAGTAAGGTGTCAGCGAATGCCGAAGGATGCAAGCCTTGCGGAACTTAGGGGCGCTCTGGTGCCAGTATCCCGCAACGGCGGAGGCTGACTAGCGACAGGCAATGGCGGACTGACGTTGAGGACTTGGTGTAACGGCAACCATGACTCCAAGCCTTCATGCCACGCGGAGTCCGTCAATGTCACTATTCCGGTTCCAAGCATGGATTGAAGCTGTTCTCGTGAAAATGGGCCGGTTTGTTGGCCGGATTTAGCGACGTAGATTTGCATCGGTTTGTTTAGCGGTGAATTGCATTCGCTTCAAAAGCGCAGGGTGGGTGAACGCCAGTTGATGCGCATGGAGCATGACGCGCGGGACTTCCTGTTGACGTGCCGGGCGTCCATAGGTGGAGTCTCCCAGCAGAGGATGGCCGATGTGTTTCATGTGCACTCGGATTTGATGGGTGCGGCCTGTGTGGAGCCTGCATTGGACCAAGGATGAACTGCCCAACGTATGGAGCAACTGATAGGAATTTGCTTTCTGAACGCTACGCGGTTTATCACAGACTGGGTATCGGCGGGGACGGGCGATGCCACGGCGGGCAGCGCGAACGAACGACTGGGCGGTGTTTTTCATAGAATGACTCCTTGTTATTCCGCTTGAAATTACCCGCCTCGATTAGCACCAAGGCAAGCCTATATTCGCACCAACTGCGTTAAAAAAACGCCTTATTCGCCGATGCTCAATCCGCCGCCGCCCGCGTCTTCTTTATACACGGTGTCCACCGCGAGACCTGCTGCGAGCAGGAGGATGGATGCCACCGGATCGGGATTGTGGATGGCCACCACGTAGTTATCCGCCGAGGTGAAAAGCTCCTTCGCGAGACCGCTCCACTGGCGCGATACCACGCCCAGTTCCGTTCCATTGGCTGCGACAAAACGGAAGTCCCAACTGAGCCAGTTGCCTTTCACCTGCGCGACTTCGTTTCCCTTTGCGTCGAAAACACCGAACTTGCCGCCAATCGTCAGCAGCCGTGTTTTGAAACTGCCGATCAAACTTCCGTCGCCAGCGACCACATTCACCGTGGGACGAAAAAACGAAAAGCCGCGTGTGATGGAAAACGCAATCGGGCCGTTTTCATCCGCGCCTTCGTGAACGTCTATGCGTGTGGGCAACATGCGCTTGTTCACAAGCAGGCCACCGATGATGTACATCAGCCCTTTCTTTTCCTGCGCCAGCGCGATCTGCCCGCCCGTGGTCGGGTCGAAAATGTCGTACGTGCCGCGCATATTGAAAACGCCGACGTGCTCTTTGATCAGGTAGCTCGCGAGTGCGGGAATCATGGCGCTGATGTTTGCTGGAAAACACTGGCTGCAAGCAACAACTGCTTGGTGTTGTTGTTGCACTTCATGGCGTGAGCTTTGATTTTGGCTCCAGCGAGTGCCGGCAAAAGCATCGATGCGAGAATCCCGATAATCGCGATGACCACGAGCAACTCGATAAGCGTGAAGCCTTTGGCGAAGGATCTCGTGTGGTTTTTCATAAAAATGAGGGGTTAGAGGTTGTTCACGGCAAAGACGTCGTCTTTGTTGTTCTTGAAATCCTCGTAAGTCCAAGCCTCGGTATGGCCATCCACGAAAACCACGCTGCCACGGGCATCGCCACCAATACCGTGGCGACAAGCCGGCCGCTTGTTTGCCGGACTTCCCATTATCCAAGCGAAGGGAGGGAATGTGACAATCTCCGTGGTGTAACCGGTAGAGGGAACGTCGGCCTCGGTGGGGCCTCTGGGCCGGCCGGTGTCGCCCATGAGCCAAACTTGCGATGTGCGCTGGATTTGGGCTAGCTTCAGACTACCAAGAACGCCGCCGTTTACAGGCCCAGCCGCCTGATTGTAGCGGTACCGGATGATCCGAGATTCAAGTGGGCCATAGCCCAAACCCCAGCCGATGTCTTTGTCGGCCACGCCAGGACAGCGCCAGACTGGAGCCGCAGCTCCCACGTTGCGGTCGTTATTGTCGCTGGGCACATACTGGCCCTGGCTGAGGATGTCGAACCACCAATTGCCCGTGTTGGTCACCTGATAGGCGTTCCGGTTCAGGTCCACCAACGTGTCGTCGTTGTCACCCGCGTACATCAGCATCGCCTTCGCAATCTGGTCCATGTTGCTCCGGCACACGGTGTCGCGCGCCTTGCGCTTGGCTCCGCTGAGAGCGGGCAGGAGCATTGATGCAAGGATGCCGATGATGGCGATGACGACGAGCAGTTCGATGAGGGTAAAAGCACGCACTAACGCGCAGCCCTCACGCATGTTGCGTGGAATATGAGAAGTTCTCACAAAATTTGTGCGCCAAACGCTTTGTTAGACGCCTCTATCGCAAAACTGATAGGAATTTGCTTTCTGGACGCTACGCGGTTTATTCCTCAAACGTGGGAACGGACTGATAGGAATGAACGCTACGCGGTTTAGGGAGAATTGCTTTTGCGTCGGGTTCATTAACCATGATTTTCTCCGTTTATGAGCGGTTGGCAAGCATCGTTTTGTCAGATGTTGCAAGCTCGCGTCGGTTTTGCGGTTCGACCGCTGCCCGCAGCAAGGAAACGGGCAAAACTGCACTGCTGGAAGTCGTGCCTTTATCCGCGGGAAAAGCCGCCGGCTCGAAATAGGCACAGGCAATTCCATCACATTCCCATTCGGGTCCGTCAACGCCGCCAGCACGCCGCAATTATTTTTTCCAACTCAGCGATTGACCGTGCAAACTTTTCGTAATTCCAGCGACCGACCAGAAGGAAAAGACGCCCCTCCGGAATCAGACCCCCCTCACTCCCCGACGCCGATCCTCGGCCTGACCGTTTCCAGTGCGGCGGGCGCGAAAGCAATTCCCTATCAGCTTTTCAAGCCTTGAACGGCCTCGCACCCGTGCCGCGGCATACGATTTGCTAAAACTACGATAGTCTTACTAGGAAGACGCGCAAATGCTTGGAAATGAGACAATCGGGCTACAGGAGATGCGTCATTTCCGGCCACGGCGGTGAAAGTCCCTTTTGGGACTGGCGCTGACGCTACCGTTCTGGTATCTGTTTGAGCATCTAACCTCCGCACGCTGATGAGATTCATCCCTACCCAGATTTATTTGGGCCGGCTCCGGTCGGGTTCGCGCGCCTTCACGCTCATTGAGCTCCTCGTGGTCATCGCCATCATCGGCATTCTGGCCTCGATGCTGTTGCCCGCGCTAAGCAAAGCCAAGATGAAGGCAAGAGAGACGAAGTGCCTCAGTAATATGCGACAAATCGGCGTTGCTCTGATGCTCTACGAGGGAGACAACATGAAGCTACCACCGGCGGCGTCGGAGGTCCCGGATTTCATGAACCCAGCGGCGCCTCCAAACTGCCTCAGAGCCATCGCTCCTTACCTGCAAGCTCAGGCCCAGACCTTCTCGTGCGAGGTTTATTCCTGTCCAAACGCCAGGAAACCCGGGGATACGAGCGATGCCACCGCCATTAGCGCCACAAGTTACCTTCCAAACGCCGTTGTCATGAACAAGAGCTTGGAAATGATTCCGAAACCCAGCGAAATCATCATTATCTAGGAGACCATCCGGCTCGTGAGGGTCACCGCCTTGCGCCCGGCGGAGGCCACGGTTTTCGGCGGGCCTGCCGGACAATACGTCCATTGGCACGACACGACAGCCCGCACAGTCGGCCTTCCTCCGGGCACACAAAATTATAGTTACCATCATTCCCAAGGTGGGAACTTTGTCTTCACCGACGGTCATGCTGAATACCGCAAGGCGGCGACGCTTCGGGCCCTGGACTTTGGCCTGACGGATGGCACTGGCGGCCTGGCCGTGGACACCCAATCCTCTCCTTGTCTGGGAAGATATTACCGCCCCCAATTTTGACCAAGCCCGGCATCCGGCCTGATATAGCCCGCTGACGCCGGTCCACGAGGCTGCTGCCGGAACTGCAATCAGCTTCAGGCACCCGCGCTGTCTGGGTGAGGCTCAAGTTCTCACTCGATTATCCTTTTCTGTGCATCGGTGGGCGGGATTCTCCTCTTCTGCGGTTTCGGCGGTGCCCAAGTTGGGGAGGCTGATTTCAGAGCTCGTTTTATCTTGTCTCAACAGTTCGGACGCCTACGGTGAGGTTTGCCCATGAAAAATCAAAATCCTATCGGTCGGTTCCTCACCGTCCTCTCTCCAGGAGTTTCCGTCATGTTCAGTCGCATCACTCGCCGGTTGCTTGCCACTATCGCATTGCTCGCAGCGTTGTCGGCGTCGACGCTAATGACACAGGCGGCGGTCGCGCCCACGCTCAAGCCCGCCCTGCCCATGGAGGCCGAGGACGCCAAAATCGCCAGCGGCTGGAAGGTCATCAAGAACGGCGAGGGCAACTACAACGTGGACATCATCGGCTTTGGCCACATCGGCGGCGAACGCTTGCTGCACCTGCCGGCTCGTGCCAAGTCCGGCGTCGCTGTTCTTACCGGCAACGCGCCCGTCGACGGCAACTACCGCCTCTGGGTCCGCTACGAGTATCCGGCCTTCAGCGACCTGCGATTCAAGGTGAAGGTCACGCAGTCGGGCAAGGCCTTGGCCGAGAAAATTATGGGCGCAAAGGATAATCCTCGGGCGGGATTTGGCAGTCCCAAACTCATGGCCCAGCACGATCCCTCGTGGGGCCCCGAAGGCCTGTTCGAGGAGCCGATGGATGTGAGTGGCGTGAAGGCGGGCGAAGTGAAGATCACGTTCGAAGGTATCGAGAATCCAAGCCCCGACGGCGTGGCGGCGGATCGCAACATCGATCTTATTTACATGACCACCGACATGACCGATTTCGTAGGTGCCGATGGCAAGCCCAACAAGGAAACTTGGTTCTACGTCGGCGGCGGCGGGCCGGGCGGCTCGCTCTATCCGATTCTCAATGCTTTCCGCGACATGCGCGGGGCGCGCTACGAAGCGGCGGTGATCAACAAGGGCGATAAGCCGCTGTCTGTCACAGTGTATTATGCCTACAACCGCATTCCCTGGAGCGCGGCTGAGCCGGGCCCGATCGCCAAAGACCTGGCTCCAGGCGCGACCAGCGGATGGGCACCGCTGACCAAGCAGGACACCAGCCACTTCTCGATGGCGGTGTTCAGCGGCGGGAACTTTGAGTTGCAGATACGCCGCACAGGTGGTGCCGTGGAGAAGAAGCTCAGCTCCGATGCCGGCTCCGTCCACGTCTACCTGCCGTCTTACCCTGGCAAGGGTGAAGTGCCCGTCACCGCGGTCGAGCAGATCGATGCCAAGTTGGCGCTCCTCGCCAAGACTCCAGCGCCCGGCAAGAACCCGACCGTCCCGCTAGCGTACGGCGGTTGGATCCATGCCAATCAGCCCGGCCAGTACGGCGCCAAGTACGGCGAGCTCTACAAGGCCATCGGGATGCGTGCTTTCCCCTCCACCATTCAGAGCAAGGAGGTCATGGCATCCATGGGCCTGCCACTGACCAAGTCGGCGCAGTCGATGAGCTTCCGCAATTCACCCACGCCCGACGGCATCGGCAAGGCCAAGGTCGCCATGGAGAAGGCCGGCCTGCTGGCGCAACTCCGCTTCTTCGACTACGGCGATGAGATTCATTTCTCCGAATGGGTTAGCTCCGCTACCGGCGGCAAGAGGGATCAGCTCCCCGTCATGTGGACCGAGTGGTACAAGAAAAAGTTCCCCGGTCAGAACCCCCCTGCCGCCAAGCCCGACTCCTCCGCTGCCGCTGCCACGTCCAATCCGCGACTCTATGTTGATTCGAGTCTCTTCTATGAAGACTTGGCAATCGGCCATGTCGCCGAGGGCAATCGGAACATCAAGGCCATGCTCGGCCCCGATGTCCTCGCAGGCGCCAACTACTCGGCGCATCCGTTCTACCTGCCCACAATTCCGATGTATGTCCACTGGTTCCGTCGCGGCGCCGCCGACTACGGTCGTCACAGTGAGTATTTCTGGCAGGTCGCCCAGCCCGGACCGATGATCAACGGCTATGTCGCCGAGCACTTCCGCACCGGCATGCGATTTAACCCCAAGGCGCTCAACCGCCAATACACCATGCCGCACAGCCCCGGCAACACCGAGGCGTCCTTCGTCCGCACCGCGTTCTCCCACCTGGCGCACGGCGCCAAGGCGCTGGACTACTTCGGCATCGGCATGAACGAGTGCTTCACCGAGAACCACATCGACCACCGCGACCACGACCGCTACCGCCAGATTCGCGATATCAATCACTCGATGGCGCTGGTGGAGGATGTGCTGCCGCAGTCGGCGGTGGTGCCGTCGCAAGTGGCGATCCTGCTCTCCGACTCCACCGAGCGCTGGGACTTGGCGGGCATCGCCGGTGACCAAGCCAGTCACAGCCTCTTCGACGCCGACTTCCGCAAAACCCGCCTGCATCACCACATCGAACGCCTAGGGCTGTGGAAGGCGCTGACCTTCGCTGGTGTTTCCCCCGATCTCTTGGTTGAAGAAGACCTCAATGCCGACATTCTCAAGGGCTACAAGCTGGTGTTTCTCGTCGGCGATTCGATTCCGGGCGTGAGCGCTAAAGCGCTGGAGAAATGGGTGAAGGACGGCGGCACGTTGGTCGCCACCGCCGGCGTCGGACGATACGGCTCCTATCGTGAAGCCAATCCCGAGCTATCGAAGCTCCTCGGTGTCGAGTCGCGCACGGTGCAAGAGAAGGACACGTTCCTGCGCCCACGGCAGGAGTTGCCGTTCATCAAAGCGACGGCGAGCGTCAACGGCGATGCGTTCCAATTCCCTGCGCTCTCCACTAGGGAACGCATCAAGCCCGCGTCGGACGCCAAGGTGAGCGCCACTTTCTCCGACGACAAATCCCCGGCTGTCATCACGCGCAAGCTCGGCAGCGGTACGGTTCATTACGCTGCCGCCTACCCGGGCATGGCCTATCTTTGGGCCGCACTACAGCCGCCGATGGTTCCTGACCGCGGCGTGGGCACGCACACGATTCCCGTCAACTTCGACAAGGGGGCCGATGCGTTTATCCAGAGTATGATCAGAGCGGCCGCGATTCAGCCCGTGGTGACCGCCGAGCCTCGGTTGATCGACACCCGCCTGGTCAAGGGTAGTGACAAGGTTTACTTTCTTCCGCTGGCCAACTTCAACGAGAAGGTGGGGCAGGACGTGAAACTGGCGGTCTGGCTGCCCAAGGGCACCAAGGTCGGCACCGTGACCTCCGCCAACCGCGGCAAACTCGGCACCAAGCAGGATGGCGAACTGATGACACTGACCGTGCCGACACTGGGCTATGGCGACATGATTCGCATTGATGTGAAGTAAACTTGGCTAGGCAGACCGATTCCAATGATCTACTCGGGTAGTCAACCCATCTCCGAGCTGATCTGAATTGTCCGGTTGTTTCTTCTGATGAAAAGATGCCAGGTGTTTAGTGCTCGCCCCCGAAAACAGGTTAGTTCTTGAACTTGGGATCTAGACTTACCGGCAAAAACCACGGGCTCGTGCGAGCATGTATTCGAGTGCCGAGGAAGCGGGCATCACCTGGGCCGCGACTCAGCCGGTCGCATAGTTTCAGGTATCCGCTCTGTCTTGGGTGAGGCTCAACTTCTCACTCAGCGTGGTCCGCGTGGCGGATGTCGGTCGCTTCGTGAAGATAGACGACGTCCTCAGCGATGTTGGTGGCGTGGTCTGCGACGCGCTCGAGGCGTTTAATGATCACGATGAGATTCAGGCAGCGTCGGACGTTTGCTTTGTCCTGCTCAATCAAAGAGGTCAGCTCACGGTTGATCTGCTTGTGTAGCTGGTCCACCTCGTTATCGGCTGGGATAATGAGCCGGGCCTGATCTGGTCGCTGGTGTACAAAGGCGTCGAGTGCGGAGTGGAGCAGGGAAGTGGCGAGACGCCCCATCTTCGGGATGTCCACGTACTCCTTGAGTTGCGGTTCACGGTTCAGCTCCAACACGCGCTTGGCGATGGCTGTTGCTTCATCACCTACGCGCTCGAGGTCGTGCGAGATTTTCATCGCTACGGTGACAGCCCGCAGGTCAGTCGCGAGCGGAGCCATTGCAAGGAGGTTAATCGCTTCCTCATCCACTTCCATCTCGAAGCGGTCGAGCAGGTCATCATCAGCCTTCACTTTCTCGGCGAGAACGCTGTCGCGCTCGATGAGCGCGCGGATGGCGTTTTGGACGGAGGCTTCGGCCGTGCCAGCCATTAACAGGAGTTTCTCCTTGAGCTTGGCGAGTTCTATATCGAATGGACGTTGCATAGGAAAAGTTTCAGCCGAAACGA
>CAMDJP010000001.1 GCA_945900775.1 Akkermansia muciniphila | reverse complement strand
TTGGCGGGCACGGCGAAGTCCACCTGATTCGTGGCGATGGTGAATTCGCGACCGATGGCACTCCACACCTGCACGTCGATTTTCGGTCCGTAGAACGCGGCTTCGTTCGCCACTTCCACGAAGTTGATACCCGATTCGATCAACACCTTTCGCACCATATCCTCGGTCTTTTTCCACAGCTCGGGTTCGTCGACGTATTTTTTGCCGAGACCTTCGGGGGAAGATGTGCTGAAGCGCATCTCGTACTTCTCGAGGCCGAAGGTCTTAAAATACTTGAGATACATGTCGTTCACGGCGCGAAACTCGTCGGCGAACTGCTCCTCGGTGCAATAGATGTGGGCGTCGTTCATGTTGAGCGAACGTACGCGCATGAGGCCGAACAACTCGCCGCTCTGCTCGTAGCGGTAGCAGGTGCCGTATTCCGCGAGCCGGAGCGGGAGGTCGCGGTAACTCTTTGGCTCGGCAGCGAAGATGCGGTGATGATGCGGGCAGTTCATCGCCTTGAGGTAGTAGCGTTCAGGCTCCTCTTCGGCACCCCCCTTCTCCTTAACCTCGATGGCCGGGAACATACTCTCCGCGTAATACGGTAAATGCCCAGAGGTCTTGTACATCTTTTCCTTGGCCAAGTGCGGCGTGCGAACGCGGACGTAACCGGCGGTGAACTCGGTCTCCTTCGCCAACTTCTCCAGTTCCTCGACGAGCACCGTGCCCTTCGGCAGCCAAAGCGGCATGCCCGGCCCGACAAATTCCGTGTCAATCGCGAACAGCCCCATCTCCGCACCGATTTTACGGTGGTCGCGGCGCTTGGCCTCCTCGAGCATCTTAAAATACTCGTCCATTGCCGTCTTGTTCTTGAACGCCGTGCCGTAGATGCGCTGCAGCTGCGGGCCTTTCTCGTCGCCCTTGTAGTAGGCGGCGGCCACACTGGTGAGCTTGAACGCACCGATGTTGCCGGTGCGCATCACATGCGGTCCGGCGCAGAGGTCAATGAAGTCGCCGTTCTTGAAATAGGAAATCGGTTCGCCCTCGGGGATGCTGTTTAGGAGGTCGAGCTTGAACTTGCTCGCGTTGCTCGGTCGCTCTGCCAGTCCGCCGAGTCGGCCGCTCTGTGCGTCAGCGATGGCCTGCTCGCGCGTGACGATGACCTTCTCGAAGACGTTGTTCGCCTTGATCTCCTTCTTCATCTCGGCCTCGATTTTTTCGAAGTCATCCGGCGAGATGCGGTGGCTGCACTCGAGATCGTAGTAGAAGCCGTTCTCGACCGGCGGCCCGTAGGCGAACTGAGCGTCCGGCCACAGGCGCAGGATAGCCGTGGCCATCACGTGCGCGCAGGAGTGTCGGATGCGCTCCAGCTCGGACATCTTCGCGCGGTCGTCGAGGGTCTTGCGTTCCTTCGGTTCTTGAGTGTCGTCGGCCATAAATCGGTATCATTTAAGCGTAAGGGCGCTGGCGGCGAACAGCAAAATGTCGAATTGGCTGGCATCGAGTCTGCTCCACAATATTCTCAAGTTATGCAGAATTGGGTCTTAGATTACATCGCCAAGCAGAAAGCCGCCCTCGATTCCATCCCGGCGGACGCCGTCGTCGCCCTCATCGGGAAGCTCCATGTAGCCCTCAAGGAAGACCGCCAAATCTTCGTCTTCGGCAACGGCGGCAGCGCCTCCAACTCGTCGCACTTCGCCACGGATCTGGGCAAAGGTTCCTCCGACAAGATGGGCAAACGGTTCCGCGTCCTCTCGCTCAACGACAACGTGAGCTGGATGACCGCCATCGGTAACGACTATAGCTACGACGATATCTACGCACGCCAGTTGGAGAACTACGCGCGACCGGGCGATCTCGCGCTTGCTTGCAGCGTGAGCGGCAGTTCACCGAACCTCGTGAAGGCTTTCCAGTGGGCCAAGACCAATGGCGTGCATACCGTCGCTCTTGTTGGCGGCAAGCGCGGCAAGCTCGCCGAGATTGCCGACCAGACCATCCTCGTCAACGACACTCACTACGGGCGCGCGGAGGATGGTCAAATGGGTATCCTTCACATGCTCTGCTACGCTTTCATGGAGAATCCCGAGTTGGGCAAGTAGCCCCAAGAACCCTCGCCGCCGTGCGAGGCGTGAAATTCGTTCGTGCCCGTCACCGACCACATCCGGGATAAGTTGAGCCGCGTGCCACACAAGCCGGGCGTGTACCTGATGAAGGACCGCTTCGGTACGGTGATTTACGTCGGCAAGGCACGCGACCTGCGCCGGCGGGTGAGTCAGTACTTCCATCCCTCCCGTCGCCGCGGCTGGGACATCAAGCTCAACGCGCTCGTAGATGCAATTCACGACTTCGACATTCATCAAGTGCGCAGCGATGCCGAAGCGATGCTACTCGAAGGGAAGCTAATCAAGGATTTCAAGCCGCGCTACAACGTCAGCTTCCGCGACGACAAAAACTTCCTGCTCATCAAGGCAAACCTGAATGACCCGATTCCGCGCTTCACGCTCACACGCCTGAAACTCGACGACGGGGCGCGCTACTTCGGGCCCTTCCCCAGCGGCACAGCAGTGCGGCGCACACTGAATCTCGTGCGACAGAAATTCAACCTGCGCGGATGCAAGCCGCTCACACCCGCCACAGCCGACTACAAGCACTGTCTCTACGCGCACCTCAAGGTCTGCACTGCACCTTGCATCAGCAACGTGACCTTGGAGCAGTACAAGGCGCAGGTGACTGCCGCGTGCGACTTCCTCGGTGGTGAGTGCGCGGGGATGGTCTCGGAGCTCGAGGGGGAGATGAAGAAGGCCTCCGGCGCGCAGGAATTCGAGCGTGCGGCGAAACTGCGCGACTTCATCGATGCGCTCCGTCACACGTCGCGAAAGACGGAGAAGTTCGAACGACTTCCCTATTCGCTGCCCGCGACCATCATTCCCTCACGCGACATCGCTGAACTCGCGCGGATGCTCAGCCTGCCGCAGCCGCCTGTCCGCATCGAGGGGTTCGATATCTCCAACATCAGCGGCACCTTCGCCGTGGGCTCGCTGGTGAGCTTCAAGGAAGGTCGGCCTGACCGCGCTAGCTATCGGCGCTTCCGCATGAAGAGCGTCGATGGGCAGGACGATTTTGCCTGCATGGCCGAGGCCGTACGGCGGCGTTATTCGAGGTTGAAAAAAGGAAGCAGCGAACCAGGGAAATGGTCGAACATGCCCGACCTTATTTTAATTGATGGTGGCAAAGGCCAGCTCAACGCCGCATGCGCGGAACTGGCGAAGCTTGGTCTTACACATATCCCTGTGATTGGCCTCGCGAAAGAATTCGAGGAGATTCATCGTCCGAACGAAAAGGAACCGTTGCGCCTCAGCCACGAGAGTGGCGCGCTCAAGTTGCTGCAGCGCGTGCGGGACGAGTCGCATCGTTTTGCCAACACCTACAACGCTCAGCTTCGCCTGAAGAAGATATCCGAGAGTCTACTCGATGAGTTTCCGGGCATCGGCGGTGTACGGAAAGCAGCGCTGCTGAAAAAGTTTGGATCCGTGCAGCGACTGCGGATTGCGACTGTAGAACAGATTGCTGAAGTGGGAGGTTTCGGTGGTAAAGCAGCTGGGGAACTAAAGGCGTTTCTCGACGCGCGACGGGAGGCGCCCGCGGCGTCGTAAGCGAGTTCAGTTTGGCTTCGGCCGATTTTTGTATTTCTCGTAAAGCCGCGTATGACGACTTTCCAGACTCGTCTCTCTACCGGCGATCCACATTCGTTTCACGTTGGAGCGGATGTCGAGAATGTTCCCATCGGTGGCGATGAACGATGCCTCTTTCCCTTGCTCGATTGAGCCCAGTCGGTCGGCCACGCCGAGGATTTGCGCAGGATGCAGCGTGATGGCTTTAAGCGCCTCGATCTCGGGCAATCCATAGGCTGCCGATTGCGCGGCAGAGTAAGGTAGATTCCGAAGGCCGGACGCTCCCCACGAGCCAAGGCCGAGCCCGAAGGCGACCTTTACGCCGGCCTTATGCAACTGCGCTACGGCGCGGAACTGGACGATATGCGCGTCGCTATCGCGTGGTGGGAGTGTGAAGACATGCTCGAAGATGACCGATGTCTTCGTCTTTGCGAGCGTATCAGCGACCAACGCCGCGTCGCGTCCGCCGGCGATGATGATGCGCTGATTGCGGTTCGTGGACCAATGCAGTGCGGCCTTGATCTGGCGCAACTCCTCGGCATGAACAATGAGAGGTAGCTCACCGCGGACTACGGGCAGCATGGCTTCCCACGCGGGGTGTTGTTTGAAATCCTTTCCTGCCGCAGCACGGGCCTTCGCGTATGCCGAGGCCTCGTCGAAGAAATCGTCGATCTCCTTCAGTCGTTTGCGCCGATCCTTGGCCTGATCATCCGGGGATTTCCATTTGCTCGAATCGCTAAACTGCTCTTTCGGCCTGGTATCAAGCGACATGTCTGGCCAGTCCAAGTGCATCGCCACAGCACGCTTCGCCACGATGCCTTCGACTCCCCATCCGGCGAGAGCGGTGAGGCCCGATTGACCGGGAACACGACCGCCGGAGGGGACGACGTGTGCGTGGGTGATGCCATTGGCACGCGCGACCGGGATGAGTTCAGAATCAGGGTTCACGGCGATCCATGACTGCACATCGGGGGTGAAGGTGCCTATTTCGGTGGTGTCTTCAGTCGCTCGGACCGCGCCGATTTCGACAAGGCCGAGCGATGTGTTCGGCGCGATAAGGCCCGGATAGAGATGCTGTCCTTTCAACTCAATAATCTGCGCATCTTTTGCCGGAAGACCCCGGCCGATGAGCATGATTTTGCCGGCTTTGACCAAAACCTCTCCGTCAGCGATATCCCCGTTGGCGATTGTGTGAACAACCGCCGCGCGGAAGAGCAGCGTCTGGGCGGATGCAGGCGCAGCAGCACCGAGCAGCGACAAAAGGAACGCGAGCAGTGTGGTGCGAAATAGTTTCATGGCTTGTCGTGGTGGCCTTTGCAATCAAGGCATTCGTGTACATGCTGGTCTCGTGCGTGTTCCCAGACCTCGCGGAAGAAGGCGGCTTGGGCGGAGGGACTCGCGCCTTCAAGGCCGCCCAGTCCGATGATCTTGCTCGCCTTGTTCAAGAGGGCTTCCCGCTCTTTCTGTAAATCCGTGGCGCGCTGGGCGGCGTCCGTGCGGTCGTAGAACCTCTTTCCCTCGATCCATGTCTGAAGGCAGACCGTCCCCGAATCGAGGGGCGACTTCGACCAAAGGGCAAAGTCCGCGTCCTTGCCCGGTTCGAGTGAACCGACGCGCTGGTCGATTTTCAGTTGGCGGGCTGGATTGATTGTGACGAACTTCAGCGCCTCATTTTCGTCCGTGCCGCCGTACTTCACGGCCTTGGCCGCCTCTAGATTCAAACGGCGAGCAAGGTCGGAGGAATCCGAGTTGAAGGAGACGACTGCGCCGCGCTGGTGCATCAGGCTGCCGGCGTAGGCGATGGCGTCGTACACCTCGAACTTGAAGGCCCACCAGTCCGAGAAGCAGGACGCGCCCGCCCCGTGACGTGCGATTTCGTCGGCGACCTTATACCCCTCGAGTACGTGCTGGAGCGTGCCGACCTTCACGCCAAAGTCCTCCATCAAGCGAAGGAAGGAGACGATCTCGTCCTGTCTGTAGCTGTGGCAATGAATCCAGCGCTCGCCTCGAAGAATCTCTGAGAGAGCGTCAAGTTCCAGGTCGCGTCTCGGCGGTTCGCCGCCCTGCTTCCGAAAACGGTCCCAACCGACCTGATAATTCTTTGCGGCGAGGAATCGGTTCTGGAAAAAGGTTCGCACGCCCATCCGCGTCTGCGGGAACCGTTTCGTGTGTTTCTCGCCCCAGTTCGACTGCTTCACGTTCTCGCCGAGGGCAAACTTGATGCCCTCCGGCGCGCCTTCGAGCCTCAGACCCTCCGGTGCGGCGCCGTGACGCAGTTTGATGACAGCGTTCTGCCCGCCGATGGGGTTAGCCGAGCCGTGCAGGAGGTTCGCCGTGGTCACCCCACCGGCGAGTTGCCAGAAGATATTCTCGGTCTCGGAATTGATGACGTCGCCGATGCGCACTTGCGCGGTCGAGGGCAGGGTCGACTCGTTCACACCGCCGAGGATCATGCTGTGGCTGTGGCAATCGATGATGCCGGGCGTGACATGCAGACCCGTGCCATCGATCTCGAGGAATCCTTTCACGGCGGAGGCAGCGGGCGGCTTTAGGTTTTTGCCAACGGCCTTAATTCGATCGCCCACCACGAGCAGATCGGCATCAGCCAAGCGTCCCTGCGGGCCGCTAGTCCAGATTGTGGCGTTGCGGATGAGGAGGGCAGGGGGATTCGTGAGCGCTCCGCGGAACTTCGCCGGTGAATGGGCGGTGAGACGGCCCAGCGAGGTGCGAAGCTCGGCGGCTTTATCCGTTTTTACCTCGGTGTTCTTTTCGGACGGCTTCGCTTTTGTGTCAGTCGCGGGTGCTGAGGGAGCCATCGGATGAATCCGGCCGTTGACCCAGACCGCGTGCATCTTGGCCGCAGGGTCGAAGTAGTCCCCTTCGACGACGGTGAGATTGGCGAGCTTACCCTTCTCGATTGTGCCGACTTGGTTATCGATGCCGCAGAGTGCTGCCGGCACGGTGGTGAGCGCGGCGAGGGTGTCCTCGCGCGAGAGACCACGGTCGAGCGCGAGTTGGAGATTCTTGCGGAACGCCTTGCGGTCGGCGAGCCCGTGCAGCGTCAGGGCGATGGTAATCTTTTCGCGCCGGAGCAGCGCGGGGTTCTCCGCTGCCCAATCCCACGCGCGAAGCTGATCGAGCGTGACCTGATCCCAATCGTCTGGCTCGGGCAGCTTGGGTAGGCTAGGAAAGTTCACCGGTACTATGAAGGCCGCGTTCGCCGCCTTGGCAAGTTCTGGCCGTCTCCATTCCTGTCCGCTGGAGAGAATGATGGGTTTTAGGTTAAACTCGGCGGCAAGGCGTGTGGCTCGGTCCACCATCAGCGCGCTGCCTGGCTCGAGGATGACCGGCATTTTCCGTTCAAGCACCGGTTTGAGGGAATCAAGCGCGGGATTGAATGGAAACACTTGCTCGCGTTGCTCCATCGACTTCAGTTTGTCGTGGTGCTGGGCGTCATGGAAGGTCTGGCGCACGGCGGCAATCACCCCCATGAGGGAGTGCGGGTAGGTGTCCTCGCCCGCGGCACGGGGATCAAAGGCGATGTGCTGGGCGGTGTCGGGTTTCAGGATGAGCTCATTCGGGTTGCCTTCCATCAGTAGGACAAACGCGCTCGTACCGCGCAGGATGCCCTTGCTCGGGACGAGATTTCCAGCGGTGAAGCCCAGTTCGTGCAAGCTTTCCAAAGTCTTGACGTTCGGCGTGTAAGTGCGCGCCACGCGGAACTCCGGCGTGATTGTACCCAGTGGCGCGCCGGGGCCGGGGCTGCCGGGATCCTTCTCCTCGCCCGGCACACCGAAGAACCCTGCGCCGCTCGTGGCCGCGATCGGGACCGTCATTGTCGTCTGGACGGGGCGCGTGGCGCTGTCGAGGGTGAGGTAAGAATCAATGAACCCCGCGTAGATGGTTTTTCCCTTCATCACCCAGATTCGCGCGTCGGCTGGTGGCGAAATGTTTTGTCCAACGGCCTCGATCTTGCCGTCGCGAATGAGAATGGTGGCGTTCTCGTTCGTCAGGCCCGGCTTCAAAACGACTCGGGCGCCGACGAGGGCGTGGACACCGGGCGGTTCGGGCCTTTGGCCGGGCGGCGGAAAGGGGGCAACCACCGCTTGGAGACCTGTAAGGGCCGCGACGAGGGATATCAGGCCGAGTTTGAGGAGTGAGCGGAACGGCTGACGGAACAAGTTCATCATCTTAATTCTCGCCAAGCTAAGGAGTGAGGGCTAGTCAGGCAACAGTTTTCGAGGCGCGGCGGCCTTGGAATCGGATACGCCTGGGCTTCGACGCGCTTCGACCGCAACATTTCCAGAACTACGAGATCTCCTCGGGCGTGGACTCGGACCAGCCGGAGGCGCACCGATGCAATTCCTTTGCTGCACCGCCGCCGATTTGCTACGACTGCGTCGATGTGCAGCGAGCGCAAGGTGCGGTTGGGGGTAATCGGCTCGGGCAAAGGCTCGAACTTCGTGGCCCTTGCACAGGCCTGCCGAGGAGGAAATTTGGTGGCGGAGGTGGCGGTGGTGCTGAGCGACGTAGCCGAGTCAGGGATATTGAAACATGCGGGAGGCTTTGATCTGCCAGCACGGTTCATCGAGCCGGGAAAGTTCCGAACGAAGCTAGACGATGCGGCGGAGGCTTCCTATGTGGCGGCTTTACGCGAAGCGCGGGTGGATGTGGTGGTGCTCGCGGGCTTCATGCGAATCCTCAAGGGGACCTTCCTTTCTGCTTTTCCGGGACGGGTAATCAATATCCATCCGGCGTTGCTGCCTTCTTTTCCCGGCTTGGCGTCATGGAAGCAGGCGCTCGATCACGGGGTGAAAGTGACTGGTTGTACGGTGCACTGGGTGGATCAAGGAATCGATACGGGACGGATCATCGCGCAGCAGGCGGTGCCGGTGCTAGAAGGCGACACGGCTGAGACGCTGCACGAGCGCATCCAACAGGCTGAGCGTGTGCTCTATCCGCAGACGATTGGAGACTTGATTAGAAGAGGAACACTGAAGCCGGCTTCGACCTGAGTCCGGGTTGGAAAAGCGCATCGTCGAGTGGGAAGAGATGAAGAAAGCGAAGAAAAAGTTGGCTTTTCCACGTCGGGAATGGCAAATCAACCCCTCTACGCGGATAAAAGCGTCCGCGAAGGTTTATTCCCGCGCCAAAGCCAAGAGGTCAAAACGCGGCCAAGACGATAGATGAGCAAAGAGATTTTACGATTCGGGCTGCCGAAAGGCAGTTTGCAGGAGGCCACTTTGGAAAAGATGGCCAAGGCCGGATTCAATATTCAGGTGAGCAGCCGTTCGTACATCCCGTACGCGGACGATCCAGAGCTGGAGATCCGGATGTTTCGCGCGCAAGAGATGAGCCGGTACGTGGAGCACGGCTATCTCGACTGCGGCATCACCGGGCATGATTGGATCGTGGAGAACGGATCGAAGGTGCATGAGGTCGGGGAGTTTCTTTTCAGCAAGTCGACCCGCCAAGCGGCGCGCTGGGTGCTGGCCGTTCCGGAGAATTCCTCAATCAAGTCGGTGAAGGACCTCAACGGCAAACGAATCGCCAGCGAGGTGGTCAACATCACCAAGCAGTTCCTTCGAAAACACAAGGTGAAGGCCGCGGTGGAGTTTTCCTGGGGCGCCACCGAAGTGAAGGCGCACGAGTTGGTCGACGCGATTGTGGACGTGACGGAGACTGGTTCCTCCCTCCGCGCGAACAACCTGCGCATCGTGGAGACGCTGCTCAGCTCGACGCCGCGGCTGATCGCCAACCGCGACGCTTGGAAGAATTCTTGGAAGCGAAAGAAAATCGAGACCATCGCCATGCTCTTGAAGGGGGCTCTCGACGCCGAGGCGAAGGTCGGCCTGAAACTGAACATCGCCGAGAAGAATCTGGCGAACCTGCTGGCTACGTTGCCCGCGCTTCGCAATCCAACCATCTCCAACCTAAGCCAAAAGGGCTGGGTGGCGGTGGAGACAATTATCGACGAGCACATCGTCCGAGAAATCATTCCGCAGCTCAAGGCCGCCGGCGCGGAAGGAATCATTGAGTACCCCTTGAACAAGGTGGTATACTGAGCGTCCGTTAACAGAAAACACACTATGGGTTCACTGAAGAAACGCCGGAAAGCGAAAATCAACAAACACAAGCGTCGGAAGAAGCTTCGTGCTAACCGGCACAAGAAGCGCACCTGGCAGAAGTAGCCTGGCGCCTCGCCACTCCTTTGGAGCCACGCGCAGCGGGTTGCTGCGCGTGTGTTCTCCTTATGCGACTCAACCAATCCACCATCTGGGCCGTCTCGCTCGCTGGGGCATTGCTGCTTGCGGGCTGTGCGACCGACGAGGCAGCGTATCTCGCAAAGTTCAAACCGGTCCAACCGATCGAGGTTGCCCCGAACCGCGACGCCGAGAATCTGGAACGACGCATTCAGGCGATGGCTCATTTCGCTGCGGGCGTCAGCTACGAACTCCGAAATGAGCAAGCCAAGGCGCAGGAGGAATTCTATCAGGCAGCCATGGCTGATGCCGGTAACGAGTCGGTGGTGGTCGAGGTTGCCCGGCGCTTAATCCTCCAAAAGGATAGTGATCGCGCTATCAGGCTTCTCATCCAGGCGACGGGAAATCCGAACGCGTCGGCGAGCCTTTACGCGCTGCTGGGCGTGGCTTACACGCAGGTCGGTAAGCAGGAATTAGCCATCCTCGCGAGTGACTCCGCTCTGCAGAAGAACCCGAAGCTGCTGCAGGCGTATCAGAATCTCGTCCAGATATACCTTCAGAATGAGCGGTTGCCCGAGGCGTTGAAGGTGCTGGTGAAGGCGGCGCAGCAGAAGGGGGGCGACGCCGCTTTCTACACGAGCCTCGCGGAGCTTTACCTTTCGATTACACGCGCGCGCCCAGCAGAGATGGAGCGGCAGCGTCCGCAAATTCTTATCCTTTTGACCGAAGCCCGGCGTTTGAACAACGCCACTGCCACGGTGTTGCAGCGGATGGGAGAGGTCTTCAGTGGCATCGGTGAACTTGCGCAGGCGGCCGAAGCTTACGCCCGCGTGCAGGCGCTTTTCCCCACGAACCCGCAGGTCCGAGAACGATTGATAGGGCTGTACCTTCAGCTGGGTAACCGTAAGAAGGCTGCCGAGCAACTCCAAGAGCTCCTCCGCGATTTCCCTGCCAATGCTCAAGCGAACTATCTCATGGGCCTCATCAGCGCCGACGAGAAACAATTGGATCGATCTGCAGAGTTCTTCGGCAAAGCCGTGCTGCTCGATCCCGAAATGGAGACCGCCTACCACGAATTGGCTAGCATCCAACTCGCCCTGGACAAGCCGCAGGAAGCGGTTGCCACGCTGGACAAGGCGCGCGCGCGATTCCGAGCGGGCTTCATCTTGGAGTTCTATTCTTCGTTGGCGCAGTCGCGTCTCAAGGATTATTCCAAAGCGCTGCGTCACCTCACTGCCGCAGAGTCTTATGCACGGGCTACCGAGCCGCAGCGGCTCACGCCGCAATTCCATTTCCAGATGGGCGCGACGTTAGAGCGCAGCAAAAACATCGTGGAGGCGGAGAAGTACTTCTTGCTAGCGCTCAAGCAGTCGCCCGATTTCAGCGAGGCCCTCAACTATCTCGGCTACATGTGGGTCGAGCGTGGTGAGCGTCTGACGGAAGCGAAAGTAATGATTGAAAAGGCCGTGAAAGCCGAACCGACCAATGCTGCTTTCCTCGACAGCATGGCGTGGGTCTATTTCAAGCTCGGCAAGCCGCGGGAGGCGCTCGACTGGCAGCTTCGCGCACTCAAGTACCTGAAGGAACCGGACGCTACGTTGCACGACCATCTCGCGGACATTTTTTTCGCTCTAAAACAGTCAAGCAAGGCTCGCGAGCACTGGCGCAAATCCCTCGCTATCGAAGTCAACGTAGCAGTCCAGAACAAGCTGGATGCGCTGCCGAAATGATGCGTTCCATGGCCAGCCGATTCCGCATCCACTACACCGTTTCTGAAGCACGCGCCATCTTGCCGCAGTTGCGCGAATGGCTCGAGCAACTTGAGCAACTCCGCCAGCGCGTTGAGCAGAACGATGCAACGCTTGCGAAGTTGCTGACCGGCGGGCGTGACGTCGGCGGCGAGGCGGCGAATCGGCAGGTCATCACTCTCTCGAAGTTCAAGCAGTTGATGGACGAGTTTCAGCGTCGTGAAATAGAGGTGAAGGATTTGGAGCGGGGGTTGGTCGATTTTCCAGCTGTCATCGGTGGGCGCGAGGTTTTCCTTTGCTGGGAAAAAGATGAGGATGATATTACCCACTGGCATGAGCTCGATACGGGCTATGCGGGGCGTGAACCGTTGCATGAGTGAGCATTTAAAATGGGATCTCTTGACAAACGACGCTCCGATTTGGCATTAGAGAAATAATTGGAACAACACAGGCGGCGTGGCCGTCTGACAAGCGCAATGATTAAGGTAGAAAATCTCAAGAAAGTGTTCGGTACGAAGACCGCGGTGGACGGGGTCTCCTTCACTGTCGAGCGCGGCGAGGTGCTGGGCTTCCTCGGGCCGAACGGCGCCGGCAAGTCCACCACGATGCGGATGGTGACCGGTTATCTCGCCCCCACCAGCGGACGTGTGACCGTCGGCGGGCACGACGTTGCCGAACAACCAGTGCTGGCCAAGAGCCGCATCGGCTACCTTCCCGAGAACGCTCCAGCCTATCCCGACATGACAGTGCGCGGGTTTCTGCGCTTCGCGGCCGAGATTCGCGGTCTCCACGGCTCGGCGCGCGACACGGCCGTAGATCGTGCGGTTGAGACCTGCGCTCTTAAAGGAGTTCTACACCAGAACATCGAGACGCTTTCCAAAGGTTACAAGCACCGCACCTGCTTCGCGCAATCGCTCATCCACGACCCCGATGTGCTGGTCCTCGACGAACCGACCGACGGCCTCGACCCGAACCAGAAATTCGAGGCCCGAAATCTCATCCGGCGGATGGGCGAAAAGAAGGCGATTCTTTTTTCCACGCACATTCTTGAGGAAGTGGACGCGGTCTGTTCACGTGTTATCATCATCGACCGCGGTCGCATCGTCGCCAACGGCACGCCGGAGGAGTTGAAGAAGCGCGTCCCTTCCGGGCGTTTAGATGATCTTTTCCGCAGCCTCACATTGTCGGACACCGTGAAGGGGGCCAAATAATGAACTCGCCATTAACCAACATCCGCATCATCGCTAAGCGCGAACTCGCGGGTTACTTCGCTTCCCCGGTGGCGTATGTCTTCATCGTGATCTTTCTCCTGCTGTCCGGCTTCTTCACCTTTATGGTGAGCGGCTTCTTCGACCGCGGCGAGGCGACGCTAACGTCTTTCTTCGTATGGCATCCGTGGCTCTACCTCTTCCTCGTGCCGTCGGTCGGAATGCGTCTCTGGTCCGAGGAGCGCCGCTCGGGCACGATGGAGTTTCTGCTCACCTTGCCAATCACGACATGGGAGGCAATCGCAGGAAAATTTCTCGCTTCGTGGCTCTTTTTAGGCACAGCTTTGGCGCTCACATTCCCATTGATAATCACGGTGAATGATCTCGGCAATCCCGACAATGGCGTGATTCTCGGCGGTTACGTCGGTAGCTTCTTGATGGCCGGCAGTTACCTCGCAGTGAGCTGTCTCACATCAGCCATCACCCGTAATCAAGTGGTTAGCTTCATCATGTCGGTGGTCGTCTGCCTCTTCCTGATTCTAGCAGGCTGGCCGCCGGTGACGAACTTCCTTGCAGGCCTTTCACCGAACACAACGTGGCTGGTGGATCTCGCTGGGGGATTCAGCGTGATGACCCATTTCGAGGGGTTTCAGCGCGGCGTGATTGACTTACGGAATCTACTATTCTTCCTCTCGCTTATTGGTTTTTCGCTCTTCACGACGGCGGCGGTGGTGCGGGGCATTCGGGAGTAACTGGACTGTCCTATGAACAAGACGAAGCTAGAACACGGTCTCTTTTCCGCCGCGGGCATCGCGGCGCTATTCATTATTCTTGTGGCGATCAACTTTCTCGCCGCTCCGCTGCGCCTTCGCACCGACCTGACGAAGGAGAAACTCCACACGCTATCGCCCGGCACAAAGGCCATCCTCGCCAAGCTCGATACGCCGGTGAAGGTGCGCTTCTACTGCACGCAGACGCAGGGCAACTCGCCCGAAGAGGTCTTCCACAAGAATTACGCGAAGCGTGTCGAAGATTTGCTCGGCGAATACCGGCAGTCCTCGCGAAACATCATCATCGAGAAACTCGATCCCCAGCCCGATTCTGACGCGGAAGATTCCGCCCGTCTCGACGGCGTGGAAGGCGAACCGTTGCCGAGCGGGGATACTTTCTATCTCGGCATCTCCGTGGGTTCGCTCGATGAGAAGGCCCTTCTGCCACCGCTCTCGCCTCGCACCGAGAACCTCCTTGAGTACGAACTCTCCCGCGCCATCGCGCGCGTGGCGAGTCCGACGAAGGCCGTGGTCGGTGTGATGAGCCAGTTACCTGTCTTCGGGCAACCCGGAAACCCCATGATGCGCCAGATGGGGCAGGGAGGCGGCAGCGATCCGTGGGCCTTCATCAGCACGCTGAAACGTGACTTTGACGTGCGACCGGTCGACATGACCGCCGAAAAAATCGATGAGGCGATCAAAGTCCTACTCGTCGTTCATCCGCGCGACATCACTCCGCAGGCCCAGTTTGCGCTCGACCAGTTCGTGCTGCGCGGCGGCAAGCTCATCGCTTTCCTCGACCCCGTCTCAATTGTGGACCAGCGCAACATGGGCGGCAACCCGATGATGGGCGGCGGCCCGCCGACAGCCTCGACGCTCGATCTTCTCCTGCCAGCCTGGGGCGTGAAGCTGGACAAGGGCAAGGTGGTGGCGGACGTGAATTTCGTCACGCGTATGATGCGCCAGAACCGCGTCGAACCGACGCCGACCGTCCTCTCAGTGAGCGCCGCGGGCATCAACGCCGGTGACGTGGCCACTGCACAGATTGATTCGCTGTTGCTGCCATTCGCCGGCGCGCTTACGGAAGATGTCGCGCAAGCCGCTACTGGGAGCGGATTGAAACGAATTGTGTTAGTCAACAGCACCGGCGATTCCGCAATGGTCGAGGGATTTCTTGCCCAAATGTCCGCTGCCGAGGCAATGAAAGGATTCAAGGCGGGCGGGCGTGAGCTTCCGCTTGCGCTCCGGATTTCGGGCAAATTCAAGACGGCATTCCCCGACGGCAAGCCAGTGCTTCCTCCCGCTGAACCGGAGAAACCCGGCGAGAAACCGAAGGAGAAGCAACCCGACAGTGCGCTTAAGGAATCGAAGAGTGAAAACGCCGTGCTGCTCGTCGCAGACGCCGATTTCCTATCCGACCAGTTCAGCGTGCAGGTGCAGGAATTCTTCGGCCAGCGGGTGATGATTCCGCGGGGCGGCAACCTCACTTTTGTCCAGAACATGGTCGAGCAGATGGCCGGTGATGAGAATCTCATCAACGCACGTAGCCGTGCCACGCTGAACCGGCCTTTTGAACGCGTGCGCCGGATTGAAGCGCAGGCGGAGGAGCGGTTCCGCAGCAAGATTGAGGACATTGAGAAAAATCTTCAAGAAACCCAACGCGAGTTGAATGAACTACAGCGGAGCAAGGACCCGAAGCAAAAGTTCATTCTCTCGGCAGAGCAGCAAAACGCGCTTGAAAAATTCCGGAAGCAGGAATCGGAGACTAAGCTTGAGCTGAAGAAGGTCCGCAAGGAGTTACGTGCCGAGATCGAGTCGCTTCAGAACCGCATCAAGTGGCTCAATATCGCGGGAATGCCCGCGCTTGTCGCATTTGCCGGGGCTGCATTTTTCATTGTGAAACGGAAACGGACTTCGACCACATGAACCGCAATCAACTGACTTTGTTGCTGGCCGGCGTGATTGTCTTCGGCGGCCTCGGATTTTGGAGCCAGCAATCGCGCAAGGAAACCTATCGTTCGGGCGGCGCCGGCATGGGTGCAAAACTTCTCGCCGGCCTGCCGGTGAACGACGTCGCGCAGATTACCATCCGCCAGACAGCCGCCGAGTTGAACCTTGTGCGCAAGGATGATGAGTGGCAGGTGAAAGAGCGCGACGGTTACAAGGCGAATTTCCAGAACATCAGCGACTTCCTCCGCAAGGCTGCCGAGTTGAAAGTGGTGCAGAGCGAGAAGGCTGGCGCCTCGCAATTGCCTCGCCTAGAACTGCTCGAACCAGGGAAGGGGACCAATGGAGCGGGAACGCTTATTGAGTTCCGTGGCAACGATGGAAAGTCCCTCCGAACTCTTTTGCTCGGTAAGAAGCAGGTGAAGAAATCGGAGCAACCCTCGCCTTTTGGAGGTGGTGAATTCCCCGTGGGCCGTTGGGTGATGGATCCCAAGGCGATTGGTCAGGTCTCTCTGGTTTCCGAGGCGTTCAATGAGATTGAGCCGAAGCCCGAGCAGTGGCTCGACAAAGAGTTTCTACGCATCGAAAAGGTGCGGGCCGTTCGATATCTTGCGTCGGCTGCGACAAATGCTTGGAGCCTCACGCGAGAGACTGAAACCGGCGAATGGAAACTGACCGATCTAAAACCGGGCGAGCAACTCGACCCCGCCAAGGCTTCGGCTATCAACAGCTCCTTTAGCTCCCTTGCCTTCACCGACGTGGCGATTGGCAAGAAGCCGACAGAAAGCGGCCTTGATAAGCCGACTGTGATCGAATTGGAAACGTTCGACCAGTTGATCTACACAATGAAAATCGGCGCGAAAAGTGGCGAAGAGGGCAGTTATTTTGCCGCCACCGTCACCGCCAAGCCGCTGCCTCCTCGCGTGCCAGGAAAAGACGAGAAACCAGAGGATAAAGCACGCCTCGAGAAAGAGCACGCAGACAAGACCAAGGTCCAGCAGGATAAGCTCGCTGCAGGAAAGCAATTCGAGAAGTGGACCTACCTTGTCTCACGGTGGGCTTTCGACCCGATTCTCAAGGATCGCCCCCATTTCCTCGCCGAGAAAAAACTGGAAGGCCCGGGGCCCAAGCCGGATCAGCCAAAGCTGCCGTGAGTCAGTCCGTCGGTGGGTTGACAGTGCAAGTGAGTGAGGCTACTTTGATTTTGTAATCGCCGACCATAATTTATGTCAATTGCCACAAAAATTTGCCTGATTCTTGTAATCCTCGCGGGCGGCTTCGGCATCTTTCAAGGTGCCGTCAGTATTCCGCCCAAGATTTCCAAACTCAAGGACGAGAAAGCTGCTTCTGATATGCGGGTCGGCACAGCCGAGAATGCAAAGAAAGCTATCGAAAAGGACCGTGACTCCTTCAAGACCGAGGCCGAAAACCAACGAGTTGAAGTCGAAACTCAGAAGACGTTGGTCAAAGCCGAGCAGGACAAGATTGCTCCGCTGCAGAAGGCTGCGGAACTCGCAGTGGCTGAAGCAGAGAAGGCCGTGCTCGATTTGGCTCGAGAGAAAAAGATGGCTGAGGACGCTACAAAGGGAGGTTCAGAGCAAGTTAAGAAACTGGCTGCAGATTTGAAGGCCGCTGAAAGTAAACTAGCCGCGGTTGAGGGTGCTAAGAAGAAACTTGAGGAAGAGTTGATCTTGGCGAAATCCCAAGCTCCGCCTTCCACAGGCTCGGGAACTTTGCCGGAGGGCCTTTCTGGTAAAATCACGGCTGTGGATCCGAAGTGGGATTTTGTGGTGCTAAGCATCGGTGCGAAATCTGGCGTTCTCAACGGCGGCGAGATGAGTGTGAGCCGCGCTGGTAAACTCATTGGGCGGGTCAAAATCACGAAGGTCGAACCCGCTATCTCCATCGGCAGTATGATCAAGGCTTGGAAGAAGGGCGAGGTGATGGAAGGCGACGTTGTCTCTGTTGTGAAGTACTGAATCCTATGAATTTTCTTTCGAAGTCCGCCTGCTGGTTGCTATTAGCAGCTGCCACTTTTCTCATTTCGGGTTGCGCGGGCTTGGATTCTGAGAATGCCTCGGCGCGCCCTTGGAATTCTCCGCGGGGATTCGATACCGGTATTCCTGGTGGCGGCGGGTTAAACCGCCGCTGATTTGGATTACTTGGCGTATTCCACCACGCGCGTTTCGCGGATAATGGTCACTCGAATCTGGCCGGGATAGTGCAGGTCCTCTTCGATTTTCCGTGCGATGTTTCGAGCCAATGCTGCTGCTTCGTTGTCGTCGATCTGGTCGGAATGAACCATCACACGGAGATCCCGGCCTGCATGGACAGCAAAACACTTTTCCACACCGGGGAACGCGGTGCCAATACGTTCTAAGTCCTCGAGGCGCTTGAGGTAGATGGTCATTGTCTCCGAACGCACACCTGGACGTGAGGCGCTGATTGCGTCCGCTGCGCTGACAAGGATTCCCCATGGCCCAATCGGCGGCACTTCGTCGTGATGCGACGCCACCCCGTCAATCACTTCGGATGGTTCGCCATGCCGCTTCAGGAACTCCGCCCCCACGATGGCGTGCGGCCCTTCCATCTCATGGTCGAGTGCCTTACCAATGTCGTGAAGGAGTCCGCAACGCTTGGCCATCGCGATGTCTAGACCGAGTTCCGAAGCGAGCAGCCCCATCAGGTGAGCCACTTCGACGGAGTGGTCTAGTACGTTCTGCGCAAAACTGTGGCGAAAACGCAGACGGCCAAGCGTCTTCACAATCTCGTCATTCAGCGGCGGAAGTCCCGCACGTGCGACGGCATCCGCGCCGGCCTTGTGGATACTTTCCCTCATCTCCTCCGCCACTTTTGCCACCACTTCCTCGATGCGTGTGGGATGGATGCGTCCGTCAAGAATAAGTCTCTGCATCGCGTCCTGCGCGATTTCGCGCCGGACAGGATCGAAGCCGGAAAGGACGACGGCGTTCGGCGTGTCATCCACTAGGACGGTCACCCCTGTGGCGGCTTCGAAGGCGCGGATGTTGCGTCCGTCGCGGCCGATGATGCGACCCTTCATCTCATCTCCCGCGAGCGAGATGGTGGTGGTGGTGGTCTCGATTGTTTGAGCGCCGGCATATCGCTGGATGGCGAGGCTGATAATCCGTCGCGCTTGGTCTTCAGCTCTGTTTTTTGCGCTGTTGAGGATGTTCGCGGTCAGCTTGTTGGCATCCTGCAATGCCTCCCGCTCGATTTCCTGCAGGAGTTGCTGGCGGGCATCGGTTTCGCTGATTTTTGAAATCTGCTGGAGCTGTTCGCGGTGCTGCTTGCCGAGGCGCGCTAGTTCAAGGAGGTCGGCCTCGAACCTTTCGCGCTGCCGGTCGAGGGTGGATTCCTGTTCGTGCAGACGCACCTCGCGTCGATTAATCGAATCCAGTTGCTGGCTGAGAAGCTGCTCCCGCTGCGTTTGGCGCTTTTCGATTTCGCTGACCTCGAGTTGGCGCGCGGCGATTGTTTGCTCGGCTTGTTCGCGAAGTTTGAGGGAATCTTCATTGGCGCCAAGGCGAGCCTCGCGGCGGATGTTTTCCGCTTCGCGCTTCGCGTTCTCCAATTCGTTGACGACCTGACTTGCGCGCATTTTGCGCCGGTAACGCTCCTGCAGGAGCAAGCCGAGCATCACGAAGAGCCCCGCGATCAGGCCGATGACGAAGGTCGTGTTGTGAGGCACGCTGTCCGCTAGAATCAATTGTTCCATACCGCGTCGACTAAATTTTCATCCATCGGGTCGGCGTCACTATGCAGTCAAGAATCGCGTCGTGGGCTTCGGTCGGAACCGACTCCACCAGCTGCCATTCAAAAGAGATGCCGCACTTGATTCCGTGCGATCCCGCGAGCAGGCGATCATAAAAACCTTTGCCGCGCCCCAGTCTGCCGCCGCGCGAATCGAAGGCTAGCCCAGGCACCAGCAGTAAGTCCAGTTGGTTCATCGACAGGATGGGGCAATGCGAGGCCGGTTCACGGACGCCGAAGTGCCCGGCGACGAGGTCGCGCTCAGGATTTATAATCGCCACCGGCTCGAAGAGTTGCTCGCGTGGTTTGAAGCGTAAGAGGGCGCTCCGCTTCCCCTCATTCAATGCACGCTGGATTGATGAGTAAATGTTCGGTTCATCCGAAAGCGGGGCGAAGAACAAGACACCCCCTGCTTGCTGCCAGCAATCGAGCGAGTGAAGGCGTTCACGCAGGGCTGTGGAAGCCGTCTCGCGCTCCGCCAATGTCGCGCCGTGTGCGCGCATTTCTCGGCGGAGGGCTTCCTTACTGGCGATGATGTCCGTGCTCATTCGGCTCGTTTGCGTGCCTCAGCCTGCAAGGCGCGCCATCGTTCGACGCGTTCTTTGATTTTCTTTTCCACACCTTCGTCGCCCGGCTCGTAGTAGCGCTTGTTGGCACCGAGGTAATCCTGCGGAACGAAGTGGCCGGGATGATCGTGCGCGTATTGATAATCGGCACCGTGACCGAGTTGCTTCGCGCCCTTGTAATGAGAGTCTCGCAGATGCTCCGGCACTGGCAATGTGCGGCCGGCGCGAATGTCCTCGAGCGCGGCATCCACGGCCTTGTAGGCGCTGTTACTCTTGTGCGCGGTGGCGATGTATACGACTGCCTCGGCGATCGGGATACGAGCCTCTGGCCAGCCGATGAACTCCGCCGCGTTGTGTGCGCTCATTGCTAACACAAGCGCCATCGGATCAGCCAACCCGACATCTTCAGCCGCACAGACGACGAGCCGGCGCGTGATGAATCGAGGGTCCTCGCCGGCATGAATCATCTTTGCCAGCCAGTAGAGCGCGGCGTCGGGGTCGGAACCGCGGAGTGATTTCTGGAAGGCGCTGGCAGTGTCATAATGCGCGTCGCCATCGCCGTCGTACACAATCGCCTTCTTCTGAATGCACTGTTCGGCAACGTCGAGGTTGATGTGAATGAACCCATCTACGCTTGGCGGTGTGGTGAGCGCCGCAATTTCGAGCGAGTTCAACGCTTTGCGTGCGTCGCCGTCGGAAACGCGGGCAAGGTGTTTAAGCGCGTCCTCTTCGGCTCGGATACGCATGTGACCGAGACCGCGCTCGGCGTCGACCAGCGCGCGTTTCGCCAGAGCAAGCAGATCTTCTTCCGTGAGTGAGCGTAGTTCGAAGATCTGGGAGCGGGAGACGAGCGGAGAGTTGACGAAAAAAAACGGGTTGTGCGTGGTTGCCCCGATGAGCCGGACCACACCGTTCTCGACATCGGGCAGCAGCACATCCTGCTGTGATTTATTGAAACGATGAATTTCATCCACAAACAAAATCGTAGGCTGCCCGGTGTTCTCCACACGATTGGCAGCGGCGGCGAGAACGCGACGCATGTCGACTACGTTCGATTCCACGCCGCTCAGACGCTCGAATCGACATTTGGTTTGATTGGCGATGATCTGGGCGAGCGATGTTTTACCGGTGCCGGGTGGTCCGTAAAAGATGAGCGATTGGATGCGGTCCGCCTCGATGGCGCGTCGGAGAAGTTGGCCGGGGGCGAGGATGTGCGACTGGCCGACGTACTCGTCGAGCGTACGCGGGCGCATTCGTGCAGCGAGCGGCGCGGGTTGGTGAGGCTTTGCCGACGTAGCCGAAGGCGACGGCTCTTGCGGCTTCGGCGTGGCAAACAACTCAACCTGCGACATAATCGGAGCTTAGCAATTTGACGCAGCCACTCGAAACAAAAAAACCGCCCCGGCAAAGCCGGAGCGGTTTTAAAGATAACCCCACCGTAACGCCGTGGGAAAACAGTTCCTTTGAACGCTTAGGAACAAGGTGGGGCCCAATCGACGACTTTCGAAGTCCAATCAAGGCCTGACGGCCGATGGTCGAAGTCAAGGCCCCGTATTATTTAATACGGTTCAAGGACTTTGTTTCGATACACGAACGTGGCAGGGTTAAAACCGTTGCCGGACTGGCAAAGAACGAGCCGGCGGACCGGCTAAAGCTAACTTCACTATGCTGCTTCCGCAGATTTTTCTCAAGGAGGAAAAATTGTGTGCCCAAAAACTGACGCGTCAGATGGCCGGCTTGGGCTTGCGCGTAGAGGTCGCCTGTAGATGGCAGAGGTTGGAGAAACGCTCGGCGCGCTCGCGGTAAAGGGGTTTTACTCGGCTCAAAACGAAACCTGCCGATTCGAAGTGTCCGGGTTTGTTCCAGAGCACGTAGAGCTCGGTCTTGTTTGGTTCGCGGCCGGTGACGCGCTGAAACCATTTCGCGCGCTCATCTAAGATTTGTCGCGCCACCTTCCACGCCGTTTCGGGGTCGTCGTAGCCATCGGACTTGGTGTAGCCGCGCCACACATCGGGCATGATTTGAAAACGGCTCACCTCGCCGCTTCCACCAATGACCGAATCGGCGGCACAACGGGTGGGCCGCTCGGCGCCAGTTTCAACCATTGCGAGCGCTTCGCGAACGGTCAATGCGCCGGCTTCAGAAACGGCGAGTATTCCGATGGACAAAAATAGCACCAATCGCTTCATAAGCTTCAATCCAAACCAACGAGTGGGATGGGAGTTAGGATTAGAGCGTAGCTGCAGGTTATGCCCCTACAACCCCAAGTTATTCACACGTTATTCACAGGCACTATTTGCGCTGCGGTACGTCAGATGGCGGGCTGATCTTTGCGTGGGAAGAGTGGCTCGGGACCAGCAATCACTTGTCCAGTAGGAAGCCCTCCCCACGCCGCAGCATCGAGCCGAGTGGGGGTGGTGCCGAGACCGAGTTGGGCAAAGATTTTGGTGCTGGTCGTCGGAAGAAAGGGAACGAGCAACACAGCCAGCACGCGGCTGGTCTCGGCAAGGTTGTAAAGCACTTCGTCCAATCGCCTCGCCTGCGCAGGATCCTTCGCCAACTTGAACGGCGCGGTCTGGTCCACGTACTGGTTGGCCCGGTTCACGAGGCCCCAGATGCTCTGGAGCGCCGCTTGCAATTCGCTGGCGCGCAAGTGGGCGATCGTCTCTTCCATCGCCTTCGCCGCGTCGGGCGCCAGATCATCCTGGCGCGCGGGCACGACGCCGTTGCGGTAGCGTTTGAGCATCGAGAGCGAGCGGTTGATGAGGTTGCCGAGGCCGTTGGCCAGTTCGGAAGCGTACCGGGATTGGAAACCCGCGTCGGTCCAGTTCCCGTCGGGGCCGATTCCCAGTTCGCGCACGACGTAGTAGCGGAAGGCGTCGACGCCCCACTCGTCAATCACGGTCACGGGGTCCACCACGTTGCCGGTGGATTTGCTCATCTTCGTCCCGTCCTTTTGCCACCAACCGTGGACGAGCAGTTGCTTCGGCAAGGGCAATCCTGCGGCCTTCAGCATAATTGGCCAGTACACGGCGTGGAACTTGAGGATGTCCTTGCCAATAACATGCGCGTCAGCGGGCCAAGTGGTGGCGGTTTCGCCGCGGCTCTCGGGGATGCTTATGTAGTTCACGAGCGCGTCGAACCAGACGTAGGTGACAAAGTTCGAATCGAAGGGCAAGGGAATCCCCCAGCTGAGTCGTGCCGCCGGACGGGTGATGCACAAATCTTCCAGCGGATTATTCTTCAGAAACCCGAGCACTTCGTTCCGTCGATAGCTGGGGTAGATGAACGTCGGGTTTGCCTCGATGTAATCAATCAACCACTGCTGGTGCTCCTTGAGCCGGAAGTAATAGTTCTCCTCTTTTAGTTCGGTCACTTCGCCATAGCTGGGGTCGAACGTGCCGTCGGGCCGGCGATCCTTCTCGGTGAGGAAAGTTTCCTCCCGCGTCGAGTAGAAACCGGTGTAGGCCGCTTTGTAGAAATGTCCGGTTGCGTGAAGTTGGGAGAGCATCGACTGCACGGCTGCTTTGTGCCGCGGCTCGGTCGTGCGCACGAAATCGTCGTTCGTCAGGTTCAGCTTTTCTGCGAAGGCACGCCACGCGACCGCCAGTTCGTCACAGTACTGCTGCGGACTCTTCCCTTCTGCCTGGGCAGCCTGTTGCACTTTTTGGCCGTGCTCGTCCAGACCGGTCAGAAAGAAGACTTCCTCACCCAGCGCGCGTCGGCTGCGGGCGATCACGTCCGCCAGCACCTTCTCGTAGGCGTGCCCGAGGTGCGGCTGGCCGTTCACGTAATCAATAGCCGTCGTAATGTAGAAACGCTTGCTCATTTCCGTTTGAGGGCGCGCAGTCTGCCGCGGTAAGGTGCTCTTGGCAAACAGGAGTTTAGAGAACCTAGTTTCCTTTCGATCAGCGGTTCAACCAGACCGCCGCGATTCCGCACGCTCCCGCCAGCGCCCAGATTGCAGCCGTCGCCTGCGCTTTCGAAAAGCCGCGCTGCACCATTCGGTGCGACAGGTGCGTCGTGTCCCCCACGTAGAAGGGCTGACCTCGCTGCCAGCGTCGCCACACCACCCAAGCCATATCCAAGAGAGGCACGGCGAGGATGAGCAGGGGTGTGAACACCGCCCACATCTTTGGATACTTGCTCGAATAAAAGTCCGGCAAAATCGCCAGCACACCGAGTAGGAAGCCGACGAGATGACTCCCCGCGTCCCCCAGGAACGCGCTCGCCGCCGGGTAGTTGAACGGCAAGAACCCGAGCAGCGCCCCGCAAACTAAGAGGCAAAGCGTACCGACCAGATATTGCCCGTGCAGCATCGCAATGCAGCCGAGGCTACCCGCTCCAATCGCGCCGAGTCCTGCGCAAAGGCCGTTCATGTTGTCCATGAGATTCAGGGCGTTCACTACCGCGAGAATCCAGAATACTGTCACCGCGTAGCTGAACCAGGCGTTCTCGACAAAGAGCGTGATGCGCACGTCCGCGGCGGCGACGAGGAGCGCGATGAAAACTTGGCCAGTGAATTTCACTGATGCCCGCAGCTCATGGCGGTCATCGAGCCAGCCCAAGATGACCATGCCAACCGCGCCGCCCAAGATAGCGACCAGTTGGAGACCGCGCCGCGCGAATCCATGCCGAATCTCGGGCAGACCCGCACCCGTCAAGTCACCTACACCGAGGAGAAGCACACCGCCGAGCAGGGGTAGCAGAATTCCGGTCAAGACCGCCAGACCACCGGCCAAAGCGATGGGCTGGTCGTGGATCTTGCGGTGACCCGGGGCGTCGACGTGTCCGGTTCGGATGCACCACGCACGCCAGAGAGGTAGAGCGGCGAGGCTTAGGAGGAAACTTCCGAGCAACGCGGCGAGGTAAAGGTTGGTCGGGAAACTCACGGGCAAGGTTTAAGCCAACCTGGCTCCGATGAACGAGGAAAAAGTGGCGATCTTCCCCCCAAGTTGCTGAATTTTTGTTGGCCTTGTCCGTCCTTCATCATCAGTATGCGGGGCTTAATTATGAAAACACCGTTATTCGTTCTCCTCATCGCCCTTTTCCTTGGAGCCAACCTGCTCTCAGCTCAGGAGCCAAAGAAGGAAGCGCCGAAGAAAGCCAAGGACGCGCCTGCGCCCGCCCCCAAGGCACGCAAAGGAACCAAATGGGACGCCATGGAACTCGGCTCGTTTTTCGCGAGCGGCCTAGAGGCGACCGTCGCCGGCCAAAAGATACGACCAGCGCTGAAGGCTCTTTCCATCCGCGTCGGGGACCAAGGCGAGGCTACGCTCTCCTTCGATACCGAGCGTCTCCGCATGGCCGCTGGTTGGACTGGCGGATTCATGCAACTCGCCACCGGCCGCGAGGGCCTCGAGGGTGTTCCCACTCCGGCGGGAGAGATCGCCTTCGCCACCACGCTCCACGCCGGCTGGGCCGATGTGAAGGGAAACTTCATCGAGCCGAAGCCCCCGATTATCGCTGGCGACGCCGTCTCTTTCGGTCCGCTTCCCAACGAGTGGGCCAAGTGGCGCGGCATGTATCTTAATGACAAGCAGGTCGTGCTCTCCTACACCGTCGGCAAAGCCTCCGTGCTTGAGTTGCCCGGGTTTGATTCGCAGAACAAAATCTTTACCCGCACGATGCAGCTCACTGGTGCCACCGCGCCGCTCACGATGTTTTTGCTCGAGGACGCCAAGGCAAAGGCCCGCGTCGAGAATGGCCTCGTCCTTCTTGAAAGCGGTGACCGCTTAACCGCCATTGCCAGCAGCGGCGCAAAGGGCGCCTTCGAAATCGCTGTCGGCAACAAGGTGCTCTTCAAGATTGCTGGGCCGGTTGGCGCCGACGGCAATGCCCATCTGAAGATCTCCATTTGGAACGGGGCCGCTGCCGACTTAGCCAAGGTGCAGCCCGCGCTTCTCTCCCCAGCCAACAAGGCGACCTTTCCGGATCTCGCCAAACTCACCCAAGGCGGTCCGCGCAACTGGGGCGATGCTATTGCGGTCAAGGGCGTCCTCGGCACCGAAGAAGGCCCTTACCAAGTGGACACCATCACCCAACCCGACCTCGACGCCAACCCCTGGAAATCATGGATTCGTTCCTCGGGTTTCGACTTCTTCAAGGATGGCACCACTGCCGCCCTCTGTTCCGTCAGCGGCGACGTCTGGATCGTCAGCGGCATTGACGCGACGCTCGCGAACGTGAAGTGGAAGCGTTTCGCCACCGGTCTTTTCCAACCCCTCGGCCTCAAGGTGCAAGATGAGAAGGTGTATGTCCTCGGCCGCGACCAAATCACCCGCCTGCACGACCTCAACGCGGATGGCGAGGCCGACTTCTACGAGAATTTCAACAACCACGTCGCCATCTCCAACCATTACCACGAGTTCAACCTCAACCTGGACACCGACCCCGAGGGCAACTTCTACTTCACCAAGGGCGGCAACCTCGGCCCCTTCCGGCATCAGCACCACGGCTGCCTCCTACGTGTGAGCAAGGATGGCTCGCGGCTCGATGTTATCGCCACCGGCCTTCGCGCCCCCAACGGTATGGGTGTCGGCCCCAACGGCGAGCTCACCACCGCCGATAACGAGGGTAACTGGATTCCTAGCTCGCGCGTGGACCTCACCAAGCCGGGCGGTTTCCTCGGCCACATTCATACAGCGCGAGGCCCGCGCCTGGCGGTGCAGGGGACTAACGTTATTCATTACGTCGACGCCAAGGAGGTCGCCAAGTTTTCCGTGAACAGCCCTCAGTTCAAGACCCTCTCCGAGACCATCCCCGTCGACTACGACAAGCCGATTGTCTGGCTCCCGCACACCTACGACATCGACAACTCCTCCGGCGGTCAGACCTGGGTCACCAGCGACAAGTGGGGCCCCTTCAAGGGCGACATCCTCCACCTCTCATACGGTGCCTGTGCCCTGCACAAGCTCTCGCACGAGTTTGTCGACGGTCAGGTCCAGGGTGCGGCCATTAAGTTCCCCTTGAAATTCGAGTCGGGTATTATGCGCGGCCGTTTCAATGCCAAGGATGGCCAGCTCTACCTCTGCGGCCTCGTGGTTTGGCAGTCAAAGGGCCCCAAGACCGGCGCCTTCCACCGAGTCCGCTACACTGGTCAACCCGTTCGCATGCCAGAGGAGGTTCGCATCCGCCCCACTGGCATCGAAGTCACCTTCACCACCCCGCTCGACGCTTCGCTCGCAGAAGACCTCGGCAGCTACAGCCTCGAGCAGTGGAACTACCGCTGGAGTTCCAACTACGGCTCCAAGGATTACAAACCCTCCGCTCCCGACCAACTCGGGCGCGACAAGGTCGAAGTCAAGTCCGCCAAGCTCTCCAGTGACAAGCGGACCATCTTCCTTGAGATTGGTTCCGTCCGGCCCGTGATGCAATCGCTCCTCAAGGTGGACCTCAAGACCGCCGACGGCGCGACGCTTAAGTACGACATCTACCACACGATCAACAAGGTGCCGGCGAAGTAGGATTGCCGTGAGTCCAATTCGAGGGCGCGGAAGCGTCGCGGATGCCAGTGTGACCGGCGGAAGATAGGAATCGGGGCCCGCCCCGACGAGCCTCACCTCCTCCGGCGTAACTTCCAACTGGCCTTGAACAGGGTTTTTCCCTAAGCTCGCCGCCCCTGTTTATGACGAGCAGCCAAATCCGCCAGTCGTACCTCGACTTCTTCAAATCGAAGAAGCACACGATCGTAACGAGCTCGAGCCTAATGCCGGACAGCCCCAACCTGCTGTTCACCAACGCAGGCATGAATCAGTTCGTGCCCATTTTTCTCAACGAAACACAGTGCCCCTATTCGCCGGGCCGCGCCGCCGACACACAGAAATGCATTCGCGCCGGCGGCAAGCACAACGACCTCGACGACGTCGGTCTCGACACCTATCACCACACGTTCTTCGAGATGCTCGGGAACTGGAGCTTCGGAGATTACTTCAAAAAGGAGGCGATTGACTGGGCGTGGGAGTTGATCACTGGGATCTGGAAGTTTCCCAAGGAACGGATCTACGCAACGGTGTACAGTCCGGACCGTTCCAAGGGCGACCCTTCCGAGTTCGACCAAGAGGCGTGGGATATCTGGGCGGGCCACTTCCGCGCCGCAGGGCTCGACCCGGCTCTCCACATCGTCAACGGGAATAAGAAGGATAATTTCTGGATGATGGGTGAGACCGGCCCGTGCGGCCCGTGCTCGGAACTGCACGTGGACCTCACGCCGCTGGGAGATACGAAGGGCGCACTGGTCAACAAGGGCAGCCCTCAGTGCATCGAGATATGGAACTTGGTCTTCATTCAATTCAACGCGAACCCCAACGGCACGTTCTCGTCGTTGCCGGCCCAGCACGTGGATACCGGGATGGGTTTTGAGCGTGTCACCAGCATCATCCAAGGTACAAAAGGGTTCACCGATTTTGCTCACGCCAAAATTTCCAACTACGAGACCGACATCTTTCGCCCCATTTTCGACGAGCTGGAAAAATTGAGCGGCAAGCGATATGCCAGCACGCTGCCCAAATCCGGCAGTACGGGCGACACTGAGCAGGAACGGGCAGACGTCGCCTTTCGCGTCATCACCGACCACATTCGCACGCTATCGTTTGCCGTGGCAGACGGCATTCAGCCGGGCAACACCGATCGTAATTATGTGTTGCGCCGCATCCTGCGCCGCGCGGTGCGCTACGGCCGCACACTCGGTTTTCGCGAGCCGTTCTTCTACAAACTCGTGGACGTGCTGGCCGCGACAATGGGCGAGATTTTTCCCGAACTGCGCGCGCGCAAATCGCATGTGCAGGACGTGCTCCGACTCGAAGAAGAATCCTTCAACAAGACGCTCGACCGTGGCATTGAGCTCTTCAACGACGCCGCGAAACGTGGTGGCATCACCGGCGCGTTTGCGTTCAAGCTTTACGATGAGCAAGGTTTTCCGCTCGACCTCACCGAGTTGATGGCCCGCGAACGTGGACTGACGGTGGACGTCCCGGGCTTCGTCGCTCTGATGGAAGAGCAGAAGACGCGCGCACGCGCCGCGCAGAAGAAGACTGTCATCGAACTTTCGCAGATCGAAACCAAAACGCCGACGCGTTTTGTCGGCTACGATGCGTTGACCGTTCAGGCCGAAGTCTTGGAGGTCGTCGCGTTCAAGGACAAGACGGCGCTCGTGCTCGATACTTCCACTTGCTATGCCGAGATGGGCGGTCAGCTCGGCGACACTGGCGAACTTACCGGCAGCGGCCAGCTTTGGCGGGTGGTTAATACTCAGAAGTCTGGTCCCACGTGGCTACACTTCATTGAAGGTGGCGACACTCCGATTGTGGGCTCTCGGTTGACGCTCGCAGTGGAAAAGTCCCGCCGCGACGCCATCCAGCGTCACCACACCGTCACACACCTGCTCCACTGGGCATTGCACGAGGTTGTCAGTCACGAGGCTTCGCAGAAAGGTTCCTTCGTCGGACCGGACAAGTTGACTTTCGATTTCAACAACGCACCACTGACGCCACAGCAGGTCGCCGACATCGAGCGGCTCGTCAACGAACGCATTCTCGAGAATGCCAGTGTCTCGTGGACTGAAGTTCCTCATATCGAAGTGAAACATCGCAAGGACGTGTTGCAGTTTTTCGGCGACAAATACGGCGACACTGTCCGCGTCGTGCAGATTGGTGGTAACGCCGCGAAGCTCGACGGTTACAGCATGGAACTCTGCGGCGGGACGCATACGCGCGCCACGGGCGAGATTGGTCTTTTCCGTATCCTCGGCGAAAACGCGATTGCCGCTGGCGTGCGCCGCATCGAAGCCGTCGCTGGTCTCGTTGGGTACGAAAAAGCGAATGCCGAACTGGCGCTAATCAAGTCGCTGGCGCAGAAGGTGAATTCACCGGTCGCCGAGTTGGAGAAGAAGGTGGACGCTTTGCTCGCTCAGCAGAAGGAATTGGAAAAGGCTCTGAAGTCGGCGACGATGAAGGAAGCGGCTGGCACGGCGAAGTCGCTCGTGGCTCGCGCGAAGAACTTCAATGGCACACCGGCTATCATCGAGAATCTCGGTGAGGTCGACGGCGATACGCTTCAGGCGATTGCTGACGCGCTCAAGGGAGAGTTCAAGGGCGTCGTGATCTTCGGCGGCGTGTCCGGCGGCGCGGTAACGTTGATTGCTTCCGTCTCGGCCGACTTCACCTCGAAAGTTCAGGCGGGCAAAATTATCCAGACCATCGCCCCGATCGTCGGCGGCAAAGGCGGCGGGCGTCCAGATAGCGCGCGCGGCGGCGGCAAGGATTCCAGTAAGCTCGGCGAGGCGCTCGCCAAGGCGGCGGAGTTGCTCCAGACATAATTTGCATTGATGAAGACACAGTTCGACAGCATCGAGTCGGTCCTCAAAGACATCCGGCGTGGCCGGATGGTCATCGTCGTGGACGACGCAGACCGAGAGAACGAGGGCGACTTGATTATGGCGGCCGAAAAGGTGACGCCGGCTGCGGTGAACTTCATGGCCAAGTACGGGCGCGGCTTGATCTGCGTGCCAACGACAGGCGAGCGACTCCAGCAACTCGGGATTGAGCAGATGGTGACGCAGAACCGGGAGACGTTCAAAACCGACTTCCAGGTGAGCGTGGATGCATCGCGTGGAGTGACCACGGGAATCAGCGCGGCCGATCGCGCTCGAACGATTGAGGTGCTCGCCGCACCGACAGCGGTGCCGGAGGACTTGATCCGACCCGGTCACATCTTCCCGCTGCGCGCGCGGCCCGGTGGAGTTCTTCAACGGGCGGGTCACACGGAGGCGGCGGTGGACTTGGCTCGCTTGGCGGGTTGCCGGCCGATCGGCGTGATCTGCGAGATCATGAGCGACTCGGGTGAGATGGCGCGGCTGCCGGAGCTGCGACGCTTCGCACGGAAGCATAAGCTGAAGATTTGTTCCATCGAGGCGCTCATCAAGTTTCGGCGCAGCCAGGAGAAACTCGTCGAACGCGTCGAGGTGGTGAAGATGCCGACGGACTACGGTGATTTCGACCTGTACCTCTACCGCTCAACCCTCGACAACCAACACCACATCGCCTTGGTGAAAGGGGACGTGGCCGGCCGGAAAGAAGTCTTGGTGCGGGTACACAGTGAATGCCTGACGGGCGACATCTTCGGCTCGCGCCGTTGCGATTGCGGGTCACAATTACAGCAGGCCATGAAGCAAGTGTCGCAGGCTGGCCACGGCGTGATTGTTTACATGCGCCAGGAAGGGCGGGGAATCGGTCTCGTGCCGAAGATTAAAGCCTACAAGCTTCAGGAGAAGGGGTTGGATACCGTGGAGGCGAACCAGCGACTCGGGTTCGGGATGGACCTGCGCGAGTATGGGCTCGGGGCGCAGATACTCGTGGACCTCGGCGTGCGGACGATCCGCCTGCTGACGAACAATCCGAAGAAGATTGTTGGCCTCGACGGCTATGGCCTACACATCACCGAGCAGGTGCCGATTAAAATCTCGCCGAACCCGCACAACGCGCGTTACTTGAAAACTAAGCGAGAAAAGCTCGGCCACTTGATTTGATTTCAACGTAAGGCGCGACGGAGGAAATTGGAATGCTGAAGAAAGTTTCCAAACGGAAAGCGAAAGCAGGCGGCGGGTGTTTTGCTATCGTCGCCTCACGCTACAACGCCAAGTATGTGGACGCGATGTTACGCGCGGCAAAACGCGAGCTGACGGATGTGGGAGCTGAAGAAGTCCGTGTGTTGCGAGTGCCCGGGGCGTACGAGGTTCCCGTGGTCGCCGCGGCGCTGGCTCGGCAGAAGCGCTGGTCGGCTATCATTTGCCTCGGTGTCATCCTGCGCGGCGCCACCACGCATGCGCAGCATATCGGAGAGGCTGTGAGCAATGAACTCGCGCGCGTCGCCATGGAGAGCGGTGTGCCGGTCATCCACGAGGTGCTGCTGCTGGAGAATGAAAAACAGGCGAAAGAGCGGTGTCTCGCTGGGAAGTTCAACCGCGGCCTCGAGGCGGCACGCACGGCGCTGGAGATGGCGCGTGTGATGCGTTCCTTAGCGCACAACCAATACGAATAGACGGTGTACTGTGCGACGTCAAATGTTTGGTCCGATGCAACCGGGTTTAAACAAGAGTCTTGAGATGAAAATGGAGCGGTGATATTTTAGCCGCTCGGTTTAGGAGAATATGAACATGAAAATGACTAACTGCTTCCTCATGGCTGCCTCCCTGGTGGCTGCCACGCAAATCACCACCGCTGCTGATGTCACCGGCAAAATCACTCTCAAGGGCACGCCGCCCGAAGAAAAAGTGCTGCCGATTGATCCGTTGTGCGGCAAGCTCCACACCTCTTCACTCAAGACCCGCTTCTACGTCACCGACGGCAAGGGCGGTCTCGGAGATGTTTTCATTCACATCAAGTCCGGACTCGCTGGCGCCGCGCCGGCGCCGTCGGCTACGCCAGCCGTTCTTGACCAGGTTGGTTGCGAATACACGCCCTATATTCTCGGCGTTCAAGTGAATCAGAAGATGAAGGTGCTGAACTCCGATCCGCTCTTGCACAACGTCCACCCGACGCCCACCGCGGAAGGCAACAAGGAGTTTAACAAAGCGCAGCTCCCCAAGGGTCCTCCCATCGAGGCCGTTTGGTCACAGGCAGAGATTCTACTCCGCTTCAAGTGCGACGTGCACCCGTGGATGTTCGCCTACGTCGGCGTGGTCGAGCACCCGTACTTTGCCGTCTCGAGCAAGGATGGTAGTTTCGCCATCAAGAACGTCCCGGCGGGTATGTACGTAATCGAAGCCCTGCACCGCAAGACGGGTAAGCCGGTGACGAAGGAAGTGACCGTCGGCGCGAACGGCGCGGTGGCAGATTTCACCATTGAGTTGCAATAAGACCGCTTGCGAAAACTATCGAGGACGCTGCGGCCAACCGGTCGCAGCGTCTTGCTTTCAGGGAAAGCATAAGTTCGCATTGACCAGAGTATGAAACGTCCGCAACACAGCCCGTGGCTCTACCGGTTCGCCATTGCCACCGCTTTGACCACACTGGTACTGCTCGGAATCGGAGGTTTAGTCACAAGTAAAGGTGCGGGAATGGCCGTGCCGGACTGGCCGACGAGCTATGGTTATAATATGTTCTGGCTGCCGTTCAGTTGGTGGAAGGGCGGCATCTTTTACGAACACAGCCATCGGCTCATCGCTGCGTTCGTTGGGCTACTCACCAGCATCCTCGCGGCATGGATTTGGGGCCGCGAGACTACGGGTCGTGTCCGCTGGGTAGGTTGGGCTACCATTCTTATCCTTGTGATGATGCTCGGGCATCGCGGTTCAGGGAATGCGAGCGGGGTTGGAGTCGATGTCCCGTTTCACTTCAAGCTCCTCGCCGGCTTAATGCCGATTCTCCTGATCTTTTCTGTCGTGCAATGCATCCGTACGCGCGGCGCATTGCGGTGGCTGGCGATGGCGGCTGTCTTCGCTGTGATTTTTCAAGGTATTCTCGGTGGCTTTCGCGTTGCGCTCTACAAGGACCAGATCGGTATCGCGCACGCGGCCTTGGCTCAACTCTTCTTCACGCTCATCTGCAGCATCGTGCTTCTCGTCGGGCGCTGGTGGAACGAAGCGAATGCCGAACCGCTCGCGAAAGAGCCCTGCTTGCGTCACTGGTTCCTAGCGGCAACGGTTTTGATTTTCGCGCAGCTTGCGCTTGGAGCGGCGATGCGTCACCAGCACGCGGGACTCGCGATTTGGGATTTTCCACTCGCCCACGGACAACTCTGGCCTGACACGAGTCCAGACGCAGTCCTCCGTTATAATCAACAGCGCGAAGAATTGGTCGCTCTCAACCAAATCACAGCAGGACAGGTGCGCCTTCAGATGCTCCATCGCATCGGTGCACTTCTGGTTACAATCGCTGTCACGGTGTCGGCATGGTTGACCTTGAAGCGCGTGGGGCAGGGGAATCCGCTCCGCAAAACCGCCCTCGCTTGGCTTGCGCTCATTGGCATTCAGGTTGCGTTAGGTGTATCGACGGTGCTGATGAACAAGCCGGCGGACATTGCCACGGCGCATGTCGTTTTCGGAGCGTTCAGTCTGGCGACCGGTGTCGCGTTGGTGCTGATGACGTGGCGCTCGGAAATCTTGAGCTTCACGCCCGATGGGTCTGTGTTACCTTCGTCGGATATTGCGGTGGCGAATTGAAGTGAACCGATGAAAGCAGAGACCCAGACAGTGAGCGCGGCGCCCCTTGAGGAAAAAGGGCGCCTCACGATTTTTCTCGAACTGGTGAAGGCGCGCTTGACCGCGCTGGTGCTGCTGACGACGTTGGTAGGCTTCCATCTTGGCTGGTCGTCTGGCGTAATGAACTACTGGCTGCTGCTGCACGCGCTGCTCGGCACGGCACTCGTGGCTGGCGGCGCTTCCGCGCTCAATCAGTTCCTCGAGAAGCATCACGACGCTAATATGCCACGGACGGCGGACCGACCGCTGCCATCAGGGCGATTGCAGCCGGAGTTTGCGTTGATCTTTGGCGGCGCCTCAGCCGTGGTCGGGCTCATCTATCTTGCGCTCGCCGTGAATCTGCTGACGAGCGTGCTGGGAGCGGTGACGCTCGCGAGTTACGTCTTCATCTACACGCCGCTCAAGCGTGTGACGACATTGAACACAGCCATCGGAGCGATTCCAGGGGCTCTGCCGCCGCTGATGGGTTGGACGGCTGCGCGTGATGAAATCACCATCGAAGGCTGGGCATTGGTGGCAATCCTGTTCTTCTGGCAATTGCCTCACTTCCTCGCGATTGCGTGGCTCTATCGCGACGAGTACGCGAAGGCAGGTTTCGCGATGCTTCCTGTGTTTGACAAAACGGGCGAACGAACGGGCGCGCAGGCAGTGAGTCACACGCTCGGACTACTGCCCGTATCACTCGCGCCGTTCGTCTTCAAGGTGTCGGGGCCGATCTATCTTGTCGGCGCGCTGTTGTTGGGGCTGGGCTTTCTCTGGTTCGCGTTCCGCTTCTCTCGCCGACTCGACGAGGTGCATGCGCGCCGTCTTTTTTACGCCTCGATTATCTACTTGCCGGCATTACTTGGACTGATGGTTCTCGATAAGGTGAAATGAATCTGTTGACATCGAGTTGACTCAAACATTTAATTAACTCGCTGCCAAGGAGGGCCAGCAGCCACCCACGCAAAAGCGAAACGAATTTTATGCAAACCGCCCCTCATATCGATATCCAGCACGGAGCCCATGAGCAGGGTCACGAGGATCTTGGTTTCTGGCGGACATACATCTTCTCCACCGATCACAAGGTGATTGGTATTCAGTACGGTGTCATGGCGCTAGTTTTCCTCTTCTTTGGTTTGATGTTGATGCTGGCGATGCGCTGGCAAATCGCAAAGCCGGGCGAGCCGATTCCGTTTTTCGGACCGACTATGGCCCAAATTTTCGGCGATGTGGCCGCGAAGGGCATCATGTCGCCCGATCTCTACAACACCTTCGGCGCGATGCACGGCACGATTATGGTGTTCTTGGCGGTGGTACCGCTTGGATTTGCGGCGTTTGGAAACTACGTAGTACCGCTGCAGATTGGGGCGCCGGATATGGCCTTCCCGCGCGTGAACATGGCGAGTTTCTGGGCGTTCTTCGTCGGTTGCGTAATCATGGTTGCCAGCTTTTTTATTCCGAGCGGTGCGGCGCAGTTCGGTTGGACATCTTACTCGCCGGGCGCAACGACAACGCCAGGCGATGGTCAAACGTATTGGCTCATCGGAATGATTTTCCTGATTACCTCATCGCTGCTCGGCGCGGTGAACTTCATCGTGACCATTATCCAACTGCGAGCACCGGGGATGACTTGGTTCCGACTTCCCTTCTTCTGCTGGGCGCAGTTTGTGACGGCGTTCCTGCTCTTGCTCGCGTTTCCGCCGCTCGAAACCGCGGGCGTGATGCAGTTGATGGATAAGCTGCTTGGCACGAGTTTCTTCCTGCCGACCGGACTTTTTGTTGGTGGAAATCCAGCGGACATTAGCGGCGGTGGCAGTCCGCTGTTGTGGCAGCACCTCTTCTGGTTCCTTGGTCATCCCGAGGTGTATGTGCTCATCCTGCCGGCCATCGGCATGGTCACGGAAATTATAGCCAACAGCATACGCAAGCCAATTTGGGGCTACAAGTCGATGGTGTACGCGTTGTTGGTCCTCGGGTTTCTCTCCTTCATCGTCTGGGCGCACCACATGTACCTGACGGGCATGGGAACGAAGATTTCGACCTTCTTCCAAGCCACCACGATGATTATCTCGATTCCGTCAGTGATTCTACTCACGTGTCTATTCATCTCGCTGTGGGGCGGCGCGATGCGATTCCGCACGCACACATTGTTCGCACTAGCGTTTCTCCCAATGTTCGGTATCGGCGGTCTCACCGGACTTCCGCTGGGCTTCAATTACAGCGACATTCTCCTGCACGACTCCTACTACGTGATCGCGCACTTTCACTACGTGGTAGCGCCGGGCACGATTTTCGGTCTCTTCGCAGGCATCTATTATTGGTATCCAAAGATGACCGGCCGCAAAATGAATGAGGCCCTCGGCCGCGTTCACTTCTGGCTCTCGCTCGTCTTCATGAATCTCATATTCATGCCGATGTTTGCCCAGGGTATGGCCGGAATGAGTCGTCGCATGTCGAACGGCGGTGCGTCTTACGCCTCGGACGACGGAGTGATCGGTCTCACCGTCGAAGCCATCAAAAGTAATACGTCAATCTCGCACGCAGCTTTCGCGCTGGCACTGGCGCAGATTCCCTTCATCATTAATTTCTTCTGGGCGATGCAGAAGGGCGAGAAGGTAACCTCGGACAATCCGTGGGACTCCACCACGCTAGAATGGCAGACGCCGACGCCGCCGCCGCACGGTAACTTTGACAAGCCGATCGAGATTTTCCGCGGTCCGTACGAGTATAGCGTTCCGGGACACCCGGTCGATTTCGTGCCGCAGAACGAACCCGACAAAAAGAACTAAGCTTTCGCGAGTATGGATATTCCGTTTACAACAAAAGCTCGGCCCGATACTGGCCTCTACAACGCCAAGCTCGGCATCTGGCTCTTCCTCGCTTCCGAGGTGATGCTCTTCGGCGCATTCTTTTCGGCTTATATCCTGCTACGCGTCGGGGCCGACCCCGGTACGTGGGCACACGGTTTGATGAACGTGCCCATCGGCACCTTCAACACCTTCGTGCTCATCGCTTCGAGTGTGACCGTAGTGATGGCGTGGGCCGCCTTGAAGTCTCGCAACTACTCGCTCTACCGGAATTGTATGATCATTACGATTATGTGCGCTCTGGGCTTCTTGGTGGTGAAATCGTTCGAGTATGCGGAGAAGTTCCGTCACTACGAGGTCTGGATGAAGGACGGCAGCCGTATGACTGGCCATATTGATTACGACGACGGCGGGGTGAAAAAGCACGCGTACTTCTGGAGCACGAAGACGCTCATCAAAAAGAAAATCGAGTCTATCTCTTTCACCTCGGATGATGCGAATCAATGGGCGCCAGGGCAGTACTATCCGCCCATGACCAAAGAGCAGTTGGAACATGTGAAGAAGTACGCGGACAAAGGTCCACAGCATCACGCGGTTGTTACCATTAAGTCGGCGGACATCCAGCGCCTCTCAGCCTTCGTACCGGCCCACAGCACCTTCTTCGCGATCTATTTCACAATGACGGCACTGCACGGTGTACACGTCCTGGGCGGCGCCATCGTGCTGAGTTACTTCCTGTTCCGCGGCCGGAAGATGTGGCAGACCGATCCCGATCGCTTCATCAACCGTATCGAAGTCGGCGGTCTGTTCTGGCACTTCGTTGACTTGGTTTGGATATTCCTGTTCCCGATCATGTATATTCTCTGAAGAATCTATGAGCGACCACACTCACGACATTTCCAAGCACAGAAAAACCTATATCATGGTCGGCGCCATCCTACTTGTGGGAACACTGTTGACCTTCGCACTCGACCATTTCGAATCCATCGATCTGAAGAAGCGGGCGGGGATGCTGGTTGCCACGATTGCCGCTCTGTCAATCGCGACCATCAAGGGCGGTTTCGTCGCTGGGGTATTCATGCACCTAAATGATGAAAAGAAATGGATTTATTGGGTGATGGGCTTCACCGCCTTGTTCGCCATCGGCATGCTGGGCTTGACCATCTGGAGCATGAAAGACATTCCAGGGCAGGGGAACCAGTTTGACCGCACGACGGGCTTGCCCATCGTCGAGAAAGTTTCTGGAAAGTAATATGTCGCTCAAGGCGTTCCATATCATTTTCGTCGTCGTCTCGATGCTGTTTAGTCTCGGCTTGGCTGGTTGGGGGCTTCACCAGTTTATCACGCTCGGGAAAACAACGGGGCTTCTGTTCGCCATCGGCGGGGCCATTACTGCCGTGGCACTGCTCATCTACGGGCGTTACTTCCTGAAAAAGCTGAAAAACATAAGTTACTTGTGAAGCAAATCGCAACCATTCTGCTCGCGGTGATGCTCGGCGTGACTTTCGTGCCGGACGCTTCCGCTTGTGCGGCATGCTTCGGCAGGACCGACTCGCCACTGGCTGCTGGGATGAACGCCGGCATCTTCAGCCTCCTTTTTGTCGTCATACTCGTGCTTGGCGGTGTAGCGTCGTTCTTCATTTATCTGGTCCGCCGCGCGAACCAGACAGTCGCAAGCGCCAGTCAGCAACCGCCTTCGGAAACACTCCAATCTAACTGATCAAATGGAACTCGTTGACAAGATCAAGGACCTGATGAGCTTTCCGCCGGTCGCTTCCGAGCACGGCAAAAGCATGGATGACTTCATCGTCTATGTTCATGTGCTGATGGCCGTCCTGTTTGTAGGCTGGTTCGCCTATTTCCTCTACGCGCTCTTCCGGTTTCGTCATGTAAAAAACCCGAAGGCCAGCTACACTGGCGCGCAGACCAGCTTCTCCACCTACGCTGAAGTCGCTGTCGCCGTCGCTGAAGTCATCTTGCTCGTGTCCCTTGCCATACCGCTCTGGGCTACCGTGGTGGATTCCGATAAATTCCCCACCGAGAAAGACAAACCACTCGTAATCAAGGTCACTGCACAACAGTTCGCCTGGAACGCTCGTTATCCAGGAAAAGATGGCGCATTCGGGAAGCAGGACATCAAGTTTGTCGCCCCTGACAACAAGTTCGGCGTGGATAAGAACGACCCGAACACGAAGGATGACTTCGAATCCGCTATTAATCTGATGCACGTCCCATCGGATCGAAAAGTTATCATCCACCTCTCTTCGCTGGATGTCATCCACTGCTTCAAGGTTGTGCCGCTGCGTATCACTCAGGATGCCATTCCTGGCCTTATGATTCCCATGCACTTCAAGGCCGTAAAAGAGGGCAAGTATATGATTACCTGCGCCCAGCTTTGCGGTAACGGGCACGCCACAATGCGCGGGAACATCACCGTTCTCTCACAGTCTGATTACGACAAGTGGGAAGCAGATATCGCAGCGAAGGCCAAAGACACAGCCACGAGCTTCGAGTAAACTGCTGTTGGAAGCGGTAAACTGTTCGATTAGCCGAAAGACCGATGAGCGCTGCCCCCTCGACTATCGAGAAAATTGTCTGGAGTCTCCTCGCTCTTGTCATCGTTGGTATTGGAGTCACTTTCGTTTTTTTCGCAAAACCAAAAACACCAGCACTACCGCTGCCGGTCTACAGTCAGATTGCCGATTTCACTCTCACCAACCAGACCGGTCGCGCTGTCTCGCTAGCTGATTTCAAAGGGCGTATTTGGATTGCAGATATCATTTTCACCCGATGCGCTGGTCCATGTTCGGCAATGACTCGGCAGATGGCTGAATTGCTGACGACGTTGCCAGCCGCGGTTCAGTGCGTTACGCTCACCACCGATCCCGAATTCGACACGCCAGCCGTCCTCAACTCGTATGGGGAACAGTTCAAGGCCAACTTTGCCCGCTGGCAATTCCTCACTGGGAGCAAGCGCGAAATCGGCAGACTGGCCATTGATGGATTGAAGCTTACGGCGCTCGACGTCCCTGCGGAGAAGCGCACGGACGCTGCGGACCTCTTCGTTCATAGTACGATTTTTGTGTTAGTGGATAAGCAGGCGCGCGTGCGCGGAACCTTCGAAAGCGCAGAGCCTGATTTCAAGACGAAGATTCTCGGTGCCATTCAGCAACTTGAACGGGAGAAATAACATGAGCTACAAAGACCTCCCCCTCATCAACGCCTGCCTCAACGCCACCTGCACCGTGCTGCTCGTACTGGGCTGGGTCCACATTCGCGCCGGACGCAAAGCGGCCCACCGAAACTGCATGATTGCCGCGCTGTGCACCTCCGCCGCCTTCCTTGCTTGCTATCTTTTTTACCACTGGAAGATGCAGCAAGTCCACGGTGCCGCGCATACTAAGTTCGTTGACCCTGCGTGGTTCCGTCCCATCTACCTCACCATCCTCTTCACTCACCTCGTAGGGGCCATTGCCATCGTTCCGCTCGTGCTGATGACCGTGAGTCGCGCCGTGAAGGAGCGCTTCGAGGCGCACAAAGCCATCGCTCGCTGGACGCTTCCCATCTGGCTATACGTCTCCGTAACCGGCGTGGTGATTTACTTTCTGCTCTACCAGATTTTCCCTCAGAATTTCCCTCAGAAATAGACGAAGTCCGGAAGGCGGCTACTTTCAGGGAAGGAGTTTCCCGACAAGACTACTGATGGTCTTGCCATCGGCACGGCCAGCGGCTTTGGCCTGAACTGCCTTAATCACCGATCCCATGTCCTTTTTGGATGTTGCGTTCAATTCGGAAATGGTTGTTTTCACCAATGCATCGAGCTCTTCGGGTGCGAGCGGCTTCGGCAAAAAACCTTCCAACACGGACTGCTCTAGTTTTTCCTTCGCCGCCGACTCCGGGCGACCGCCTATTTCGTATTGCTCGATGGCGTCCTGCCGCTTCTTCACTTCCTTCTGCACGAGCGACACAAAGTCCGAGTCGGGCAGTGTCTCAGTTTTCCTTTCGATGAGCAGGTAGCCAAGAGCAGACTTCAGCAGGCGCAAAGCACCGACGCGCTCGGAGTCTTTGGCCAACATCGCAGTCTTGAGGTCATCGTTTAGGCGGGTTTGAAGACTCATAATAATTCAACTATGGCGGTGAGTGAAAGATGCGTCAACCACCGCGCACGGAGTCAAAAGGATTGCAGCGTGTCGACCACGGCTTTGATTCGCGGCACTTCATGTGTCCGGAAAAGGTCGGTCCGGCCGAGCGCCGCAAGCACGGCGAAGAAAGGTTCGGCGCACCGCACCTCGTCACCAAAGAATTCGAAGGCGTGTGGCAGCGCATGGCAGACCGGGAAGCCGAGCGTGCGGAGACGAAACGTATTCAGGAAGATGTTCATCTGGTGACGAACGCGCACCGTACTGTCCTGAAGATTGCGGTAGTAGAAGCCAAGCCCGGGATCAATGAAGATTTTTTTGACACCAAGCTTTGTGGCGAGATCTATCTGGCGGGCAAAATAATCGTGCATCATCGTCGTCGGGTCGGCGCTGAAATCGAAATCCCCCACCGCCCGCGCATGCGGGCCTTGCACGTAACAGATGATGACGGCGGCATCGTGCGCGGCAGCCAAGCGGTAAGACTCCTCGGCGTGCAGCGTGCCGGTGAGGTTCAGCACGTTCGCGCCTGCTTCAAGGCAGGCACGTGCCACGCTCGCTTGATAAGTTTCTACCGAGACCAATACGCCAGCTGCGCGTAGCTCTTTTACCACTGGCAGGAGAAGGCTGTTCTGCAACATCTCGTCAGCGCGCGCAGCGTGAGCGAGCGTGGATTCCGCGCCGACATCCACAAGTTCAGCACCCTGTGAGGCAAGAACGCGACCGCGCTGGATTGCCGACTCGGCAGATAGGCAGACGCTCTCGCGATACCAGGAATCGGCTGAGAGGTTGATGACGCCCATGATTGCAGGGCGCGTGTTGAAGTTGAAAGGCCGGCCGCCGATTGAAAACTCCTGCACACGGGAGTTCGCGGCGGGACGATGTTTTTCCAGCAATTCGGCGAGGTGTTCGAGAGTCAGCATTATAAAGTGGTGCGCCTGGCGCGAGTCGAACGCGCGACCGTCAGCTTAGAAGGCTGATGCTCTATCCAGCTGAGCTACAGGCGCAACTTGGAGCATGGTAAGGGGAAAGGACGGGAGGTGCAAGTCGCCGGCTTTGCAAACGGGACGTGAACGTTCGCCTGATAACCGAACTCCGTCGGGGTCAATGCTTGAACCTGCGTGTCGGTGAGGACGGTTGCGGGGCGGGCGCGACGGAGGGGATTTGGTGTTGTGGATGAAAGACGGTTCACGTTTACTACAAGTGTTTTATGCCCGCTTCTTCGACAAGACAAACCTTGAGTTTATTATGCGGATACAACGGCCTTGCCCTTATTTATTTTGCATTCGCACTGACTTGCGCCGCTGCCCCAGCCGCTGCCCCAGCCGTTGACAAGAAAGCCGTCGCGCCGAAAGTTCCCGCCAAGAAAGCGCCACCGGCTAATCTCCAACCCAACCCTCGGAAACTGAATCCGCCCCCCGGCGTCGTTGTGCCCGCCGAGGTGAAAGCCGAACTCACTGCTGGAGCCGCCGCGTTGGGCAAGGAAATCGAGTCGCTGCGAGCCGCCCTCGCCACCAAACCGACGCTCCTCGCGCTATTGCCCGATGTGCAGATTTATCACAACGCCCTCCGTTACGCGCTGGGGGACGACATTTTCACAAGCACGAACCAGTTTAACTCCGCCCGCGCGTTGCTCAAACAAGGTTCCGAACGCGCCAAACAACTCGCCGCCGGAAATACGCCGTGGAACACGAAGGCAGGATTGCTCGCGCTGAAAAAGGAAATCGAAGGCAAATCCAAGACGCCGACGACACTCACGCACATTCCCGTTGCGCGCGGCTACGTGTCGCGGATTGACGGCTCGGTGCAGCCTTACGGGCTGAAGGTGCCGGTGACTTATCTCACCGGCGACGACAATCCGCGTCGTCTCGACTTCTGGTTGCACGGGCGCGGTGACACGCTCAACGAGATCGCCTTCATCGAGGGTCAGCAGCGCTCCACCAGCCAGTTCCTCGCGGACGACACCTTCGTGCTGGAACCTTACGGCCGCTTCATGAACGCCTTCAAGTTCGCCGGCGAGACGGATGTGTGGGAAGGCCTCGACCACGTCGCGAAGCACTACCGGATTGATCGCAACAAGCTCGCCATGCGCGGCTTCTCGATGGGCGGCGCGGGCGCGTGGCATCTCGGCGCGCATCACCCGGACAAGTTCGCATCCGTGAATCCCGGTGCGGGCTTCGTGGATGTGAAGAATTACCAGAAGCTCGGCGACAAGCTCGCCACTATCCCGTGGTGGGAGCAGAAGCTGTGGAACCTTTACGACCCGCTCGCGTGTCCCATCAACCTCATCAACACGACGCTCGTGACCTACAGCGGCGAGGATGACGCGCAGAAAGCCGCCGCCGACCTCATGGAAGCCGCGCTCCTCAAAGACGGCGTGAAGATGACGCACATCATTGGCCCCAAGACCGGCCATTCCTACGAGGCGAACGCGAAGAAGTCTGTGGCCAAACTCGTGGACGACGCGACGAACAAAGGCATCAACCATCAGCCGAAGAAGGTCACGCTGGTCACTCATTCGCTCAAGTTTGACTCAGCCCATTGGCTGACGATTGATGGGATGGAGAAGCAGTGGGAGGAAGCGCGCATCGAGGCCGAAGTCGTTTCCAAAGGCGGCGCAAACGAACTCGTCGTGAAGACGCGCAACGTCACTGGTTTCTCCATCAACATCGTTCCCGTCGACCTCATCGGACGCGGCGCGAAGCTCATCGTGGACGGTCAGGACCTCGGCTTCCGTAATACGGTCGGCTCACTGCCGCCGCCCGGCTCGGGCGCGCCGCCGAGTGGGTGGCGCTTCTCCGCGCTTAAGTCCGGTGGCAAGTGGGCCGAGCGCAATCCAAGCCCGAGCGCGAATTCCGGCCTCGCGAAGCGTCACAATTTGCAAGGCCCCATTGACGACGCCTTCATGGACTCATTCGTGATGGTGCGGCCCACGGGCCAGCCCCTGAACGCCGCCGTCGGGCAGTGGGCGAAGACCGAGCTGGCCGAAGCCTTGTTCCACTGGCGGCGCTACTTCCGTGGCGAGGCGCGCGTGAAAAACGACACCGCCATTACCGACGACGATATCAAGAATAGCCACCTCATCCTCTGGGGCGACCCATCGTCGAACGTCGTTCTATCCCGCATCGCCGACAAGCTGCCCATCCAGTGGAATGACAATCAAATCAAAGTCGGCGGCAAAAGCTTCGACGCCACCAAACATATGCCCGTGTTCATCTTCCCGAACCCGCTGAACCCCTCGCGCTACATCGTCATCAACAGCGGTTTCACCTTCCCGCAATACGCCGGAGCCTCGAACTCGCAGCAGACCCCCAAGCTCCCGGACTGGGCTATCCTCGACCTCAGCGTCCCGCTCGCCGAGCGCGTTCTCGGCAAAGGCGTGGTGGATGCGAACTTCTTTGATGAGCGTTGGCAGCTGAAGAAGAACTAACGATGTTGCCCGCGTCACTGCATCTGGGGGTTGTTCTCTCCGCAGCTATTGCGCTGCTCGCCGCGGGTGGTGTGTTATCGGCTGCCGAGAAAGCGCGAGTTACGCCGCGTTTCGATCCAATCGATCAGCCGTTCCGCGTGGCACCGATGCCGCCAGCTTCCCGCAGTATCGTCGTACCGGTTTCCACTAATCTGCATCTAGCGTTCGATACGGAGTTACTGCGCGCACATACAGTCTGGCGAGGTCGCGGTTTAGCGTTGGTTGGCCCGCAATACAGCCGGACGAAAACGCCATTCATTTGCCAACCCGAAGGAGTGGTGCTTTGGGGAATGCCGCCGGCTTGTCCGTGGGCCATGGATAAAATCCCATTCAATCCCTTGCCGCGCAATGCCGCCGCAGGTTTCAAAGGCATCAGCACGAAGGGTGGCGTGGTGACATTAATTTACGAAGTGGGCGCAGCAGACAGAGGCGCTGTGCGCGTTCACGAATCACTCCGTGCCGGAGCTTTGGTCGGCGAGGAAGCGCTGGTTCGACGATTCGAAATCGCGCCGCGCAACCGGCCGGTGTTTTTTCTGGCTCATGCCGAAATGGATTGTCGCGCGGAACTGCTCACGAACAAATCATCGGTCGCCATCGTTCGGTCCACAGATGTGTTGATCATCACAGCAGGAAGCAGCGCGTCCCTAAAATGGCATCTCTCTTCCGCGGACGTGCAGTACGAATCGGAAATCTTCACTGAAGACGGAACCATCAAAGGCAACCCGCGCCACAAGATTAAAGGCAAGCAAGCGCGGGCGTGGTTGGAGATTCCGCCGCACACAAAGCCGCTGGCCGTCGAGATCACCATGGCTCCGTCAGATTTGGACGGAGCGAAAAAAGCAGCGCAGCTTCCCACGGTGCGCCCATTGTCAGAGCCGCGAATGGAATTTCTTTTCAATGCTGAACGCGACCCAAGAAGTCCACCACCCCGTATTATCGCCGGCGATAAAGTTCCGCGCGCGAGTGTGGCGCGGAACGAGTTCTATCGCGCCGAAGCGTTTCCATTGCCGAAGGAGATTGAGTTGCTTGTGTGCGGCATGGATTGGATGCCAAATGGCGACTTGGCCGTGTGCACATGGTTGGGAGATGTCTACATCGTCGAAGCGGCACAAGGCGCGACCGCACAGGCGAAGTATCGCCGGTTCGCACGCGGTTTGTGCGAGCCGCTTGGCTTACTCGTGCGCGATGGAAACATTTATGTGGCTCAAAAAACGGAACTGACGCGCCTGACCGACACGGATGAAAACGGTGAAGCTGACATCTACGAGCGCGTGAATGCCGACTGGGATTACAACGGTAGCTACAACGCCTTCGTTTACGGACCTGTCGTGGATAAACAGGGTAACTTCGTTGTTGCGAACGCGGGTCATGCGGGTCGCTGGGATGCGCGTCACATGGGGTGGGCATTGCGCATCAGCCCGGATGGCGCGCGTTGCGAACCTTTCGCTAGCGGCCTACGCGAACCGAATGGCGTTGGGGTGTTCGGCTCGGAAAAGGATATTTTCGTGACAGACAACCAAGGCAACTGGATCGGCGCGTGCAAGCTGAACCATCTGCAGCCAGGCAAGTTTTTCGGCCATCCTTCATCCATCCCCGCGAAGAAGGAGGACTACAAAGGACGCGACTCATTCGATCCGCCGGCGGTTTGGTTTCCGTACAAGCTCGCCAAATCATCGACGGGGATGGCGGAAATCAAAGATGATCGGTTCGGCCCGTTCCGCGGGCAGTTGCTCGTGGGTGATTTCCAGAATGCGATCGTCACGCGTGTGATGTTAGAAAAAGTGGAGGGCGAATGGCAGGGCGCGGTCTGGCCTTTTCTGAAGGGATTTCAGTCCGGCGTAAATCGATTGGCGTTTGGTGGCGATGGCAATCTTTACGTCGGTGGTTGCCAGCGCACATGGGTGGCAGTCGCGCCTCACGAGGCGGCGCTGGAGCGTATGATTTTCACCGGTAAGACCCCTTTCTCTGTGAAGGAAGTTCGCGCACGTTCGGATGGTTTTGATTTAATTTTCACGCAACCCGTGGATTCGGTGACGGCGGGAGACGCGGAAGGATACGACGTATCGCAGTACGCCTACAAATTTCATTCCAGCTACGGTTCGCCGGAGTTCGACCACGATGGTAAAACGAATAGCGCCACAGCAATCAAGGTCGCCAAGGTCAAGGTTGCGCCGGATCTTCTGAAAGTGCGATTGACGGTCGAGGGATGGAAGGCGGGTTATGTCACGGCAGTGCGCGCGCCTGACGTGCGCGGCGCAAACGGACAGCGCCTCTGGAACGACACGTTCTGGTACACGCTGAACCGGATTCCAAAAGCCGCCGCCGCCGAATAGCGGAATCGATCTCTTCGTCGAAGGACTGAGATTGCCTGATGCAGGCCGGTCAGGTAATAAGTAAGGCCACAGTTGATGATTAACTGGTGCAAAGTTTGGGTTGCCGGAATCGCGGTGATGGCGAGTGGTGCTGTCGCGGTGCCGGTGGATTATCTTCGCGAGGTGAAGCCGTTGCTGACCGAGCATTGCTACAAATGCCACAGCGCCTCGCAGCAGAAGGGCGACCTGCGGATGGATACCGCGGCCCTCATGCGAAAGGGAGGCAAGAACGGCGCCAGTTTCATTCCTGCCAAATCGTCCGAAAGCCTGTTGATGCAAGTCATCGAAGGCAGTCACGCCGACATCGAGCGGATGCCATACAAGAAGCCGCCGCTCACGACTGTGCAGATCGCGTTGCTCAAGGCGTGGATTGATCAAGGGGCGAAGGCACCGGCGGATGAGAAGGCTGAATCGACGAAACACTGGGCGTTTGTCCCACCGCAGCGCGCACCGGAGCCGGAGGTTAAGTTGAGCGCGTGGTCGCGTAATGCGATTGACCGTTTTGTCCTTGTCCGTTTGGAGAAAGAAAAAATCATCCCATCGCCGGAGGCTGATCGAGTGACGCTCATTCGCCGGCTTTCTCTCGATCTCGTTGGATTGCCACCGTCGCCGGCTGAGGTGGATTCTTTTGTTAGCGATCGTTCACTCAATGCATATGAAAAGCTTGTCGAGCGATTGCTGGCTTCCCCGCACTACGGCGAGCGCTGGGGGCGCGTCTGGCTCGACGTGGCGCGTTACGCCGACTCGAATGGCTACAGCATCGATGCGCCGCGCTCGATCTGGAAGTACCGCGATTGGGTGATTAGTGCCTTCAATCGCGACCTGCCTTACGACCAGTTCGTCATCGAACAACTCGCGGGGGACCTGCTGCCGGGCGCGACACTCGAGCAGCGGATTGCTACCGGTTTCCACCGCAACACGCAGATCAATCAGGAAGGCGGCATCGACAAGGAGCAGTTCCGCATCGAATCCATCTTTGACCGCGTGGCGACGACTAGCACCGCTTTCCTCGGTCTCACCGTGGGCTGCGCGCAGTGCCACGACCACAAGTTCGACCCGATCACCCAGCGCGAGTACTACGAGTTCTTCGCTTTTTTCAATAACGCCGAGGAGCCGGAGTTGTCGGTTGCGACACCGGAGGAGGTAGCCCGCGCGAAGGACACCGATGCGAAGGTCGTCGCGTACATCGCTGCGCTTTCAACGAAGGATGCGGCAATCGAAGCGAAGGCGTATGCGTGGGAGCAAAGCCTGACACCGGCAGAGCGCCAGGCGCAATCCGAGGCGGTGCGGCAAGTGTTCGACACGCCGCTAGAACAGCGGAAGGAGCCGCAACGACTGGCTTTGCTTGCGGCTTTTGTTGACCAGGCGCCGGAGAACAAGAAACACCAGACAACTATCGCCAAGCTTCGCGCGACCAAGCCGAAGATCACGACCACGATGGTGATGCAGGAGCGCGCCAAGCCACGGGAAACGGTGCTGTTCATCAAGGGCGACTTTACGCGGCGCGGTGATTTGGTGACTCCAGACACGCTCGAGGCGCTTCAGCCGATGGCGCGCGGCACCAATGCGCCGACGCGGCTCGACCTCGCACGGTGGATTGTAAGCCGAGAAAATCCGATTGCGGCGCGGGTCATCGTCAACCGCATCTGGCAGCAATATTTCGGAAAAGGGCTGGTTGAAACGGAGAACGATTTCGGCACGCAGGGCCTGCCACCGAGCCATCCGGAACTGCTCGACTGGCTGGCGACAGAATTGATGGCGAAGAACTGGAGCCTCAAATCGCTGCACCGGCTAATCGCCAATTCGGCGACGTATCGACAGGAGTCGCGAGTTCGCCCCGACTTGGCCGGATTGGACGCGAATAACAAGTTCCTCGCACGGCAGTCGAGGCTGCGGCTGGATGCCGAGTTGGTACGCGATACGATGCTGGCGGCCAGCGGCCTGCTCAATCCCGCCATCGGTGGCCCGAGTGTGAACCCGCCGCAGCCAGACGGCGTGATGTCGCTCGGGCAGGTGAAGCGCGCGTGGACGGTGAGCGCGGGTGGCGACCGCTACCGGCGCGGCATGTACACATTCTTCTATCGCGCCACGCCGCATCCGGCGTTGAGCGTGTTCGACGCACCCGACGCCTTCAGTGCTTGCACGCGCCGCATCCGTTCAAATACGCCGCTGCAGGCGCTCACGCTGCTGAACGACCACGCCTTCGTGGAATTTGCTCAGGCTCTTGCTGCGCGTGTTCTTAAAGAGACGCCGAGCGATGACGCTAAGCGAATTGAGCAAGCCTTCCGGCTTTGCCTCTCTCGCAAACCAACCGACAACGAAACGAGGCGTCTGATGGATTTGGTCGCAAGCCAGCGCAAGCATTTCGCCGCTGCGCCAGAGGAGGCTAAGGCGCTGGCGGGGCAGGGGAATCAGAATGTGGAGCAGGCGGCTTGGACGATCGCGGCGCGCGTGCTCCTGAATTTGGATGAGACCATCACCCGCGAATGAGATGAACGCCGAATTTCAACCCAACTGGCTGCGACAGCGCACGCGCAGGCATTTCTTCAACCAGTGCACAATGGGCCTCGGCTCGGTGGCTCTCGCTTCCTTGTTGGATGACCGGTTGCTTGGGGTGCCGAGCCCAGCAACCACGAACCCCTTCGCCCCCCGTGCGTCGCATTTTCCGGCGAAGGCGAAGAACGTCATCTTCCTGTTCATGGCCGGCGGGCCATCGCAACTCGAGCTTTTCGACTACAAGCCAAAACTCATCGAACTGAACGGCCAACCGATTCCGCAATCGTTCGTGGAGGGAAAGCGATTCGCTTTCATGGGCAGCAGCCACGGCAGCAAGCTGCTCGGTACCCGGCGGCAGTTCGCGCAGCACGGGCAGGGCGGGACATGGGTCTCGGATCTATTCCCGTACACCGCGACGATTGTGGATGAGATGACGGTGGTGAAGTCGTGCGCGACGGAGCTTTTCAACCACGCGCCGGCGAAGCTTTTTCTGAACACCGGCTCGGGGCAGTTCGGCCGTCCGAGCATGGGCTCGTGGGCGACGTACGGACTCGGTAGCGAATCTCAGAATCTGCCGGGGTTCGTGGTGCTGCAATCCGGTCCGCGCGGTCCGCGTGGCGGGGCGGTGAACTGGGGCAGCGGTTTCCTGCCAACGACCTTTCAAGGCGTGCCGTTCCGTGGGCAGGGCGAACCAATCCTGAACCTTACCAACCCGCGCGGCATCACCGCCGAGCGACAGCGCGAGACCATCGCGGCAGTTCGTGACCTGAATCTCGGTCGACTCGTCGAGACGGGTGACCCGGAAATCGCCACGCGCGTCGCCGCGTACGAGATGGCGTTTCGGATGCAGGCCAGCGCGCCGGAATTAATCGACCTCGCGAAGGAGTCGAAGGCAACGCTCGACCTATATGGCGTGGAGCCGGGTAAGCCGTCGTTCGCCGCAAACTGCCTGCTGGCGCGGCGGCTTGTCGCGCGCGGCGTACGCTTCGTCCAGCTTTACCACACGAATTGGGACAATCACGGTGGGCCCGGAGAGACGCTGGAAAATGATCTGCCCAAGGTTTGCAAAGACGTGGATCAAGGTTGTGCGGCGCTCGTGAAGGATTTGAAGGCGCACGGTTTGCTGAAGGATACGCTCGTGATTTGGGGCGGCGAGTTCGGCCGCACCCCGATGGGCGAGAACCGGACTGCGACTGGGCGCAACCACCATATCGACGCCTTCACGACGTGGTTCGCGGGCGGCGGTGTGAAGGCGGGCCAGGTCCTCGGCGAGACGGACGAGCTCGGCTTCGGCGTGGTGCGCGACCGCGCCCACGTCCACGATCTACACGCGACGATTCTCCACCTGCTCGGTCTCGACCACAAGCGGCTCACCTTCCGCTTCCAAGGGCGCGACTTTCGATTGACCGATGTGCATGGCGAAGTGCTGAAAAAGATGCTGTTGTGAACTTGCATCTGTGCGCGCCGTGGACTTGACATTACGTCTGAAAAACGAAAAATCACGAAGGTGAAGAGGTTTACTTCAAATACTTTTTTGAAAAACTGTTTCTTGGTGGTATTGGCATTTCTGCCAATCGCCGCACAGGCCCACCCGTGCCACAATGAGGCGAAGGGATTGCTGGCGGGGATGACTCATCCCGTGATCGGCTTAGACCATCTGCTGGCCGCGCTGGCTGTCGGTTTTCTCTCTGCGCATATGGGCGGCCGCGCTTTCTTGCTGTTGCCGATGACCTTCATCTCCTGTCTCGTCGTCGGAATGCTCGCAGGGATGGGATTCTTCGGCAAACCGGCCATTGAAGCCCTCGTTCTCTCATCCGTTCTGGTTTTTGGTGGAATGATGATTTCACCGAAACAGCTTCCGCTCTCGGCCAGCGTGCTCGTCATCGGTTTCTTCGGCCTTTTCCACGGTCATGCGCATGGATCGGAGTTGCCCGAACAGGCGGTCCGTCATCTTTACATCCTCGGTTTCCTCACCACCTCCGGCCTGCTGCACTGGATGGCGATGGCCACAGTCATCGTGGCGCGCCACTACGAGAAGACCTCCTTCGTCCGCTACGCGGGTGCGGCGGTGATTCTCAGCGGCCTCATCCTCTGGATCGCCTGATCCGTGTCCCGCACCGATCTGCGAGCACCTACGTGCGCTTCGGCGGTAACAGAAAAAACTAGGGGCGTTCGCAGGCAGTTCACGCTCGCCATCGAGAGGCATCATCTCTTCAGGAATCCTTGCGCCGTCCTCCTCGCTGTTTCTGGCGGAGTGGACTCGATGGTTTTGTTGCATCTGATGGCAGAAGCCGTGTCCGAGCGCGGATGGAAACTGGCCGTGGCCCACTTCAACCACAAGCTTCGCGGACGTGCGAGTGATGCGGATGAAGCGCTTGTTCGGGAAGCTGCCAAGTCGCTCGGTTTTCGTTGCATCATCGCTTCATGGAACCGTGCCGCCCGTGAGCGAGAAACGAAGGGTGTGGGACTGGAAATGGCCGCGCGAGAAGCGAGGCTTCAATTCTTGGGACGCACTGCCAAAAAGCTCGGTTGCGGCGTTGTGGCACTCGCGCACCACGCCGATGATCAGGTGGAGCTCTTTTTTCTGCGCCTGCTGCGAGGCTCGGGTGGAGAGGGGCTCTCTGGAATGGATCCGCTCGCCTCGTTCCCCGGAGAGCCGATGCTCGTGGCTGCTCGTCCGCTGCTCGACATTTCGAAAAACGACCTGCTGGAGTACGCTAAGCACCAGCGAATCCGGTTTCGGGAGGATGCGAGCAACGCTTGTCTCGACCATGAGCGGAATTGGGTTCGGCACAAACTTCTCCCACTGCTTGCGACAAGACGCTCGAGTTTTACAGAAACAGTCCGGCGAGCCATGTCGATTATCGGTGCGGAGTCGGACTGGACGATCGAAAGCGCACTTCGTTACCGAGGAAAATCGTTCGGACAATTGGCCCTAGCGGTGCAACGCCAAGTCGTGCGCCTTCAGTTGTTGGGGCAGGGGATTGAGCCGACGTTCGCTTTGGTTGAATCGCTGCGTGAGCACCCGGAGGTGCCGATGACGGTTTCACCGCAAAAGAGTGTTCGGCGAGATTCCTCCGGCCGTGTTCACGCAATCTCGTCCGTGCCGTTACGGTTTTCTCGCAGCCGCCAAGCATTCGCATTCGGCGATGCTGTCCGTGGCGGTGTTCAATTCGGCAAGCTACGTATTGAATGGAAGGTTGAATCGGGGAGCGGTTTAGCAAAGCGACCGGCGAGCGAAGCAGGTCAGGAGTGCTTCGATGCCGATCGCATTGGTCCGAAGGTGGTCCTGCGGCATTGGCGCCCCGGGGACCGCTTTCAACCAATCGGCACAAAGGCGCCTATGAAATTGCAGGATTTGTTCGTGAACCAAAAAATTCCGGCTGCGAGACGGCGCGAGGTCGTCGTGGCGATGACGGCCGACCGCAAGATTTTCTGGGTGGAAGGGTTACGCATCGGCGAGCACGCCAAACTGCGCCCGTCGACACGCCGTCGTTTGCTATGGACATGGCAACGTGGCTAAAGGTTGCTATGTTCAGCACGTGATGATATAACCTTAATGGCTAGAATATGTCGGACGAGAACAAAAACGAGAGCGAACAAAACGAACGCGGCGCGAAGACTTGGATTATCTGGATCGCCATCCTCGGCTTAATCCCGTTTCTGATAATGCTGCGAAACCAGACGGATACGAAGTCTGTCGAATTGCCGTACCCTGACCTCATCAAGCTGGTCGACGGTAAGCTGGATGGTAAGCAGCTCATCGCCGGCGAAATTGCTTACAATTCTCAGGCCAGCGAACTTCGCACAATCACCGGCAAATACCGCCTCGTGGATCAGAGGAACGAGTCGCTCAAGGACGAGAGCGACAAAGAAAAAATCGAGTTCTTCCGAATCAAGACTCCCCTAACCGATGCTGCACAGGACAGGCTCTTAGCCTCCGGGAAGTTTCGCCCGGTAGAGCCAAACACCTTCCTGATGAGCTTTCTACTCACGATGCTGCCGTTTTTGCTCATCGTGGGTTTCATATATTTCTTTTTCATTCGTCAAATTAAGATGGCCGGTAAGGGCGCGCTCAGCTTCGGCAAAAGCAAGGCGAAGGTGCTGGCGAAGGAAAAGAATAAGATTACCTTCAAGGATGTCGCTGGCGTAGAAGAGGCTAAGGATGAGGTTTCTGAGTTGGTCGACTTCCTCAAGGACCCAAAAAAGTTCCAGAAACTCGGCGGCCGAATCCCAAAGGGCATCCTCATGATCGGCTCTCCCGGCACCGGCAAAACACTCCTCGCCAAGGCTATTGCCGGTGAGGCGACTGCCGCTTTCTTCAGCATTTCCGGATCGGATTTCGTGGAGATGTTCGTCGGCGTCGGCGCCAGTCGCGTGCGCGACATGTTCGAGCAGGCGCGCAAGACCACGCCGTGCCTCATCTTCATCGATGAGATTGACGCCGTCGGGCGCAGTCGCGGCCATGGCCTCGGTGGCGGTAACGACGAGCGCGAACAGACGCTCAACGCGCTGCTTGTCGAGATGGACGGCTTCGACTCGCAGGAAGGCATCATTATCATCGCCGCCACAAACCGCCCGGATGTCCTCGACCCAGCTCTTCTTCGCCCTGGCCGCTTCGACCGCCAGATCACCGTCAACCTACCCGACGTCCGTGGACGCGAGGCCATCCTCAAAGTCCACGCTAAGAATGTTAAGCTCGATACCGCAGCCGACCTTTCCGTCATCGCTCGCGGTACGCCCGGCTATTCCGGCGCTGAATTGGCAAACCTTCTGAATGAGGCTGCTCTCCTTGCGGCTCGGCGTGGCAAGAATCACATCGCCATGGCTGAACTCGAGGAAGCGCGCGACAAAGTTCGCTGGGGTCGCGAGCGGCGCACTTTGGCGATGACCAATGAAGACAAGCAGCGCACGGCTTGGCACGAGGCTGGTCACGCCCTCGTGAACGTCTTGCTCGATTACACCCACCCGCTCCACAAGGTCACCATCATTCCGCGCGGCCAGTCGCTTGGTTCGACCATGTCCTTGCCGAAAGAGGATGTATTGAACCATCAGAAGAAGGAGATGCTCGACATCATCACCATGACGATGGCCGGTCGTATCGCCGAGGAGATATTCTCCGGCGACGTCTCCACCGGTGCCGCCGGCGACATTCAGCAGGCCACCAAGCTGGCTCGCGCCATGGTCTGTCAGTTCGGCATGAGCGAGAATCTCGGCATGGTCCAGTACGGCGACCAGAACGAATACGTATTCCTCGGCCGCGACATGGCCCGCACAAAGGATTACAGTGAGGACACCGCCAAGGAAATCGACACCGAGGTAAAGCGGATTACCAACGCCGGCTACGAAAGAGCCAAGACCCTCATCGAGGCCAATCGCGACAAGCTCGAACTTATCGCCAAGAGTTTGCTCGAGCACGAGACGCTCGATGGATCGCAGGTCGAAGAGATTGTTCGCACAGGAAAATTTACGCCCCCCCCGCCCCCGCCACAGGACTCCACGCCGCTCAATGACGTGGCCCACACGCCGCTTTCCGAATCGGTCAAGCCTGTCCCGCCGAAGCTCGACCCCGGTCTCGGTACGCCCGCGCCCGCGCCGGCTTAGTCCAATTTGCGGCGCGCCGCGATTGACTCCCACCGCATCTTTTCACTAGCCTCTTGTGCGATGATCATCGCGCCTTCGCTCCTCGCCGCCAACTTCGGGAAGTTTGCCGCCGAGGCCCGCCGCGCCGAGCGCGCCAGCGCCGACTGGCTCCACCTCGATATTATGGATGGCAACTTCGTGCCGAACATCTCTTTCGGCGCCGACTTGGTGAAGACTCTCCGCCTGCAGACACGCCTCTTCTACGACGTCCACCTCATGTGCAGCCACCCAGAGATACTCCTCGAATCCTTTGCCAAGGCCGGCGCAGACCAGATCATCATACACGCCGAGTTGGGCGATCAAGTCTCGCAGCTCATCTGGAAAATCAAGTCGCTCGGCAAGAAGGTCGGTCTCGCTGTGAATCCGCCGACGGCCATGACCGCCGCTGAGCCGCATCTGAGCCAGATTGATCTGCTCCTGGTGATGACCGTCAATCCCGGTTTCGGCGGCCAGCCTTTCATCACCGAGTGCCTGCCGAAGGTCCAGCAGGCCTGGACATGGCGGAAGGAGCGCGGCCTCGCCTACCGCATCGAGGTGGATGGCGGGATCAATTTCGAGACCGCCACCGAATGTGCCCGCGCCGGAGCCGACACCTTCGTCAGCGGTAGCGCCCTCTTCACTAAGCCCAACATGAAGGGAGCTCTTAAGAAGATGCGTGCCCTCGTGGAGAAGCATCGCCGGCGAGACTGAAGTATGACCCACCTCCCGATTAAGTTTGGCACCGACGGCTGGCGAGCAGTCATCGCCGAGCAGTTCACATTCACCAACGTCGAGCGCGTTGCGCAAGCCACAGCGGACTGCTGGGCTGCCAATCCCGCTCCAAACACCCAACCGATTGCCGTGGTTGGCTACGACCGCCGCTTCCTCTCCGACGAATTCGCCCAGCGTACCGCTGAAGTCTTTGCCGGCAACGGCCTACAGGTGATTCTCAGCACGGAGCCTGTTCCCACGCCAGCGGTCTCTTTTGCGGTCAAAGAGGCGTCCGCGCGGGGTGGGGTGATGATTACCGCCAGCCATAATGCGGCCAGCTTTAATGGATTTAAACTCAAGGCTCACTTCGGCGGTTCGGCAGAGCCGGCTCTTTGCCAATCAGTCGAGGCGCTTCTTGGCAGAAGTCCGGTCCGGTCGCTGTCCTTTGATGAAGCGGTGCGCACGAAACGCATTCTAATCCGCGATTTGCGCCCCAACTATTTTGCTAGCATCAAGCGATTGGTGGATTTCCCACTCATCGCCAAAACACGCCTGCGCTTTGCCCATGAACCACTCTTTGGTGTTGGTGCCGGTTGCTTTGAGACTCTCTTGGCAGGCACTCGGTGCCGCGTAACCACATTCAACGCCGCGCACGACCCAAACTTCGGCGGCATCAATCCGGAGCCGATCGCTCGGAACTACACACGGACCGCCGCTGCATTGCGTAAGAATCCGCACGACATCTGCCTCGTGACCGATGGTGATGCCGACCGGGTCGGCTGCATGGACGGTCATGGCCGCGCGCTCTCAACACATCAGGTCATCTGCCTGCTCCTTCAGCATTTCATTGCCAACCGGCGGGGTCGTGGCCGCGTGGTGAAAGCCCTTACTACCACCTCCATGGTCGATAAAATCTGCGCCGTGCACGGACTCGAATTGGTCGAGACCGGTGTCGGCTTCAAATACATCGCCGCCGAGATGCTCAAGGGTAACGTCCTCCTCGGGTTCGAGGAATCCGGCGGCATCGGTTTTCCCGGCCACATTCCCGAGCGCGACGGCATCCTCGCCGGACTCATGCTTTTGGAACTCCTCGGCACCGAGCGACAGTCGGTGAACAAGCTGCTGGCCGCGCTGGAAAAGGAGTACGGCCCGCACCGCTACGGTCGCATCGACACCCATTTCCCACTCGAAAAACGCGACGCCCTGATGGCTTTTTGCAAAACTCACCCACCGGCGCGGCTTCAAGGTTCGCCGCTCATCGATGTGAAGACCTACGACGGCGTGAAGTTCATCGCCTCCAACGGCTCTTGGCTCATGCTGCGGGGCTCCGGCACCGAGCCGATTCTGCGCATCTACGCCGAGGCTCAGAGCGAGAGCAAAGTTCAGCAGCTTCTGCGTTTGGGGGTCCGCTTGACGAAGCAGGTCTAAGCGGATTGCCGCACGACGGCGCATATTTCCCTTTTTACGGGGGGGCCATCCCGTTACTCTTGTACGTTATATTGTTGTAAGGCAAACCGATGGACACAGCTCACATACGCAATTTTAGTATCATCGCCCACATCGATCACGGGAAGACGACCCTGTCGGACCGACTCCTGCAGACGACCGGCACGGTGGCTCTGCGCGATATGGAGGCCCAGCTCTTGGATGCGATGGATCTCGAGCGGGAGCGCGGGATTACGATCAAGGCTCATCCGGTGACGATGCATTACACGGCCAAGAACGGCGAGGTATACGAGCTGAACCTCATCGACACGCCGGGTCATGTGGACTTTTCATACGAGGTCTCGCGCAGTCTCTCGGCGTGCGAGGGGGCGCTGCTCATCGTGGACGCCGCCCAAGGCGTGGAGGCCCAGACGGTCGCCAACATGCAACTGGCGATGAAGCAGAACCTGACAATCATCCCGGTGATCAACAAGATTGACCTGCCGCACGCCGACGTGCCGATGGCCAAGCAGCAACTCGAAGACATTCTCGCCATCCCAGCCGACACGGCGATCCTCGCCAGCGCGAAGGAAGGAATCGGTATCGTGGAAATTCTCGAGGCGATTATCGAGCGTGTGCCAGCACCGAAACCGACAGGCGCGCCGTCGCTGCAAGCGCTCTGTTTCGATTCTTTCTACGACACTTACAAAGGCGTGGTGACGCACGTGCGCGTTTTCAACGGGGTGTTGAAGCCGGGCATTCAAGTGAAACTACTCCATACGGGCAGGACCTACGAAGTGAAGGAGGTCGGGAGTTTCAACCCGAAGGCCTACAAGCGTGACAGCCTCGCGACGGGCGAGACGGGCTACATGACAGCTAACATCAAGACCCCGAAGGAGGTCAAGATGGGCGACACAATCACGGAGTCGCGCAACCCTTCGCCCGAGCTGCCCGGTTTCAAGGAGATCCAGCCGCTCGTGTTCAGCGGTATCTATCCTATTAACACGGCGGACTACGAGCAGCTGAAGGTGAGTGTGGAGAAGTTGCAGCTCAACGACTCAGCCTTCGTGTATCAGACGGAGAGTTCCGTGGCGCTGGGCTTCGGCTTCCGCTGCGGCTTCCTCGGCTTGCTCCACATGGAGATTGTGCAGGAGCGGTTGCGGCGCGAGTATGACATGGACATCATCGCCACGTATCCGAGCGTGGTGTACAAGGTAACTCTCACCGACGGGACGATGAAGGAGGTAGATAACCCCGCCTTCATGCCGGACGCGACTTACATCGGGAAGATCGAGGAACCGATGGTGAAAGCCTTCATCATCTGCCCGAACGAATATATCGGCGACATGATGGCGTTGGTTTCCGAGAAGCGTGGCAGTCTTGATCACACGGAGACACTCGATTCCAAGCGTGTGATGTTAACCAATTTGATGCCCCTGAACGAGATCCTCATCGACTTCCATGACCGCATCAAGAGTATCACCCGCGGTTTTGGCTCGATGGATTACGATCACGCCGGTTACCAGGAATCTGACATGGTGAAACTGGATATGCTTGTGAACGCGGAGCCGATGGACGCTTTCTCCAGTATCGTCCATCGCGAAAAAGCGGAGGGCAGGGGACGGGTGCTCGCTGCGAAGCTCAAGGAAGTCATACCGCGACAGCAGTTCGGCATCGCTATTCAGGCCGCGATTGGCGGCAAGATTGTCGCACGCGAGAGCGTCGGAGCTTTCCGTAAGGACGTGACCGCTAAGTGCTACGGCGGCGACATCAGCCGCAAGCGCAAGCTGCTGGAAAAACAGAAGGAAGGCAAAAAGAGAATGAAGGCCATCGGCAACGTAAACATTCCGCAAGAGGCTTTCATCCAAGTGCTCAAGGCCTAGGGTAGGGGCGCATGATTTTCCGCTGGCTCATCTCAAGCACCGTCCGGCAGGCGTTCGACCTGATCAAGCAGGTCCGCAAGCACGTCGACGCACAGCGAGACCTGCTCGACGCGAAGGCGCTGGAGGAAATTGCCGCGGCCAGCGAGAACCTGACGAAGCTGTTGCGGGCAGGGGTTGATAAGTCGACACTCATGGCGGGCATGACGGAGTTGGAGCAGGTCGCGGGAAGCCGGTTGGTGCCGCATCCCCGCGCCGCGATTCGCGAATATGTCGAGATGGCGTTGGTGGTCATCACCGTGGTGCTCGCTTTCCGCGCCTTCTTCTTCCAGCCGTTCACCATCCCAACTGGCTCGATGCAGCCAACGCTCTATGGGATCACTCATCAGGACTTGCGCGACAAGACAGCAGGAAAGATTCCCACGGGGTGGAATCGTTTTGTCGATCGGTGGGGCAGGGGAATTCAGTATGTGCACGTTGTTGCCGAGACGGACGGCGAGGTGAGCGCCGTCGAATCGCCACAGCGCGTACTTCTCTTCATTCGAAAGCAACGTTTCCGGGTCGGTGATTACTGGTACACAGTCTGGTTCCCGCCCGACCAACTTCTGCCAAGTCGCAGCGAACCCGGAGGCAACCGCGCTGGTCTTCGCTTCGGCCAGACCTACCGCAAGGGAGACGACCTTATCAAGGTCGCGGTGACGACAGGCGATTATCTATTTGTGGACCGGTTGACCTACAATTTCCGCAAGCCCGCGCGAGGCGAGATTGTCGTCTTCGAAACAACCGGTATCACTGGCGCGCCCGAGCGACCCGATCTGCGGCCGGCTGCGAATACGTTCTACATCAAGCGCCTCATCGCCATGGGCAAAGAGCGCGTGGTCATCGGCAACGATCGCCACGTGCGCATCAACGGCGAGCGACTCGACGCCGCCACGCCGCGCTTCGAGAACCTCTATTACTTCAGTCAACCGCCACGCGACAGTCATTATTCCGGCCACGTCAACCAACTCGTGGCCACCCAGACCGACCGCGGCAACCTAGCTTACTATTTCCGCGATGAGACGAGCAGCTTCATGGTTCGCCCTGAACATTGTCTAGCCTTCGGCGATAACACCCTGAACAGCCTCGACTCACGATCCTGGGGCGACTTTCCACAGGCCAACATCATCGGCAAGTCAGCCTTCGTCTATTGGCCCGTCCTCAGTGGGCGCTTCGGTTGGAGCCACCGCTAGAACAGTTTAGGCAGGTTCCGCTCCGCCAGTTCTAGCGCACAATAAATGTTATATTTAATAAGTCTTAGCTTCTCCACTTTGAGTTCGGCGTGGGTCGACTCTCTTTCTGATTGTTAGGCCGAAGGCGTTTGGAAGGCTCGGAGGTATTCGCGCGCCGATTGCCCCCAGGAGAAGTCGGCGGACATTCCGCGACGGCGAAGGATGCCTAGTAGTTCCTTGTCTGCGTAAATGCGCAGCGCCTTGCGGATAGCATCAGTCAACGCCGGTACGCTCAACTCCTCGAACTTCACCCCGTTGGCATGGAGCGGGTCGTCGTTGAAGTCTTCCACCGAATCATCAAGGCCGCCTGTGCGCCGAACAATCGGAACCGACCCGTAGCGCAGACTGTACATCTGGTTTAGGCCGCACGGCTCGTAGCGCGACGGCATGAGGAAGAAGTCGCTGCCAGCCTCGATCTGGTGCGAGAGACCCGTGTCGTAGCCGATTTGTACGACCACCTTGTCAGCGAACCGCTCCGCCAGCGTCCGGTAGGCATGCTCTAGGCTCGGCTCGCCGCTGCCGAGCAGCACGAACTGCATTTCATTTGCCGCCAGCATTTCCTCGAGCACCGGCAGCAAGATGTCTAGGCCCTTCTGACCAGCTAGGCGCGTGACCGCGGCGAAGAGCGGCGTGTTAGGGCTGACTGCGAGGCCGAGTTTCTGCTGCAATGCAGCCTTACCCTTCGCCTTGCCGCGAAGGTCGCTGGCGTTGAACTCGTGTTCCAGATGCGGATTGTCTTCGGTCCGCCACTCCTCGTAGTCGACTCCGTTGAGGATTCCTGTGAGTCCCCCCGCCCGTTTTCGCAGCACACCATCTAGCCCGTGACCTTGGTCCTGCGTGATCTCGCGCGCGTAGCGTGGGCTCACCGTCGTGAGCAAGTCAGCGTACATGATGCCCGTTTTCAGGCAGTTGAAGCCGCTGTAGAACTCCGCTCCTTCCGGGTGGAAATACTCCCAAGGCAGGTTCAGCAGGCTGAAGGTATTGGCGCTGAAGTGCCCCTGATAGGCGACGTTGTGCAGCGTCAGGCAGACGCGCGGCGCAGTCCCCCACCCTTCCCTCCATTTCTGGTGGTTCACCAGCAACGCCGCCGGGGCCGCCTGCCAGTCGTGCAGGTGCAGCACCTCAGGCGGTGACGTCATGTGGCGGGCCAGATGCACCGCGCATTTGGAGAAGAAGAGGTAGCGCGCCTCGTTGTCCGGAAAGACGCCGCCGGCCACACCGTAGATTCCATCTCGGTCGTAGAATTCCGGCTGATCCAAGAAATAGATCGTCGCACTCCCATCATCCGTCAGTTTCCACAGACTCGCTTCCACCATCTGGCCGCCCAACGGAAGCCGAATCTCCCAGTCCATCTGTTCCATCGCTGGGAACCGTTCGCGGAGGCCGCGGTAGAGCGGCGTGAACACACTCACCTCATGGCCGAGGCCTGCGAGCGTTTTGGAGAGGGCGCCCACCATATCCGCCAGCCCACCCGTTTTTGAAAACGGATGCACTTCACTGCTGACCATCAAAATCTTCATCCTAGGAGATTTCCTTCTGAAAACCGGCCCAACAACAGGCTACGCCGTGATCCGATCCGTCCTCAGATAGGACCGCAACGGCTCGGGGATGCCAATGCTCCCGTCCGATTGCTGGTGCGTCTCGACGAGCGCGACGAAGAGGCGCGCCAGCGCCGTGCCGCTGCCGTTGAGAATGTGTGGCATCACGTTCTCGCCCGACTCACTCTTGTAGCGCAGGCTCATTCGGCGGGCCTGAAACTCCTCGCAGTTCGAGCAGCTTGACACCTCGAGATACGCCCCCTGCCCCGGCGCCCATACCTCAATGTCATAGGTTTTCGCGCTGGCGAATCCCATGTCGCCCGTGCAGAGGTTAATCACTCGGTAGTGGAGCCCAAGAAGCTGCAGAACCTTTTCCGCGTTGTTCACCAACGACTCCAACTCCGCATAGCCCTGCTCCGCCTTCACGATCTTAATCAGCTCCACCTTGTCGAACTGGTGAACGCGGATCATCCCGCGCGTGCCGACGCCAGCCGCACCTGCCTCGGCTCGAAAGCACGGGCTGTAGGCCACGTACTTAATCGGGAGCTGCTTCTCGGCGAGGATTTCCTCTCGGTGGATGTTCGCTACCGGCGCCTCAGCCGTCGGTAGGAGGTAGAGTTTGCCCATCGTGCTGGCATCGAGCCCCTCCTGCACCGCGTAGGCCTGATCCTCAAACTTCGGGAACTGGCCCACGCCCTCCATGCAGTGCCGGCCGACGATATACGGTGGCGCTACCTCGGTGTAGCCGTGTTCGGTCGTGTGCAGGTCGAGCAGGAACTGGATGAGCGCTCGCTCCAGTCGCGCCCCCCAGTTCGTATAGAGCAGGAAGCCGCTGCCTGAGAGTTTCGCGCCGCGGGCGAAGTCCACCAGCCCCAGCGACTCACAGAGATTCACGTGCGACTTCGGCTTGAAGGTAAACTCCGGCTTCGAGCCCCAAGTGCGGATTTCCGGGTTGTCCGCCGCGTCCTTGCCGAGCGCCACGCTCTCGTGAGGAAGGTTCGGAAGGCGCATCAGCAGCGCGTCGCGTTTCAGTTCGACATCTGCCACCACCTTGTCGAGCTCTGCGATTCGATCACCGAGTTGTCGCACCTCAGCCTTACGCGCCTCGGCCTCGGCGAGCTTCTTCTGACCCATCAATCCGGCGATTTCCTTGGAAGCCTTGTTGCGCTCGGACTTCAGCAGTTCCCCCTCAGACAGCGCTGCGCGGCGCTGTTCGTCGAACTGCAGCACCTCGTCGATCCGGGCTTCGTCCCCCACCCCGCGCGTCGCTAGCCGCTGTTTAACAAACGCTGTCGACTCCCTGATTAATTTAATGTCCAGCACGCTCGCATTATAGAAATGTGGCTTTCATCGACAAGCCTTCGCTGGAGTGCACTGCTTGTTTTTTTGTTTGAAACGAATGGCGTTGCTGGTGACACTCCACGCCCTATGGCATCGGTTTTTACAGGCCCGATTTACGTGGTGCGCGACAACATCGACACCGACCAGATCATTCCTGCGGAGTTCCTCAATCTCGTCCCGACGATTCCAGCCGAGTACGAGAAGCTCGGCAGCCACGCGATGCACGGCTTACCCGACGCGCTCTACCCGACACGCTTCGTAAAGCCGGATCAACTCGACACCGAGTATCCGATTATCTTGGGCGGGAGAAATTTCGGTTGCGGCAGTTCCCGCGAACACGCCCCAATCGCGCTCGGATCTGCTGGGTGCCGCATTGTACTCGCAGAGGGTTTTGCGCGCATCTTCTTCAGAAACTGTGTCGCCACCGGCGAGCTTTATCCTTGCGAAGTCACGGAGCGGCTCTGCGATGTGCTCAAGACCGGCGACGTGGTGACGGTGGACCTCGACAAAGCGACGGTCACCGTGAAGAACACTGGCAAAGCCTATTCCTTCAAGCCGCTCGGCGAAGTTCGACCCGTGGTGGATGCTGGTGGGCTCTTTAATTTCGCGCGCCAGCAGGGGATGATTGCCAGCCAGTAACTACGAGGTGCTCGCTTATTTTGGAAAATAAAAGGCCGGGCTTAATGCCCGGCCTTTGTGCTTTCTGAATTCTGAAGCCGCGCACGCTGGCGCAGTTTAGTAGCGGTAGTGTTCTGGCTTGTAGGGGCCGGCAATCGGCACGCCGAGATATTGCGATTGGTCGTTCGTGAGCTTGGTGAGTTTCACGCCGATTTTCTCCAAGTGCAGGCGGGCGACTTCCTCATCAAGCTTCTTGCTCAGTCGATAGACGCCGACTTTGTAGGTGTCCTTGTTTGTCCATAGGTCCAGCTGGGCGAGTACCTGGTTCGAGAAGGAATTGGACATGACGAAGCTGGGGTGACCGGTGGCGCAGCCCAGATTCACGAGCCGCCCCTCGGCAAGCATGAAGATGCTGTGGCCGTCAGCAAAGGTGTATTGGTCCACCTGTGGTTTAATGTTCTTGCGCTTCACGCCCCTAGCCTTATTCAGGCGGTCGACTTGGATTTCGTTGTCGAAGTGGCCGATGTTCGCGACAACGGCTTGGTCCTTCATCTTCGCCATGTGCTCCAGCGTGAGGATGTCCTTGTTGCCGGTGGTGGTGATGTAGATATCAGCGCGACCGAGGGTGTCTTCGATGGTGGTAACTTCGTAGCCTTCCATCGCTGCCTGTAGTGCGCAGATGGGGTCAATCTCGGTCACGATGACTCGCGCGCCCTGACCACGAAGTGACTGGGCGCTGCCCTTGCCGACGTCGCCGTAGCCGCAGACTACAGCGACCTTGCCAGAAATCATGACGTCCATGGCGCGGTTGAGACCGTCCACGAGCGAGTGACGACAGCCGTAGAGGTTGTCAAACTTCGCTTTGGTAGTGGAGTCGTTGACGTTGATGGCGGGGACGAGAAGCTTGCGCTGTTCGAGCATTTGGTAGAGCCGGTGGACGCCGGTGGTGGTCTCTTCGGAGACACCCTTCCACGCGGCGACGATGCTGTGCCAGTAACCGTTTCCACGCTTCTTTGCCATGGACTTGAGGAGGTTTTTGATGACCTTGACCTCGTGATTGTCGCTCGAGGAGTTGACCCAGCCGTCGCCATTTTCCAACTCGTAGCCTTTGTGGATGAGCAGGGTGGCGTCGCCGCCGTCGTCTACAATCAACTCGGGGCCTTTACCATCACCGTGGTCGAGCGCGCGCTCGGTGCACCACCAATATTCTTCCAAGGTCTCGCCCTTCCATGCGAAGACGGGGATGCCAGCGGCAGCGATCGCGGCAGCCGCATGATCTTGCGTGGAGAAGATATTGCAACTCGCCCAGCGAACGGACGCGCCTAAGGCCACCAGCGTCTCGATGAGCACGCCAGTTTGGATAGTCATGTGGAGCGAGCCGGTGATACGAACGCCCTTGAGTGGTTTCCTCTTCGCGTGTTTCTCGCGGATCGCCATGAGGCCGGGCATCTCGTGCTCGGCGATGTCGAGTTCCTTACGACCCCAATCAGCGAGGCTGAGGTCTTTGACTTTGTAGTCGGCTTTGGTAGCAGTTTTTTTTGCCATAGTAGTTTTTTGGTGAGAGGTTAAAGAGACGTTTGGTTAAAAAGGGTTGGTATCGTAAGACTTGAACTGTTCATCCCTCTAGCGAGGAATCACTTCGCCGCTTTCTGCAGGGCATTGACCTTGTCCGTGGCTTCCCAAGTGAGGTCTTTGTCGCCAACCTTGCCGAAGTGACCGTAGTTGGTCGTTTTGCCGTAGATGGGGCGGAGCAGATTGAGTTGCCGGACGATGGCGGCGGGCTTGAAGTTGAACACTTCACAGACGGCCTTCTCAATAGTTTCGTCGCTCACCACGCCGGTGCCGAAGGTATTCACGCACACGCTGACGGGATCGGGATGGCCAATGGCGTAGGCGAACTGAATCTCCGCGCTAGTCGCCAGGCCGGCGGCCACGATGTTCTTCGCGACGTAGCGACCCATGTAAGCCGCACTGCGGTCCACCTTGCTCGGGTCCTTGCCTGAGAACGCGCCGCCGCCATGCCGACCCATGCCGCCATAGCTGTCCACGATGATTTTACGACCGGTCAAACCTGTGTCGCCCTGCGGCCCGCCGACAACGAAACGACCGGTGGGGTTGATGAGGAACTGGGTTTTCTTGTCGAGCAAGTGGGCGGGTAGAACCTTGAGGATGACTTCGTTCTTGATGAAGTCGCGGATCGTCTTGTTCTTCACATCATGCGCGTGCTGAGTGGAGATGACGACGTTCGTGATGCGCACGACTTGGTCGTTCACATATTGCACGGAGACCTGGCTCTTGGCGTCCGGTCGGAGCCACTTGGCGGCGCCGATCTTACGCAGGCGGGTCAGCTCGCGCCCGAGATGGTGTGCAAACATGATCGGCGCTGGCATGAGCTCTGGCGTCTCATTGCAGGCGTAGCCAAACATCAACCCCTGGTCGCCGGCGCCCTGTTCCTCTGTCTCCTTGCCATCGGCGGCTTTCGCGTCGACACCTTGGGCGATGTCGGGCGATTGGGATGTGACGGCGTTCATGATGAGCACCTTGTCCGCGTGGAACACGTCGTCATCATGCGTGTAGCCGATCTCGCGGATAGCAGCTCGAGCGATGGCGTTGAAGTCGAGCTTCGCCTTCGTGGTAATCTCCCCGCCGACCACGACGAGGTTGCTCTTCACGTAAGTCTCGCACGCCACGCGGCTGTATTTATCCTGTGCGAGGCAAGCGTCGAGGACGGCGTCAGAAATCGTGTCCGCAACTTTGTCCGGGTGCCCCTCGCCGACGGACTCGGAGGAGAAGATGTAGTTTTTACTCATAAAGAATTCCTTTTCCTAAGCGCGTTAATCAATGTTCATATTGACGCATCACGATTTGAAGATATATAACTATGTCCAGTCGTCAATCCTGAAGTAGTTACGCGTCAGGTTGGTTACCAGAAATACAATGTCGTCCACGCTCAAATCGCTTCGCGCCCTCGCCGACCCGACCCGCCTACGCATCGTCGCGTTGCTGGAGCGGGAGGCGCTCTCTGTGAACGAACTGCAGGAAATCATGCGTATGGGGCAATCGCGTATTTCCACCCACCTCGGACTGTTACAAGAGGCCGACCTGCTCGAATCGCGGCGCGAGGGCAAGCGAGCCTTTTACAAATGGCGCAGCGACGCCGACACTCCGGCGAGAGAGTTTATCCAACTCGCCGTGCGGGGCGCCAAAGAGGAGAGCCACTACGCCGACGACCAGCTCAACCTCAAGCGCGTGCTCGCCCGGCGCCAGCAGCAGGCGCAGGTTTATTTCAATCAGGTAGCTGGGCGGTTCGACCGCAGCTACGGCCCCGGGCGCTCATGGCAGGCGTTCGGGCACCTGCTCCTGCGTATCTTGCCGCCCATTGTGGTGGCTGACCTCGGTTCCGGTGAGGGCTTGCTAAGCGAATTGCTCGCGCGGCGCTGCAAAAAGGTCATCGCAGTCGACAACTCGGAGAAGATGGTCGCCTTCGGCACGACCAAGGCGAAGAAGAACGGCCTCAAGAATCTCGAGTTTCGTCTCGGCAATCTACAATCTCCCCCCATCGATCCCAATAGCGTGGATCTCGTCATCCTCAGCCAGGCGCTGCATCACGCCGAGGATCCGGCGAAGGCGATTGCAGCCGCTCATAGCATTCTGAAACCCGGCGGCCATTTGATGCTCCTCGATTTGCTTCAGCATAATTTCGAAGAAGCGCGTCAACTGTATGGCGATCGCTGGCTAGGCTTTGCGGAGAGCGACCTGCACCGATGGCTGGAAGTGGCTGGGTTCAAGAAAATCGAAATCAGCGTCGTGGCCAGCGAAGATCAGCCGCCACATTTTAAAACCGTTCTCGGAAGCGGAGTGAAGTCGGTTTGAAATCGGGACCGGATTTCGACGTGGCACCGCGATAGTTTGGTGTTCTCTGTTTTGACTACTTCCACTTCTGCGCTGCTGCCCCCCATGCGCGGATATTATTGAGCGGGGTTCGAAGCGTTGCGACGTTCTTGGCGAGATCTGTGCAGCAGTCTTTGAGACCAACCAAAGCCTGTCTTTGTCGCAGCAGAAGTGGCGCAACAAAAAAGCCGAGACGAGTTTCGCCCCGGCTTTCGATAGGGATGCGCGGAAGGTTAGGACAAGCCTTCGAGGCGGCCGGTGCTGTCGCCGATACGCTCGGCGGGCACATTCATCCGGTCGAGCATCGAGAGATAAAGGTTAGTCATCGGGGTGTTGTCCGCGAAGCGAAGATGGCGACCAGATTTGACGGTCCCGCCACCCTTGCCAAGCAGAAGGACGGGCAGGTCATTGTGATTATGGCGGTTGCCGTCGCCGATGCCGCCGCCGTAAACGATCATGCAGTTATCGAGTAGCGTGCCGTCGCCTTCCTTGACCGCCTTGAGCTTGCCGAGAAGATAGGCGAGTTGGGTCGTGTGGAATCGATTGATCTTCGCAATCTTCTGCTTCTTCTGGTCATTGTTGCCGTGATGCGAAATCTCGTGGTGCCCTTCCCTGATACCGAGCAGCGGATAGCTCCGGTTGCTGCCGTCGTGGGCGAGGAGATAGGTGATAACGCGCGTAGAGTCGGTCTGGAACGCTAGCGCAAGCATGTCCAGCATCAGGCGGATATGCGCTTCGTTGTCGTTCGGCTTGCCGATCGGCATCACGTAGCCCGGCGGCAGGTTGGCCGGCGTGGCGGCAGCCGCTTGCATGCGCTGTTCCACCTCACGAACGGCGGTCATGTATTCGTCGAGTTTGCGCTTGTCAGTGGAGCCAAGTTTCCCGCGAAGGCTGTTGGCATCTTCCAGCACGAAGTCGAGGACGCTCTTCTGGTAGCGGTCGCGCAGGGCGCGACTGGCTGTCATCTCGACCTTCTTCTGGTTGGCGAAAAGGCGATCGAAAACAGCGCGCGGATTCGATTCTGGAGGGGCGGGCGTGTTCTCGCTCTTCCATGCGAGGTTGAACTGGTAGGCGCAGCTGTAGCCGGAATCGCAGTTGCCGGAGAGTCGCTGACCGTCACTGCTCAGTTCGAGTGACGGAAAGCGCGTCGCTGCGCCGATTTTGTTCGCGGCGATTTGGTCCACCGAAACGCCAATCTTGATATCGGCGCCACTGGTCTTGCGCGCTTGGCAGCCGGTAAGGAAGGTTGCGTTCGCTCGGGCGTGATCGCCGGCGCCGTCGCCATTGGCACGGGCCTTGTCGTGCGCGAGGCCGGTCAGCACAGCCAAGTGGCTCTGGTACGCTTGGAGGGGTTGGAGGATGTACGGAAGCTGGAAATTAGAGCCGACGGCTTTCGGCGTCCAGTCGCTCATGTTCGCCCCGTTGGGGATGTAAAGGAAGGCGACCCGCTTCGGGAAAGCTTTCGCGCCATCCGCAGCGAGAGTTTTCGCCGAGAGCATTTGCTCCAGTACCGGGAGCGCCATAGCCGTCCCGAGTCCTCGGAGGAAAGTGCGACGTTGGATGTGCCAACTTTTTCTCATGCAGTAACTGACGTCAACTTACCCAAAAAGTTTCAATAAAACAAGCGGTCAATCCTACTTCTTCCCGTCGCCGCGCTTCATATCAAAGGGCAAGCTCTTTACCACGCCGAGGATGAGCGACGAAAAACGGTAGTTGTCCTTTTCCAACTGCCGGGCGATGTCCTCGATTGTGCGTGTATCGTAGAACTCGAGGCCGCGGCCGGTGGCGTAGGTGAGCATCTTCTCGGAGAGGCAGCGGGCGAAGTCGGCCTTGCGCGAAAGCAGGACGTTTACCAGCGCAACCGGTCCGCTGAACTGTTGGCCGCTCGGCAACGCATCGGCGGCGTTGATTGGCTGACCGCCGTCCGTCTCGCGCCAAATACCGATGCCGTTGAAGTTCTCAAAGCCGAATCCGATCGGGTCCATCCTCGAATGGCATGAGGCGCAGGTTGGGTTCGCCCGGTGCTGCTCCATCTGTTGGCGAAGGTTGCCGGTGAGCGCTTTCTCCTCGTTCAACTCCGGTACGTTCGGCGGCGGCGGCGGCGGCGGCGTGCCGAGGATATTTTCGAGGACGTACTTTCCGCGCTTTACCGGCGAGGTGCGCGTGGGATTCGAGGTGAGGGTAAGTACGCTCGCCTGCGTGAGCAGACCGCCGCGCGCTGTACCGGCGAGCGAGACTTTCTGGAACTGCTCACCCTTGACGCGTCCGACACCGTAAAACTGCCCGAGGCGCTCGTTCACAAAGGTGTAGTCGGCCTTGATGAACTCCAGCACGCTCCGGTCTTCGCGCATAATGTAGGCGAAGAAGAGCTCGGTCTCACGCCGCATGTCGTCGCGTAGCTTGTCAGTGAAGCTAGGAAAGATGGTCGGATCGGGTGTGACCGCGCGCAGGTTGCGGAGCTGGAGCCACTGGCCGGCGAAATTCTCCACCAGCGCTCCAGCCTTCGGGTCCTTCAGCATGCGGCGCACCTCAGCATCGAGGTTGCGGCGGAGTTGACTCTTGTTCGCTAGGTCAAAGAGGCGGTCATCCGGCATCGAGCTCCAGAGGAAGTACGAGAGGCGCGCGGCCAGTTCGTGTTCATTCAGCGTGCGGGTCGCCTTCGAATTGCCGGGCTCGCCGTCGAGTTCCCAGCGGAAGAGGAAATGAGGCGAAGCAAGCATCGCTTGCAGGGCTAGCTTGATGCCTTTCTCGAACGGCTCGTTTTGCTCCTCGGCCATCGCAACAAGCCGGAGGTAACGCTCAGTTTCCTGCGGCGCGACGGGACGTCGAAAGGCGCGTTTGGCGAAAGTGTTGATGATCTCCTGTGCTGCGTTGGTCTTGCTGGAGGCGGTCCATGAGCGGAAGAAAATCCGCTTGTGCGATTCGGGCAGTGCCGCCCCCTTCGCCCCTTTCACTGGGAGGACGATAGCTTTATCCAGCGCCTTCTCAGCTGCGGCGAGGTATTTTTCCATGAGCAACGGCGAGATGGAGAGCACATCGCCGATGGTGTCGAAACCGTAGCCGGTGTCGTCCTCGGGAAATTCGTCCGCCGGCCGGATGTCGACGTCCAGCAGGTCGCGCATCGTGTTGTTGTATTCCTGCCGGTTGAGGCGGCGCACGGTAACGCGACCGGGGTCCGGGCGTGCGGAGCGATAATGCTTCTCCAAGGTTCCCTGCACCCATTTCACCAGCAGATCGCGCTCGGCAGACGTCGGCTTAGGGATTGTCTGACCGCGCGGCGGCATTTCATTTGCAGTAAGATTTTGTGCGACCTTCTGCCAGACCTCGTGCTGCTTGAGAATGTCGGCTTCGTTCTTGAAGGCGTCGAGTGCCAAGTCGGCCTTGCGCCGGCCATTTCCGTGGCAGCCGTAACAATACTTCTGCAACAGCGGCAGGACATCTTTCTGGTAGGTCGCCGACTCCGCTTCGGCAGCTCGGGAGTCCCCTGCCCCGCCGGCCAAGGTCAGCGCGATTGCTAATATGAAAATCCACTTCTTCAAAATATCTCTCCTGAAAATCAATCGGCCGAGCCTAACCGAATGCAGCAGACGACACAAGGTTGCCAAAAGTTTCACTCTGCGTGCTCGAGTAAATCCTTCTTGTCGAGCAGGTCGAAATGGCTAGCATTCCCGTATCGTGAGACGCCGCTACCGCAAGCTTGTTCAAATGGCCTGCCTGTCAGCTTTGATCTCCCTCCTCACGCCATTGGCGGCCGCGGCGGAATGGCAGATTGCCGGTGCAGCTAAGACCAACCTTACGGACAAACCCCTTGCGGGCGATACTACTCCAGCACTCTCCGCCCGCTTCACCAATGCCGGCAACCGCGCGCTACGCCGCGCCTTCACCAAGACAACGAGCTTCGATCCCGCCAAACCCCACCGTATCGAATGGCGCTGGCGATTTGACGGCAAGCCCGGCGACTTCGGCAATTCGTTCAACGACCGGATCAACTTCTTTTCTGCGGACCAACCGCAAGGCGGCTCGAATGCCAGTAGCGCATGGCTCATCGGCATTGCGGCCGCCAGTGAACCCGACCGCGAGGTGCACGAGGGGAAATGGTTCTTCTTCGACAGGCAGGATGACGGCGATTTTAAGAAGGAGAACATGGTCAGCACCGGTCTCTCGCTCGTGCCGGGAGCGGTCTATTCCTTCAGCGTCACGGTGGACCCAGCTGCCGGGGTTTACAGCGCGAGCATTAGCGACGGCCTAAAGAGCTTCTCCGAGACCGGCCTGCGCTTCCGAAACGACCGTAAGGGCTCACATCCCGTCCTGCACTTCGGTGGCAGTGCCTCGAACGCCGGTGACGACCACAGCTTCAGCCTCGGCGAAATCCGCATCACGCAACTTGCTGGAGATGCTGCCATCGCTGCCAAACCGGCGCGCGAAGCAAAACTTCCAAAGCCTGCGTCAGCCAATCAAAAGGAGACCGCTCCACAACTCGCGAATGGGCCTGTACTCGTCCAACTCTTTGAAGATTTGCCGAAGGGCGCAGAGCTCGACTTGGAAAACGTCCACGCTATCACGGAGTATCGCGAGTCGGCGACGGCCTTCACGCGGCTACCGATGAAGTATTCCGCCAATGCCCTGCCGCTCGACCGATCTTCACCGTTCGTACTCCTCGCTCGCACCGAGATTGTCCGTCCCGCCGGTGAATACAAGCTGCGCCTCCGCGCCAAAGGTGCCGCACGGCTTTTCGTCGGCGACCAACTGGTGCTCACCACCAAGCCTCAAAAAGCGGCTTCCGATGGTCACGAGGATGTGCCCGAGTTACTCAAGCCCGATGTCGTCGACTTGCACATCGCGCATTATTCGCATCAGGAAGCCACTGCCACGGTAAAACTCGATGGTTCACCACGCACCGTCACGCTCGTTGCGTTAATCGGCGGTAAAGGGTTGACGCCGACACCGGGCGAGCTTTCCGTCGCGATTGGTAAGCCGGGCGAGATGCCTCGTTTACTGGGGACGCCGGACGCGCCACTGCTGGACGAAGCATCATGGGAATACTTCGCCAACGTGCAGGCTGAACGCCATCGCCTTGCCGATGCGCACCGCCGCCGCGAGGTGAGCGATTCGGTCATTGGTGCGTGGGAGCGTTACCATGCCCAAGTGCGGGAGCGCACGCGCAGCCTACCTCCAATAGCGCTTCCCTCCGCCGTTGCCGGTCTGCCGGAGTCTAATGCAATCGATCGTTTCATCAACACCCGCATTGCTGCTGGTAAGACCAAGCCCACCGCGCTCACGGAGGACTTGGAATTCCTGCGCCGGCTCACACTCGACACTATCGGCCTCGTTCCCACGCCGGACGAGATTCGATCTTTTCTCGCCGAACCATCCGCCACTCGCCGCACGCGTGCCATCGAGCGACTGCTCGCGCACCCCGGCTGGGCCGACCACTGGGTGAGCTACTGGCAGGACGTGCTGGCCGAAAACCCCGGTATCGTGAAGGCCGACCTCAACAACTCCGGCCCATTCCGTTGGTGGCTGCACCAATCGTTCAGCGACGGATTGCCCTTCGACCGGATTGTGACCGAACTGGTGCAGATGGAAGGCAGCCTTGTGCAAGGCGCGCCGGCGGCTTTCAGAATGGCTTCGCTCAACGACGCGCCGATGGCTGCGAAAGCAGATGTTCTCGCGCAGGCGTTTCTCGGCGAGAAACTCTCATGCGCTCGCTGTCACGATGCGCCAGATCATCCGCACAAGCAGAGCGACACCTTTAGCCTCGCCGCAATGCTCGAAGGCAAGCCGCTCAAACTTCCGTCATCGAGCACTGTGTCGGTCGTCGAAGGTTTCCGAAAACCGAAAATTACCATCACACTCAAGCCCGGCCAATCGCTCGATCCGCACTGGCCGTTCGAGCAACACGCGAAGCTAACTCAACTCGCCGCGCTGGTGCCGATTAGTGCGACCGCACCCGCCACGCGCAGCCAGGCCGCACGCCTCTTCGTCACGCTGGATAACGGGCGTTTCGCAAAGGTTGTATCTAATCGCGTTTGGAAGCGGTACTTCGGCGGTGGCCTTGTCGAACCGGCCGAGGATTGGAACAACGCGCTCGTTTCGCATCCCGGGCTGATTGAATGGCTGGCTCGCGAATTTATCGTCAGCAGTTACGATCTGAAGGCACTCTCTAGGCTTATCTTCTCCTCATACGCCTACCAGCGACGGCCGGTGGATACATCGTGGGCCGACACGCGTGCCGAGGATCGCCTCTTCACCGGTCCCGCTCGACGCCGTCTGTCCGCCGAGCAGCTTGTGGATTCGCTCTTCCTCATCGCCGGTAAGGAATTCGGCAGCGAGGAGCTAAATACAAGCCCTGCTGGCAACCGCCCACTGGAGACCTTCCTCAACCTCGGCGTACCGCGCCGCGCATGGGAGTTCACCGCGACGATGAACGAGCGCGATCGCCCTTCGCTCGCCAAGCCCGCCGCGCAATCCATTGTGGACGTGCTCACCACGTATGGCTGGCGTCAATCGCGCCAGAACCCAACCACCACGCGCGCCGACGCGCCTTCGCCAATGCAGACGCTACTGCTTGCCAATGGCGTCGTCGGCACGCGCATCGCACGACTCTCCGACGATAGCGCCTTCACCGAACTGGCGCTCAAGACGCAGCCGGTCGAGGCACTTGTTTCAGAGACTTTCCTCCGCGTGCTCAACCGTCCACCTTCCGTAAGCGAGACCAAGTCCGCGACGGAGTATCTGAAATCCAGTCATGCAATCCGGATCGTCGCCGATGCGGTGAAGCAGGTGAAAAGAGTTCGGCCCGACGACCGCATTGGTTGGGCGAATCACCTCAGCACCGCGGCCAACTATATCCGCATGGAAGAGGAGCGGCGCCTGCGGATGGGCGACGAACCAACGAAACGGCTTCGCCCGGAGTTCCGCGAGCGCTACGAGGATTTCCTCTGGTCGCTTCTCAACGCGTCGGAGTTTGTGCTGATTCCCTGACCGCTCATGAAACTGAACTTGAACCGTCGTGAATTTCTGAAGGCCAGCGCCGCCAGTGCGCTCACCGCGCCCTTAGCCAGCCTCGCCGATGCTGGCAAGGCCGTACCGAAGGGCAAAGCCGAGGCCTGCATCTTCCTCTGGATGGGTGGCGGAATGGCGCAGATCGACACGTTCGACCCGAAAGGCCGCGGGGATGGTAAGAAGATTCCCGGCTGCTATTACAACACCATCGGCACCGCGATTCCGGGCGTGAAGATCAGCGAGCATCTGAAGCAAACAGCCGGCATCCTCGATCGCTGCGTGTTGCTCCGTTCGCTTTCGCACGAGCAATCCGCCGAGCACGGCGCGGCGACTTACCTCGTTCATACCGCACGCAAGCCGAGCGAGACGGTCGTCTATCCTTCCATCGGCTCGGTCGTAGCGCACCAACTCGGTTCGCGCACGCAAGCCGTGCCGCCTTACGTGGTGATGGGCTATCCGAACATCGCGCGTGACCCCGGCTTCCTCGGCCCAGAGCACGGCTACGTCTATCTCACGCAGTTGGAGACCGGGCCGAACGGACTGATGCGCGCGCCGGATGTGGACGCCGCACGCCAGCAGCGTCGCGAAGGGCTTCTCGGCACGTGGCAGAAAGAATTTGAGCAGCGAAATCCAACTGACAAGGCAGCGATTGCCCAAGGGGAAATCAGCCGACGCGGCTTCAAGATTGCCGGGCCCGAGTTCATGAACGTGTTCGATCTCACGCACGAGCCAAAGACGTTACGTGACAGCTACGGTGGCGAGTTCGGTCAGCGCTGCCTGCTCGCGCGGCGACTCGTGCAATCGGGCGTCCGTTTTGTCGAAGTGTCCTTCAACCTCAACTTCATTAATGGCACTGGCTGGGACACCCACAACGAGGGCCAGCGCGATCAGCACAAGCTGATCCAAGAACTGGACAAGGCTTTTGCCACGTTGGTGCTCGACCTAGAAAAGCACAAGATGTTGGAGAAGACGCTGGTGGTGATTGCCACCGAGTTCGGACGACCACCGGGATTCGACTCGCGCGGCGGGCGTGGGCACCAATCGCAGGCTTTTACCGGCGTGCTGGCCGGCGGCGGATTGCGCAGCGGCCAAGTCATCGGCGCGACCGATGAGAGCGGCAGCAAGATTGCTGAGATGCCGCTCACGATGCCAGATTTCCACGCCACCATGCACTGCGCCCTCGGCATCAACCCCCACAAGCGCCTCTACACGCCGGACGACCGCCCGGTACCGATCACCGACTACGGTCGGCCGGTGGAGAAGTTGTTCATCTGACGGAGCGGGAGCCTTACTCGGAGCTGTCATCTTTGCTGCGGATGGCGAAATAGATTCCGACGCCGATGGCTGCGAGGAGGAGTGCGCCCGAAAATGCGATGATCAGGAGCAGAAGGAGCGACATATTCAGAACGACCGTTCGGTTTTCCGAGGGTTTTAAATAAGGATTTCTTCGATGACTTTGCCGTTGGTGGCCGCCAGCGGGCGATTGTTCACATCGCGCACTTCGCTGTGCGGTGCGATGCCGAACAGGTGGTACATCGTCGCGGCGAGATCATCCGGGCGCACAGGCTTTTCAGCTGGGAATTCGCCTTTCGAATCCGACGCCCCGTGCACATAGCCGCGCTTCACTCCGCCACCAGCCAGCAGCACGGTGTAACATTGCGGCCAGTGGTCGCGGCTTACGTTGGCGTTAATCTTTGGCGTGCGGCCGAACTCACCCATCCAGACGACCAGCGTAGTGTCGAGCAATCCGCGCGCCTCGAGATCATTCAGGAACACCGGCAGCGTTTGGTCGGTAATCGGCAGATGGTATTTCTCCACGATGGGAAACATTCGCGTGTCGTTGAATCCGTGCGTATCCCAGCCGCCAGAATCGGTGCGTTGCCCGCCGATATTATCCGAGAAATAGACGGTCACGAACTTTGTCCCCGCCTCGACCAATCGCCGTGCCAGCAGACAGCTTTGCCCGTAAGTCGTCCGCCCGTAGGCATCGCGTTCGCGCTCTGGCTCTTTTGCGAGATCGAAGGCAGTCCGCCATTTCTCATTTTGAAACATCTCCAGCGCCCGCTCGTAATAGCCGTCGATGCCGCGGGCAATCGGCGAGGTTTCCAGCAAGCGGGATTGCGCATCTACGAGCTTTTGCAATTCGCGACGTGCGGTCATCCGTTCGTGGCTGATGCCCGCCGGAAGACTCAGTTCCGGCAGCGCGAAACCGGACACGTTCGGATCCTGTGTAATCAACAACGGATCGTGAACTTTGCCCAGAAAACTCGCGTGCTGACCGGGCGTCACCGAACCGTCTCGCACCACATGCGGATAGGACACGGATGTTGGAATCCCATTATGGCTAGGGGCAAGGCGGTCTACCATCGAACCGTAGGCGGGAAACAATTCGATTCCATCCCGCAACCTTTGATCATCACTCGGCGGCGCGTGACCCGTAAGCGCGTAGTAGCCAGCCGAGTTGTGGTTCTTCATCGTGTGGTGCACGCTGCGGATGAGCGTCACCTTGTCCATCACCTTCGCCACACGGGGCAGATGCTCGGAGACTTGGATTCCATCGGCGCTGGAGCGGATTGCCTTGTGCGGACTGCGATGCGTCGTGGGCGCATCCGGTTTCATATCGAACATGTCGATGTGACTCGGACCTCCCCATTGAAAAAGAAATACAACGGACTTGATGCGGGCAGCCTTAGCTGGCTTGGCTGCCTCCGCCGCCAGAATCTTCGGCAACGTCAGCCCCAGCAGCCCGAGGCCCCCAATCTTCAGCGCGTGCCGACGGGCCAGTGCTTGATTCAAAAATCCTCTGTTCATCGCAAACTCAATTCCGCAAAACGAACTCTTTGGCATTCACCAGCGCCCAAAGAATGTCCTCCAATGCGGCGCGGCGATCTTTCGTTTTTGCCAGATATTGCTTAAATCCTTCGAGACTAGCTCTCGTTGGGGCGTGACCTAAAACGGCTACCGACAGCTCATCGACGATCTCCGGATCGCTTTTGTTCGTGGCGAGGAGTTGGCCCAAGCGGTTGTCCGGCCGAGAAATCATTGCTGCAATCACGGGCCCGTTCATCATCTGGAATGTCTGGCCCAGCGTCGGCTCGCAGAGTCGTTCACATTCGCTATTCAGGATGCGTGGCGGCTTTCCGAAGACGACGAGGAACTTCTCCGCGTCATCCTTCTTCCGATCGCTCACCGCGCCGGCAAGCTGTGCGACGCGCTGACCAGCTGAGAGTCCGGTCATCTTGATTGGTGCGTCAATTACGCGTGAAAGCGAGTCGAATAACTGCTCAGCTGCAAGCGGGCGTGCCGGGATGTAGCCGTAGTGAACGGCATCGGAAGGCAAGGAGAGAGCCGATTCACCCGCGCCTTGATAGGTGTGCGATGACATAATTCGACGAATGAGGTGGCGCAGGTCGAAGCGGCTCTTCACCAAATCCACTGCTAGCTCATCGAGCAGTTCGGGATGTGACGGCGGATTCGTCGGGCGCAAGTCGTCCACCGGATCCACCAGACCGCGACCCATCAAATGAAACCAGATGCGATTCGCCTGGGCGCGCGCAAAGTGCGGGTTCGTCGGGTTCGCGACCCAGTCGGCTGCGGATTTTACGGCATCGCTCGTCGGGTCAGTCTTTATCTCCCCTGCCCCGAGTAAACGCGGCGTGGCCGGCGCACCGATGCGCGGGTTCTGGTGGTCGCCCTTGTCGCTAATGAGGACAATCTGCTCGCCGACGAACTCATGCTGGTCATTTTTATCGGTGCGCTTGTTCTCGATGATTTTGTAATTCACACGCGCAAAGACAGCAGCCCAGTTGTGATAATCGTCCTGTGACCAGCGGTCGTAGGGGTGGTTATGGCACTGCGCGCAGTGGAGGCGCAACCCGAGGAAGACCTGAGCGGCTGCCTCGGCTCGTAGCACCGGGGTGCGATGGGCGCGGTAGAAGTTCGCGGGCGCATTTGTGTACGTGCTGCCACGTGCAGCCAGCAGATCGCGGGCGAATTCGTTCAGCGGCCGGTTCTGCTCCACGCTCTCGCGTAGCCAAGTATGAAAGGTTCGCAAGCCGCGCTCGTCCAGTGCACGGAGCTCGACCTTGAAAAGATCAGCCCATTTTAACCCCCAATAATCGGCAAACTCGGGACGCGTCAGTAGTTGGTCCACTAGCTTCGCACGTTTATCTTGGGCGGGATCGGCAATGAACGCGCGGACCTCTCCCGCCGTCGGGACGATACCGAGCAAATCGAGAGAGGCACGGCGTATGAAGACCGTGTCGCTACACTTCGCGGCTGGCTGGAGGCGCAGCCGCTGGAGTTTGTCGAAGACGTGCCGGTCAATATAGTTGAGTGGCTTTTCGCGTTGGGACCAGACACGTGCTCGTTCAGGAATGAATGCCAGTCGGACCGGTGTCTGGCGATCGATGAAGCGGGCCAGTACTACTGTCTCCCCATCGCCGTTCGCTTTCACGACTCCGTCGGCGGACACGTTGACGAGCGTGTTCACCGGTTCATAGACGGCGAGGCTGCTCACATCCCGTCGGCTGCCATCATCGAATGTAGCCTCGACCCTGAGGCGTACGGTTTTCTCTTTGCCGATGAGAATCTGATCAGCCGGAGTGACTGCCAAGCGTGTGAGTTTTGCCGCGCTGCCGGTGTCATTCTTTAAACCGCTGGCAATCCAATCGCGCAGCACACGGTGTTCGCGTGAATCAACCGCGAAACGCTCCCGCCCTTCGTGAGGCACTTGAGCCGTCGCTTTGAGGAGGAGTAAACTTTGATCGGGCGCAGCACGATTCACTCGTCGGCCGGAGATGTCGCCGGTCAATTCGAGATAGTCGGCTTGGGAATCTTCTTCGCGAAGGGAAAGCTTGAACCCATTTTTGCCATTAGCGCTGCCATGGCAGACACCCAGATTGCAGCCGGCTTTCGAGAGGATAGGGAGAACGTCATTCCGGAAAGAGACTTCAGCCGCCGTCACCGTAAAGGCGAGCGACAATAAAACGACGATTTGCGGAAGCCGATACACTCAATAAATACGCTGCTTTTTGACGATAAAAGCAAGCTTACATATGGTGGTGTTGGAGAAAGTGAAGCACTCTGTAGACGCGGATTGACGCTTGCCAATCCCCGCCATTCGCCGAGACTGCCGACATGAAAATACGCACAGAATCGACCAATCCAGCCACCATGCTGAACCGTCGTGAAGCACTCGGTCTTGTCGCCACTGCCGCGGTTGGTCTTGCTTCCAGCTCGACCGTTGTTTCCACTGCCCCTTCTCCTGTGAATTCGAAGGTGAAGAACGGCCGCATTAAACAGTCCGTTGTCCCGTGGTGTTTCAAGCCCCTGCCGGAAGAGGAATTGATTGGCCACGCTGCGCGACTGGGGTTGAAATCTGTCGAGCTAATCGCGCCGAAATTCTGGCCGTTGCTCAAGGAGCGCGGCCTTGCCTGCGCCATCGCAGGTAGCCACGGGTTCGCCAAAGGCTTTGCGCACACGGAGGAACACGCTGAGTGCATTGCCACCCTCGAGAAGCGCATCGACGAGTGTGCGGCGGCGGGCGTGGCGAGTGTCATCACCTTTTCTGGGTTCCGCCGCGGCCTCACCGATGACATTGCGATGCGGAACATGGTTGCTGGATTGAAGAAGATTGTTGGTCACGCCGAGAAGAAGAAGGTCACCCTCTGCCTCGAGATGCTCAACTCGCGGGTGGCCGTGGAAATGAAGGGCCATCCGGATTACTTCTGCGACAACATCGATCAATCGGTCGAAATCTGCCGACTCATCAGCTCAGAACGCCTGAAGGTACTCTTCGACATTTATCATGTGCAGATCATGCACGGCGACGTCATCGCCCGAATCAAGCAGCACAAGAATTGGATCGGTCATTACCATACCGCTGGTAATCCTGGCCGGAACGAAATCGATGAGTCGCAGGAAATCAACTATCGACCCATCATGAAAGCCATTGTCGAAACCGGCTACCAAGGTTACGTCGGACAGGAATTCATTCCTGTGCGCGATAAGATTGCCTCGCTCGCGCAGGCCATCGAACTCTGCGATGTATGAAACGCGTTGGCGTTCTTGCTGCGTTATGGCTCACCTCGGTCGCTCTGCTCATCGCGGCTGAGAAAATTGACCCACTCACAAAAGTCAACGCGCCGGCGAAATCCGTCGCAGAAGTCGCGGCGGCAGCGCGCGCTTCGGTCGTCACTGTTCTCCATGGCGGTCGCGGCAACGCGATTGACGGCACCGGCACCGGCTTTGTCGTCGGCGACGGTCTGATTGCCACCAGCTTCCACGTGATCGGCGAGGCACGCCCCATCGCGGTGCAACTCGCTGACGGCAAGAAATTCGATGTCGTTGAAATTCATGCTTGGGATCGCAAGCTCGACCTCGCCGTGCTGCGCATCGCAGCAAAAGATCTCAAGCCGCTGGTGCTAGGCGATTCCGAAAAGCTGGCACAAGGAACCGTCGTCGTAGCCATCGGCAATCCTCTTGGTCTGCGCGGCAGCGTCGTGGCTGGGGTAGTTTCCGCCAAGCGCGACTTCGAGTTCAGCGAGATGATTCAGGTCGCCATTCCGGTCGAGCCCGGCAACAGCGGCGGTCCGTTGCTCGATTTGGAGGGACGCGTGCAAGGGGTGATGACGCTCAAGTCCACACTCACGCCGAACCTTGGATTCGCGATGCCGGTGAATGCGCTCAAGCCGCTTCTCGCCAAACCCAATCCCGTACCTATGAGCCGATGGCTTACCATCGGCACCCTCAATTCCGCCGACTGGCAGCCGATTTTCGATGCCCGCTGGAGTCAGCGTGCCGGTCGGATTCTTGTCGAAGGCAGCGGCAAAGGTTTTGGCGGGCGGGCGCTTTGTCTCTCACAGCGCCCCATGCCGACGCCGGCGTACGAAGTCAGCGTCATGGTAAAACTCGATGATGAAGCGGGCGCGGCTGGACTTGCTTTCGCCGCGGATGGCGCCGACAAGCATTACGGTTTCTATCCGTCCGCAGGAAAAATACGCCTCACGCGTTTTGACGGGCCGACTGTCTTCGAGTGGACCATCCTTCGCGAGGTCTCAACCCCCCATTACCGACCTGGAGAATGGAATGCACTCAAGATCCGACACGAGAAGGGGAAAATATTCGGCTCCGTGAATGGCCAACTCGTAATCGAAATCGAGGATGACGGTCTGCGGGACGGCAAGACCGGCCTCGCGAAGTTCCGCAATACGAAAGCTGAGTTCAAACAATTCCAGATCGCCGCCAAATTGCCGCCCGTCGAATCTCCTGCCGTCTTAAGCGACGCCTTGGAGAAGCAACTCGCAGCCATGACACCAGATGCGGCACTCGATTCATTGCTGGTCGGCGCGCTGAAAGAAAAAGCCAACGCAAATCAAAATCTACTTCGAGAGCGTGCCAAGCGAATGGAAAAGCAAGCTGCGCAGTTACGCCGGCTTGCCGCGGCTGTCCACCAAAGTGGCGTGCAGGCTGAGCTCTTGAAAACTCTCGCTCAACCCGAGGAGAAGATTGACCTCTTTCAAGCGGCATTGCTGGTCTCAAAACTCGACAATGCCGAACTTGATTTTCTCCACTACCGGCGCGAGTTAGACGAGTTTGCCAAGCAGGTTTCCATGAAGCTGCCGAAGGATGCGGCGCCAGAGACCCGCCTCGACACACTCTCAAAGTTTCTTTTTTTTGAGAGCGGATTTCACGGCAGCCGCGGCGATTATTACAACCGTGCCAACAGCTATCTTAACGAGGTGATGGATGACCGCGAGGGCATTCCTATCACGCTCGCGGTACTCTATATGGAACTCGCGGCGCGCATCGGTGTACCGGAGGTTGTCGGTGTTCCGCTGCCCAGCCATTTCGTTGTCGAGTATCGTCCGAAGGTCGGCAAAGGGCAGTTGATTGACGTGTATGAAGGTGGCAAGAAACTCAGCCAATCGGACGCGGCAGCAATCGTGCGCGCCAACACTGGCGGCGAGCTACGTGAAGAACATCTTAAGCCGACGACCAAACGAGAAATCATCGTGCGGATGCTGCGCAACCTCATCGGCATTAACAATGGTGGCGAGGCACCACAGGGAGGTCTGCATTATCTCGACACGCTGATTGCGCTCTCGCCAGACGCAGCAGGCGAACGACTGAACCGTGCCCTACTCCGCGCCCAGTCAGGTGATAAAATAGGCGCGAAGGAGGATATCAGTTGGTTACTTGACCGTGATGCGCCCGGACTCGACACCAATCGCCTCCGTGAGCTGTATCGCTCACTAGACAACTAATCGGTCACGAAGAGCCGTTCGCGTTAGTTCCGAGCCTCAGGCGTGACACTCAGTTCCACTCGTTTCCCATCGCGTTGCACGACGACCTTCACCGGTTGGCCAATCTTCACCCCATCAATCGCAGCCGTGTAGTCATTGATGTTCTCCACTTTCTTGCCGTTGAACTCGGTGATCACATCGCCGCCCTTCAATCCACCTTTGGCTGCCGGTCCACCGGCTCGCACATCGGAGAGACGGAGTCCCTTGATGTCGCTCGCGTAGTCGGGAATGGTGCCGATGTAAGCGCGCAACCCTTCGCGCTGGCCGCGATTAGCGCCGCCACGCTCCACCTTCACGTAAGAAAGCCGCTCGGGCATTTTCACCAGATCTAAGGTGATTTGCTGTGCAAATTGCGCGATGCGCTCGGCGCCTGCGTACTCGAGGGTGATCGCAGTATCTGTGGGCTTATGGTATTCGTCGTGTAAGCCGGTAAAGAGCGCGAGCACGGGAATGCCTTTGGGATAAAACGAGGTTGTGTCGGTTGGCTGAAACGGGTCGTCCTGCAACGTCAGACTGAAGCCGGCAGCGACATTGCCCTTCTCGATGAGCCGCTTCCAGCCGGGCGATGACGCCAGCCCTTGCATGACCAGCTTGTTGTTTCGTAGGCGGCCGACCATATCGAAGTTGAGATAGGCCGTGATGTTTGTCAGCGGCACGGTCGGCTTTTCGGCGAACTTCGCCGACCCCAGCAGCCCGATTTCTTCGCCCGACCAAAAGCCGAACAGTACGCCGCGCGGAAATGCCTGCGGGTTTTTGCGCCGCTCCTCAGCTAGCGCCGCGGCCAATTCGAGCACGAGTGCGGTGCCCGAGGCGTTGTCATCCGCACCGAAGTGGGTCGCTTCTGTGTCAGGGCCGGTTTTCCCCTGCGGCGGCGGCATGAGCCGGAGACCGAGGTGATCGTAGTGCGCGCCGAGCATCACATATTCGTTCGTCGCGGCTTTTCCGCTGGGCGGCAGCATCGCGATCACATTGCGATCGGCCTTTTTCTCGCGCTTCAGTTCAACAGCGAGTTTCACCTTCACGCCCGATAAGGCAAAAGCCGCGGTCGCGTTGGTCGCGCCTTGGTCCGCAGTATCCTGTAATTGCTTGAGCGTCTTGCCGGAGGATGCGAGCAGCTTCTGGGCGGTTTCGCCTGTGATGCTCGCGCAAGGAATACCCGCGTTGCCGCCGCCCAGATCAAATGGGGCTAGTCGGCCGGCGTTTTCCGAGTTCGGTCCGGAGACGATCAGCATCCCTTTCGCGCCGCGCTGCTTGGCCGCTTGCGCTTTCTGAATCAATCCCGCGGCATTACGCTGCTCAGTAGCGAGCTTTTCATCTTTGGTCGTTGGCCAGTAGCGAAGCACGATGACAATCTTGTTCGAGATGTTGACCCCGCCGAATGGGTCCGAGACGTCGTGCCCGCGTGTGATTGCGAGACCGTAACCGCCAAAGACCAGCTCCCCTTCAACGCTCTGGTTGGCTGAGAAGCTGAACGGCCGGAAATCTCGGTCGAGTTGGAGCGGTACCGCTTTTCCGTCCGCACTGATAGTCGTAAACTTCGTCTGATTTGTCACAATGGCGCTGGCGGCATTGAATTCAAAGGAGTGAAACCACGTATTGCTTTCACCACCCGGCTGGAGACCAGTCTCCTTTAGACGTTCGACAAGATAATCGGCGGCGAGCCGGATGCCGGGTGTGCCTGTCATTCGACCCTCGAGCTTTGCAGAAGCGAGCACATCCACGTGACGACGGAAATCGCCCGCACGGATTTCCGAGGAAAGCTTTGCCGAGGGCAGTGTCACCTTGTTTGTCTGCGACGGCGCCGGAGCGTTAGTCGATGTGACCGGCAGAGGTTTGACCACGCGCGCTGAGGCGGCTTTGAGGGACGCGAGCGCGGCTTCATGGTTCCAGTCCGCGAGGAAGAGCTGCGACTTGTTTTCTGCGGTGCGGTTCGAAGTCCAGCAGAGTTTCTTGCCGTCCGGCGAAAAGACCGGCAGACCATCGAAGCCGTCGGTAAAGGTCACGCGCACCGGCTCCTTCGTACCCGCGGCGTCGACGAGGTAGAGCTCGAAGTTCGCGAAGCCGAGCTTATTCGCCGCGAAGAGGACGTAGCCCCCCATCGGATGAAAATACGGTGCCCACGAAACCGATGCGAAGTCGGTGAGCTGGCGCACATCGCTGCCGTCGAGTTTCATCGTGTACACATCAGCCGTATCGCCCTTCTCGCTGAACCGCCGCCAGATGATGCGCTGACCGTCGGGCGAGAAGAACGGCCCGCCATCGTAACCGGGGGTGCGGGTGAGTCGCTTCGCTCCACTGCCATCGGCGTTCATGATGTAGATTTCAGCAAAATAAGAAGGATCAAGTTTGAGCTTTTGCTGCTCGGCTGGGCTTAGTTTCGATTCCGGATAGGCGTCGCGAATGGAACAGAAGATGATTTTTGAACCATCAGGTGAATAGGCCGCCTCCGCGTCGTAGCCGAGAGAATCGGTCAGGCGCTTCAAACCCGAGCCATCGCGACGGCTGGTGAAGATATCCATCCGCTCGTCATAGTCCCATGCGTACCGGCGCGTCTTGCCGCTCGCGCGAAAATCGAGTTCGGTCTTCTGCTTCTGCTTCGTCTCGGCGTCGAGATGAGTCGAGGCGAAGAGCACCTCATCCGATTTCGGACGGAAGAAGGCGCACGTGGTTTTGCCTGTGCCGGTCGAGACGCGCCGCGTGTCGCCCGTTTTCAGGTCGAGGATGTAGATCTGGTAGAACGGATTGTCTGCCTCGCGTTCGCTCTGGAAGATGAGCTGGTTGCCGTCGGTCGAGAAGTAACCTTCGCCACTGCGCTTTCCCTCAAAGGTGAGCTGGCGAATGTTGCCGAGGAGTGTCGCTTCCGTGGCTGCCGGTTCCGCCGCCTGCACCGAGATGGCTGCGCAAAGAATGCACAGGAGAGTTCCTAACGCTGCATTGGTTCGAATGAACATAGAGTTAAATATGCCGATGGCGACCGCTGAAGCCAAGCCCGCCCTGCTCCGCCTGCCGCTGCCAAAGTCCCAGCTGTGACGGCCGATGGCTGTCGGACATTCACCAGTTTAGCAACCTACACCTGTGGACCGAGCCCGAGCGTCTTGCAGAAGGCGATGCTCCGCTCTACGTCGCCCTTCTGATACTCTTGGTCGGCGAGTTTGCGGTCTTTGCCCTCGGGCGCCTTCCAGGCAGCGCGAGGTTTGCCCAGCTTTGCGAAGGCGAGGAATTGGTCGTAGCCCTTCGGCTTGCCACCGGGCCACGCCTTCCAGAATTCTTCCTTCTTTACCGCCAGCTCGCGGTTGAAGCCGGAGATGGTCTCGATGTGCACGGCGACGTTTGGGCAGAGCTCGGCGAAGCGGGCGAAGTACCGCTTCCAATCGACCTGCCCCTCGCCCATCGCGGTCCACTGCGCGGTGATGCCGTTCTCGCTCTCCCACGCGGCGGAGTCGCGTAGGCTCGTAGTTAGAGTGTAGGGCCCGAGGTTCTCGAGGGTCTGAAGAGGATCCTCAAGCGTCCAGACGGCGTTGCCGGAATCCATGTTCGCACCGACAAACTCTTTGCCAGCCTCCTCGATGAGGCGGACTAGCTCGAGCGAATGGAGGTCACCCGCGTGGTTCTCCATAGCAATCTTCACGTCGGCGTCGCGCGCCTTGGAGCGTTGGCTCTTAATCACTTTTACGGTGTCGGCGATACGGGCGTCGATGCCGCCCTCGGTGAGGCGGTCGCTGCCGTTGCCGAGCACGACGCGGAAGGCAGGTGAGCCGAGGGCCTTCGCCATGCGGATGCCGAGGGCGAGATGCTCCTCCGCCGTCCCCCAGTCCTTCTTGAACGACTTCGACGTGGGGCAGATGCTCCACGAGCCTAGCCAGAGCTGGATTCCTTTGTCGGCCGCCTGCTTGCGAAGGTCCTTTAGATAAGCGTCATCGGTCTTTTCGAACGGGCCAAAGTCGGTGATGAAGAGCGAATCGGTCTTGAGTTTGGCCGCGTAGTCGATGAGTTGCGGCGCCTTCCAACCCATCGCGCGCACGGCGAAGTTGTCGTAGCCGAGTTTGAGTCGGCGCTTCGGCGCAGCGGCAACTCCGGTTTGGGCGAGAGCTAAAGCAGCAGTGCCGAGAGTTGCGGACTTGAGAAACTCGCGACGCGTCGTGTTCTCGGTATGTACGTTCATTTGTTCCGCTTGCCTATCAAAGCCCAACGACGACTGCAATCATTCCCTGAGCGGCAATTGACCTTTTCGCGGCGCCGTCGTTTACTCTCGTCGCATGGTTTCTGCGACGACGAAGACGAGCGCGTTCGAGGCGTCGGCAAGTTTCGCGCCTCGGCCGGGCATCACACACGTCGTCTTCGACTTCGACGGCACACTCTCGTGGTTGCGCCACGGCTGGCCGGAAATCATGCTGGAGATTTTCCTTCCGCTCCTGCCGCGCCGCGTAGGCGACACGGAATCGGCCCTGCACGAGATGATGCTCGCCGACATCTATGCGCTGAACGGTAAACTGACTATTCACCAGATGGAGCGGTTCGCTGAGCGCGTCCGCGAGCGCGGCGGTACACCGCCTGATCCTGAGGCGCTGCGACAACAGTTCCAGGATTCGCTCGACCGGAACATTGTCGAGCGTTCTGCGAAAGTCCACGAAGCGAAGATGCGCCCCGAAGACTTCGTCGTGCATGGCGCGGTCGTTATTTTAGAAAAGCTCGCTGCGCGCGGCATGAAACTCTTCATCCTGAGCGGCACGGTCGAGGATCGCGTCCGCGTGGAAAGTGAATTAATTGGCGTCGGCCGCTTCTTCGGTGGACGTGTCATCGGCAGTAAGCCTCGCCGGACTTTCTCTAAGCTGGCACACCTTGAACAAATCTTGCGAGAGGAGCAGATCAATAGCTCACGCCTACTGTCATTCGGCGACGGCGCCGTCGAAATCGAAGCGACGAAAAAAATCGGCGGTCTCGCTATCGGCGTCGCTAGCGACGAGTTGCAAAACGGCTCTGGTGTGATGGAGTCGCACAAGCGCCGTGCTTTAATTGCTGCTGGCGCGGACGCTCTCATCCCCGATTACCGCGAGCCAGACGCCTTGCTTGCGCGGTTGCTGGACGCTTAAGCTCATCGCCAACGTATGCAACCGTTTCCCGAACCGCTCGACCTCACGAAGCTCAAGGTCTTCCCGCTCGCCGAGCGCGCGAGCATGGCGACCATCGAGGAGACGCTCGTGCCACTCGACCGTCCCCTGCCGCCCTGCGGCGAAATGACCGCCAAGCTCATCCGCCACGCTACAGAAAACATTCGTGCGGCGCGCGTCCGCGGTGCGAGCGTGTTACTCATCTACGGCGCTCACCTGCTCAAGAACGGCGGCCATCTCATTCTCGACCGATTGATGGACGGTGACTGGATCACGCACCTCGCCACCAACGGCGCCGGCATCATCCACGACTGGGAATGGGCGTTTCTCGGCCGCTCCACCGAGAGTGTCGCGAAAAATGTCGCCACTGGCACGTTCGGCGCGTGGGACGAGACGGGGCGCAATATTCACCTCGCGCTACTCGTCGGTGCGTTGCGTGAGGATGGTTTCGGGCGAAGTCTTGGCCGCTTCATCGCGGACGATGGCGTAATCCTTCCTAGCAGCGACGAATTGGAAAATCAGCTTCGCGCCGAGCCATCTCATCCACTCGCGCCGGCGCGGGCTGAGCTGTTGCAGGTAATCCTTCGTCATCGCCTACCGTCGGGCCGTATCGAGGTGAAGCATCCGTGGAAGGCAAGCTCTGTTTTGGCGCAGGCGTTCCGCCGGAACATCCCAATCACTGTCCATCCCGGCATCGGCTATGACATCATCTCCAACCACCCGATGTTCAACGGCGCTGTGCTCGGCCGCGCGGCTACGACCGACTTCCGTCTCTTCAGCACCGCGGTGGAAGGCCTCGACGGCGGCGCGGTTCTCTCCGTCGGCTCGGCCATCATGGGTCCTCAGGTCTTCGAGAAGAGCCTCAGCTGCGTGAACAACCTTCGCCTGCAGGCCAACCGGCCGATTGTGAAGGGCCACAGCATGTACGTGGTGGACCTGCAGGATGGCGGGAACTGGGACTGGACGCAGGGCGAGCCGCCCAAAGACAATCCGGCCTACTACCTCCGCTTTTGCAAGAGCTTCTCGCGAATGGGCGGCGAGATGCATTATCTAGAATGTGACAACCTCGTCTTCGTCCAGCACCTATTGCACGAACTCACTCATAGCGCGTGAACCGGGAACGCCTACAGGATATCACCAGCAGATACGCGGCGCTGCGCATCGCGGTGGTGGGCGACTTCTGCCTCGATCGTTACCTCGAAATCGACCCAGCACGTGCCGAGACATCGATCGAGACCGGCTTGCCTGTCTACAATGTGGTGAACGTCCGCAGTCAACCGGGCGGCGCAGGAACCATCCTCAACAACCTCGTCGCGCTCGGCGTGGGCGAGCTTCGGCCGGTCGGCTTCTGCGGTGAGGACGGCGAGGGTTACGAACTGCAGCGCGCTCTGCGCCAAATGCCGGGCGTGCGGATGGAATACTTCCTCCAGACCGCCGAGCGCCGCACCTTCACCTACTGCAAACCGCTCGTCATCCACCCCACGCGCCCGCCCGAAGAGTTGAGCCGGCTCGACAGCAAGAATTCATCGCCGACGCCCACCGTAGTTCAAGAGCAACTCATCGCTTCGCTGCGGGAAATCGCGGCGACGGTCGACGCCATCATCCTGCTCGACCAAGTCGATGTCCGGGAAACCGGCGTGGTGACTAATCGCCTGCTCGATGCGGCTGGCGAAATCGCGAGTAGTCGTCCGAAACTTCTGATTCTCGGCGATAGCCGACGCGGCTTGTGCGGTTGGCCAGCGGTCTCTCTCAAAATGAACCGCGCAGAACTAACGGCTATGACTGGAAGCAGAGAATCCTCCAGCCTCTCGGAAGTAAAACAGGCCGCGGCAGAGCTCGCCCGAAAAACCAGCAGACCTGTTTTCGTCACTCTTTCGGAGGAGGGAATCATCGGAGCCAACGCGGCGGGAGCGGTGGAGCATGTCGCTTCACTGCCGGTGCGGGGCGAAATCGACATTGTCGGCGCGGGCGATGCGGTGACGGCGAACCTCACCTGTGCGTTCGCCGCCGGGGCCGCACTGGGCGAGGCGCTAGAGATTGCGATGGTCGCATCCTCGGTGGTTATCCACCAGCTTGGCACCACGGGCACCGCGAGCGTAGCACAACTGCGCGAACGGTTGGTGACCTGACGCCATCGACGATTACGCGGCGCTCACTTCTCTGTCTTTTTTGCTGGCGGGAATTCGGGCGAAACGATTTCCGACGGCTTTTCACCACGCAGCATGACAGCGCGGAAATGAACTCCGTCGAGCTTTCTGAAAATCTCCAAGCTTTTCTCCGCCCCGAGCACGCAAACGGCTGTGGCTAGGAGGTCACTCTGCGTGGCCGTTGGCGCAACAACGTTGGCGCTAACGCGGTTTGTGAGCGCGCGACCGGTACGCGGGTCCACGATGTGGGAGTAACGCACGCCGTCGAACAACAGAAACTGTTCGGTGTCGCCCGAAGTGGAGACGGCACAATTTCGAAGCGTCACCTGCTGGCCCGGTTTATCACTGGTGAAGGACATCAATCCAATATCCCAGCCAGTCTTGCCCGGCGGCGGATCACCAATGGCAAGATCGCCACTGGCGGCGACGAGAGCCGCCGTGATGCCGCGATTTCGCAATAGCGTCAGCGCCGCATCAGCCGCGTACCCTTTTCCAACGCCGCCGAGGTCGAGGCGCATGTTCGGTGCGAACAACGTAACGGTCTGCTTTGTGGGATCGAGTTGAAACTTTTTCCAGCCGACAGCAGGAGCTGCCTCGGCAATCTTTTCGGGCGCTGGTAATTCACGTTGACGACGGCCGCGACGCCAGAGCTGGACATAGGGGCCGACGGTCGGGTCAACCGCACCGCTAGTCAATTCGGCTAACTCACGAGCGTATCGCAACGCGGCGAAGAGATCGTGGCTTACATGAATCGGCTGGCCGTGCGGTTGGCGGCAGAGGCGAAGCAGTTCACTTTCGGGATTGTAGTCGGTCATCGCGCGCTCGAGTTCGATGACACGGGCAAAGGCGGCCTTCGCAGCCGCCTCGCCACGTTTTTGATCTGATGCGTAGAGAACGATACGGAACATCGTGCCCATCGCGGGCTGAGCGAACTCGAGGCGAGAGAGCGTTTCGCGGCCTATTTCCTCGCGTGTCGTTGCGCAACCAGTGAGTAGTAGTAAACAAAACACCCGCACCTGTCGCCAGATGCGGGTGTTATGAGAAAACGGAAACACTTAATTAGATGACGGTGGTCTGGCCGGGCACGGACAGCTTGTAGAGTCCGGTGACCGGATCCGGCAGGCTCTTCGGCATTAGCTGCATCGCCTCTTCGAACGACACCTTGTCGATGTTCGGAACCATCGTGTCCACTTCAGATTTGATGGCCTGATCCCAAGTGACCTCCTTGCCCGAGTAGGTCGCCATGCGACCGAGTACAGAGGTCATCGAGCTGGTCGCGCCATACTCGGCTTCGTTGAACGGAGTGTTGTTGCGGATGGCGGCGAAGAGGTTGTCGTGCTCCTGCTGGTAAGCATCCTTGCGCTTGGCTTGGTCTTGGGCTTGGAAGCGCCATGCGTTGTCGCCGGTGATGGTATGGCGGCTGATGTCGCTCTTGCCCTTCGTACCGATGACAGACTCGGAGACATCGTTCCAGCAACCCTGCTGATGGCGGCACTGGCTGAAGCAGACGGAGCCGTCTTCGTATGTGAACTCGACGACATGGTGGTCGAAGATTTCGCCGTAGTCCTTGCCTTTGCGGGTTTCGCAACCACCGTTGCCGCGAGCGCGGACGGGCGGGCCTTTTTTCACCCAGTTAATGACATCGAGATTATGGATGTGCTGCTCGGCGATATGGTCGCCGCAGAGCCAGACGAAGTAGTACCAATTGCGGAGTTGGTACTCCATCTCGGTGAGCTTGCGGCCGTATTGTTTTTCGAGTTCGTCGCGGCGACGCACCCACGGGGTGTTGCCATTCCAGTAGGCGCGCATCGCCACGATGTCACCAATGGCGCCGTCATGCAGGCGCTTCATCGTCTCCAGATACCCAGCCTGATGATGCCGCTGAAGACCGACGCCGACCTTGAGGTTCTTCTTCTTCGCCTCTTGGGCGGCAGCCATCACTTTGCGGAAGCCGGGCGCGTCCACGCAGACCGGCTTCTCCATGAACACGTGTTTGCCCTGGCGCACCGCCTCCTCGAACTGCATCGGGCGAAAGCCCGGCGGCGTGGCAAGAATCACCACGTCGGCGAGCGAGATGGCTTTCTTATAACCGTCGAACCCGAGAAACATGTTCTCCTTCTTAATGTCCACCTTGTCCTTGTGACCCTTCGTAAGATTGCCGATGGCGCCATTCATCCGGTCCGGATGCACGTCCGCCGCGGCCACGAGCTTAACGGAGCCGTCAGTGCTCAGGGCTTGGTTCGCCGCGCCGGAACCGCGCCCGCCGCAGCCGATGAGAGCGACCTTCACCGTGTCGCTCGGCGAGGCGCCAAGAGCGAAACGCTCAATCGGCAGCGTGCCGAGCAGCGAGGCGGCAGCTGTCGCCTTGGTGGTGTTGGAGAGGAAATCCCGGCGCGAAAAGCTCGGGTTCAGCGGTGTGTTTTGGTTCATAAATCGTTTAGGTTCGTTCTTCGGTGCGCCGGCGCGTGCTGTGTCGCTGGAGCGGGTGATTCTCTATCGTCTCCCGTGTGAATTGTCCATCACCGAAAAAACTGTTGGGTAACCCGGCGCAAAACTGGTGCTTTCAGTCCCATCAGGCCCTGGAAGGGTCGCGCAAGGATTCTCGTGTTTTTACTCCCTGCGGTCGCGAATCGATGAACCGCTCAGGCTTCGAGTTACTCGCGTTCCACACCGTTGTTCCAGAAGGCCTGCAACTCTTCGGCCGAGGGCACTTTGAGCGGACGTACGACGCGGAAGCCGAGGAACTGGGCGTCGGTAAGATACCAGATGCTCTTCGGGAGTTGAGGGTCCTGCTGTTTCCATGACTTGTCCGAGGCGCGCCGCGCCGCGCTGCGGAGTTTATCCGGTGCGTCATCCCATGAGCCGCCACGAGCCACGTGTGGATAGGGTGTAGTGGATTTCGTCCACGGATTTTCGGTTACTGATGCTTTGAATCGGGCGTAATCTGCGGCGTACTGGTCGATACACCACTCGGCGACGTTGCCGTGCATGTCGTGGAGACCCCATGCATTTGGCTTCTTCTTGCCAATCTTCTGGTACTTGAACTCGCTGTTGTTCTCGAACCACGCATATTCCTTCGCCAGCTTCGGATCGTCGCCCCACGAATAGGCCGTCTGCGTGCCAGCACGACAGGCGTATTCCCACTCCGCTTCGGTTGGCAGGCGATAGAAATGCCCCGTCTTCGAGCTGAGCCACTGACAATACTTATTAGCCGCATAGTGCGTCATCGAAATCGCAGGAAAACCGACTTTACCCATACCGAAGCTCATCTCCACGTACGGCTTGGTCGGTCGACTGACAGCGTCAAGAACCTTGTCCTCCTTTGTCGGGCCGAAGCGGACCATCGTGCGCTTCTCTTCCTCGGGATACATGAAGAGTTCAAACTCATCCCATGTCACCTCGAATTTACCCATCCAGAAAGGGGCAATCTTCACCTTGTGCTGGGGACTTTCATCCGTCTTGCGACCCGCTTCAGCCGTCGCGCTGCCCATGACAAAGTCGCCAGCGGGAATCGGCTGCATCGAAAACTCGATGTCGGCACCCGGAATCTTCGAGGTATAGGGCTTCATCTGCGAAGCGGATGTCTCGCTTATTGCACTCACGATGCGCTTGTGCAGTTCGATCGCGAGCGTCTTCTCATCGCCAGCAATCTCATCGATTTTCTTCCCTATAAGCACAAGATCCTTCGGCCACTGAGCGCCTTGAGCTATCCAGTCACGAATGAGGTCGGTCTTGTCCTTGGACAATGGGCCGTTCTTCGCCTTCGGTGGCATCAAGCGCTCGTCATCCGCTGGAACCACGGTCCAAGTATAAACGGGGCTTTTCTCCGGTTTTCCAGCAACGATGCCAACACCCAAGTCGCCACCCTTGAAGGCCTCATCGCGGCGGTCGAGTCGTAAGCCCCCCTTCGCGTACCCTTCGCGGTGGCAGGCCACACAGTTGAATTCGAGAAGTGGTTGTATTTCCTTAACGAAATCGACCGGCGCACCGGCAATGTGAGAAACGCCCACTGTAGCACCCAAGAGGCAAATGAAAGCATTCTTCATCACACAATACTTAGACGTTAGGCATGGAAAAGTCAATCACTCGGCCTAGTGACGAGCAAAACGCCTTAGCGAATAGAGAGATTTCATTCGCGGCATGCGGGATCTAAGAGGCGTTTCGCGTTTTTATGGTAGCGAACGGCTTTAATCCAAAGCAGCCACCGTGGGGTCTTGAATCGAACCAATCCCCAGTACAGAGAAACGTAGCAAAGCATAAAACCTATGCAGCCGCAGATCAGAAGTGGAGGACGATCGCAGAAAAGCACCGCCATCCCCAAGGGCAATAACATCAAAACCCACACTAAGACGGTCGCGAAGGAATTGGAAAGCGCTTTGGCTAAGACGTTGGTGTCATCGTCCCAAATCCAGATCCCAATTCGTTTGTATAAAAGCGAATGGAGATGCAAGCCGTCGGGTTTGCCTGCGGGTTGCTGCTTCAAAAAAGACCGCCGATAAATAGAAAACAAGACTTCTGTTACCGGATACGCCAGCAGCAATAGGATAAACCACGGGGAGACCTCTGGATGTCTTGCGCTCAGCAGGACAGAAATCTCGGCAATCACAAACCCTATGAGATAGGCGCCAGCATCGCCGGCAAAGAGTTTTCCAAATGGGAAATTGAAAATAAGAAAGCCAAACACGCCACCGAGCAGACTCAAGCAAGCAATAAACAACTCGCTATCTCCGATCCTGTCCGACATCCACGCAAGAGCAGCGAGGGTCAATATCGACATGCCACCCAATAAACCGTGGAGACCATCCATAATATTGAAGGCGTGCGTAACGCCGCCAACAGCGAAGAGAGTGAACGCAACGCAGAGCGCGGGATAAAAAGGTTGACCAATGAATGCTGCGGTGCCGAGTGGAGGCACTTCTCCATCAAGCAGAATCAAAGCGAGTAATGCCGCTCCAAAGGCGGCGCCAAGTCTCCAGCGCGCGCCGACCTTTTTTGTGATGTCTTCCGCTAGACCTGCGAAAAATACGGGAGTGACACAAAGTATCCACATTTGGAATTTCTTGCCGGACAATACATCAGTTTGAACTGCCGCTAACAGACCGGCGATTAGGCCAATCGCAATAGCCACTCCACCGATGCGAGGCGTGATTTCGTGATGAATTTTTTGAGGACCTTCGCCAAATGCAGTGTCAGACGTGACGTGTAGATGAAGGTGGGAAAAACGAACAATAAAAAAGGCCGAGACGGCACTGCTCAATAAAGAAATGAAAAGGACAGTTATCATTAGCGCATGTGCAATTACTAATCCTCCCGGACTTCTCTGCGCAAAATGGTCGGGACGGTGAGATTTGAACTCACGACCTCTTCCACCCCAAGGAAGCGCGCTACCAAGCTACGCTACGTCCCGAACCATTGCGCTGTCTGAAGCAGACGCAGAGGGATACTATTCGTCAGCTCGACGTTTTCAAATCTTTTCGCGTTTCCCGCTAGGTGACTTTCATCACGATAATCGTGAAGTCGTCAATCTGCGGTGCGCCCGAAGCAAATTCGCGCACCGCTCGATGCAGTGCATCAACCATCGCGGCAGCCGGAAGATGCCGGTTTCCTTGCAAAACTTCCAGCACTCGCCCATCTCCGAAAAACTCGTTTTTCGGTGACATTGTTTCCTCTATGCCATCAGTAAGGAAAGTCAACGTATCGCCGGTTTTCAGCTCAATAGGCTCTGACGAGGTGTAAGTCGTCTCCGAATCAATCCCAAGCGGAACACCCGTGCGTTTCAATTCTGCACGCAAGCCCCCATCCTGCCCCAGCACATAAGCTGGTGGATGCCCCGCACTAGCGTAGCGCAAGGTTCTACGTTCCGGGTCAATCTGCGCCAACAGCAAGGTCACGAAGCGCTCACTTCCCACGTCCTCTGCTAGCACGCGATTGGCCCGCGTGAGGATATCCCCCACGTCATCGCGGTTCCGCGCGAGAAGTCTTAGATAGGCGCGCGTCTCGGCCATCAGGAGCGCCGGACCAATCCCGTGCCCAGTGACGTCGCCGACCACAATACCCCAGCAACCATTGAGCATCGGAATGTAATCGAAGTAATCACCGCCGGTCGCCTCGGCTGGATACGACACGCCCGCGATATCGAAGCTAGGCAACTGCGGTGCAGCCTTCGGAAAGAGGCGCTGCTGTATCTCGCGAGCCACTCGGAACTGCTCGTGGGTCTGGCGCAGTTCTTCTTCGGCCTGTTTGCGCGCGGTGATGTCACGAATGAAGACGACGAACCAGCGCTTGTGCTGGAACTCCATATCGTTGAAGGCGATTTCGATGATTACCCTCGTGCCGTCTTTCCGTTGGCCGAGAGTTTCCATCACGCGCCGGTGCCGGTCACCCGCCTCTCGCACGCTCGAATGGAGCATCTGCACCAAATCAGACCTAGCTTTCTGCGACTCTTCCGGCAGTAACATCGCAAGATTTTGCCCGACCAATTCTTCCGGCACATAACCGAAAACGGGGTAGGTCGCTGGGTTGGCGAAATAGATTCGGCTGTCCGTGTCCATCAGGAGCACCGCGTCCGAAGCTGTCTCCCACAACAGGCGATAGCGCGCTTCGCTCTCGCGGAGCGAGTGTTCGGCAGCTCTCCGAGCCAATCGGACCTCCGCTTCGCGCAATTCGCGCTCAATCGCCGGCAGCAGGCGCGTGAGATTGCCCTTCATCAGGTAATCGTGTGCGCCGGCCTTCATCGCAGCTACAGCGATGTCCTCGCCGATACCGCCAGAGATAATCACAAATGGCAGATCAACGCCCTGCTCCTGCAGGAGCTTCAACGCCTCGGGAGCGCTGAATTGCGGCAGATTGTAATCCGCCAGCACTAGGTCCCACGGTTGCTCCGACAATGCTTCAGTAAATGCGACAGCCGTCTCGACACGGCGTGAAATCACCTCGCAGCCACCGGCGCGCAAGAGACTGACAAGGATTCGAGCGTCAAATTCGGAATCCTCCACGATCAGCACTCGAAGTTGGCTCTTCATCCGATTAATTCCTTCACCTTCCCTGCGATGCTGCCGCTGCGCATCAAGGACTCACCAACCAAGATCGCCCTCGCGCCGCATCCCGCCAACCGCGACACGTCGGCACGTGTATGGATGCCACTCTCGGCCACCAACACTCTCTCCAGGCATTCCGCTGCCGAGGTGGCGTGGAGCTTCGCCGCAAGTTGTTCAGTCGTTCCGAGATTGACCTTAAATGTTTTCAGGTCGCGATTATTGACACCAATCAAGCGTGCTCCGATGGCGACGGCTCGCTCTAATTCGGGCGCGTCATGGACTTCGACCAACACGCTCAGTCCGGCGCCGGTCGCCAGATCGTGAAACCGGCGCAGGCGCGCATCGTCGAGGATCGCCACGATGAGCAGGATGGCGTCTGCGCCCCACTCGACTGACTCGAGAATTTGGCGCTCATCCACAATGAAATCTTTGCGGAGCAGCGGCAACTTCACAGCCGCGCGAATCCGCCTTAGATAATCGAGCGACCCTTGGAAAAACTTCTCATCAGTGAGGACTGAAAGACAATTCGCTCCGGCTGCTTCGTATTCGCACGCGATACGGACGGGGTCGAAGTTGGCACAGATCACGCCAGCAGACGGGGACGCTTTTTTCACCTCAGCAATCAAGGCCACACTGCCATGCTTGAGTGCGCCAAAAAAATCACGCTGGTCTTGACGCTTTGCAAGCACTGCACGGAGCATCTCCACCGTCACATTCGCGACAGGCAGGCGCGCAATCTCCCGCTGCTTTTCTGCCACAATAGTTGCAAGGATGTCCGTCATTCCTCCTCCTCCTCCTTCACGCCCTGCATCTTCTTCGAAGGACACCCACCCTTGAGCCAGCCTTCGACGAACGGGTCCATCTCACCATCCAGCACACCCTGCACATCGCTCGTCTGCACACCCGTTCGCAGATCCTTGACCAACTGGTAAGGCTGGAGGACGTAGCTGCGGATCTGATTGCCCCACGAGATGCTGCCCTTGTCGCCGTAGAAGCGCTCCATCTCCGCTTTCTGCTCGTCTACACGTTTTGCGTAGAGCTTCGAGAGCAGCATTTTCATCGCCGTAGCGCGGTTCTGATGCTGCGAACGTTGGCTCTGGCTCGCAGCCACGAGGCCAGTTGGTAGGTGGGTGATGCGCACGGCGGTTTCCACCTTGTTCACGTTTTGGCCCCCTTTGCCGCCGGATCGGAACGTGTCCACCTGCAATTCAACCGGTGGAATCACAATGTCGGAATTGGTCTCTTCAATCTCGGCAATCACGTCCACGCTGGCGAAGCTCGTATGGCGGCGCTTGTTCGAGTCGAAGGGCGAAATGCGGACCAGACGGTGCACGCCGCGTTCAGCTTTGCAAAAACCGTAGGCATTTTCACCGGTGACAAGCAGCGTGACGCTCTTGATGCCTGCCACCTCGCCGGGAAGCGCGTCGGTCACCTCCACCTGCCACCCGCGGCTCTCGCCCCAGCGCTGGTACATGCGCAGCATCATGTTCGCCCAGTCGCACGATTCCGTTCCACCCGCGCCGGCGTTGATGGAAAAGATGCAGTTCTTCTTGTCGTGCGGGCCGTTCAGCAGCACGCGCAATTCCATTTGAGAAAGTCGGCTCTCGAACTGGTCCAGTTCCGTATTCAGTTCTGTCAGCACGCCAATCTGTGCGGACACAGGCTCGGCTTCACCTAGTTCGAGGAGGACGTAGAAATCGGCTACCTGTTTTTCCGCCGCGATGAGCGGCTCCATCTTCTTGCGCAAGCCACCGGCTTCGTCGATCACCTTCTGCGCCTGCTCACGGTTGCTCCAGAAAGCCTCCGCGGCCATTAGGGAGTCCAGCTCCGCTAGCCGCTTCTGCGCGCCTGGGACGTCAAAGAAACCTCCGCAGGTTGGCAAGTTTCTCCGACTGTGCCGTCAACCGAGCTTTTGCGACGTCAAACATAATCAGTGAAGTTAGGGTCTGCCGGCTGCGCTTGCCCAGCCTTTTTTGGAGCGCTCAGCCAACAGCCACGCCAGCAATGTCACTGCCGCGCAGCTCCAGCCAAACCAATCGCCGTAGCGCTGGTAGAACGTCTCAATCGGCGACCCAATGGGAATGAGCACCGTCTTAAAACCCGCACCATAAATATCTGGCGAATCGCCGAAGTGAGTTTCGTGAAACCGCCCGCGCGTGTCCACCCAGCAAGTCAGGCCGTTGTTCGTGCAGCGCACCAGCGGTCGACCCGTTTCCACGGCACGGAAAGCCGCGTTGGCCGCGTGCTGCCACTGTTGCGCGCTTTCGCCGAACCACCCGTCGTTCGTCAGATTCACCAGAATATCCGCGTTCGCTGCGCTTTCGCGGGCGAGATGAGGCAGCAAGTCTTCAAAGCAAATCAACGTCGTCAACCTTGTTCGATGCGCCCCATGCAATAGGTTAAAACGTGCCGGCACCGTTCCTGGAGTAAAGCCTTCGCCGATGGGTGTGAGCCATTTCAAGAAAGGAAGCCATTTTGCCAGCGGCACATACTCGCCAAAAATTACGAGGTGCCGCTTGTCATATTTACCCGCCAGTTTTCCCTCGGGTGAGACGAGGAATGCGCTATTGAAATAATTCGCCTCCTGCGAATCGTCCTTCCGCCGCTCGGCATCGTCCGCACCGAGGAGAATCCAGACATTGTTGGTCCGCGCCAGATTTGTCACGGTCGCGAGCAGCTTTTCGTCGTAACGCAGGAAGCCCGGCGCCACCGCCTCGGGCCAGATGAGCAGATCAGGTTTCGTCGCCAGTGCCACCTCAGACAAATTCAAGACTCGTTGGAATGCCTTTGCATTCTCTTCCGGATTGAATTTTATCTTCTGCGGAATACTCGGCTGCACCAGTGCCACCCGTAAATAACGTACATCCGATTCTTTCCGTGAGACTTCAAGAAATCCCCAACCGACCACGAGCATCAGCGCGGTGATGGGACAAAATGTTTCCCCTAGCCACGCCCAGCGCTCCGTTGGTCGGCGAATGATGCTCGTCACCGCGCAGAGCAGCCCGACTGAGAACCAAACCAAAAGAAAGGACAGGCCGAGCACCCCCGTCACGGAGGCAATCTGCACCAGAGGCAAGATCTGATGATGCGATACGCCGAGGAAGTTCCAAGGGAACCCGGTGAGGAACTGCCCGCGCGTTAATTCCAAGGCCGCCCACGCAGCGGCACAGAGGAGGAGCCAGAGTTGCCGCTGACACCATCCGGCGGCGAAAAGCGAATCCAAGCAGGGGTAATGCGCGGCTGGGATTTTCGCATCGAAAGTGACTCGTGATGTTGGCGCCAGTTTCCAGCAGAGCCAAATCCATGTCGCTGGGTAGAGGGCGCAGTACCCACTCAACGCCAGCCAACCGAGCCAGGCGGTCTGCGGGAACGGGAGGTGGAGAAGCCAATGGAGCGAGCTGAGGTAGTGCGCCAACCCCCCGGCGTAGCCAATTTTGAACGCCTCCCGGGGAGAGACGCCCGCCGAGGTGAGGAGCCACAAACCGGGCACCACCCACGCGAAAGCCGACAAATTGAATCGAGGGAATGCAAGTGTGAGCAGCACTCCAGCGGCCGCCGCATAGGCGAGGCGTTGACGATAGGTGGCCGATTTCAAAACACGAGCAGCTTGCCCGAACAGATTTGAAAGGCAAGCGGGCTTAGGAATGTGCCGCTCACAATTCACTTTCCGCGCGACATTCTTGATCTTACGTTTCTCGCGCATCACTCCGGTGATTTGCGAGACACAAAGAATTTCATGAAGACCCCTACCCAGCTTGGTTACCATATGCCCGCAGAATGGGAGCCTCACGTCGGCACCTGGCTCACCTGGCCGCGCCCGGAGGGGATTAGTTTTCCGGACAAGTACGACAGCGTCCCGCCCGTCTACGCCGCATTGATCAAGGAGCTCGTCAAGGTCGAGGAGGTCCACATCAACGTCTGGCATGCGGAGATGGAACAGTGGGTCCGAAACCTTCTGCAGAAGGAGAAGACGCCGCTCGAGCGCGTCCATTTTCATCACTTCCCCGCCTATGAGCCATGGTGCCGCGACCACGGTCCGATTTTCCTCGTCCGCGAGCACAGTGGAAGGAAGGAGCGCGCCGTCGTAGACTGGGGTTACAACGCCTGGGGCAACAAGTATCCTCCGTTCGACCTCGACGACGCCGTCCCCCAGCACGTGGCCAAACTACGCGATCTGCCGCTCTTCTCACCCGGCATCGTGATGGAAGGGGGTGCGCTCGAGGTGAACGGCTGTGGCACGCTCCTCACCACGGAGAGCTGCCTGCTCAACCCGAACCGCAACCCGCACCTCGGCAAGCCGCAGATCGAACAGTTCCTCAAAGACTACCTCGGCGTGACAAACATTCTCTGGCTCGGCGACGGTATCGTGGGTGACGACACCGACGGTCACGTGGACGACCTCACCCGATTCGTGAGCCCGACCACTGTCGTGACGGTGGTAGAAGAGGATCCAGCGGACGCGAACCACGCGTTGCTGCAAGAGAACCTCCACCGACTTCGCTCGATGAAGGATCAAGATGGGCGGCCGCTGCGTGTGGTGGAGTTGCCGATGCCCGGACTCGTCGAGTACGACGGACAGCGCCTCCCGGCCAGCTATGCAAACTTCTACATCGCGAACCAAATCGTCGTCGTACCGACCTTCCGCCACGCGAACGACGCCACGGCACTCGGGATACTCCAGCGCGAATTCCCGGATCGCAAGATCATCGGCGTCGACTCCACCGAGCTGATCTGGGGCCTCGGCTCCTTCCACTGCATCAGCCAACAGGAACCCTCGCCGTTTCGCGACATAGATAGCCACTGATGTAGAACTGATCCGCGGCGAGTTACGCTCCGCTCGGATCGCCTATAACTGATTGGCGAGTTGCCCTCTGGGAACTTAGTCGCAAGCTCGTCGGAGGCTGAAAGCAGGCTTGACCCGACCTCAGGTTGGTGGCTACGCTCTACAGGATGTTGGAGAATGTTCGACAGGTCGTTGTAGTGGCAGTCGTCGTAACTGGCGACGCCGCGGGTACCTGTCGTAATTAGTGAAGATTTCGACAGGAACCCACGGCTGGTAACGGCCGTGGGTTTTTGTTTCGCCTGCGGCTCCAGTCAAAACCGCAAAACACAATGAGCAAGACAACGACGAAAGCGAAGAAGACAGCCGCGCCCAGTAAATCTGAGCTCGGACATCCGATGCTCGGCAGCGAAATCCTTGTCGCCGCGCTAGAACGCGAAGGCGTGGAGGTCATTTTCGCCTACCCCGGCGGTGCGAGCATGGAATTACACCAAGCTCTCACGCGCTCGAAGCAAATCCGTACCATCCTGCCTCGGCACGAGCAGGGTGGCTCGTTCGCGGCCGAAGGTTACGCACGGGCTTGTGGCAAGGCCGGCGTCTGCATGGCCACCAGTGGTCCCGGCGCAACCAACCTCGTCACTGCCATCGCAGACGCGTACATGGATTCGGTGCCGCTCATTGCAATCACCGGCCAGGTGCCGCAAGCGATGATCGGCAAAGGCGCATTTCAGGAAACGGACTTCTTTGGGATGACACTGCCCATTGTGAAGCACAGTTATCTCATCACCGATATCAACGACATCCCGCGCATCATCAAAGAAGCATTTCACGTCGCGCAGTCGGGGCGCCCCGGGCCTGTAGTGGTCGATTTTCCCAAGAACCTCCAGCAGCAACGCGCGCAGCCCGTGTGGCCCAGTGAAATCAGTTTGCGCGGCTACCCTGCTCCGCCCAAGGCGGACGATCTGGCCCTCAACGAAATCATCGGCCTCATCGAGAAAGCCGAGCGGCCGGTGCTCTACGTCGGCGGCGGCATCATCACCGGCGAGGCGACGGCTGAACTGTTCAAGTTTGCCGAGGCGGCGCAGATTCCCGTCACGACAACGTTGATGGGCATTGGTGCCTTTCCGGAGACGCATCCACTCTCACTGCGCTGGCTCGGAATGCACGGTGCGGCTTACGCGAACTGGGCCGTGAGCGGTGAATTCAAGCTGCGCACGAACCCCACGGCGCCGGCGGAAAAAATCGCCGACGGGGCGGATCTTCTGCTCGCCTTCGGTGTTCGATTCGACGACCGAGTGACGGGCAAGGTCGAGAAGTTCTGCGAGACCGGCACCATCGTTCACGTGGACATTGACCCCTGCGAGCACAACAAGAATAAGTTCGTCCACCTACCCATCATCAGCGACATCAAGTACGCCCTTGATCGCCTGAACAAGATGATTGTCAAGCGGCCCATTGCGAAGAAGTTTTCCCCTTGGCATGCGCAGGTTGTGAAATGGAAGGCGAAGGCGCCCTTCAGCTACCATGTCACCGAGGGGATGACGAAGTCGCATCACATGCGCGAGCATCTGCAGGGCAAGGAAAACGAGGTCATTCTGCCGCAGATAGTGATTGAGATGCTCTACGAGTTGACGCAAGGCGAGGCCATTATCACCACCGGCGTGGGCCAGCATCAGATGTGGGCCGGCCAGTGGTACCAGTACAAGTTTCCGCGCCAGTTCATCACCAGCGCTGGCCTTGGGGCGATGGGCTTCGGCTACCCTTCCGCCATCGGTATCAAGGTCGCACGGCCCGACAAGCAGGTCATAGACATCGACGGCGATGGTTCCTTCCTGATGAACGTGCAGGAGTTAGCCACGGCGCATATCGAGAAGATTGCCGCGAAGGCCATCATCCTGAACAACCAGCACCTCGGAATGGTCGTGCAGTGGGAAGACCGTTTCTATGCCGGCAACCGCGGGCACACCTACCTCGGTGACCCGGCGAACATGAATCAAATTTATCCCGATTACGTGCAGATGGCCAAGGCCTTTAATGTGAAGTGCGAGCGCGTGATGTACCGGAAAGACCTCCGCGCTGCGCTCCAGCGGATGCTCGCAACAGACGAGCCGTACGTCCTGGACGTCATCACTCCGTACACCGAGCACGTGCTGCCGTTCATCCCCGCCGGCCGTACTGTGGCCGACATGATCTATCGCGAGAAATAAGCGCCTGCCAAATTCCTTGACCGCCCTTCAACAAACGGGCCGCACTTGCCGCCCGTTTGTTTTTTTGCCACGCTCGACCACGTCATGCTGCGCCTTCTGATTCTGTTCCTTGCGGCGGCTACAACTGGCTTTGCCCAGATTGCCGAGAGCCCTTTCGACTTCACAAAGACACCGACCGGCCAAGCGCCCAAAGGTTTCCGCAGTTCGGTTCTTGGGGCGACAAAACCAAGCCAATGGCAAATCACCCTCGGCCCCGTGCCCGGAAAAGGTGGTGAGACAAAGCAGCCGGTTCTCGCTCATCTCGGTGAAGATGCCGATGACAGCCGCCTGCCATTGCTCATCTCTGAATCATTCGACTATCGAAACTTCACATTCTCGGTTCGATTCCAGATCCTAGGCGGACGCGGCACTCAGGCGGCGGGCATGGCGTTCCGGATGGTGGACGAGAAGAATTTCTATCTTCTGGCCGTTCGGCCGAAAGATCGGAAGGTTTTTTTCACCATATTCAAAGATGGCGAAGCTAAAAGCGGATTGGTCGGTGAAAACATTCCTCTCTCTGAAAATGGCTGGCAGGAACTCACCTTCACCGCGGAGGGCGGTCGCATTGCATGGACGCTGAATGGGCGTGGCTACGACCTCACGCTCGACCCCGCAACGGCGCCGATTTTTCCTGCGGGCAAAATCGCTTTTTGGACGCGCTCCGACACTCGCGTGCAATTCACGGAGTCTCGCGTAACGGTCAAGGAGGCTTTGGCGAGGCTTGTGGTGCGTGAAACGCTCGATGCCGACGACAAGCTCACGGGGCTTCGCATTGTCGCTGCTGCAAAGGAAGGTGAAGAGCCGCGTGTGATTGCCAGTCACGACGAGAAGGTTGTCGGGGCTCCCGCCGAAAAAGCCCCAAAGGATGCGCTCGCGAAAGGGAAAAACTACTACCTAAAAAGTGCTGAAGCCGTCATCGTTAGCCTGCCGCTCCGCGATAAAAACGGCGACATCATCGCTGCAGCACAAATCATTACACGGCCGTCTGCTACGCAGACGGAAGAAGGAGCGGTGAATTACGCCCTAAAGGTGGTCAAGAAGCTTGAGATGAGACTGAAGACCGCCAAGGACCTCACCGACTGAGCAAGGTCAGCGGGGCAGGACGAGGTTGTTCGTCGTGTCAGATTTCTCTGGTGGCAGCGAGGGTGGAATGTCCGAGGGCAAAGGCTTGCGCTGTCCTCCCTGAACGACCGTCCTGCCGACTTCATCCACCGCGAGCACAGGTCGCTTCGCCGTGTATTCGTGCGTCTGCCGTGCCACGACGGTTCCGGCGGGGTTGGCGATACAGTAGTTGAAGGTCTTCGCGCCATTTTGGTGCAGCACGTGCAGGTTGCCGACTTGATCCACCTGAAACTCTGGTTTGCTGAAAGACACCAGCGTACCAATGGGCGTCACACCGAAAATCTTGAACCCCGTATCGTCCGTCACGCGCACGTAGAGGCGGTGTTGGTTGGGATGCCGCACCTGTTGAAGAATATATTTGCGCAGTTCCGGCGGTTTACTGCTGCCGATGGGCGTCGGCAGACCGAACTCCTGCTCTCCGATGGTCACGCCTTTGACCACGTTGACGGTTTTGGGAGGGTTTGCAATAATCACCTCGTTCCATTGCTTGACCTTCACGGTGGCACTGATGGTGTAAGGGCCAATTTGGTTCATCTCAAAGAAAGGCGCGAGATCGAACCACTTGATCGACCGCGACGATGATGGAACCACAAAGATCCCGCCGCCAGCAGGATCGCCAGCTTTTGCCACCGGCATCCGCTTCTGACCGAACACCGAGAATTTAATCCAGTCTTCGTCTTGGCCGAAGATGACCGGCTGGCCGGAGCGGTTGGTGATACGTACGCCTACGTACAGTGGCTCATTCGGCAGGAAAGTATCCTGCTCCGTGACCAGTTCAATCGCCACGCGCTGTGACAGGGCGGTGGAAACCACGAGTAGGGAGAGGGACAAAATTGAAAGGGCCCATCGCACCCAACAAATTTAGGTCAGACACCTGCGGACGCAATGGGAAATTATCGCCACTCTGTTCACAGAGCACCGCTCAGTCGGCGCAACGCCTCAGTGGCGACCCGCTCGGGTGTGATGGCGCGTAAGCATTCCACTGGCAGTTCGTAGCTGCACCGACCTTTCATGCAAGGCGCGCACGGCAGGACGGTGCGTAGAACCTGGTGCTGCTGCCCGTAAGGCCCCGTCTGAGCTGGATCCGTTGGGCCAAAGAGTGCCACGACGGGCTTTTGCAATGCCGCGGCCACGTGAATTGTCCCAGTGTCATTCGAGATGAGTAAATCGCTTCGACGAACCCATTCAATCATCTCCGGCAATGTCGTCTGTCCCGTCAAATCAAGGCAGCGAGTCGTGTCCATCCCTGCCAGCGCCGCGCCGCGGACCACGTCATCACGGCTGCCAAGAATAACAATGCGCAGCCGCATATCGTAAGCTAACAGGCGTTGGATGGCCTTCGCGAAATGTTCGACCGGCCAGCGCTTGTTGTCCCAGCGCGCGCCGGGGGCAATCGCAATCCAGCGACTGCCGTCCTGAGGCCATTTTTGGGCGAAGGAAGCCGCTTGCGATGCGCGCTGCGGAAGCCAGTCGTAATCCAGATGCACTGGCACATCGAGCGCGCGCAACACCGCAAGGTACCAATCGACCGCATGACTGCTGGGCGATGGGCGGTCGACTGTGCAGTTGTAGAAACCTCGCCCGCATTCGCGCCCGGTGTTAACGCCAATGCTAAAACCACCTTTGGCCATCCACGCAATGGCACCGCTGCGTGCGAGGCCTTGCAAATCAATCACCCAGTCGAAGTGCTGAGCACGCATCGCGCGAACGGAGCGGAAAACATGATTCCATCCTTGAAATGTGTGAAACTCGCGCCGATCGAATGGAATAATACCCGTCAAATCTGGATCGCCTTCCAGAAGCGGAGCGAGCGCACGATCAATCCACCAATGGATCTCGCTCTGAGGAAAATGCCGCCTAAGCAAACGGAGGACGGGGAGCGCCTGCACCACATCACCGATGGAGCTAGGCTTGAGAATGAGAATTTTCACGCTCTGGCAAGCTGGCTAGCGCCCGACTTCAAGGCGCATGGCCAACCGCTCAGGCAGACCGGCTTCCCTGATTTTCCGCTGCGTTGTGGCGATGTCGTAGTCGAGACGGTGCAACTCGATCTCACGTTTGGCAAAATCGTAGGTCGCGTAGGACGCCCGGGGATCACCGTCCCGTGGTTGCCCTACACTGCCGACGTTCACGAAATAACGCTTGGTTGGCTCAACGATGATGCGCGTGTAGGTGCCGCCTTGCACAAATCCCTGAGCACCCTTCACCTGCATGAACGCAACGGGCACGTGAGTGTGGCCGTGGAAACAGACGTTCGTGGTTTGATAGGAGAAACTGGCTGCGGCAGCCAGCTTGTCGGTCACATAACCCCAACGCCGCGGGCCATCCATTGTGGCGTGAACGATGGAGAAACTTTCGACGAGACGAATGTATCGGAGCTCCTTGAGCCACTGCTTGTCAGCCTCGATAAGATGATTTCGAGTCCAAAGCACGGCGGCCGCCGCCGATTCGTTGAAGGAGGTCAGGTCGATATCCGCGGAACAATACTCGTCGTGGTTGCCCAACACGCAGGGCATTTCCATTTCGCGGACGATATCGAGACATTCCTTGGGGTTGGCGTTGTAGCCCACCACATCCCCCGCGCAGGCGTAGTTCGTGCACCCTCGCTGTTTGGCATCAGCCAACACTGCCTGCAACGCCTCCAAGTTGGCGTGGATATCGGAAATAATCGCGAATTTCACAAGCGGAACTAAATTTTGAGCCTACCGGACAATCTCGAAACCGCGGAATTCACCGCTGGCTTCACTCCAGAGCACCTGCTCGTCCCGGATCAAGCGCCGCAACCCTGCCTCACGGATTCCGTCTTGAAAAGTCTCTAGTTCGGCACGCTCGCCCTCGGCCACTAACTCCACGCGGCCATCGTTCAGGTTGCGCACCGTGCCCGTGACCTCGTAACCAGCCGCCGCTTGCTTGGCGGCGTAGCGAAACCCGACACCCTGGACGCGCCCGGCATAGAAGACGTGGAGTCGGACGCGCGGCACATCACACCCCTTTCTTGGGTTTGTGAACCTCGTATTCGCCTTTGCTGATTCGCTTGAGGACAGTAAAGCCGGCATCGTTCGCCTTCGAGACAGAGACCCCCAAATTCGGGGAGTTGAACACAGAGAAAATCTTCCGCACTGGCTTGTGACAGGCAGGGCATTCCTTCAGCATCGGCGCACTTATGGGCCGATGCAGGGTGAACTTGCCGCCGCAAACCTTGCAATCACCCTCGCACAGCTCGTACTCGTAAATAGGCATAGCTCAATTAAATCAATCTAACGAGGGCAATCAAGCGGCTACACACTCGGCGAAGCCCTGGCGGATAGCGACTTCATCGATGTCCCGGCCGATGAACACGAGTTGGCTTTGGCGTTTCTCACCCGGATTCCAAAAGCGATCAGGCACATTGTCGAACATCATCTGGACACCTTGAAATACTACGCGCTTCGCCTGCCCCTTGATGTGAAGAATGCCTTTGCTGCGATAAATCTGCTCCCCCGATTTCCCGAGCAACTCAGCCAGCCACTGTTCGGTCTTCTTCAGGTCCAAAGGACGTTCCTCGGTGAGGACGAAGGATTTCACCGTGTCATCGTGATGCCCATGATCAGCGTGCCCGTGATCATGATCATGGCCACAGTCGTGCGAATGATCGTGGTCGTGGTCTGAGTGGGAACAGTGCTCGTCGTGCGTCTGGGCTTCCAGCGGAATCGTCGGCGCCGAGAGGTCGCGGGAGCGCACGTTCAGGATTTTACCAACATCAATCTGAGAGCGCTCTGTTCGGTGAATTTGAGCCAGCCGATTCATTCGGCGCAGTCGCGCTGTGATTCGTTCCAGCGCCGATCTGTCCACAAGGTCTGTTTTATTCAGGAGCAGCACATCGGCGAAAGCCACCTGCGCGGAGGCCTCCGGCGCCTCGCTCAACGATTTTTCGATATGGCGCGCATCCACCACCGTCACGATGGCGTCGAGTCGGACTCGGTTGGCGAAGTTTTCCTGAAAGAACGTGTATGAGATTGGGCTAGGATCGGCCAAACCGGTCGTCTCGATGATGATGTAGTCGAACTTTTTTGCCCGATCGAACAGGCCTTCGATACTTTTCACCAGATCGCCGCGCACCCGGCAGCAAAGGCAGCCGTTGCTTAGTTCCACGATTTCCTCATCGGTCCCCACCACAATCTGGTGATCGATGCCCACCGATCCGAACTCGTTGATAATGATCGCACACTTGTAACCGTGTGGTTGCGTAAGCAAATGTGTGAGCAGAGTTGTTTTCCCTGCTCCTAGGAAGCCAGTCAGCACCGTCGCCGGCACAATCGGTTTCTTCTTCATAAATAACCGCGTCCATCCTAGCAACACGGTTCGGGTTTGAGAAGCCTTTGCAGCACGCAATCGCCGCGGTACATTTTGTCAGCACTTTCTGATTCTACTTCTGACCTTACTTTCGTAATTTAGTGCCATGGCGCTCGTTCGCATTCTTGTGGATGGCTACAGCCTGCTGCACGCGTGGCCGGAACTAGCCGAGGGGAAACCTCGGTTCTCCGCCGCCGCGCGAGACGAGTTAATCGCGATCCTCACCCAGTATCACGACGCCTCGGGAACGCCCCTCAGCATCTTTTTCGATGGAGCGAATGCTCCCACTGGCGCACCCAAACCGATTTCAACTTCTGCAGTCGAGGTGCTCTATTCGAAGGCTGGACAGACCGCCGACGACATGATCGAGCGCACAGCGCATCGGATGAAGCCCTACGGAGAAGTGCTCGTCATTACCGATGATTTTGCTGAACGCGACACCGTCATCGGGCTTGGCGGAATGGCTCAGAGTTGCGGCCAATTCATCCGCGTGCTCGCCCAATCTCTCGGCGAGATGAAGGCTGACGTTGAGACGTTCAATCGCCGTGAACGGGAGCGTTTTCGTAAACCGCACTGAAACTTTTTCTGGCTCGTCGCTGTGTACAGGTTTTAGGAAACCCGCATCCAGAGCGTTTTCAAATATGCAGGCTCTTCGCGGCTGATTGGAAAATCTGGCGGCTGCGGAGCGTAGTGCTGTTGCAGCACTCGCCGACCTGAAGTTCGCACCGCTGCGGTCACCGTCCCGACGAAATCCTCAGGGCGCATGGTTGCGGCGTTGGTCGAGGCGAACAGCACGCCAGAAGGTCGAAGAAGCTTCAATGCTGCGTCCACCAACCGGCCATAATCTTTCTCAGCACGGAACACGCCACTTTCCTTTGATTGTGAAAATGTGGGGGGATCGAGTGCGATGGCGTCAAAGCCCCTGCCCTTTTTTGCAAACCGCCGCAGCCAATCGAACACGTCGCCGTAGATGAAGTCGTGCCCCGATGGGTCTAGCCCGTTCAGTACGAAGTTGCGGCGTCCCCAATCCAAATATTTCCGCGAGAGATCAAGGCTTGTCACGCGCGCGCCTGCAGAGGCTGCGCAAACTGAAAAACCGCACGTGTAGGCGAACGTGTTCAGGACCTCTTTAGCTGCAATCCCATCGGGAAACAGCGGAAACCCTGCTGCCAGGTGGTTGGTGATAAACCGGCGGCGGTTGTCGCGCTGGTCGAGGAATAGACCCATCGAGTAGCCCTCGGCAAAACTAAGCTCGAATTGAAAGCCGTTCTCGCGAATTCCAAAACGTTCTAGGGAAGATTCCCCGAGCAGCAATTGCGGTGAAGCTTCGCTGACTGCTGTTTTCAGGAGCCGTCGCGTAAGGGTTTTGTGATAGACACCGCGTAAGACAGGGGTGGCGCCCTGCGGATGGGTGGCTTTAGGCGAAGGCATTTCGCAAAGTTGAGCGAGCAAGATGCGTTGACGGTCGCTCAGGAGCTGTTCGCTTTGTGACAAGCCAAAGTCCCCGAGTCGTTCCACGTACCAGCCAGGCCAGCCATCCGAAGCTCCGTGGATGATGCGAAATGCATCGGTTTGCTCGGAATCAATCGCAGCAGCTCGCAGCAGCAAGCGGGCATCGGCGTCAAAATCCGTGGGCACAGTGAAACTCACGGATTTATGATCGGCAGGGTGCGCGAATGCTAGCTCCGCGGAATGAAGGCACGTTCGCGTCGCCGACGTTCCTCCGTAGAGCGTGTCTCCGAGAATGGAAAAGCCGCTCTCGCTCGCGTGGACACGGATCTGATGTGTCCGACCAGTCAACGGCTCAGCCTCGACGAGTGTTCGGCCATTCTGTCGTTCAAGCACTCGGAAACGCGTCTCTGCAGGTTCGCCATTAGGGTTGCTCGCGTAGCGGTCGCCGAGACGGGCGATGCTCGATTTCACCGTAAATTGGTCCTGCGCGACGTTGCAATCGGTGAGGAGCAGGTATTTCTTCCGGACTTCACGATTGGTAAACTGCTCGGTGAGGGATTGGTTCGCCGCGGGAGTTTTAGCGAAAACCATCACGCCGCTCGTCTCCTTATCCAGACGCTGGATAATGGCAAGGGCGGCCCAACGCGGTTCGCGATGGCGCAGCCAATCATAGATGCCTTCTCCAGCATACGAACTAGGGGCGTGAGTATTCCATCCAGCCGGCTTGTTCACCACGAGCAGATGCTCGTCCTCATGAATAACGCAGGAGGGGAGGCTGGCTGGCATTTTATTTGAGGATAGAACGCACGGCGCGCAACAGCATGGCCGCTTCGCGCTCGGAACCGATAGTGATGCGGAGGTAATCACGCCCGGTATCGGAGTTGAACCAGCGCACAAGAACCTTTCGACTACGCAATTTCTTAAGCCATTCTCCTGCTGGAAAACAGGGTGGCTTTGTGAACAGAAAATTCGCCTGGCTCGGCAACACTGCAAAGCCCAGCCCGGTTAGTTCACGGCGCAATTGCTCCCGCGTGGCGATGATGCGGCGAAAATTCCTAAGATAATACGGCAAATCACTGAGCGTCGCTAATGCGGCAATCTGCCCGAGCCCATTCACGTTGTAGCTGTCACGAACCTTGTCCAACGCCGCAATGAGCAGAGGATGGCCGATGAAATAGCCAATGCGCTGGAAACAGAGCGAGTAGGCCTTGCTGAACGTGCGAGAGACAAGGACATGCGGGAACTCGAGCGCGAGCCGCTGGGCATCTTCCTGGGCAAAATCAACGTAAGCCTCATCTAGGATTACAACGCCCTGCTGAGCCTTGCAGAGCGCGCGCAATTCGGCAGCCGAGTAGCCACGGCCCGTTGGGGCGTTTGGCGTCGTGATAAACGATAGTGCCGCCTTGAAATCCCATTGCCGGTCTCGCTTCAGCTCGCGCGGCGAAGGCAAACTGAAATCCGCTCGCAGCGGCACGGCGTTTTGCCGCGAACCGTGAATCTCCGCGAGTACGGGGTAGAGTGAATAGCTTGGCGTGAAGTACTGGACGGTCGAGCGCGAAAACTCGGCAGTGCTGGCTGCCTTCGGTTCGACAAAAGCTCTCGTCGCTAAAGCCAGCAGTTCATCCGAGCCATTTCCGATGATAATATTCTCCGTCGCACAGTGATGGAGCTTGGCGAGTTTTTTGCGCAACTCGTGAGCGGTTGGATTCGGATAAAGCCTTAGGCGCCCGTCCACAGCCGCCTTCACTGTACGCAATACTTTTGGGGATGGAGGATATGGATTCTCGTTAGTATTGAGTTTGATCAGCCCCTTCATTTTTGGCTGCTCACCCGGCATATAGGCATGAAGCTGCGTGAGGAGTGGGCGCACCAGTTTCATTTACCCTCCAGGCGGATTGCGGCGGATTGACCGTGAGCCTCCAAACCTTCGATTGCGGCAAACTGCTCAACTGCCGCGAGTGATTTTTTAAGCGCCGCGGCACTGTATTCGACCACACTCGTGCGGCGTTGGAACTGATCCACCGTAAGACCGGCGAATGAAGCGCCCGCACCACCGGTAGGCAGGGTGTGGCTTGGTCCGGCCACGTAGTCTCCGAGTACCGTGGGAGAATTGTTACCGAGAAAGATAGCCCCAGCTGTGACAATCCGTTCCGAGATCTGCCGAGCGCGGCGGGTCATCACCTCGCAATGCTCTGGAGCGAGGCGGTTAGTGATGTCGATTCCCTGATCCACGGACTTTACGTGGATGAGCCAACCGTTTTCGGCAAGTACTTTGCCGATGAATTCACGACGCGATCGCTTCGAGAGCTGTTTCGCGATCTCTCTCTCGACAGCGCGGAGCATTTTCAGCGAAGGCGTGACAAGCCAAACTCGTTCGTGTCCGGAGCCGTGCTCAGCCTGTGCGAGCAGGTCAGCGGCCGCGAACCGTGCGTTAGCCGTGTCGTCGGCAATCACAAGCACTTCACTCGGCCCGGGTAGCAAGTCCATTGCGACTTGGCCAAAGAGGAGGCGTTTGGCCGCGACCACGTAGGCGTTTCCAGGACCGAATATTTTCTGAACACGCCGGATGGTTGCCGTGCCAAGCGCCATCGCAGCGATGGCCTGCGCACCGCCAACCTTGTAGATTTCTGTCGCGCCAGCCATGCGTGCAGCGTGCAGCAGCGCTGGATTCACATTCCCATCCTTGCCGCATGGAGTGCAGACGATGATTTCATGGCAGCCGGCTGCGCGCGCGAGGGTGATGGTCATCAACGCGGTAGAGGCAAGTGGTGCCTTTCCACCGGGAACGTAGATTCCGACGCGCTGAAAAGGGTCAAATTTTTCACCAACCTTCCCGCCCTGTGCGTTCCGACGGGACCAGTTTTTGCGCAATGAACCGCGCGCGAACGCGGTGATGTTCTTCTCCGCAAGGGTCATAGCGGCGCGCAGTGGGTCCTCGACGGCAAGGGCGGCGTTGAAGAGTTCGGCGCGAGATACTGTCAATTGTTCTGTCGTTAGCTTAACGGCATCAAATCGCTCAGCGAATTCGAGGAGCGCGACGTCACCGCGGGCGCGCACGTCTTCAAGAATGCCACGGACGCGTTGCTCAATCTCCGGATCAAACAGGCTGGAGGCGCGCATCAATCGCTCGAGCTTGCTGGTGAAACCTGTATCGGTGTGGCGGAGGACATTCATCCCGCGGTGAGGCTAGGAAATGCGCCTGCAAAAGTCAAAGCAGCGCGCTTGAAATGAGTACGAAGACTTAATAGAGTATAAGTCCCGTTCGCGAGCAGTGATTTTGAATATGAAGCCGATTGCAAATGTGAATTCAGTAAAACAGTTCACCGTAGATGCGTTGTCTGTTCGAGTGTGCGGCGAGCAATCCGAAATGGCTGCCGATGCGGCTCGCGAGGTGCACGCCTATCTTTGTGACACCATCGCCAAGCAAGACCGCGCGCATGTGATTCTTGCCACGGGGAATTCCCAACTCCAGTTCCTTTCCCAGCTTGCCGCGATGCGTGGACTGGACTGGTCGAAAATTACTCTTTTCCACATGGACGAGTACCTCGGGATTACCTCGACGCACAAGGCAAGCTTTCGCCGATATATGCGCGAGCGGGTCGAGACCGTCGTTAAGCCTCGGACGTTTCACTATTTGGAAGGCGACGCCGCTGAACCGATTAAGGAGTGCGATCGGTACACACGACTACTGCGGGAGGCACCCATCGATCTCTGCTGCCTCGGCGTCGGCGAAAACGGGCACATCGCCTTCAACGACCCACCGGTGGCCGACTTTGCTGATCCGCTCGCAGTGAAGATTGTTCAACTCGATTACGCCTGCCGAATGCAGCAGGTCGGCGAGGGGCATTTCCCGAACCTCGAAGCCGTGCCGCAATATGCGCTGACGCTAACTATCCCGATGCTCTGCTCGGCGAAGAAGATGGTTTGTCTCTGTCCCGAGAAGCGAAAGGCTCAAGCCGTGAAGGACGCCTTGACTGGACCGATTAGCACCGCCTGCCCTGCGTCATTCCTCCGTAAGCAGCCCCAGTGCACCTTGTTGCTCGACGCCGATTCGGTCAGCCTGTTGTGAGCGAATATCGAGCGAAGTTACCACTGCTTCTTCGAGACTAACTAGGCTTTAACCTCTTTGATAAGCCGCTCCAAGCGCTGGCCATACTCGACAAAGTTATTGAACATCGCCTGCTCCGGAGCGACGGAGTGCGCGTCGTGGAAGACGACGGTCATATGCGGCTCGATTGAAATGCCGGCGTCATAGCCGCTGGCGAACGCATCCTTCAAAATACGGCGCACAGCCCCTTCGCCTTCTCCGGGGAACGTGTAGTCCGCGTCATTCTTCCCGGGATTCCAGAGGCAGTCCTTGATGTGGATGTGCGCAACGTGTGGTTTCACTTGCGTCCAGAATTCCCACGGATCCTGCTTCGGCCACGGTTTGGACTTTGCGCGATCCGCATTGAAGATGGGATTGGCGGTATCGAACACCCACTTCAGGCCGGGAACCTTCTCCAGCATTTCTAGGCCATGCCGCGAGCTCATCCCGCCGTGGTTCATACAATTCTCGTGCACAGGCTGAATGCCTGCGGCGAGAAACATCTCCGTTACCTCGCGCACGCGATCGAAGACGACTGGCGGGGTGTGTTCGGCGTCATCGGCTGGCTTGTAGCTCATGATGCGAACGAACTTGGTGCCGAGTCGCTGCATCCGTGGAATGGCACGACGCACTTCGGAAAGCGTTACATCGTGTGGCGTCTCAATAGTCTTAGCCCAGTTGCAGATGGTGGAGCCAAAGCAATAGACTGAGAGATTCGCGTCATGCAGCTTGTTCGCTACGATGTCGAACGCAGCATCAGGGATATCGTGGTAATTGGCCTTCGAAAAACCTGAAACCTCGACGGCACGACCCTCGATGTGTTTCCAGCCTAGCGCTTGTGTTACCTTGATTTGGCCGTCTATGGTCACAGCCCCTTCATCAGCAATTCCCATCAGAATCATAGTTTTTTCCAGTACTTCAGCCGCAAGAAACTTGCGGCCGTTTGCGGTTGTTCAACGAGTGAACGACTTCGTGAAATCCTCGGTCGAAATCTCAACCACTTTCTTCTGCAGTTTTGAGCCGGCAATCAGTTCGTTCAGCTTTTTCTCATAAGCTGCGCCATCCATAGGCAACTCGACAGTCTGCTCGATCAGCGAGGAGTAGAGCATCGCGTTCGCTAGTTCGATGGAGCCGAGCCCCTCTTCGCCAGGACAACTCAGCGGCGTAGCATCGAGTATGGCGTCCACAAAACTTTGCATGAGAAGCGCGTGCGGCGCCTCGGCATTAGTAAATGGGATGGAGATCTGCCATGTGTCAGGTCGGGCAAAGCCGATCTTTGAAGTCTTGTTCCACGTGTCAGACGGCACTTCGTTGCGCGTGAAGGTGAGCGTGTCTTTTTCCAGGACAACCTTGCCGCGAACGCCGCAGATCTCAAAACGGTTTGTACCCGGCAATTCGCCAGTGGAACTGACGAAAACGCCCGTCGCGCCGTTCGCCCATTCGAGGCAGACCGTCACATTGTCCTCCACCTCGATTGCATGAAATCGGCCCAACTGGCAAAAGCCGCGTACGCGCGCGGGCATTCCGCAGAGCCATTGCAGCATATCGAGGTTGTGTAGGCATTGATTGATGAGCACACCGCCCCCCTCGCCCTTCCATGTGGCTCGCCAACCGCCGCTCGAATAATACGCTTCACTCCGGAACCAATCGGTGTTGATCCAATTAACGCGGACAATCTCCCCCAACTCACCCTCTTGAATCAGCTTGCGAATCTTCGCGTAGCGCGGCTCGGCGCGCATCTGGAACATCGCTGCGAATTTCACCTTCGGGCGCGCCTTAGCCGCAGCGATGAGCCGCTCGGCATCTGCCTTATGAGCGGAGATTGGCTTCTCGACCAGCACATGCAAGCCAGCCTCGATCGCTGCGATGCCGAGTGTGGTGTGTTGGTAATGTGGCGTGGCAATGATCACGGCGTCCACTTCGCCCGAGCGGAGGAGTTGCGTCGGGTCGCCCCAGACCTTGACCCCCTTCTCCTTGAAATTCTCCAGCTTCTGCGGCGAGGTGCTGCAAACGGCGACCAACTTCGCGCGCTTCACCTTGTCAGCCAGCAGATAGTCGGCGTGGAACTTGCCGATATTGCCCATCCCAATGATGCCGATGCGAACCGCGCTCATTACCCTTAGTATCGCCGCTCCTTAAAAAGCAGGGCAAGTCTTTTTGGCGGTTTGCCAATTTTTGCAGAACGTTCCATTCTGCTGTTGGAACGATGAAGACCAACTCCGCCAAGCTCCTTCTTGTAATATCGTTACTGGCAATAACCACCGCGCTGCTAATGCCGCTGCCTGGTCCGTGGCTCGCCTTGGCCAAAAACGTTCTTCGCGCCAAGTTCAGCGACGTGCAACAAATCAAGCCGAGCGAACTTGCCCTCTGGCTTGCGAACACAAACCGACCCGCTCCGATCTTGTTCGACGTACGCGATTCAGCTGAGTTCGCCATAAGCCGGATTGCCGATGCGCGCCGGATTAATCCTGAAGCTAGCGCTGCGGAGATACTCCCCAGTATCCCGACCAATAAGCCTATCGTTTTGTACTGCGCAGTTGGCTATCGCTCCAGCAAGGTGGCTCGGCGTTTGCAAGCCGCCGGAAGGACCAACATCTTCAATCTCGAAGGGTCAATTTTCGCATGGATAAGCGATGGGCATCTTCTCCTCAACGACGCCGGCACAGCGAACCTGGTCCATCCGTTCAATTGGATGGGAAGGAAACTTCTCGCGCCGGAGCATCAAGCGGATGTTCCTTCGCTTCGGCACTGAGGCTTACCCCAGCAGCCACATCAGCAAGGGTGCGAAACAGAGCGCAGGCAGGTAGTTGGCCAACTCAACCTTTCTCACCTCGAGAATGATGAGGACGATGCAAAACACGAGAAAGCCACCGGTGAGATTGATGGACTGCATCAGCTCCGGCTGCTTCAAGTACGGCTCGATCAACTGCGCCAGCAAAGTAATCGCGCCTTGATAGGCCACCAACGGCAAAACGGCCAGCATGACGCCCCAGCCGAAGGTGACAGTGAAGGCCAATGTGGCGAGGCCGTCCATCGCCCCTTTCACGGCCAGAATGGTGAAATCACCAGTCAACCCATCTTGGAGAGAACCGAGAATCGCCATCGGGCCAACGCAGAAAAGCAGCGTGCAGGTCACGAAACCGTCACTCACATTCTTCGTGCCGTCTGTCTGCGCTTTTGAAAAGCGCTCTTTCGCATACTGACCGAGTTTGTTCAAGCGCCGTTGAATGCCCAGCAAATGTCCCGTCAGACTGCCAAGCATTAGGGCGACAAGAACAACACCGAACAGTTTCGCGATGCGCGCAAATTCCCCACGGGTTAGCCCTTCTTTAATCCCATCCCAAATCATACTCCCGCCAGCAGCGATAGTAAGCAGAGCGAGAATCAATTTAATCCGCCGCTGGTGTGCCAGCGAAATCCGTCCACTTGCCGCAAGCCCAATTGCACCGCCGACGAGTACGGCTGCCGCATTGATGATGGTTCCAGTCACGCCTTCAATTCTACTGCAAGCTGCTGGCCAAGTTCTGTGGCTTCTTTTACTACACGTCGCGCTTCAGCTCGCCGTGCCGGCCCGTTCTGGAACGACACGACCCGCATCCGAATTTGATGCCCGAGCACCTCGGCGTGCGCACCCACGGGCGATTTGCAGCCGCCACCCATCGCGGTGAGAAAGGCTCGCTCGGCGGTGACGCATTGCTGCGTATTAAAATGGTTCAACCGCTCGCAAATCGTCGCGATGCGTTCATCGTTCTCTCGGATCTCGATGCCTATAGCACCTTGGCCCACGCACGGCAGCATGACCTCCGGATCTAGGTGGACAGCGAAAAGGCCGTCCGGAACTGCATCACCGACAAGCCGTCCATCGGGTTTAATCTGAAAATGAAGCCGCTCGAGGCCGGCGGCGGCGAGGATAAGCGCATCCAACTCCGCGCGTTCATCGAGTTTTTGAAGACGTGTCGGTACATTTCCGCGGATATCCACGACTGTCAGTTCAGGGCGTAACGCGAGCACCTGCACCTTGCGCCGCGGGCTGCTAGTGGCAATGACCCAACCTTTCGGCAAATCCTTGATGCCCGATTTCGGATTCAATCCGCGACGATCAGCCTGACCTGGCGCCCATTCAACGACACTCTGTTTTGAGGCCATCTCGCGCAGGTATGCGGCATCGCGATAAATCAGGACGTCACGTACATCGGCTCTTTTTCCGACGGCGCCGAGTTTGAGCCCCCCTGGAAGTTCGGTGGGGAGATCCTTGAGGCTATGCACCGCAAGGTCAGCCTTATGCTTGAGCAGGGCGACCTCGAGCTCTTTTGTGAAGAGACCTTTCGGCAAACTCTGTCCCTCCTGATTCAGAGCCGCAGTCTGGAGCTTATCGCCAGTGGTTTTGATGATTTTGATTTCGAATGCGAGTCGCGGAAATGCTTTCCGGCATTGATTAAAAATGGCATTCGCCTGAGCAAGCGCGAGTGCGCTGCCTCGCGTGGCAATGATGATGGGGCGTTCAGGCGACATACTATTCTCCGCCGAAAGCCAATCGCGCGGCGCCCATCGACCCGGGCGCGTCGCGCAGGGATTCCAACATCTCTCGCGCTTTGCCAGCGATGATAGCCTCACACTTGGCCACCTCTTCCTGGCGCAGGCGCAGATAATCGTCAGCGATGGCATGCAAATCATCGATGTTGTAAAGGTACACGTCCTCCAGATAATTCACTTCCGGCTCGATGTCACGAGGCACGGCGATGTCGATGAGCAAAAGCGGGCGGCGATGGCGGCGGCGCTGGAGCGGTTCGAGCTTTTTGCGGTCGATCACGTAGTGCGGCGCGCTGGTGCTGCTGATGATAATATCAATCTGGCTGAATGTTTCCTCCCACGCATCGAACTGCACCGCGCGGCCGCCCAATTCCTGGGCCAGCGCTTCCGCGCGCTCGTGCGAACGGTTGGAGACCAGCACACTTTGCGCGCCACGGCTGAGCAACGCACGTGCGGTTTTCTCACCCGTATCGCCCGCGCCAATAACCATCACGGTGCGTCCGTTGAGCGAATCAAAGATTTTTTCGGCCAACTCAACCGCGACGGAGGCGACCGAGACGCTACCGCGCTGGATGTTGGTGTCGGTGCGGATGAGCTTGGCGACGTTGAAGGCACGCTGGAAGGCACGGTTCAAGCGCGGGCCAGTGCGCTTGTGTTGTAGCGCCACTTCGTAGGCGGACTTGAGTTGACCCAGGATTTCCGTTTCGCCCAAAATCATCGAGTCCAGCCCGCTGGCCACCTTGAAAAGATGCTGCACACTCTGCGGCTCGGCGTGTGCGTACAACACCCCGTCCGCAGGCTCGGGCTGGTCGGCCAGCAGGAAACGGCGCAGTGCAGCCAACAACGCTGCGCTGTCGCCCGTCGTGGCAGCGTACAGTTCCACGCGGTTGCAGGTAGAAAGGATGACGGCTTCCTGCGCTCCTGCGTCAGCACATAGACGCGCCAGCGCTTCCGGCAACGTTTTGTCGGCGATGGCAAAACGCTCGCGCACCTCCACAGGCGCGGTGCGGTGATTGAGGCCAAGGCAGACGATGGGCATGGTCAGGGGTTGTGTATTTTGGACAGCAGATTCACGCCCCAAAACGTGAGCAGCACGAACGCGAATCCCAGCAGGTTGCCCCACGCCAATCGATGCCCGCCGTGATCCGCGCGCCGATACCAAACTAGTAGGCCTACGTAGAAAAGCCAGACGGCCAGCGACCAGATGACTTTGGGGTCTTGCAGGAAGCTCTGCCCGTGCGGCGCTTTCATGCCCAGAAAACTCACCGCCAAACCCGCCGTCAACAGCACAATGCCGCAGAACATCAAACGCACCATCACACGTTCCAGTTGCTGAATGGCGGGCAGCCGCGAGATGATCGCGCGCAGCTTGTCGAACTTTAAGTCGTGCTCTTGGCTCAGGTACATGAGCGATCCGCCGAAGCTCAACCCGAGCGCACCGTACGCCAACGCGATGAGCGCCACGTGCAGGCTGACGATACCGCCCGTGAATTGCGGCTGTGCATCGAGCGCGGGCATCATCGCAAAGACACCCAGAGCGAAGAGCAGCGGCGAAACAAATGCGCCCAAAAAACGCAGTCGCGGCCACAGCCCCATCACCAAATAGCCGGACACGATGGCCCACATCACAAACGCTGTGGCCTCGTACAGATTGTTGACCGGACAACGGTGCAGCGAGAATCCGCGCTTGGCCATCGCCACGGTGTGTAACACCATGCCGAGCGCCAGCACGCCGTAGAGCACCCAGTCATCCCGGCGGAAGCCGCGGCGCCACAGGAAAAAAGCGTGGAACATCCCCAGCCCGTAAATGGCCACGGCGATCGCGAAAAAAACTTTGTCGTTCCAAGACACAGTTGGGCTTTAATCAAACCATACTCTGAAGCAAGTTGCAATCGCCGCTTCATCGGGAACAGAGCCGCCCTACCGCGTGCTTGTTTTCAAAGCGCATAAAGGGTAAAACATGGTCCCATGTTTGGGCGAATCAGATTCTGCGGAGCGGCGTTCCTTGCCGCAGTCTCATCACTCTTCTCCGCTCCCTCCTACACGCCATCAAGCCAACTCCCTCCACCGCCTGCGCGAGAGTTTCGCGGTGCCTGGATTGCCACGGTCGGAAACATTGACTGGCCCTCCAAACCTGGGCTTACCACCGAACAGCAAAAAAACGAATTGCTCGCCATCTTTGATCGCGCAACCCAACTCCGCCTCAACGCGCTGATTTTTCAAGTGCGCACCTCATGCGACGCGCTATACGACTCCAAGCTCGAGCCGTGGTCGGAATATCTCACCGGCAAGATGGGTCAGGCACCCACCCCATTCTATGATCCCCTCGCATTCGCGGTAGAGGAAGCCCACAAGCGCGGTATCGAATTGCACGCATGGTTCAACCCCTTTCGCGCCCGTTATAACTTGGCCAAGTCGCCTGTCGACGCAACGCATGTCAGCAAAACGAAATCCCGACTCGTCCGCACCTACGGCAAATACCTCTGGCTCGATCCCGGTGAGCGCGATGCGCAGGAGCACTCGCTCGCCGTTATTTTGGATGTCGTGAAACGCTACGAAATTGATGGCGTGCACATTGATGACTATTTCTATCCGTACAAAGAGAAGGACAGCGAGAAACGTTTGATAGACTTTCCAGACGATGCCAGTTGGAAACGTGCCGGCGTGGCTGGAAAAATGAGCCGCGACGATTGGCGGCGTGAGAATATCAATTTATTCGTGCAACGCCTTCATTCAGCCATTCACGTCGTGAAGCCCCACGTGAAGTTCGGCATCAGTCCCTTCGGCATCTGGCGCCCGGGTCACCCAGAAAAAATAAAAGGTCTGGACGCCTACGATGCGCTGTACGCCGATGCGCGCAAATGGCTCCAGAACGGATGGCTAGACTATTGTGCACCGCAGCTCTATTGGGCTATCGAACCCGAGGCACAGAGCTACCCCGTTCTCCTAAAATGGTGGACCGAGCAGAACCTTAAAAACCGACACCTCTGGCCCGGCAACAATTCGGCTCGCGTTGGCAGCCCATGGAATCCAAGTGAAATTGCAAACCAGATCGCAATCACCCGGAAACAAGCCGGCGCCAGCGGAAACATTCACTGGAACGTAAGTTCGCTCATGTCGGAGGCGAAAGGCCTATCTACAGTCCTCGCTACCAGTGTCTATACGCAACCCGCACTCGTTCCTGCCTCGCCGTGGCTGGACAAGACCGCGCCGCCCCGTCCTGCCGTCAGTCTCCAATATGACGCGGCTAAAGACCGCTTCGCAATGTTGTGGCAGCCCTCCGAGAACGAACCAGTCGCCCGCTGGCTCGTGCAGACCCGCACCGGCGGACGTTGGGAGTCATTTATTGCAGCAGGGTCCAGCAAGTCCGGAAACATCGTCAAGAGCGGGGGGATTTTTCCAGAACTTGTCGCTTTGATTGCTGTAGATCGCGCGGGCAACATCAGCCCTGCCGTAGTTATGGAACAGCAGAAGCAGTGAATCGTTCAGGCCTCTCTTCTTCCGAAGACTTCCTGGATGGACTCGCGCATGGCGGCGACCATCCGCTGAATCTGCTTCAAGGTTGTGCAGTACGGCGGCACCAACAGTAGCACACTGCCAATCGGACGCGTAAGCACGCCGCGTCGCGCCATTGCCTCGCAGACACGGATACCCGCTCGCTCACGCACATCAAATGCCTCTCGCGTCCGCCAGTCGCGCACCAACTCAATGCCAGCAACAAGCCCAACCTGTCGCACGTCGCCAACGTTTGGTAGAGACCAGAGTGATTTTAATTCTTCCCGCAATGTCTTCTCGAGCTGAAGTCGAGTGCGGCGGTTCTCCGGTTTTTCCAGGAGATCCAAACTGGCAATCGCCGCTGCGGCGCCAAGTTGGTTCCCAGTGTAACTGTGACCGTGGAAGAAAGTTTTGAACTCGTCGTATTTTCCGAGGAAAGCATCGAACACGGCCTGTGTTGTCAATGTCGCCGCCATCGGCAAATAACCGCCAGTCAGGCCTTTCGCGAGACAGAGAAAATCCGGCTGCACACCTTCGTGATGCGATGCGAATAAGGAAGCCGATGCCTGACCTGTCCTGGCAAAACCAGTCATTACTTCATCCGCGATGAGTTGGGCTCCGTCAGCGCGTACGATTTCCGCCACACGCCGCAACCAACCCTCGGGCTGAGGAATCATTCCCGCCGCCCCCTGCATCAGTGGTTCAACGACCATTGCGGCGTATGGATTCCCTTTTTTCCGTTGCGCACCAACACGGCGCTCAACTTTACCAACACACTCCCAGTTGCATTTGCGGTATTCACGCGCATCGGCTCGATCCGGCTTCGCTCGGTTGAAGGGGCACCGGTAACAATATGGCGCCATCACCGCATCCGACTTGAAAAGAAGACTATCATAGGCCTTATGAAAGAGGTCGATGTGTCCAACACTAACAGCGCCCACCGTATCGCCGTGGTACGCGCCCGTGAGCGAGAGAAAGCGAGGTTTTTGAGTGCGCCCCAAACGGCGGGCGACTTCATAGGCGAGTTTTAAAGCCACTTCTACAGCCGTCGAACCATCGTCGGAGAAGAAGACTTTGCTTAGCGGCTGCTGGGCGTCCTTTGCTCGAGGAGTCTTTCTGTTCGCAGCTTTCACCAAGCGTTCAGCCAGAAGGGATGCTGGTTCATTGGCAAAGCCAAGCGCAGACGAGTGGGCAATTTTTCCGAGCTGCCGCTTAATAGCTCCGGTGATGTGAGGATGCCTGTGCCCGTGGAGGTTCGTCCAAATCGAGGCGTTGGCATCGAGATATTCCCTGCCCTGCACGTCCCACAGCACTGCCCCTTTTCCGGCAGTGATGACAATCGGCTCGCGACGCACCCAGTCACGCATCTGGGTGAACGGATGCCAGACATAGGCGCGATCAAGTTTGGCCAGCTTGTTCACGTTTAGAGTCAGTTGCCGGTCTTCGCGGCAGTCAAAGCGTTCACTATTTCCGTCACGTCGGCGGCTGTGTGTGCAGCGCTCGCTGTCAGGCGCAATCGTGCTTTGCCGCGCGCGACCGTCGGATAACGGATTGCTGGAACGAAAACACCTCTCGCTCGCAACGCCGTCGCAATGGATACCGCTTCAGTCTCCTTTCCAACCAGCAAGGGGAGGATTGCGCTGCGAATCGGCGGCAATGCCCATCCTGCCTTAATCAACTCGGACTTGAGAAGATCGACGATTGCCCAAAGGCGTTGCCTCAAAATCTCGCCTTCAGCTGATTGTATCACTCCGATGCCTGCCCGAGCAGCGGCGACGGCGGCTGGAACAGGTGCGGTCGAGAAGATGAAGCTCCGAGCGCGATTGACGAGCAAATCAATCAAAGAACGTGAGCCGCAGATGTATCCCCCTGCCGCACCGCAGGCCTTACTAAGCGTACCCATCTGAATTTCAATGCGATCGGCAACGCCAAATTCCTCTGCCAATCCACGCCGGTTTTCGCCAAAGAGTCCGGTGGCATGCGCCTCATCGACCATTAGCCATGCGCCATACTTGTCTTTAAGATCAGCGATATCACGAAGCGCCGCGAGGTCGCCATCCATCGAAAAGATGCTCTCGGTGAGAATCAAGATTCGTCGCCGTGATTTGGATGAAACGAACGGGAGGTCTCGCGCCCACTCCAATTTCCTCTCCAAATCGCTGAGGTCGTTGTGGATGAAGACGCGCAGTTTTGCGCCACTGAGCCGAGCTGCATCCACGATGCAGGCGTGGACAAGCTTGTCGAGAATGACGACGTCGTCTTTGCCTGCGACCGAAGTGATGGCGCCGAGCGCGGCAGCGTAACCAGTTGGGAAGCTGATTGCGGCTTCCGTTCCTTTAAAGACCGCTAGCATCTCCTCTAGCTCGTGGTGTGGCGCGAGGGATCCACAGACGAGCCGTGAGGAGCCTGCACCCACACCGAATTTTGCGACCGCCCTAGTGGCGGCTTCTTTCAATGCGGGGTGATTTGATAATCCGAGATAGTCGTTCGATGAAAAATTAAGAAACGGCCGCCCATCGATTTCAATGCACCTGGATTGCGATGAGTCCACGCGGTGCAATTCACGAAGCAAGGCATCCTTTTGGATGGCTGCCAACTCACGTCGCAACTCTACGTCTAATCCGCTCATTAGCTCACGACTCTGGTGGCAGCGCCCAGCAGCCGTCAATCATCGAGGCGACTACGCCATTTGTTTGCTGGATAACCGCTTCGGCCGACTGACGAATCGATCCGCCGAATGGCACCGCGATGAGATCAGCAGACGCACTGGGTGCCAACTCGCCGACTTCCCCGGCGAGTCCCAATGCTTTCGCGCCATTCAGAGTGGCCATTCGAAGAATCACATCAGACGGCACAGTGGGATTCGCTTTCGAGAAAGCGCGCATCTCGGCGAATAGATCGAGCCGCAGAGGTTGCCCTCGCATTTTGCGGGTTGTGGCGAGGCTATCAGTGCCGAGGCAAATATTCACACCCGCCTCACTCAATTCACGAAATGGAAATGGACAATGACGGAAGAAATCGTGGCTTCGCGGACAGTGCGCCACGCTCGTTTTGGCTTTAGCCAGCAATGAGGCGTCGCCGGTGTGAAGGTAGTTTGCGTGGACCGCCAGCAGATTTTCGCCCAGCAAGCCGCTGGCCTCAAGTTGTTTTACCGGGGACCCGCGTCCGCAGTCGTCCATTTCCCGATTGTTACGGCGGAGCCAATTATGCAGTGGACCACGTCCGTGAAAGAACATCTCGAATTCCTCGGCCGATTCAGCCACGTGTGTCGTGAGGCGGAATCCTTTTTCCCGAGCGCGCTTGGCGCCGAGTTGGAGCAGCGCCGGTTGGGTCGAATACAGTGCGTGCGGTGAGAGCCCGGCGTGACAGCGACCCACTGGCAGTGCGGCTATCATGGACAGAGCCACCTCCAAAATCTCTTCGGGCTTGCGTCGGCTTTTGATGCCGGTCATTTCGAGGAAGGAAAAGATGCGCAATGGCGTTGCTGCCCACACTTCTGGAAGAAGTTCGGGCACAGCTTCGATGTCAGCCACCGTGGTTGTACCGGTTGCGAGCAACATGCGTGCGCCATCCAACCACGACTCGGCAAACTCGCTGTAGCTCCACGAAGCCTTGAGAGCAGTGATACACTTGATCCAATCGGTGAAGGACTGGGTTGGCGCGATTTCTCCAGCCATCGCAGTATAGTCAAGGTGGCAGTGGGCATTGACCAGTCCAGGCAGGAGAATCGACTCACCCAAGTCTTTGACTGCGCCGCCGCCATTCTTGGCAAGCTCCGGCCACGACCCGACCGCCGTGATGCGCCCACCCGCAATGGCGACGGCCCCATTCTCGATCGGTGGGCGGCAGATTGGCAGGACAACGCGAGCGCGTAGAATCATCGCCTAAACAAAAAGACCCACCGACGGCGCGAGTCAAGCCTCGCGGCGCGGGCGGGCAAATATTTTTCGGGCTTTTGCCTGTTCTTAAGCGACCGCTTCTTGTCGCGCGCGCTTGCTTCGGGAGACTTCTGTGTGATTACGCGCCTTGAATTTGCTGTGGCGCTTGCGGATTTGCTGTTCGATTTTCTTGGTAGCCAGGTCTATGGCCGAGTAGAGGTCGATCTCCGCATCTTCAGCGAAGAGGTCCGGCCCCGGCATCGAGAACTGCACGGCGCAGGTGAACTGACGCTCCGGAATACGGGTGTGATCTCGCTCTAGCATCACGCGCGCGTTGGTGCAAAAGCGGTCGTAGTTCTCCAGCTTGCTGATGCGATTGTGAACGTGGTCTTGGATGGCTTGAGTAAGTCTGATGTTGTGGGTTGAGAGGAGAATCTTCATAAGGCCCAAGCTGCCACAGCCCCGCGAATTGTCTAGGGGGCAAACTCAAAATTATTCAAGCACTCAAAACCAGCCGCCGATGGCGGACGAACGCGCCTTGCAGTGAGCGCGAAATCTCGTCCTGCAAAGCCTGCAACTCGCGGTACACGGATGTAGCCTTCGCATTCGGTTCAGCAGTTTCAGACCTGTTCAGCGTCACAAATCGATCGGTAATCTCAGCAATGTCCACTTTCTCACCCTTTTGGCTGCGCCAGCACCAGAGCGCCTGCAACGCCGCCCCGTAAGCCGCCCCCTCGCTCACCTTGAGCGTGACGACTTCGGCGTCGAAGACGTCCGCCATAATCTGACGCCAGAGTTTGCTTTTGGCGCCGCCGCCAGTGGCACGTATCTGCTTCGCCCTCACGCCTAATTTAGAGAGTCGGCGAAGGCCATAGTTCATCCCAAGCGTTACGCCTTCCATTGTGGCGCGGGCGTAGTGGCCGGCTTTGAAGGTGCGGTGGTTGACGCCGAAGAAAACGCCTGTGCCGGCTGGCACGTTTGGGGTCCGCTCGCCCTCGAGGTACGGCAGAAGAAGAAGGCCGTCCGAGCCAGTCGGCGCCTTCGCTGCTTCGGCGGCGAACTTCTCGTTCGTCCATTGGAAATCCTCTCGCACCATCTCGGTGGCGACGGTCACGTTCATTGTGCAGAGGAGCGGTAGCCATCGGTTCGTCGAGTCGCAGAATGCAGCGATTTCGCCGAGCGGATCCACGACCGGCTTCTCAGCGCAGGCGTAGATGGTGCCGCTCGTGCCGAAACTGGCGGTGACGACCCCTTCGCGCGTATTACCCGTGCCAATCGCGCCCATCATATTATCCCCGCCGCCGGCGCTGACGAGCACTCCGGGGTTCAGCCCTAACTCTCTCGCGGTACTCGGCTGGAGCATCCCGGCAGGTTGGTCGCTCGAAGAGAGTTTTGGCAACTTGCAGAGCAAGTCGGCGTCAATCGCTTTCACAGCCGCCTCGCTCCACTGGCGCTTGCGAACATCCATCAGCGCCGTGCCGGAGGCGTCGCCGTACTCCATGAACGCATGGCCAGTCAGCCAGAAATTCAGGTAGTCGTGAGGCAGGAGAACCGTGGCGAGGCGTGCGAAATTCTTCGGTTCGTGCTTTTTCAGCCAGAGAATCTTCGAGGCGGTGAAGCCCGGCAGCACGGCGTTGCCGATAGCTTTGCGTGTCGCTTTGGCGCCGCCGAGATTGAGAGTAATCTCCTCGCACTCGGCCGCCGTGGCGGTGTCGCACCAGAGCTTGGCTGGGCGGATGACCTCGCCCGATTTATCCAACGGCACGAAGCCGTGCTGCTGACCGGAGACGCCGATAGCCACAACCTCGCCGACTTTCGCCTTCGCGACCTTGAGTGCAGCCTTGATGGCCTTCGCTGTCGCTTCGCGCCACGACCGCGGATGCTGCTCCTTGGCACCGGGCGGCAGGTTCGGAATCAGCCCGTGCGACTGGGAGGCTGCGCCGAGGACCTTGCCAGACTTGGCGTCGACGACGAGCGCCTTGGTGGATTGAGTGCCGCTGTCGATACCGATAAGGAGTGTGCGCATAGAAAACCTTCTGTCCTGAAACCGTCCGAAAGATGGCGAAGAGACCTTGCCCTGTCCAACCTTTCTCTGATTAACGCCCGAGCGCGGCCACGACGGTGTCCGGCGCGAGCACCTTCTCCTCGCGCGTCTGGAGGTGCTTGAGGCGAGCCACAACCTCGCCTTCCGGGCTGCGTTCGAGGCGGACGGTATGGGCCGCACCGAGCTCGAGAGCACGCTTGAACTGCTTATCCCCCTTCACCGGTACGAGCGAGAAGTCCGCGGCGAAGCCGGCCTCGCGAAGCCGCTGCACGAGGGCGAGCGTCTCGGGTCGGAGTGCCTCGTCCTCGACGAGCGCGACGACGTCCACCCCGGCGGTGAACTTCGGCAGGAGGCCGCGAGACTTGATTAGCTCGAGTAAGACGACGTCCCCCATGCCGAAACCGAGGGCCGGGAGGTCCACCTTTCCGCCGGAGATGAGCTTGACGAGGTTATTGTAGCGACCGCCGCCTGCGATGGCGCGAAACTCGCCCTTCTTGTCGAATGCCTCGAAGACGACGCCAGTGTAGTAGGCAAGCCCGCGGATGACGTTGTAGTCGACCTGCACGAAGGCGCCGAGCCCGCGCGCGGTGAGGCTGTCGAGTACGCTGCGCAACTCGGCCGTGGGCTCGCCTGCGGCGATGAAGGCGCGCACCTCGTCGAGCGAGAAGCCGAGCGCGGCGAGCCGGGCGTGGCTGTTCTCGGCCGACTCGCGTGCGAGTTTGTCGATGACCTGGTAGAAGGCGTAGGCCTTGGACTCGTCGGCGCAGCGCTTGGCGAAGAACTCCTGCCAAGCGTTGCGACTGGAGAGCCGTATGACGAAGTCGTCGCTCGAAAGGCCCAAGGCGCGAAGGGTATCGATGAGGAGCGCGATGAGCTCAGCGTCGGCGGCTGTGTCGGCCTCGCCGAAGATGTCGCAGTTGAGCTGGAAGTGTTCGCGAAGCCGACCTTTCTGCTGCTTCTCGTAGCGGAAGAGCTGTGGGAGAGCGAACCACTTGATCGGCTTCTTATAGGCTCGCTCGCTCGTGGCAATCATGCGGGCGAGGGTCGGTGTCATCTCGGGCCGCATCGCCACGGCGCGCTCCCCTTTGTCCACGAAGTTGAAGAGTTGGTCGACGATCTCGTCGCCGCTCTTCAGGGTGAAGAGCTCGAGCGACTCGAGCGGCGGACCGTCGTACTCGCGGAAGCCGTAGCGGCGGGCCGTCTCGCGCCAGGCGCGGAAGATATGGTTGCGCGCGTCGGCGCTCCACGCGTCGGCGTTGGGGAGCGGCTCGGGGTAGAAGTCGCGGAATCCGGGCAGTCTTTCCATGTGAGTGTACAGCCTGCCACAAGCGGCTGCTTATGAAGCCGAGACCATTGGCCATTTCGCCGCGCCAAACAACAAAAAAGGCGTCCACATAAACGGACACCAAAGAGTCCGGGCCGAAATTTGTTTCAGACCGCGTCGGTCTTGGGCGAAAGTTTGATGACCGCTTGGCGCATGTTCTTGCCGGGCTTGAACTTTACAACAGCTCGCGCGGGGATGGCGACGTCGGTCGCGGGGGCGTTCGGATTGCGACCCACGCGAGCTTTGCGCACCTTCACCTCGAATACGCCGAAGTTGCGGAGTTCGACCGTCGTTCCTTTCGCTAACGCCTCGGCAATGGCGTCGAAGGTTCCCTGCACCACCTTCATCACCTCTTGCTGCGTCAGGCTCGTCTTGTCGCTGACGCGAATCACGATATCACGCTTTGTCATAGGTTATTCAGGCTGTTGGATTTGAAACTGCTTGGCTCCTCTAAAAGACATACTCTTGCAATGGTCGAAGGTCAAGGGCTGAAGTGGATGCCGGTAAACGCCTTGCGACCCAACGGCGTTGCCAGATGTGCAGAATCAGAGGTGCAGATGAGGCCAAAGCTGCGCGGGCGAAAGGCGGATGTTCACGTAAAAATCACCAAAACCACCATAGCGCGCGGTCACTTCATCGAAGCGCATTTCGTACACAATCTCCTTCAAGGCATCTACTTGATGCACCATCAACGTGACACCCCATTCCAAGTTATCAAGACCGGTCGAGCCGCTGATGAGCTGCGAGACGCGCCCGCCGTATTTGCGCCCTACCCTTGCATGGCCGGCCATGAGTTTTTTCCGAGTCTCGAGGTCGAGCGTGTACCAGTTATCACTGCCGTCACGACGTTTGAGCATCGGGTAGAAGCTCATCACCTCCCAGTCGGGCAGCTCGGGATAGAGACGGTACTGTTCGTATTCGGCGCGAAGTTTGGCGAGTTCGGCCAGCTTCGCATCGAACTCCGGCGTGCCCGGCGTGAGTTTGAATTCGTTTGCGACGCGGCGTTTGGAATCCTCCTCCGTCGGCATGTACTCGACCAACTCCGTCACGCTCAGATAGCTGTAAACCGGTTGAAGCGTTCCGGGAGGGAAGCAAGCCTCGAGGTCGCGATGCATCTGTGCGAGCTGAACCAAATCAGCCGCGAGCAAGAAGAAGGCGAAATCCGCCTTGCCACCAACGTTGGTATACGTGCGCAAAGAGGGATTTGATGGAGCACTGTTCGCCGCGCACAGTGCCTCCAAGCATCCGAGCGCCTTCGCTGATTCTCCAGCCGGCAACTGCGCCCAACGCGCGCGGTCGATACGGTAAAAGAGGTGCATCGCGTGGATGCCCTTGTCGAGTTTCACAATCGGTAGGCTCATAAATTTCTCAACTAAATTGGCAGTCTTTGGACGCGAGGCGGCCGTGGTTATTTCCCAGCACTAAATCCACCGTCAATGATGAATTCGGTGCCCGTCACAAAACTCGACTCGTCGCTCGCTAGGTAGAGCGCCGCGGCGGCAATCTCTTCCGGCTTGGCCATTCGATTCACCGCCTGCGTCGCGCACGCATCGCGGTAAGCCTTTTCAGGATCGGCATATTTTTTGAGCCAGCCTGTCACAAACGGCGTTTCCACGCGTCCAGGACAGATGCAGTTCACACGCACGCCATCGAGTGCGTGATCGAGCGCCATCGCTTTGGTGAGTCCAGCAATGGCAAACTTCGTTGTGACATACGCCAGCCGTTCGCGAACTCCTACCACAGCGCCAATCGAGGCCATGTTCACAATCGCTCCCGACTTGCGTTGGACCATTCCCTCGATGAACACCTTCGTCACGTTGAACATACCGCGCACGTTCACTGCGTACAGGCGGTCGAGGTCGGCGCCGGTGGTTGTGAGCATCGTGCCCACGTGACCGATGCCGGCATTGTTCACCAACACATCGAGTCGGTCAAAGCGCCCGTGAACGGTCTTAGCCACGCGGGCAGAGTCGGCTTCACTAGAAACATCAAGTGAAAGAAATTCTGCCTGACCACCCTGAGCAGCAATCCGGCCAATCGTTTCGCGGCCGCCGATCTCGTCGCGGTCAGTGACGAATACGAAGCCGCCCGCACTAGCAAAAGTCTCGGCGATAGCCGCACCGATGCCGGAGCCAGCCCCGGTCACGAGCGTAATCTTATCCTTCAAGCTGAACATCGTGGGCGACTCTGCCGAACAGTCGCTGAGGAATCAATCAGAAGTCCGGTCTTCGCCTGCGAGACTGACTAGGCATGAAGACGGAATAGGGAGAACTCGTTGATGATGCCGCGCGCAGAGCGGTCGCCGCGATAAACTTAATTAAACTCGAACAGGCCCACATTGGAGGAATGGGCGAAGTGGTTTTGGAAGGGCTGTAAGCCGATTTCTGTCTACCCACTTGCGCGGGGAGAGAATCATTTGTCTTAGCGGCCAATACCCGAAACCCGTCCTGCTTTCGCCGGACACGAGGCGGGCAGCCTCAAGGTTTCCTATTTGGCCTTGCACCCGATGGGGTTTTCCGTGCCGCCTCGCTTGCGCTTGGCGCGGTGGGCTCTTACCCCACCTTTTCACCCTTACCGCCGGCTTGCGCCGGTTGGCGGTATGTTCTCTGTGGCACTGTCCGTCGGCACGGCTCACGCCATAACCGCCCGCGTGTATCTCCGGTTGAACCGGAGTTACGCGGCATCGCGCCCTGCGGAGTTCGGACTTTCCTCCCTCGGGTTTCCCCGAGAGCGATTCTCCGCCCTTCCAAAACCGAGGTCACACTACGGGAGAACGGTGGGAAAGACAAGGCGCGGGTGCACTCGGTCAGGCGGGGACCGTCTCCATGTCGCGCGTGTAGTAGAGCACGCGGCTGCAGTGGGGACAGAAGTTTATCTCGGAATCAGCTTTGCAGGAGAGGATGACCTGAGTGGGAAGCGTCATGTGGCAACCGCCACAAACCGCATTGGCGACACCGACAATGACGTTCTCGCCCTTAGTCTTAAGTAAGCGTTCGTACCGGGTGCGGACATCCTCATCCACCTCGGCACCTGCGGCGACACGCTGAATTTCATAGTCTGCGAGTTGCAGCTTGAGGTTGCGCTCGCGCTCGTCGATAGCCGTGGACTGGCCGTCGAGCAGCTTCTTGGCCTCTTGGAAAACGGTGTTGGCGGCGGCGGTCTCTTTCTGCAACTGCTCGCCGCGCTCCATGATCTCGAGTTGCTGGTCCTCCAGTTGGGCGATGACCTTCTTGCAGTGGCCGATCTGCTCGCTCAAGGCGCTGTATTCCTCGTTCTTACGCGTCTGAAGCTGCTGGCCCGCGTACTTGTCAATCGAGGCTTGCTGAGCTTGGGCATCCAACTCGAGCTTCTTGCGGTCGGACTCGTTATGCTTCACGCGCTCGCGGGCGGCGGTGAGAGCGGTCTGAGCCTCGGCGGCACGGGTCTGGATGCTGTGACGTTCGTGGGCAAGGCCGGCCAACTCGGCGCGGGTGCGAATGAGTTGGCGGTCACGATCTTGGAGAATTAGGAGCTTTTCAACGAGGGGAAACATGCGTTTTTCGAGTTGCTGGAACCGTAGGGAGCAACTAAAAACAAGTCAATGCGCGTCACAGGAAACTTGTCGTATAAACGTAACGTTGTGTTTGCCGCCGTGCCGTCCGTGACATACCATTCCCCTATGAAACATCTCTGGTCTTCGTTATCGGTAGCAATCTTTGTCGCCCAGTTGTTCGCCGCCCCTCTGCACGCGGCTGATTCCGCGGCGCTCAATCTCGCGCGCCAGCTTAACCAAGCCTTCGTCGAGGTGGCTGAGAAGGTCGCGCCGTCGGTGGTCGTCATCTCTGTCGCGCAAAAGCCCGATTTTGCCCGTAACCAAGCACCGCAGCAGAACCCGCTCTTCGAGTTCCTCCCCAAGCAGTTCCGTGACCAGATGGAAGAGGAGATGCGGAAAAAGAAATCCGCGCCCGTGCCCCAACAGCGCCGCAACCCCGTCTTCGATAGGCAAGGCTCCGGCATCGTCGTGCGCGAGGACGGCTACATCCTCACCAACCGCCACGTCGTCGAGGGTGCGGACAAGATCAAGGTCGCCTTCGTGGACGGTAAGGAATTCGAGGCCGAACTACGCGGCATCGACACACAGTCGGACATCGCCGTCATCAAGATCAAAGCCTCGGGCCTCACGCCCGCCAAGTTCGCTGACTCGGACAAGGTGAGGGTCGGCGAATTCGCCATAGCTGTCGGCACGCCGTTTCGACTCGATTACACCGTCACCATCGGCCACGTCAGCGCCAAGGGCCGCAACCGCATCATTCAAGATCCTTCGATGCAGGATCAAGATTTCGTCCAGACCGACGCGCCCATTAACCCCGGCAACTCCGGTGGCCCGCTCGTGAACATCGAGGGCGAGGTCATCGGCATCAACACTCTGATCCGCGGCATCGGCACCGGCATCGGCTTCGCCATCCCGTCGAACTTCGCCAAGGACATCGGTCTACGCATCATCGCCGACGGTAAGGTGATTCGCCCGTGGCTCGGCGTCGACATTCAAGGCCTGAGCGAGAATCCCGAGTACCGCAACCTCGTCCGCGGCGTCACCGACGGCGTGGTGGTGAAGGAAATCGACCCCAGCGGCCCCGGAGCCAAGGCTGACCTCAAGCCGTTCGACGTCATTACCGCCGTGGACGGCAAGGCTGTCGCCTCTTCTCAACAACTTCGCAATCAGGTTCGCGCCAAAGGCATCGGCACCGACGTGACACTCGATATCAATCGCAACGGGAAAAACATCAAGGTGAAGATTAAGCCCGAGGCGTGGCCGGACGGCAGTGAGGTTTCCAGCAAGCCCGCCCCGCCGGCACCCAAGCAAGGAGGAACTCCGCCCCCAGCCAAAAAAACCGAGAGCCAACCAGCCAGCGTAAATATTTCGAAGAGCCTCGGCCTCACCGTCGAGAACATCACGCCGACCCTCGCGGAGAAATTTAAACTCAAGACCACCGTCGGCGTCGTCGTCACGGCCGTGACCCCGAAGAGCTCCGCAGAGGCCCGCGGTATCAAGCTCGGCGATCTCATCACCGAGGTGAACCAAAAGAAAATCGTCAACGTGAACGAGTTCAACGACGCCTTCACCGACGCGAACCCGAAGAAAGGCGTCCTGCTGAACCTCGTCCAGAAGGGTGGCACAAAGCTCGAGGTACTCCGCGAAGGCGGCGAATAGCGGTGCTGCCAATCCACCTTCCGCCACACTGCACGCATGAAGTCCCGTTCGCTCCTCGCTACGTTGATTGCATTGGCTTTCATCGCTTGCAGTGAAAAGTCCGTCGAGAACCCGAAAGCGAAGCCCGAACCGAAGCTCGGCGAAAATCCGCTGAATGCGCCAACGGACTATCTTGGCGCGGTGAACAAAGGCAAGAAAGCTGCTGTCGGCAAACTGAACCTCCTGCAGATTACGGAGGCCATCCAGCAGTTCTCTGCGGCAGAAGGGCGTAACCCAAAAGATCTTCAGGAAGTCGTCGTCAAAGGGTATCTCACCGCTCTGCCCCCATTGCCACCAAATCAACGACTCGTCTACACTCCCGCCACTGGCACCGTGCAAATCATCAACCAGTGAGCTGGTGGTTGAGTTTTTCCTCGCCAAAAACGATTCACGCAGGCAAAGACTCCGCCTTCTTTTTAAGATGAACGAGCAGATTATCATCCTTGATTTCGGATCGCAGTACACCCAGGTCATCGCGCGCCGTATTCGCGAGTGCAACGTGTACTCCACCATCCTCCCGTATAACACCCCGGCGGCTGAAATCGCCAGGCTCGCCCCCAAAGGCATCATTCTCTCCGGAGGGCCCAACAGCGTCTACGCCAAGGGCGCCCCGATGCCCGACAAGGGGATTTTCGCCTTCGGCGTCCCTGTCCTCGGTATCTGTTACGGCGTCCAACTCCTGGCCCACTTCCTCGGCGGCCGCGTGGAGAAGGGCCTCAAGCGCGAGTACGGCAAGGGGACGCTCACGGTGAAGGACGCTTCGTGCGCTCTCTTCCGCAAGCTCCCCGACTCGCTCCAGGTCTGGAACTCCCACGGTGATAAGCTGACCAAGCTCCCCAAGGGCTTCGTCTCGGTCGCCACCACCGAGAATAGTGAGTACGCCGCCATCGAGGACCACGCGCGTAAATTCTTCGGCCTTCAGTTTCACCCAGAGGTCGTCCACTCCCCTCGCGGCAAAGAGGTCCTCGCCAACTTTGTCCACGGCGTCTGCGGCTGCGGCAAGAGCTGGACGATGCGCAGCTATGTCGAGCAGGCCGTCGAGGAGATCCGCGCACAAGTCGGCTCCGAGCGCGTCATTCTTGGTCTCTCCGGGGGAGTCGACTCGTCCGTCGCCGCCGCACTCATCCACAAGGCCATTGGCGACCAACTCACTTGTATCTTCGTCAATAACGGCCTACTGCGTGCCCATGAAGCCGCGGTCGTCCAAGAGGTCTTTGGCAGAAACTTCAAGGTGAAGCTCCAGTACGAGGACGCCTCCGCTCTCTTCCTCAGGAAGCTCAAGGGCGTCACCGACCCCGAGCGGAAGCGCAAGGTCATTGGCAAGGCCTTCATCGACGTCTTCCAAGCCGCCACCAAGCGAGCCGGCAAGTCCAAGTTTCTCGCACAAGGGACGCTCTACCCGGATGTCATCGAGTCCATCCCGATTGCCGGCAACCCAGCGGCGATGATCAAGAGCCACCACAACGTTGGCGGCCTGCCAAAGAACATGAAGTTCAAGCTCGTCGAGCCGCTCGCCCGCCTCTTCAAGGACGAGGTCCGGCAGCTCGGGCTCGAGCTCGGCCTCCCCAAGGAAATCGTCTACCGCCAGCCGTTCCCCGGTCCCGGCCTCGCCGTCCGCATCCTGGGCGAAGTCACCGAGGCCAAGTGCGCCATCCTCCGCAACGCCGACGCAATCGTCGTCGAGGAGATGAAGGCGAGCGGCCTCTACTACAAGATTTGGCAGAGCTTCGCCGTTCTGCTCCCCTGCAAAAGCGTCGGAGTCATGGGCGACGAGCGCACGTACGACTACACACTCGCCATCCGCGCCGTCGAGTCGCAAGACGGCATGACCGCCGACTGGGTGAAGCTCCCCTACCCGCTCCTCGAGAAGCTTTCCAGCCGGATTATCAATGAGGTGAAGGGTGTCAACCGCTGCGTGTTCGACATCACCAGCAAGCCGCCCGGAACCATCGAGTGGGAGTGAGCGGCGCCTCTGCCTTTTATCGCGGTCGCTGCTCTGAATAGAGATTGTCTGTCGGCATCGCAGATGGCAGCCTTCGCGGCATGAAATCCGTTTTTGCCTCCCTTCTCGCTTGCGCGATTCCTTTCCTCGCTGCCGCTGAGAACTGGCCGAATTGGCGAGGGCCGACCCACGACGGCATCAGCACCGAGGTCAACCTCCCCACCAAGTGGAGCGCCACCGAGAACATCCTCTGGAAGCTCCCACTTCCCGGAGCCGGATCGAGCACGCCCGCCGTGTGGGGCGATAAGATTTTCATCACCAGCGCCGCACCGGGCGAAATCGTCCTCATCTGCGTCAGCACGGCGGGAAAAGAACTCTGGCGACAGCCGCTTGGTATCGAGAAGGGCGGCAAGCGGGAAGGTAACGGCGCATCGCCCTCGCCCAGCACCGACGGCCACCGCGTGTACACCCTTACAGGCGCGGGTGAATTTGCCGCCTCTGATTTCTCTGGGAAGGAAATCTGGCGAGTGAACGTGCAGGAAAAGTTCGGCAAGTTCCGTTACGGCTTCGGCTTCCACGCCACCTCGCTCCTTCATCAGGGCCGGCTTTATCTGCAGCTCATCCACGCCGGCGGCGGCCGCGTCGTCGCCCTCGATAGCGCTACCGGGAACACCGTCTGGAACGTCGAGCGCCCTAGCGACGGCCGCGCCGAGTGTGAGCATTCCTACGCCAGTGCCTGCCTCTGGAACGATGGCAAGCGCGCCCATCTCATTACGCACGGAAATGATTACGCCGTGGCCCACGACTTGAAGGACGGCAAGGAAATCTGGCGTCTTGGCGATTTGAATCCGAAAGACAATTACAACAGTACATTGCGCTTTGTCGCTTCTCCTGTCGCCGTGGCTGGACTCATCATCGTTCCGACTGCGAAAAATCGCGGTGTAGTCGCCGTGAAGCCCAGCGCGACCGGCTTGTTGAAGGCCGGCTCCCCCGGCGAACAGTGGCGGCTCGATTCCGGAACGCCCGATGTCCCTTCACCGCTCGTGTATGGCAACGAGGTTTACCTCTGCAAAGAGAATGGCGTGCTCACCTGCCTCGACAGCAAAACTGGCAAAGCGCATTACTCCCAGCGCACGCACAACCAGAAGCACCGCGCCTCGCCGCTCGGAGCCGATGGGAAAATCTATCTCACCGCCGCCGACGGTACCGTGAGCGTCGTCAAAGCGGGGCCAACCTTCGAACTTCTCGCGACCAATAAGCTGCCTGATGAAATCACTGCGTCGACTGCGGTCGCCAATGGTCGACTCTACCTGCGCGGTTACGATGCTCTCTACGCCATCGGCGCGAAATGAGCCGAGCGACGCAGTTCCCGAAAGACCTTTTCCACGCTCAACGCAACTAGGCCGCCCTCCTCGCGGAGGATTTCCATTCGGCCGCCCAATGGTCGCCACACCGTCGCATTCGTATCACCCCACAACACGAGTCCGGGCAAGCCAAGAGCCGACGCCAAGTGAGTGATTCCCGAGTCATGTCCGAGGAAGAAATCGCAGGAATGCAATCGCATGGCCAATTCCGTCAGCGGCAGATTTTCGGCCAAGTCGAAACGCGATGAGGGCAACTGTCCCGCGAGACGCGCTAACTTGCCCCGCTCAGCTTCACCTCCAACGAGCAGAAAATTCCAATCTGTTTCGTGACTTAATCCTGCGAGCAACTCGCTCCATCGCGCCTCTGACCAATTCTTCTTTTCGCCACCACTTCCCGGGTGCATCGCCAACGTTAATCCAGCACTCCGATTCCTCACGCTTTCACAACGAAGACTGCCTCCTAAGCGCGGTACTAGCGCGAACTCTTTGATGCCAATGGCGCGAAGCGGTTCAAGGAACTGTTCAGTCGCGTGCTGCGACTGCGTTTCATCAGGGCGCGAAGGTCCACTGAAAACGCGCGCAGGACAGAAGCGCGAGAGATTCGTGAGAAGCACACCTTCGGGATCCGGCACGTAAGAGATAACCAGCGCGAATCGTCCGAGCCACTCACGCAGGGACGGTGTGATTTCACCTTTCGGTACAAAAAGACCCGACACTTCACGCCCCTCGAGATCACGCCAATTATCGGCCAAAACTCCAGCGATAGCCAACGGTGCAGTTCGAGCACGAGCTAGAAGCTCTATTCGTGCATTAGGGAAATTCAGGCGCAGTGCCGACAATACCGGCAACGTGAGAATGAAATCGCCGATTGCGCCGCCTCGCACAACAAGGATTGGCGCGTCATGCTGTGAGAAGAGAAATCTGCGCGAATCTTTTTTCATTGCGTCACCCGTTCGACTTCGAAAAAGCCGAAGCTAGGCAGCAGAATTGTCAGGCGGACAATTCCCAGATCGAGAGCTTGTTGTGGCTCGCGAGATAGAGGCGGTCCATCGAGTCGGTCGCGGCAAATTTATGCACGTGCGCCGCCACGGATTCTTCACGCAACGTTTTCTTTCCAGCTGTATCGAAGAAAACCAAGGCACCTTTGGAGTCACCGCCCGCGCCGACAAGCCAGTCATTCTTCGGATGAAATGCCAGACGCGTGATTAATCCCTTGGTTTTGTCACATTCGACAACTTGGACCGATTTCTCCGCTCGCCAATCGAAAAGCTCGAGTCGCGCCTTGCCTTCGAGGTGGTCAATGTTGCCGACCTTCCCCATTCCGCCGACGGCGAGCACGGAGTTATCCGGCGAAAACGCCAGGGACCGGATACCGCCGATGGAGTGAATGCGGGCGCGGGGATCCCATGTGTACATGCCGGGCGATTCCATCGTTTTCACCGACTTGCCGCTGGACATGTCCCACACAACGATGTGACCGACCTTGTCGCCGGTTGCAAGATACGAGCCATCAGTCGAGAAGGCGCACGCATATAGCATCGAGTTGAAATGACTAGGGGTCATCAACTCGTGCCCCCGCAACTCATGCTTCATTTTGCCACTGGTCACGTCCCAAACACGGCAGATCATGTCATCCGCCACACTCGCGATAAGCTTACCATCAGGAGACGCCTCAACGGCCCGAATCCATTTGTCGTGGGCCTTGTGGGTGCGATCGGCCTTGAGTGTTTTTCGGTCGCGCCAGATAAGTTTCCCATCGTACGCGCCGGAGACAATAAACGCGCCTGAGATGGCGACGCCGGTCACGTAACCTGAATGCCCATCGAGCGCAATCGGCTCTGCTTTTTCGGCAGCGAAATCGATCACATGCACATTCGAATCGGAACTGCCCACGAACAGACGGGTCGACTCCGGTTCGCATGCAACGCTGAGCAGAATGTCTTTCCGGCTGATTTCTTTCGTCTGCTTGAATTTAAACGGGTCTGCGGGCATGAGAGATTTTCGGTTTAGGCCAGAACGTCTTTGATCGGTTTGATGCCGGGATTAACCAGCGGAATCGGCCGTGCGCCGACGTGATACTCTTTGTCGTGCCGAATACCTGCAGCTTCAAGAATGGTCGCAAAAACGTTGCCTGCACCGACCTGATTCTCGGCGACTTCCTTACCGTCTTTGTCTGTCTTTCCGTAAACCACGCCGCGCTTCAGCTTGCCGCCGAACATTGCCACGCTCCACGCGCTGCCGAAATGATCGCGGCCAAGACTTGAGTTGATGGTCGGCGTACGACCGAACTCGCCCATCGCAATCACCAGTACGTCGTCCTGCATCCCGCGCTGTTTCAGGTCGTCCATCAACCCCGCCATCACGCGATCTAATTCGGGCACCATCTCCTGGTGCGTTTCAAAGTTTTGGCCGTGACTGTCCCACCACGCCCGAGCGACGCGCACAAACGGGACGCCTGCCTCCACCATTCGCCGAGCCATCAGCGTCTGCTGACCGAACAGCGTCGGCCCGTACATCTTCTTCACGTGCTCCGGCTCCTTCGAAATGTCGAAGAGTTGTTCGCTGCTCATCAAGCCGTGGACGCGCGCGTAGGCATTCGCGTGACTCTTGGTGGAAGACAGCTCGCGACCGCCGATGAATTGGCGGTTCAACATCTCCTGCAGCTCCGCGCGCGAGTGATGATCCACATCGCTGATGGAATCGAGCCGCTTCATATTCGGCGGCGTCATGCTTTCTCCTAGCTTCATCGGGTTGAAGCGCGCACCGAGAAACCCTGAACTGACACGCGAAAAATCCCGCCCCTCAGCCGCCGTGTAGAGCGAGATGTAATCGGGCACCTTGCTGTCGGCTCGACCGTGTTCCTTGGCCAGAATCGCCCCGAGGTCAGGATACTTTACCGTAGGCTCATCCTGGCGACCGCGCATCATCAACACCGCGCCGCCGCCGTGATCGGCATTCCGAGAATTGAGCGAGCGGATGATGGTAAGATCCTTCATTCGCTTCGCCATCTCCGGCATCAATTCGCAGATGTGCACGCCGGGGACGCTGGTGGGAATCGCCGCAAACGGGCCGCCGGTCGGCCGACCCGGTTTCGGATCCCACGTCTCAATCTGGCTCGCGCCACCCGCAAGCCAGAGCAGAATGACCCGCTTGCCGCTGGCTTTGAGCGCCTGAGTGAGACCCTCTTCCGCAAACGTGTGAACGGCACCGCTGGTGCCAAGCAAGGCAGACCCGACGCCGACGCGGCTGAGAAAGGCGCGCCGAGTTATTCCGTGTTCGATGGAACCGCAGAATGTGTTTTTGGCACTCATGGCTTTTTCATTAAATAACCATGCATTCGACGCATCGGTTACACAGGCTATTTACTGTTTTTTAACCTAGTTCATTAATGGTTGAAACGAAACTCCGTGGAGGTCATCAGCGACCAAACAACCTGCTGCAAGGCTGCGATCGGACGCTCCTGCCGTTTCTCTAGATAGTCGCTGAGCAGTTTGATTTCAGCCAACTCGGCCGGTCGTGAAAGCACATTCCAAACAACCGCCTCCACTTGTGCATGGCGATCTTTGAGTGTGACCATGTGCTTGACAAGGCGACCACCGCCATCGGCGAGAAGTTCGCGCTGAATACGGTCACTGTTGCTGAACAACAGCGCCTCGTCCACGCCGACTTGAAAGTCATCAGCCGGACGCTCAAAGAGACTCGCCATTCCCTGCCCCGTTTTTTCGAGACGCTCAATCGCTTTCTGTTTTTCTTCCGGCGTGAGACCGGGCTTGAACGTGTCAGGTTCCGTCGCTGCGAATTGCAATGATGCACCAAACTGCGCCGGCGTGAGTGCCCGCGGAATTCCCGTGGCGAATAACGCGGGATCGGGGCGTACGGAATTACTCCACCGACTCGATCGTGCGTACCCGTCGCTGAGCACGAGTCCCCGGATGAGGCGGCGTAGGTCGTAGTCATGCTTCACCAAATCGCGCGCGAGCCACTGCAGCAATTCGGGATGGCTAGGTGCGTTTTGACCGTGCATCTGATCCAGCGGCACCACCAACCCGCGCCCGAAGAAACGATTCCACAGTTGATTCGCGATGGAGCGGGAGAAGAAACCTTCGTGTCCGGCCTTCAATCCCTCTTCGATTAGCTTGGCGCGGCGACTGAAAGAAGGCGGCGGCAGCGGCTCTTTTTTACTCTTCGCCTCGTCGTGCAACTTCTTCTCCTCCTTCTTTTGACCCTCGTTCAACTCCGCCATCTCTGGTTCGGTAATGGGCGGGCCTCCGAGAAACATCGGCCTGACCGCTTTGCTGCCGTCGCCTTTGTTTGGCTTGAAACTAATCGTGCCGTAATCGCGTTCGGCGAGGAAATCGCCATTCTCAAACGTGCGACTAAAAAACGACTTCATCCCGTAGTAGTGGTCCTGCTTCCAAGAAGGCACGAGTGGATGATCGTGGCACTGAGCACAACTGATGTTCACACCGAAGAAGCGTGAACTGACATCGGTCACGAGACGATCCTGATCCTTGATTTTCTCGCGCAGAAAAGCGGAGGCGCCGTTGGATTCAGCGGTGGCGTCGTCGGCAAGAATGATATCCTTGAAAACCTGATCCCAACGCCGGTTCGTCGCGACAGTACGAGTGACGTATTCGTCAAAATTCGCGGAGGCCTGGCCACCTTTTTTTCCTCCGCTTTTACCAGCACCCTTACCGGTGCCATCGAGTAAGAGCCATGCTAGTTCGGTTGATTGGTGGCGCACGAAACTCGGCGAAGCGAGCAACTCGTCGACCACTTTCTCTTTCTTCTTTGGATCCTTCGACGCGAGATACGCCTTCACTTCATCCACCGTCGGGATGCGGCCGGCGATATCGAGCGTGACACGCCGAACAAACACGGCCTCAGCAACCGCCGGCGCAGGTTTAACCCCGGACTTTTTCAACCGGTCGCCAAGGTAATGATCCACGGCCTGCGCAATCGTCCGATCCGGCGGCAGCAAATCTTTCTCGGCAACCTTCTCCCACCACGCCGGCCCAGCAGCCTTGGGCGAAGTGGACTGCGGGGCTGGGAATGGCGCGCCGATCTGCACCCATTTTTCGAAGTCGGCAATCACATTCGCCGTCAACTTTTCCTTGGGCGGCATGGCGGTGTTTTCGTCGCCGTGGCCGATGGCCTTGATAAGAAGACTCTGCGACGGTTTTTGCAGAACGATGGCTGGACCAGTTTCGCCGCCTTTGAGAAGCGCCTCGCGGCTTTCGAGCGAGAGCCCGCCTTTGAGTTTTGGCGCCTGAGCGGAATGGCACTTGTAGCATTTCTCGACGAGTACCGGACGGATTTTCTGTTCAAAGAAATCTACATCGGCCTCCGGAGATTGCGCACCATGCGAACACAAAATTCCCATCTGCAAGAGAGCTGCGAAAATCTGGAAAATCCTATGCTTCAGCCTCATATCAATTTAAAAAATGCCCGCGTCCAAAGTAGGACGTCGCGCGCGGACGCAGTGTTCATCCGTTTCCAGTCGCTTTCGCCCCCTGTAGGCAAGGGGACTATTTCGTTTTGGAAACGGGATCTGCGATGCAAAACAGGTGCTTCTCACCTCGCAGCAGAAGGCGACGAGCTACCGGCACAGGTGAAGCAATGATGCGCTCGCCCATGTTATTCTCCGCTAGCACCTCGAACTTCCCATTTGCGCTGGCAACGAAAACGATACCGTCTTCCCGAGCTGCATAAATCTTTCCATCCGCGACGCTGGGCGAGGAGTAATAGTTCGCGCCACTCTTGGGTAGCGCGCCAGACCAGAGTGTTTTACCGCTACTCGGTTCGATGCACTCGACCTCGCCACGATCGCGAACTAGATAAACTTTGCCCGCATGCTCCACGGGCGATGGAACGAAAGTCCCGGTGTCCTTCCGTTGCCATGCGCGATGCGACACGGTCACGTCGCCCGCACCACCAAGTTTAATCCCATGCAAACGCGAACCCCGACCATAGGGTACGACAGCCATGTCGCCCGCAAGAACGAAGGAGGAAACGGCGACCCAGTTGCGGCTACGGTCTGGATTGAAATCGCCGCAGGACCAGAGAATTTTCCCATCCGCCGCGTCGTGAGCGGTGAGATGTTCTGCGCCCCAGACGAGGAGAGCCTCTTTGCCGGCGTGGCGGATAGTGATCGGTGTGGCGTAGCTGTGATCGTTCTCCGTTGGAGTGGTGTAATTGCGGGAGATCTTCCAGTGTTGTACGCCGGTGTTTTTGTCAAAGGCCGCCATCCACGATTCGCCATTGTGCATGAGTGTCACCACCACATCGCGTTCGGTAAGCACGGGCGAAGTGCCGTAATCCCAGTAGAGCGTATCCTTTCCGAAGCGCTCGGTGAGGTTCGTTTTCCAGCGCACTTTCCCGTCGAAGTCGACCGCGGCGAGTTGACCGCTCTTGAAGTACACAAAGACAAGTTTGCCATCGGTGACCGGCGACGAGTTGCACCCAGATCCATTGCGGTGTTTGCCAGGTTTCTCGACGCCGAGCGCCGCCTGCCACAGCAACTTCCCGTTCCAGTCAAACGTGAGCAGTGCATCCTTCCCTTCGATCGGCGCGGTGATGAAGATGCGCTGATTCCAAACGATAGGTGTGGAGCAACCTTTGCCGGGCAGTGGCGTTTTCCACAACCAACCGGAGTCGGCATCCCATTTCACGGGATAAGAACCGCCGTCGTTGCTGCCATTGCCACTCGCGCCCCGCCAACTCGGCCAGTTGCCATCGGCAGCGAAGACTGAAACTGCAGACGCGATTAAAACCGACGTAAGGAGAAGATGCATAGCGTTCGAATGGATATCGCAGCGGCTAAGGACATTTCTGATGTTCCCTTTTGAAGCTGCTAGTTCAAAACTATTTCCCGACTGGCGCAGGCGCAGGAGTGGTCCACGCCTTTTGCGCCTGTTCAATCTGATCTGCGCTCAAACCGAACGTCTTGAGCACTCCAACTGCCATCATCTTGTTGCCTTCCGGATTCATGTGAACACCATCGCTGGTCAGGAGATTTCCCTTCTTCGCGGCGCCAACCTTCGCGATGGCGGCCTGCATGTCGGCGTTCAGGTCGGCAAAAAGACAGCTCTTCTCTTTGGCGAGCGCTTTCAGAAATTCGTTGTAGGGAACCAGTTTCTGATTGTTCGCGTTGGATTGATCTTCCCCAATCATAGTCGATGTGAGAAGCATCACCTTCACGCCGGCCGCCTGACACTGATCCACAATCTTGGTGATGTTCATCTTGTACTGATCGAGTGGCACGCCCTTCGCGCCATGCCAGACGTCGTTGACGCCACAACTCAACGTCATCCAATCCGGTTTTTTACTCAGAACATCCTTCTCCAGCCGCGCCAACATCTGGTTGGATTTGTGGCCGCTGATGCCGGCGGGAATGGCCGTCGTCTTCACACCGCTCGCTTCCAATCCCGAAATCGCGAGCCGAACATAACCCTTCGCACCCGCTCCAGCCTGAGTGATTGAGTCGCCCAAGAAGGCAATCTTTTGTCCGCTTTTGACCGCCAACTCAGCTGCCCAACTCGTCGTCGAAGCGACACCACTCACCAGCAAGACCACCGCCGCCATCCGTTCATCATCTTGTTCATAGGTTATTGAATTAATAGGAACCGTGTTTACTCAGCGTCTTCCCAGTCGCAGGCAGAAACCTGTTTTCGACTCGAGCTCATTTCCCACAATTTTCTGCCTCTAGAGATGAGAGTCAAGATTCTTGTCCGGTTACTTTACTTCGACAGCACATCGATGCCGTTTACTAAAAAGACAGACGGAAACTTTACCGTAGAAAATCGGCTTACAGGAATTTGCTTCTTTGACGCTCTCGATTCAGTTACCAACAATCAACAACGAAACACTTTCTCGCCATGCGCCTCTCGTTATCTCTCGCCGCCACGCTCATTGCTGCTTACATCTGCACCACGAACGCCACAAACTGGCCGCAGTTCCGCGGAACGGATGCTTCCGGTATCGGCAATGGCAAGCCGCCCATCCACTTTGGTCCCAAAACGAATCTCGTCTGGAGCGCGGAGTTGCCTGCCGGCCATTCCTCACCTGTCATTTGGGATAAACACATCTTCCTTACCGGGGTGGACGCGGGAAAACTTGTTACGCTCGCGCTCGATCGCGCCTCTGGAAAAATACTTTGGAAAAAAGTCGCGCCTGCTGAAAAAATCGAGGCCTCCCATCGCATCAGCAATCCCGCCGCGCCCACCGCTTGCACGGATGGCGAGCGCGTCGTCGTCTATTTCGGTTCCTACGGGCTACTTGCGTATGACTTCACGGGTAAGGAACTTTGGCGCCATCCGTTGCCCCAGCCGATTGTCGAGTTCGGCGCGGGGAGTTCTCCCATTCTCGCCGGAGATTTCGTCATTCAACTGTGCGATAGCGATATGGATTCCTTCCTCGTCGCCGTCGACAAGCGCACCGGCAAACAGGCTTGGAAAACGGCGCGTCCGAGCCACCGTCGCGGTTTCGCGACACCCTTCGTCTGGCGACACGACGGCACCGAGGAGATCATCGTCAACGGTTCGCTGAAAGTTTCCTCCTACGATCCGAAGGATGGCTCGCTTCGATGGACCTGCCGTGGCATGGCACGCGTCGCGAACGCCTCCCCTGCAGCCGGCGAGGGCCTGCTCTTCATCGCGAGTTGGAACATCGGCGGCGACGCCGGAGATCGTCTCACTCTTCCGCCGCACGCGGATTTTCTCTCACAAAACGACACGAACAAGGACAGCAAGCTGACAAAAGATGAGTTTCCGTCGGGCCCATTCTGGGATCGCTTCACGCAGTTCGATCTCGACAAAGACGGCACCGTGACCAAAGCCGAGTTTGAAGGAATGGCCGCACAGTTCGTGCAGGCGGAGAACGCCATCTTCGCCGTGAAACCAGGCGGCCGTGGCGACATCACCGACACGCATGTCGTTTGGAAACACAACCGCAGCCTGCCTTACGTGGCCTCGCCGCTCTATCATCAGGGTCGTGTTTACAGCGTGCGCAGCGGCGGAATGGTCACTTGCTGCGACGCGAAGACCGGCGAAATCATTTACCGCGACGAACGCCTCGGTGCATTCGGCGATTACTACGCGAGCCTCGCTGCGGTGGACGGAAATATCTACGCTATTTCGCAGAAAGGCACCGTGACCGTTTTCAGCAGTAGCAGTTCGCTCGAAGTGCTGGCTCGAAACGAAATAGGCGAGACTGTCATGTCCACACCCGCGATGGTGGACGGACAAATCTTCCTACGGACAGAGAAGCGTCTGATGTGCTTTGGCAAGTAACTGGTTCGTTTCCATCTCACTCTGGCACTCTCGTTGCTTCATAAATTCGCTTGTAGCTTTCCGTAAATCAGCTCACCTTGCGGAGGAACAACCCAGACCAAACAAGCCATGAAACAAACTCTGCTCCCTTTCGCGCTCGCCATAATGTTGAGCATCACAATTTCCTCTGCTCAGGAAAAACGCTCACCCGAGCGCATTCGTGAGCAGATTCGCGAATTGCGCTTGAAGGCTTCCGAGTTGAAGTCTGCAGGCAAATTGGATGAAGCCGGGCGCGTCTGGCAAGAGGCCGAAGCCTTGATGAAAAGACTGGAAGGGCAGCAACCGGGTGCCGATAAGAAACCGACTGCAGGCGGCGACGATCAAAAGCAATGGCTGGCGGAGCGTGAACAGAAAATTCAGTCATTGCGCAGCAAAGGAAAAACGGAGGAGGCGGACCGCTTGGCCCGCGAGACAAAGGACATGCTGCATGAAAAGCAGTCGCAGAAGCCGAGCAAAACGCCTTCCGCCGGGGGCAAAGGTGATGACGCGCGCCGGAAACATCTCTCCGAAGCGATTGCGCATCTTCGCCAAGCAGGCATGGGCGAGTTGGCTGACAAGGTTCAGCAACAACTCACTCAGCAGGGCAAATCAGAAGAGTCCCGCCAGAAGCCGACGAGTGATAAGATGAAAGTTATCAAGGGCCAAGCGCCCGAGAACGCTCAAAAACCCGTCAAAAACCACGGCGATCTCCCGCCCAAATCTGGGGCGAATGATGACGTGCGGGCGCTCCGTGCAGAGTTGGAAGAATTGCGTAAGTCGGTCCGTGAACTGCAGCAACTCAACCGCGATCGCGCTCCGCGCAAGGAGAAGGAATAGCCTAGGTCAAACGATTCCCAGCGGGGCGACGGCGGTCAGAAAACTGTCAGGCCAAGAATCACCCAGAGAGCGCCCATCGCCACACGCACACCGCAGAGCAGGCGGATACGGCCATCGCTCGCCAGCTCCCATTCGAGAATATCGCGTAATCGCCACGGCGAGATGGCGAACCACATCCCTGCGAGCACCCAGAGGTAGGCAATGGCAATCGGATAGAGACGCCAGTCGGTGTCTAGCCAGCGGAACTTCTCGATCACCACTTTCGCCAACAGGAGGCCGACGACGGACAATCCGCGCACAGCGAGGAAGTCTTTTACAAAAAAACAGGTCAAAACACCCACCGCGGTGAAGCCGACGAGGAAATGCTTCTTGAAGGCGTCGAACTCGGCCAAAGGGGTTTCCTGCACAATCCACACGAACCACGCAGTGCCCGCCAGCATGAACAGCCAACCCCACGGCTCCGAGCGCGGAAACTTCCGTACCGCGGCGCCAAACGCAGCTGGTCGGAAATAACCGTAAATATTCGGCAGGATAAAAATCACGCCGAGCAGGATAGCGAGTTCAGAGGGTGTCATCGGTGAAAGCAAGTCAGTCGAGGTTGAGAATGGCAGGGTCGCCATAAAGTGTAAACGAGCCGGCGCGCGTGATTTTGAGGTCGAGCAACTGACCGTGATGGCGCTCACTGCCATCAAACACAACAATCCTGTTGCAGCGCGTACGTCCCTCAAGGCGGGCGGCATTCCGGTGACTCGGGCCTTGCACGAGGATTTGCATCGTGCGACCGGCGAGACTCGCGAATTTGCGCCCACCAATCTCGTTGATCAGGCCAAGCAGGCGCGCGTGACGTTCCTCGATGATTTCTACAGGCAACTGCCCCGGCATCTCAGCGGCGGGCGTGTCCTTGCGGAGACTGTATTTGAAGACGTACGCGTTATCGAACCCGACTTCACGGCAAAGCGAGAGCGTTTCCTCAAAATCCGCCTCGGTCTCCCCTGGAAAACCGACGATGATATCGGTGGTGATTCCCATCGCCGGCTGGACCGCACGAAGCTTGGCGATGATCTCCAGAAATCTCGTTCGTGTGTAGCCGCGGTGCATCAGTTTCAGGACGCGGTCCGAGCCGCTCTGGAGAGGAAGGTGCGCGCTCTCGACCAGCTTCGGCAAACGCCCGTAAGCCTCGATGAGATCGTCTCCGTAGCCTTTCGGATGCGGCGAGGTGAAGCGAATGCGCTCAAGACCTTCGATTTCGTGGACGGCCTCGAGCAGTTGTACAAAAGCCGACTTGTCATCGCGCACCGGATAGTCGCGCTTGCCGTAGCTGGTCACAATCTGGCCGAGCAAGGTGATCTCTCTCGTCCCTTTTGAAACCAGTTCACGGCATTCTGCTACGATGTCTTCGATACGCCGGCTGCGTTCCTGTCCGCGTGTGTACGGCACGATGCAGAAGGTGCAGTACTGGTTGCAGCCTTGCATGATGCTCACGAAGGCGGTCACGGGAACGCTCGTGGTCGAACCGTTCAGCAAATGCTCACGAATGGTCGCCTCGCTCCCCTGCTCTTCCGCAGTGTCCACAATCTGCTGGCGGCGACCCGCAAGCAGATCGTCAATGTAATCCGCAGCGCGATGAAACTTTTGCGTGCCGAGTACGAGATCCACATCTGGAAGTTGGTCAATCAGCCCTTGTCCACGGCTCTGGGCCATGCAGCCCATGAAACCGAGCACCACGTCGCGCCGTGTCCTGCGGAACTGACCGGCGAGATTGGCCATCTTGCCGAGGGCCTTCTGCTCGGCGGCATCGCGTACGCTGCAGGTATTGAGCAGAATCACATCCGCCACGGTCTCCGTGGGAGCGAGCGAATAGCCCTTGGCGACGAGTTGCGCAGCAACGGCTTCACTGTCGCGCTCGTTCATCTGGCAACCGTAGGTTTTAATGAAAACGGTCGGCATTCTCTCGAGCGGAGGACGTTACGGCAGGGTGCGTTCGATGGAAAGACGGAAGATTTTGAAATGGGTCGTTGCTCTTGCAAGGCCCCTTTGCTACACACTCGCCCCATGCAACCGCCTGAAAAGCCGGACATACACAGCGAAAGTTTTCTGCACATGTTGATGCAGCGCCAGCTTCGCCTTTCGATTGCCTGCGCCGCGACTTTCCTCATCGCTCTCTTCGGTCTGCCGCTGCTGAACTACTTCGCGCCCGAGTTGATGGCGACGCGCGTTTTTGGTTTTACGCTCACGTGGCTCATTGTCGGCATCCTGTTTTTTCCATTGGTCTGGATCATCTCCTGGATTTTCATCCGTCGCTCCATCGCCCTTGAAGAAGCCGAGGTAGATGAAGTCACACGCGGCAACGCGGCGGCTGAGCGGAAATAACCGACCGAACCCACGGCATGATTCCTCTCCTCGCAAACGTTGATCCGTGGATTCTCACGTTCAGCGCGATCACCGTCATCGTGACCGTCGCGATGGGTTTTTGGTCCGCCAATAAGTCCAAGACCGCCAGTGACTTCTTCGTCGCCGGCCGTTCCGTCTCCGTCGGCTGGAACTCCAGCGCCATCTCCGGGGAATATCTCAGTGCCGCCAGCTTCATGGGCGTCGCGGGTATGGTAATGTCCAGCGGCTACGATGCCCTGTGGTACCCGGTCTGTTACGCGTGCGGCTATCTGTTCCTGTTGCTATTCATTGCCGGACCATTACGGCGCTTCGGCGCGTACACCATTCCGGACTTCGCCGAAGGCCGATTCGATTCACCGATGTTCCGCAAGATTGCCGTAATCTTCGTTCTCTTCATCGGTTTCTTTTACACGATGCCGCAGATGAAGGGCGCGGGCGTGACGCTCGCCTACATCTTTAAGGACATCGAGTGGATTGGCGGCGTCAAAGGCCTGCCGTACTGGGTCGGCGTAGTGCTGGTCGGCGCAGTCATCACGCTCAACGTTGCGCTCGGGGGCATGAAAGGCATCACCCTCGTGCAAGCCGTTCAGTACTGGATTAAGATGTTCGCCATCTCTCTGCCAATCTTCGTGCTCATGTCGGTGTACGGTCATTACGGAAATCACCTGCAAGCCAACTCGACGAAACCGACTAGCGGGATGATCTCCGAAGGCGACGCCTCGAGGAGTCTGGAAAAAGCCGCCGAACTTAACCGCCAAGCGCTGCCAGCAAAGGCTCCGAAGGACGAGACTTGGCTCAATCCTTTCGGCCCATTGACCACCAAAGCCGCCAAGGCCGCCGGCCTTTCGGCTGAGGAATCGAAGCCCTATTCACTCCTCTACACCTACTCGCTCATCATCGCACTCGTCTGCGGTACAGCCGGCCTGCCGCACATCCTCGTGCGTTTCTATACCAACCCCGATGGCGTCGCCGCCAAGCGCACCACGATGTGGGTGATGATTCTCATTGGTGTCTTCTACGTCTTCCCGCCGGTGTTCGGCGTGATGGGACGCAACCTGATGCCTGAGCTCTACAACGGTCTCACCGGCGTGAAGGGCACCGACGGCGTGGTTCTAAACCTTCCGCTCATCCTCACCGAAAAGTACGGCACACTCGGCGCCGTACTCAGCGGCATTACCTGCGCCGGCGCGTTCGCCGCGTTCATGAGCACCTTCTCCGGACTACTCGTCTCGATGACCGGCGCACTAGCGCACGACATTTACGGCCGCATCCTCCGCCCGAAATCTACACCGGAAGATCGGATGAAGATGTTTAAGTACTGTGCTGTGATCTGCGGCGTGGGCGCGATCCTGCTTGGCTTCTTTGTGGAGACATTCGAGATCAACAAACTGGTCGGATGGGCCTTCGCTATCGCCGCGACGAGTTATTTCCCCCTGCTCTTTCTCGCCACGTGGTGGCGGAACATCACGATGAAGGGCGCCGCCACGGGGATGCTCGCCGGCGGCACGCTCAGTCTCGTAGCCATCGCCAGCACGATGGTCGCTGATCAGGCCAAGTGGGCCGAGGGACTGAAAGTTTGGTACGCCGCACATCCCCTCGCACGCACGCTCGCCGAGCAACCGGCTATCTGGGGCTTGCCGCTCGCCATCGTTCTAATGATTGTGATTTCGAAACTCACGCGCAGCGAAGTGCCCGCCGATATCCGCATGAAGATGCTCGTGCTACACGCCCCGGAGAAGCTCGGCCTCAAGCAGGAGTACATCCAAGAACAGCAGCACGGGCACTGACCGGATTGCTTTGTTCCTGATGCGCGATTGCGCGACCTTTAACGCTTGGACTTCTTCTCCAGCTTTTGCAGCTTGGGACTGATGACCAGCGCGCAGTAAGGCGCGTTAGGATTTCGCCGGAAATAATCTTGGTGGTTTTCTTCCGCGGACCAAAACTTCGTCACTGGAACAATCTCGGTCACGATTGAGCCGCGAAAATTCTTGGCAGCAGCCAGCTTTGATTTTGTGGCGACCTCCTGCTGACCTTTATCATGGCAGATGATGATGGACCGGTATTGCGTCCCCTCATCAGCGCCCTGCCGATTCAGCGTGGTCGGGTCGTGCGTTTCCCAGAAGATTTCAAGCAGATGCTCGTAAGTGATTTTTGCCGGATCGAACTCGATTTGCACCACCTCAGCGTGACCTGTCGTGCCTTCGCAAATCTGTTTATAAGTGGGGTTCTGCGTCTTGCCAGCTGCATAGCCAGAGACCACATCTCGCACGCCGTCGAAGCGTTCGAATACCGCTTCGACACACCAGAAGCAACCGCCACCGAACGTGGCGAATTGCGTCTTCCCCGTCTTTGATTCCGCACCCGTAGTATTCATAACCAGAAATCCAGTCACTAACGCCCACAACACTGTCCCAATTCCAAATCGCACGCTTGATTTCAAAAGTCTATTTCTCATATTTAAGCATCCCTCACACTATGACCATTGCGCAATCGATTACTTCCTCACTATCCGCAGCCCTATAAAAAAATGCAAGCCGCACACAAGATAGAGAGAAGGCTGTTTGCAGCGATAAACTGAACTGCTATTGTTGCCGCGCTATGGCCTTTGAATCCTTCCGCGACTTCATCGAGCAACTCGACCGCGCTGGCGAGCTCATCCGCATCACACAGCCCGTCGCCACCGAGTTGGAGATCACCGAACTGGCCAATCGCGAGATGAAGAAGCTCGGCGGCGGCAAGGCGCTGCTCATCGAGAAGCCCACGGTGAACGGCATTGTCTCCCCCTTCCCCGTCGCGATCAACACGATGGGCTCGCACAAACGTATGGCGATGAGCATGGGCGCGGAGTCCGTGGACGCCGTCGCCGCCGAGCTCGGTTCGCTCATGAAGGCCAAGCCGCCGACCGGCTTCCGCGAGGCAATCAAACTCCTCGGCACCGCACTCGACCTCCGCCACGCGAAACCCAAAGTCGTGCGCACCGGACCGTGCAAGGAAGTCATCCACAAGTTCGACGCGCCTGCTGCTGCGACGAGTTGGCCGCCTGCACCTGATTGGCAGAAAGGCACGCCGGCCAATCCACCCACACTCGCCGACCTACCCATTCTCAAATGCTGGCCGCTCGATGGTGGACGTTTCATTACGCTTCCCTGCGTGGTCACTAAAGATCCTGACACCGGCGAGCGCAACGTCGGCATGTATCGCATCCAGATTTACGACGACCGCACCACCGGCATGCACTGGCAGCTCCAGAAAGTCGGCGCGCGCCACGGCCGCCGCTACTACGAAACGGGCACGCGCATGCCCGTCGCCATTTTCCTCGGCGGCGATCCCGTGTTCACCTTCGCCGCCACCGCGCCCCTGCCCGACGGCCTCGACGAATTCCTCCTCGCCGGTTACCTCCGCAAAAAATCCGTCGAACTCGTCAAGTGCGAGACCAACGATCTGGAGGTTCCGGCGAATTCAGACTTCGTCATCGAAGGCTACGTGGACCCGACCGAGCCGCTGCGCGACGAAGG